>JAFWSH010000005.1 GCA_017519405.1 Clostridia bacterium
ACGATCCAACAAGGGGGCTGTGGTTGGAGCCTCCAAAGAACCGTCAAGCGGTAGGTGAATATCACCAATCCACAGCATCCCCAGCAGTGTAGCATATCCCTGGAGAGGGATTAACAAATACTACGATTACATAATACGAGGGAGAAGATTAAGAATGGGTAAATCCAACCGGGCCCTGGGTCCGGTGCTGATCCTGCTGGCCGGGTGCTTCTGGGGCTGCATGGGCATCTTCGTGCGGCGGCTGGGCGCCTACGGCTTCGACGCCATCCAGATTGTGTCCATCCGGGTGACCCTGGCGGCGGCGGTGTTCTGGCTGGTGCTGCTGGTCCGGGAGCCCGCCGGGGCGCGGATCAGGCTGCGGGATCTGCCGCTGTTTCTGGGGCTGGGCCTGGGCAGCGTGCTGTTCTTCACCGTCTGCTACTTCGCCGCCATCACCATGATGTCCCTCTCCACCGCGGCCATCCTGCTCTACACCTCCCCCATCTGGATCATGCTGATGTCGGTGCTCTTCTTCCGGGAGCGGCTGAACCGGCGGAAGCTGCTGGCCCTGGGCCTGGCCTTTGCCGGCTGTGTCCTGGTCTCGGGCATCTCCGGGGAGGGCATCACCCTGCCGGGGCTGCTCATCGGCCTGTGCTCGGGCATCGGCTACGGGCTCTACAGCATCCTGGGCACCGTGGCCCTGCGCCGGTACTCCCCCTATGCCGTCACCGCCTGGACCTTCCTGCTTGCGGCCGCCGGCTCCTGGCTGATCGCCCGTCCGGGGGAGATGTTCGCGCACTTTGCCGCGGCGCCGGATCTCCCGGCCCTGCTGCTGCTGTGCGTCCTCACCGCCCTGGTGACGGCGGTGGTGCCCTTCCTGGCCTACACCCTGGGGCTGCGCACGGTGGAGGCCAGCCGGGCCGGCATTCTGGCCACCATCGAGCCGCTGGTGGCCACCCTGATCGGGGTCCTGGTCTTCGGGGAGGGGCTGACCCTCCTCTCCGGCCTGGGCATGGTGCTGATTCTCGCCGCGGTGGTGCTGCTGAACCGCCCCCAGGGAAAAACAACCCCCGCCCCGTGACGGCGCCCGATATCCACAGGAAAACCCGCATACACCGGCGTCCCTGCCTGTATGCGGGTTTTTGCTATGATTCCGGGGAGAGGCCCAGCAGCGCCTCCGCGTTCCGGTGGAGGATCATCTCCCGCGCCTCCTCCCGGAGGGGAAGCGCCAGGAAATCCGCCACCGCCTGCGCCTCCTCCGCCCAGGGGGAGTCCGTGCCGAAGAGCACATGGTCCGCCCCGAAGGCCTCCACCTGGGCCAGGAAGTCCTCCGGCGTCATCATCTCCAGGGAGGCCTCGTCCCAGGGGAAGCCGTCGCCGTTGGGGCTGAGGCGGCCCAGGGAGAAGGCGGTGTCGATGTAGAGTCCCCGGCCGCAGAGCAGATCCGCTGCCTGCTCCCACTGCCGCCAGCCCCCCATGTGGGCCAGAATGTAAGTCCCGTGCCCTGCCGCCCGGATGGCCCGGTCCAGCCGCTCCGGGGAGGCCTCGTCGTGGCCGGGAAAGCCGATGTCAATCCCGGCGTGGATGGTCACCGCCAGCCCCAGCTCGGCGCAGCGGGCCATGATCCGCACGCAGCGGGGGTCGTCAATGGGGGTCTGCTGGTAGACGGGGTGCAGCTTCACGCCCCGGATCCCCGCGGCGGCGATGCGCCCCAGCTCCCCGTGCCAGTCCGGGAAGTCCGGGTGCATGCAGCCGAAGGAGAGCAGCCCCGTCTCCGCCGTGCGGGCATTGATGGCCAGGGAGGCGTCGTTCACCTTCACCACCTGCCGGGGGGAGGTGGCCACCGGCAGGATGACGGCCAGATCCACCCCCGCCCGGGCGATGGCCTGCCCCAGGCCCTCCGCCGTGCCGTCGGTGAAGGGGCGGGTGTGGGAGTTGCCGGAGAGGGTGGTCAGGGCGGAGGCGGCGATCTTCGCCGGAAAGGTGTGGGTGTGGCAGTCGATGACCCTCATGCGTCCTCCCCGTCCCCCAGGGCCTCGGTCATGGGCACCGTAACCCGCTTCTCGTAGCAGGAGAAGGCATCCTCCACCAGCGCCCGGCCGGGCTTGGGGGTCACCAGGCTCACCAGGGGGACGATCACCATGCCCGCCAGCATGCAGAAGGCGCCGGCGTAGATGGGGTTGTTCAGCATGCCCAGGAAGTTGGGCAGCACCCCCAGGTTGATGAGCATGGCCAGGGTCATGAAGACGCTGGAGAAGAGGAAGGAGACCCAGCAGGAGATCTTGCTGGTGCCCTTCCAGTACAGGCCGTAGAGGAAGGGGGCCAGGAAGGCGCCCGCCATGGCGCCCCAGCTCACCCCCATGGCCTGGGCAATGAAGGCCACCGGGGAGTTCACCTGGACGATGGCGATGCCGGCGGAGATGGCGATGAACACCACGATCAGCACCCGCATGGTCAGCAGCTGCTGCTTCTCGCCCATCTTCTTCACCACATGGCCCTTGAGCAGGTCCAGGGTCACGGTGGAGGAGGAGGTGAGCACCAGGGAGGAGAGGGTGGACATGGAGGCGGAGAGCACCAGGATGATGACAATGGCAATCAGGATGTCCGGCAGGCTGGAGAGCATGGCGGGGATCACGGCGTCAAAGCCGCCCGCCGGGGTGCCGGCCTCCGTGACGCCGATCACGTCGGAGAAGAGCCGGCCGAAGCCTCCCAGGAAGTAGCAGCCCCCCGCCACGATCACCGCGAAGACGGTGGAGATGATGGTACCCTTGTGGATATCCCCCTCGGACTTGATGGCGTAGAACTTGCCCACCATCTGGGGCAGCCCCCAGGTGCCCAGGGAGGTGAGGATCACCACACCCAGCAGGAAGAGGGGATCCGGCCCCAGGAAGGAGGCAAAGATACCGGGCACCGGGTCCCCGGCGGCGGTGGTGCCCTCCACCCGGGCCAGGCCGCTCAGGGAGCCCACAAGCCCGCCGTTCAGGTTCAGCACCGCCGCGATCACCGCCACGATGCCCCCCAGCATGATCAGGCCCTGGATGAAGTCGTTGATGGCCGTGGCCATGTAGCCGCCGGCGATGACGTAGATGCCCGTGAGCACCGACATGATCAGCACGCACCAGATGTAGTCGATGTGGAAGGCCATCTCGAACAGGCGGCTCAGGCCGTTGTAGAGGGAGGCGGTGTAGGGGATCATGAAGATGAAGATGATGATGGAGGCCAGCACCTTCAAGGAGCTGGAGCCGAAGCGCTTCTCGAAGAAGTCCGGCATGGTGGCGCTGCCCAGGTGCTGCGTCATGATGCGGGTCCGCCGGCCCAGCACCACCCAGGCCAGCAGGGAGCCGATTACCGCGTTCCCCAGGCCCACCCAGGTGGAGGCGATGCCGAAGCGCCAGCCGAACTGTCCCGCATAGCCCACGAAAATCACCGCGGAGAAGTAGGAGGTGCCATAGGCGAAGGCCGTGAGCCACGGGCCCACCGAGCGCCCGCCCAGCACAAAACCGTTCACGTCCGTGGCATTCTTCCGGCAGTACAGGCCAATGGCCACCATGACGGCAAAGAAGACGACCAGCAGAAGTCCCTTCAGCAGCATTTCCGCTACCTCCATCTATCCCCGGAAAGGGGTGTTTCTTTATCGCGTTAAACAGTAACGCATAAAAGCGATAAAGTCAAGAGGGGCAGCTTGTTTTTTTCCGGTACTGCCCCCCTTCCCACACAAAAGCCGGCCGCTCTCCCGATCATGGGAAGAGTCGGCCGGCTTTTGCGCCGGGGCCCCGTATGGGGCAGGCCGCGCTCAGCGGGTGCCCGCCAGGGCGGTGCCGTTCACATAGAGGGTGAAGCCGTTGCCGATGACGTTGGCGGCCTCCCCGTCGAAGGCGGCGATCTCCGTGTCCGCCGTGAGGGTCCAGGTGCTGGTGCTGTCCAGGGTGACGCTGACGCTCCCCAGCTCCGTGGAGACCGTGGTTCCCTTGGCACTCACAATCTCCCCGCTGAAGGTGCCCGTGAAGGCGGAGCCGTTGGTCAGGTTCAGGGTCATGGCGGCGTTGTCCCCCACCAGGATGGTGCCCTGGAGGGTCTGGGCGTCGGCGGTGAGCTCGGCGATGTTGTCCGCGCCGCTCCAGCCGTCGTCGCACACGGAGAGCAGGACATCGCTGCCCTCGTTCACCAGCGTCACACCGGAGAGGGTGATGCAGGCATGGGTGTTGGTGACGTGGAACATGTGGCCGCTGCGGCTGGTGAGGCTGCCCCCGGTCATGCTGAAGGCGGAGGTGCCGCTGTCCGCGTCGCCGCTCATGGACTGGTAGATCATGATGGTGTCCAGGAAGGTGGCGTTGCCGTTGGTGGCGGTGTTGTTGGCGGTGAGGTCACAGTCCACCAAGGTGATGCTGTTCTTGCCCTCGATGCACACCCCCTCCGACAGCTCGGAGACCAGGGTGGCGCCGCGCACGGTGATGTCCGCGGTGGAGTAGATGGCCGGGGAGCCCAGGCCGCTGGTGGTGTAGGTGCCGCCCTCCACGGTGACGGTGCCGCCGCCGCGGTCCGTGCGGATGGCCGCCGAGGACCGGCCGGAGGTGGTGACGGTGAGGTTGCTGGCCCGGGTGACGCCGCCACCGGTGGTCATGATGCCGCCGGAGCCGTCGCCGGTGGTGGTGATGACCGTGTCGGAGATCTCCACCGTGGTGCCGTCCCCCGCCGCGCCGTTGCTGCCGCCGTTGCCGCCATAGCAGAAGACGCCGTTGGCTCCGTCAGCGCCGGACTCGATGGTGCCCCCGGTGATGGTGGTGAAGGAGCCGTCCTTCACCAGCACCGCCGCGTTCAGTCCGTAGAAATTGCAATTGTCGCCGCCGTCGGAATCCCCGGTTTTCAGCACCGTGGGGTTGGTGATGCGCACCGCCTCGGAGGTGGCCACCATCAGCGCGCTCTCATCCGCCGTCTCCGAGGTGCACACCGGATCCGTCAGGTCGTCGGTGCCGGTGATCTCCGTGGCCGCCGCGTAGGTAAAGGAGGAAGAACGGGTGCCGGGCATGCCGCCGGGGCCGCCTTCTCCAGGAGCGCCTGCCGGGGGCTTGCCGGGCATGCCGTCAGGCGGTGTGCCGCCGGGGCCGCCTTCCGGGGGCTCGCCGGGGAAGTCGGGGGGCGTTCCCCCGGGATTGGTCTCCGCCAGGGCCGTGCAGGCCAGCAGCATGGATATGGTCAGCAGGATCGCAATGATTCTCTTCATGTCAGATTCCCTCCTGTCTCAGGTTCGCCAGGCCTCCGCCTGACACCAACGATTCTGACAGAGGGATGTTATGGCCACTTGTCCGCCCCGTGAAAGCTGTGTGACATTTTTCCTCACCGTTTCATCACCGTTTGCCAAAATACCCCAGGGCCGGTTGCGGAGGAGGCCGGCGCGGCGTATAATGACAGGCAGGGAAGCCGCCATTCCCCGGAGCGGCGGGCGTGACAGAAGAACAATGCGTCAGGAGGCATGACCATGGCCATGATGGAGCGGCCCCGGGTCCACAGGACAGCCGGCGGCGTGTGCTGGGAGCACACCTTCGATCTCTTCCACCTGAAAGTGTACGTCCCGGACAACGACCTGGACGGGCAGACCAACAACTACGGCTTCCGGGCGCCGCTGCTGCTGGTCTTCGAGGAGGAGGCCCGGGACATGGACGCGGCGGTGCGCTTCGCCGGGGAGACCGGACTGGCCCGGATCGCGGCGGAGCACGACACCGGCGTGCTGTTCGTCTATCCCATGGCGGCCGGAGGCTGGCAGGCGGCGGACGAGGGGCTCTACGCGGCCCTGATCTCCGAGGTCCGGATGATCCAGGTCTACCGGGACGGCATCGTGGAGAACTACGACTTCTTCACCCGGACCTTCCGGGGGTATTTCGTCCGGGGCGCCATCTTCCGGGCGGACATCTACAGTTATGGCGCCTCCGCGGACTATGTGGCCCGGCATCTGCTGAAGACCCTGCAGGGGGAGTATCTCTGGGGGCCGGGGGAAATCACCCCCGCCGTGTGCTCCATGGAGCGGCTCAGCGTCCTCCCGGACGTACAGCGCCGGGATATCCCGGTGGTCAGCGTGGGCAACACCCCGGAGATCAACCGGGCCTTTGAGGGCTGCCTTCATCTGCTGGTGAAGGAGAAGGCGGACTACCCGGCGGACTTCCGGGCCTTTGTCCGGCGCTACAAGATGTGGTGCGGCCATTTGGAGCCGGAGCCGGACTTTGAGGCCCTGGGCATGACGGAGGACGCGGGCTGCGTGGAGGTGAGGACCTCCCCGGACAACCGCAGCCCCTACAAGGACGATCCCACCCACAAGGTGGGCTACTTCGCCTACTACCGCAGCGGCCTGATGGAGGGCGGCCCGGTGCCGCTGGTGCTGGGCTTCCACGGGGGCGGCGACTCCTCCATGTACCTGACCTATGTGGCGGGCTGGTGGGAGATCGCCCTGAAATACGGCTTCCTCTTCGTCTCGGTGGAGAACCACCAGCACGTCACAGCCACGGAGGTGATGGAGCTGCTGGAGGGGCTGAAGCAGCGCTATCCCATCGATGCGCACCGCATCTATGCCACGGGCTTCTCCATGGGCAGCGGCAAGACCTGGGATCTCTACCAGGAGTACCCGGAGGTCTTCGCCGGCCTGATGCCTGCCAGCGCCCTCTTCCCGGTCTACACCACCTTCTTCGGGGAGCCGGTGACGGAGCGGCTGAACCGGACGGTGCCCGTGCCGGTGTTCTACTCCGGCGGCGAGTGCTCCCACCTGCCGGAGCTGCCCTGCCATGCCGCCACCTGCCTGGAGCGGGTGCAGTATGTGGCCCGGGTGAACCGGCTCACCGCGCCCCTGGACACGGTCTCCTTCGGGGAGAAGGCCGGCTGGGCGGACCCCATCTGGGGCCTGTCCGGCGACCGGGTGGAGAAGGTGGCGGATCCCGCCCGGGGCAGCACCCTCACCATCCACTATTTCAACAGTGAGGACGGCGTATGCCGCACCGCCTTCGCCAGCGTCAGCGGCCAGGTCCACGAGTGCCGGCAGCACAGCTGTGAGAACGCCTGGCTCTTCATCTCCCAATTCCGCCGCTGAGCGGTCCATCAACCGGAGAGAGGGAGGAGAAATATGACCCGGCGGGTGGAGCGCCATGTGGAGAACGCCCTCAAAATCGTGGACTACCTCAGCCGCCATCCCCAGGTGGAGGCCGTCCACCATCCCGCCCTCCCCACCGAGCCCAGCCATGCCCTCTACAAAAAGTACTTCCCCGCCGGCGGCGGCAGCATCTTCACCTTCGAGATCAAGGGCGACAGCGAGACCGCCAGGAAGTTCATCGACCATCTGGCCATCTTCTCCCTGCTGGCCAATGTGGCGGATGTGAAATCCCTGGTGATCCATCCCTACACCACCACCCACAGCCAGCTCACCGACGAGGAGCTGGCGGACCAGGGCATCCGGCCCAACACCATCCGCCTCTCCATCGGCACGGAGAATGTGCGGGACCTCATCGCCGCACTGGACGCCGCCTTCGAGGCGGTCAGATAACCCCCCCCCCCGCCTGGGACCGAACACAGGGGTTTGCCGCAGGCACCCCTGTGTTTTTCGTTTTGGCGTCTGGCACTCCCGGCGGCGTATGCCTTTTGTATCCTATTAAATTTATGTTTGTGATGAAATTTCGCTTGACAATATATTAAATATGTGTTACAATGGCCACGAAAAGATGAAACACCGTGTTTTTCGACACCGGAAGGAGGTCCCAGTCATGTTCCATCCCGAACTCATCACCTACCTGGGCCACGAGGGTACCGTGGGCTTCTTCTCCTACTTCGGCGTGCAGATCCACGTCTGCTTCAACCGGGCCTCCACCTCCGTGGGGGTGAGCCAGCCGCTGCCGGACGAGGTGCTGGGCGGCCTCCTGGCCTGGTTCGGCCTGGACGCCCACCGGCATATGCGCACCGTCCGCTACCAGGACAACAGCCGCCTGTACTCCCAGGCGGCTGCCTGACCCTCTCTTTTTTTGCCATGGCAGCAGAACATATGTTCCCGTTTGAGGAGGCGGTGAAGCATGCAGGTGGGTGACACGGTCTACTATGTGGTTTCCTCGATGGCCGTGCGGGAGGCCACGGTGGTCAGGCTCACCCCCGCCATGTGCACCCTGCGCTATCTCAGCGGGGCCATCTGCCTGCCCCTGTCCCGGGTCTATGCCAGCCCGGAGGAGGCGGCCGCCCACGTCACCCGGCACCCCGGGGCGGCGGACACGGCGCCGGAGAGCCGGGGTGACCAGCTGGCCCTCCGGGAGGCCTACGACTTCAGCGGCAAGCCCCTGCTCTGATTTCTTCCACCGGCGCTGACCCGGCAGGAATCCGCCGATGCATGCAGAAATATAATGAGATGTACGGGCACGGGAGACCCCCGTTCCGGCCGCCCCGTGGGCGATACGCGAAAGGAGTGGATATCCTGTGATCTATCGTGCATTCCAAGACCTTCAGCTCTCCAACCTGGGCCTGGGCGCCATGCGCCTGCCGGTGCTGGACGGGGATGACAGCCGGATTGACGAGGCAGCGGTGTTCCGCATGGTGGACTTGGCCATGGCCGGCGGCGTCAACTACTACGACACCGCCTGGGGCTACCACGACGGCCACTCGGAGGTGGTGCTGGGCAAGGCCCTGGCCCGCTATCCTCGGGAGCGTTTCTTCCTGGCGGACAAGTTCCCCGGCTACGACCTGGCCAACATGGGCAAGGCGGAGCAGATCTTTGAGGAGCAGCTCCGGCGCTGCGGGGTGGATTACTTCGACTTCTACCTGTTCCACAACGTGTGCGAGATGAACATCGACGCCTACCTGGACGACGGGAAATACCGGACAAACAGCTTCCTGACGGCCCAGAAGCGGGCCGGGCGGATCCGGCACCTGGGCTTCTCCGCCCACGGCAGCGTGGCGGTGATCCGGCGCTTCCTGGAGGCCTACGGGAAGGACATGGAGTTCTGCCAGCTCCAGCTCAACTGGCTGGACTGGGATTTCCAGGACGCCAAGGCCAAGGTGGCCCTGCTCCGGGAGTGGAACATCCCCGTGTGGGTCATGGAGCCCCTCCGGGGCGGCAAGCTGGCGCACCTGCCGGCGGAGGACGCCGCCCGGCTGGCGGCGCTGCGGCCGGAGGAGAGCGTCCCCGCCTGGGCCTTCCGCTTCCTGCAGAGCCTCCCGGAGGTGCGGGTGGTCCTCTCCGGCATGTCCAACGAGGCCCAGGTGGCGGACAACCTGCGCACCTTTGAGACGGACCGTCCCCTGAACGACGGGGAGAAGGCCGCGCTGCTGTCCCTGGCCTCCGACATGACCCGGCGCACCGCCCTGCCCTGCACCGCCTGCCGCTACTGCACCACCCACTGCCCCATGGGGCTGAACATCCCCTGGCTGCTGGAGCTGTACAACGAGCACGTCTTCACCGAGGGCGGCTTCATCGCCCCCATGGCCCTCATGTCCCTGCCGGAGAACAAGAAGCCCTCCGCCTGCATCGGCTGCCGCAGCTGCGAGCGGGTCTGTCCGCAGCAGATCAAGATCTCCGAGGCCATGCGGGATTTCAGCGCCCGCCTCACCTGATTTTCCCCCATTGTTTCCCTGCGAAGGCCGCCTTCCCGGCGGCCTTTTTCCGCGCCCTGCCGCGCCAAAAAAACACAGAGAAAACAGCCCGCATCTTGAAAGGGCCATATCCTGCGGCTATAATGGGCGTGTTCCGGCGGGGTCATCCTGCCATCTGAGAAGAGGAGGAATCATATCATGAAGAAACTGCTTGCTCTCGTGCTGGCGCTGGTCATGATGATGGGCGCGACGGCTGCTTTCGCAGAGGACCTGGTGCTGACCATCGGCCACATCGGCCCCCAGACCGGCCCCGCCGCCGTGTACGGCCTGGCCACCTATCGCGGCGCCCAGATCGCTGCCGATGAGATCACCGCCGCCGACAACGGCATCACCGTGGTGCTGCTCAACGAGGATGACGCCCACGACGCCGAGAAGGCCATCACCGCCTACAACACCGAGATGGACAAGGGCGCCCAGATGATCGTGGGCACCACCACCACCGCCCCCTGCATCGCCGTGGGCGCCAAGGCCTTCGAGGAGCGGGTGTTCATGCTGACCCCCTCCGCCTCCTCCACCGACGTGACGGCGGACAAGGACAACGTCTATCAGCTGTGCTTCACCGACCCCAACCAGGGCTCCGCCTCCGCCGCCGTGATCAACGAGCGCAAGCTGGGCACCAAGATCGCCGTCATCTATAACAACGCCGACGCCTACTCCACCGGCATCTATCAGACCTTTGTGGAGAAGGCCGCCGAGCTGCAGATGGAGATCGTCTCCACCACCACCTTCACCGACGAGACCACCGACTACTCCGTGCAGGTGGCGGCCGCCAAGGACGCCGGCGCGGACCTGGTCTTCCTGCCCATCTACTACACCCCCGCCTCCCAGATCCTCATCGCCGCCAACACCATCGGCTATGCCCCCGTGTTCTTCGGCGTGGACGGCATGGACGGCATCCTGACCCTGGAGGGCTTTGACACCTCCCTGGCCGAGGGTGTCATGCTGCTGACCCCCTTCGTGGCCGACGCCAAGGACGACGCCACGGTGAACTTCGTGACCAAGTACAACGACCTCTACGGCGAGACCCCCAACCAGTTCGCTGCTGACGCCTATGACTGCGTCTACGCCCTGGTGGCTGCCGCCCAGCTCGCCGGCGTCACCTCCGACGCCGCCGCCGAGGATGTCTGCGATCCCATGATCGCCGCCTTCCAGCAGCTGCAGATCACCGGCCTCACCGGTGCCATGACCTGGAGCGCCAACGGCGAGGTGGACAAGGTACCCACCGCCATGGTCATCCGCAACGGTGTCTACGTGGGCCTGGACAACTGATCCGAATCCCCGGGGGGCCCGGCCAGGGTGAGCCTGCGCCGGGCCTCCTTTCATTATCCATTCAGATCCATGGGGATTGTATTTCCTCGGTGCTTTAGTGGACAAAAGCACCGCCCTGTGGTAAACTGGTTCCGAATAACCCCGTGAGGAGGCGGAGCGCACAATGGCATTCCTGTCCAATCTGGTCAACGGCATCAGCCTGGGCAGCATCTACGCGATGATCGCACTGGGCTATACCATGGTCTACGGCATCGCCAAAATGCTGAACTTTGCCCATGGCGATGTGATCATGGTGGGCGCCTATCTGGCGTTCTGTGCGGCGCAGTACTGGGGCATGCCCCCGCTGGTGGCGCTGCTCATCGCCATGGTGGCCTGCACCGTGCTGGGCATGACCATCGAAAAACTGGCCTATGCGCCCCTGCGGCAGGCCACCTCCCTGGCGGTGCTCATCACCGCCATCGGCATGAGCTACCTGCTGCAGAACACCGCCCTGCTGATCTGGGGCGCCAACCCCAAGGTCTTCCCGGACCTGATCGGCCTGGACTCCCTCCAGCTCTTCGGCGGCGAGCTGGTGATCAAGGGGGCCACCCTGGTGACCATCGCGGCCAACATCGTCATCATGGTGGTGCTGACCCTGTTCATCAACCGCACCCGGATGGGCAAGGCCATGCGCTGCGTGTCGGAGGACCGGGGCGCGGCGGAGCTCATGGGCATCAACGTGAACCGCACCATCTCCGCGACCTTCGCCATCGGCTCCTGTCTGGCGGCGGTGGCGGGCTTCCTGCTGTGCTCCTCCTACCCCATGCTGCAGCCCACCACGGGCTCCATGCCGGGCATCAAGGCCTTCACGGCGGCGGTGTTCGGCGGCATCGGCTCCATCCCCGGGGCCATGATCGGCGGCATCCTGCTGGGGGTCATCGAGATCCTGGGCAAGGCCTATGTCTCCACGGAGCTGGGGGACGCCATCGTGTTCGCCGTGCTGATTATCGTGCTGCTGGTGCGGCCCACGGGTCTGCTGGGCAAGGTCCAGCGCGAGAAAGTGTGAGGTGGGCGGCATGAAGACAAAGCGCTCCAAGCTGATCTACAACCTGGTCACCTTCGGCCTGGTGATCGCGGCGTTCATCATCATGACCGTCATGATCAACAACAAGACCATCTCCCGCTCCCTGAAGGGCCAGCTGATCCCCATCTGCAGCTGGATCATGATGGCCGTCTCCCTGAACCTGGTGGTGGGCATCTCCGGCGAATTGAGCCTGGGCCATGCGGGCTTCATGAGCATCGGCGCCTTCACGGGCATCGTGGTCTCCGGCTGGCTGCTCAACGGCTTCCAGATGGAGGACCCCACCCTGCGTCTGGTGCTGGCCCTCATCGCCGGCGGCGTCACGGCGGGCGTGGCGGGGGTGCTCATCGGCATCCCGGTGCTGCGGCTGCGGGGTGACTACCTGGCCATCGTGACCCTGGCCTTCGGCGAGATCATCAAGAACGTGATGAACTGCATCTACGTCTCCGTGGACGGCACCCAGCTGCGGTTCGGCTTCCTGAACAACACCATCCCGGGCACCATCCTGCTCAACGGCCCCAACGGCGCCAAGGGCGTGAAGACCATCTCCACCTTCACCGCCGGCTTCATCCTGGTGCTCATCACCCTGGCGGTGGTGCTGAACCTGGTGAACTCCCGGGCGGGCCGGGCCATCAAAGCCACCCGGGACAACCGCATCGCCGCGGAGTCCATGGGCGTGCCGGTGACCCGCTACAAGATGATGGCCTTCGTCACCGCGGCGGTGATCGCGGGCATGGCCGGCGTGCTCTACGGCCTGAACATGGCCACCCTGGTGCCCACCAAGTTCTCCTTCAACGAGTCCATCAACGTGCTGGTCTTCGTGGTGATGGGCGGCATCGGCAACATCCTGGGTTCCGTGATCTCCGCCACCGCCCTGACCATCCTGCCGGAGAAGCTGCGCTTCCTGCAGAACTACCGCATGCTGATCTACGCCGTCGTGCTGATCCTGGTGATGGTGCTGGGGAACAACCCCACCCTGAAGAGCTGGTTCCGCTCGGTCTTCGGGCGGCTGTTCCGGCGGGGCAAGCCGGAGGATGGCCCCGATGGGGAAAAGGAGGTGGCCCGCCATGAGTGAGGAGAGGAAGCGCCGCTCGGATACCCGCATGGTTCCCTACCCCTCCCAGGCCATCGTGCCGGAGCGGGACGTGGGGAAGCAGCCCGTGCTGGAGACCCGGCACCTGGGCATTGAGTTCGGCGGCCTGAAGGCCGTGGAGGACTTCAACATGATCATCGGCCGCACCGAGATTGCGGGCCTCATCGGCCCCAACGGCGCCGGCAAGACCACCGTGTTCAACCTGCTCACCAAGGTCTATGAGCCCACCACCGGCACCGTGCTCATCAACGGCCGGGACACCAAGGGCCTCTCCATCGTGCAGACCGCCCACCTGGGGGTGGCCCGCACCTTCCAGAACATCCGCCTCTTCTCCCAGATGACGGTGGAGGAGAACGTGCGCATCGGCCTGCACAACCAGATCCGCTACGACATGTTCACCGGCATTCTCCGCCTCCCCCGCTACTGGCAGCAGGAGCGCCGGCAGCATGAGGAGACCCTGGAGCTGCTGTCCATCTTCGGCATGCAGGACCTGGCGGACGTGCGGGCGGGCAGCCTGCCCTACGGCGCCCAGCGGCGGCTGGAGATCGTCCGGGCCCTGGCCACCAACCCCTCCCTGCTCCTGCTGGACGAACCCGCGGCGGGCATGAACCCCCACGAGACCGAGGAGCTGATGGAGAACATCGCCAGGATCCGGGACCAGTTCCAGATTGCCATCCTGCTCATCGAGCACGACATGAGCCTGGTGATGGGCGTGTGCGAGGGCATCTGCGTGCTGAACTTTGGCCGCATCATCGCCAAGGGCACAGCGGACGAGATCCAGAACAACCCGGTGGTCATCGAGGCCTACCTGGGCCGGCGGAAGGAGGGCTGACCGTGACGGAAACCATGCAGAACGCCCCGCAGCCCATGCTGTCGGTGCAGGACATCCACGTATACTACGGCGCCATCCACGCCATCAAGGGCATCTCCCTGGAGGTGTACCCGGACGAGATCGTGACCCTCATCGGGGCCAATGGCGCCGGGAAATCCACCACCCTGAACACCATCGCGGGCCTGCTGAAGCCCAAGAGCGGCAACGTGCTGTTTGAGGGGAAGCCCATCGCGGGGCTGGGCGCTTCCCGCATCGTTCCGGCGGGGCTGTCCCTCTGCCCGGAGGGCCGGCGGGTCTTCCAGCAGATGACCGTCCGGGAGAACCTGGAGATGGGCGGATACACCCGCAAGCCGGCGGAGATCGAAGCCTCCCTGGCGGACATGTTCCAGCGCTTCCCCCGGCTGAAGGAGCGGGAGAAGCAGATCGCGGGCACCCTCTCCGGCGGCGAGCAGCAGATGCTGGCCATGGCCCGGGCCCTCATGTCCCGGCCCCGGCTGCTGATGCTGGACGAGCCCTCCATGGGCCTGGCCCCCATCCTGGTGGATCAGATTTTCGGCATCATCAAGGAGCTGCACCAGGCGGGCACCACCATCCTGCTGGTGGAGCAGAACGCCCAAATGGCCCTCTCCGTGGCGGACCGGGCCTATGTGCTGGAGACCGGCAAGATCACCATGTCCGGGGACGCCCGGGACCTGATGCACAACGACAACGTGCGGAAGGCCTACCTGGGCAGCTGACCGTCCAAAGCCTTGACAAGGGGCCCCGCGCCCCTTTTTTCATTTCCCCCTTGACAAGTCTAAATCCTTAGTGTACTATGTCCCTCGTACACTAAGGCACTCGAGGGGAGGCGAGCTGATGGAGTTTGATCCCATGACGCCCATCTGGGCCCAGGTAGCGGGGCATCTCCGGCTGGAGATGGTGACAGGCCGCCTGCAGCCCGGGGAGAAGCTGCCTTCCGGCCGGGACCTGGCCCTGCAGTTTGCCATCAACCCCAACACCGCCGCCCGGGTCTACCAGGAGCTGGAGGCGGAGGGGCTGTGCAGCACCCGGCGTGGCCTGGGCACCTTCGTGACAGCGGACCGCGCCCGGCTGGAGGCCATCCGGCTGAGCCTGGCCCGGGAGGCGGCAGAACAATTTCTCAGCCGGCTGGATAAGCTGGGCCTCAGCCCCGGGGACGCCCTCCGGATGGTGGGCGAGGCAGCCGCAACAGAGGATTCACAGCATCCGTAAGGAGGAAAACAACATGCTGGAGAGCAGGGAAATCACCATGAAATTCGGCCCCGTGACGGCACTGGACCACGTCAGCCTGAAGCTGGAGCCGGGGCACATCTACGCCATGCTGGGCCCCAACGGCAGCGGCAAGACCACCTGGATGAAGCTGGCCACGGGCCTGCTGAAGCCCGCCGAGGGCGAGATGCTCTGGAACGGGGCGCCCGTGGGGGTGGAGAGCCGCCGGGAGATCGCCTACATGTCCACCGAGCCCTACTTCTACAGCTGGATGAGCATCCGGCAGGTGGGGAAATACTACCAGGATTTCTTCCGGGACTATGACCCGGCCCGCTTCGATGCGCTGCTGGCCCGGATGGAGCTGGACCCCGCCCTGAAGGTGAAGAACCTGTCCTCCGGCATGATGGCCAAGCTGAAGGTGGCGGTGACCCTGTCCCGCCGGGCCAGGGTCTGGCTGCTGGACGAGCCCTTCAACGGCATCGACCTCATCGCCCGGGACGCCATCGCCCAGTCCATCATCGAGTCCGCCGGGGAGGACCGGATCATCGTGCTCTCCAGCCACCTGGTGGAGGAGATGGAGGCCATCGCCGACTGGGCGGTGTTCATCCGCAAGGGCGTGCTGGTGGAGTCCTGCGACCTGGAGGAGATGCGCCAGCGCACCAGCCAGTCCATGGCGGACCGCTACCGGAGCATCTACGGCGCCGAGAAGGAGGTGATCTGAATGCTGAAGCTGATCGGCTATGAATTCCGGAAAACCTGGTTTGCCAAGGTCATTCTGCTGTGCATCACCGCGCTGCTGGAACTGGTCTTTGTCATCGGCCTGCTGACCTCGGACGAGAGCACCATCGCCCTCAGCGCCATGCTCCTCGCCCTGGTGGCCACCGGCGGCGTCATGGCCATGGGACTCATCAGCGTGACAATCCTCCACCGGGACATGAACACCCGCCAGGGCTATATGCTCTTCATGACCCCCAACAGCTGCTACAAGATCCTCGGCGCCAAGGTGCTGGAGAACGGCCTGACCATCCTGGTCACCGGCGCCTTCTTCGCCCTGCTGGGCGCCCTGGACATCACCCTGCTCTTCGGCCACTACAAGATGATCGACCGGATGTGGGAGCTGCTCACCAGCTTCATGACCAAGATGGTCCCCCAGCTGAACCTGCAGGGCCATGTCATCTTCCTCTTCCTGATCTCCAGCCTGTGCTCCTGGGTGCTCACCGTGCTGACCGCCTTCTTCGCGGACGTCATGGCCTCCTCGGTGCTGCGGGGGAAACGGGGCGGCGGCTTCGTGGCCTTCCTGATCTTCATCGTCCTCAACGTGCTGATCGCCTGGGGCAGCCGGCAGCTGACGGACGCCAGGATCTTCCCCGGCGTGGAGTCCATGTTCATCTGGACCTCGGTCATCGACCTGGCGCTGGCAGCCCTGATGTACTGGGTCACCGCCCTGGTGATGGAGCGGCGCCTCAGCGTGTGAGCCGCCCACAGGAAAACGTTCTGTCCCTTGCGGGGGGCAGAACGTTTTTTTGAACGTTATTTGTGCTCAGCGGGAGTAGATGCCGGTGAGGACCTCCCGGATCCAGGCGTCCCGGTGGGGCAGGCCCGGGTCCCGGCGGGCCTCCTCCGCGGCGGCTTCGTTGTCGTAGGGGACGGAGACCACCGTCATGCGGAAGGGCTCGTCCTCCAGCAGCAGGCAGTGGGCCCGGGTGACCCCCATGCTGTTGCCCACGGAGCCCGTGTTGCAGATGTAGCCGATGTTCACCGTGCGCACAAAGGGCCGGTGGCTGTCGGCGAAGATCACCCCGTCGAAGGTGCCCGCGGGGGTGGTGAAGGTGGCCTCCAACTCCTCCCGGGGGCTCTGGGCCTTCAGCAGGTGGGTGACGGGCCGGCCGTGGAACAGGCGGAAGCGCAGCCCGGCAAAGGTCAGCTCCGCCTCCCGGGGCAGCTCCCGGAGCCATTGCATCCGCTCCGGCCCCAGCTGGTCCCAGTAGTAGCCGTCCTCGGGGAACTCCTTGCCCCCGATGCCATAGTCCCAGTTGCCCCCCACAAAGGCGTCGCAGTGGGTCCGCACCCAGTCGCAGCAGGCCCGGGAGGCAGGCCCCTTCCCCACCGCGTCCCCCAGAAACCAGGTTTTGTCCGGCTGCAGGCGGTCCAGCGCCTGCTCCATGGCCTGGGTCGCCGGCCAGTTGCCGTGGAGATCGGCCAGCAGCACGATCCGCATTCTTCCATCCACCTCCGCTGGAGTATCGGAGGCCAGTATACCACACCCGGAGCCGCTGCGCAAGCGCGCCGGGGGATGACAAACCCGCCTGTTTGTGGTATACTTCATGGGGTGGAGATTCCGCTGTTTTGCTGCAAATTGCCGAAAGGAGCCCCTGGCCATGAAAGAGACCTTCACGTTCCGGTCCGCCGATGGAAAGACCATGATCCATGCCGCCCGGTGGATCCCCCAGGTGGAGCCCCGGTGGATCCTGCAGCTGACCCACGGCATGGTGGAGTACATCGACCGCTACGATCCCTTCGCCACCTGGCTCAGCGGCCTGGGCGTCCTCTGCGTGGGCCATGACCACCTGGGCCACGGCGCCTCCGTCACCGACCAGAAGGAATGGGGCTATTTTGACCACGACCACCCCTCCGGCGTCCTGGTGGAGGACATGCACGCCCTGCGGCTGCAGACCCAGCGGGATTACCCGGACCTCCCCTATTTCATGCTGGGGCACTCCATGGGCTCCTACCTGCTGCGGAAGTACCTGGCCCTCCACGGGGAGGGGCTGGCCGGGGCGCTGATTGTGGGCACCGGGGACGTGGCCCCGGCGGCGGCGGCCTTCGGCAGCGGGCTGTGCAGGTTTCTCAGCCTCTTCCGGGGGGATCACTACCGCTCCCGGGCCGTGGCGGGCCTGGCCATGGGCGGCGGCGCCTACGCCAAATTCGACGCCACCGGCCGGGAGCCCCAGCGCTCCTGGCTCACCCGGGACACCGCCATTGTGGAAAAGTATTACCGGGACCCCCGCTGCACCTTTCTCTTCACCCTGAACGGCTACCGCGGGCTCTTTGAGGCGGTGAACTTCGCCGGCAAAAAGGAAAACGCGGCGCGGATCCCGGCGGACCTGCCCCTGCTGCTCACCTCGGGCCAGGAGGATCCCGTGGGGGATCTGGGGGCGGGGGTGCGCCGGGTAGAGGCCCTCTACCGGGCCGCCGGCATCCGGGACCTGTCCATGAAGCTCTACCCCGGCGCCCGCCATGAGATCCTCAACGAGACCAACCGCCAGGAGGTCTGGCAGGATATGTACGACTGGATGGAGGCAAGACTGCCGTGACCGTGAAGAGCTGGCGGTGCCCCAACTGCAGCGCCAACATGTCGCTCCACGCGGAGGAGGGCGTCTTCCGCTGCCCCTACTGCAGCACCGTGCTCACCGTCGGGGATGTGACGGAGCTGGTGCAGCGTGCCCGGGAAAAGGCGGACAAGGAGGCGGCGGTCCGGACCGCACCGCCCCCTGTGGAGCCCCTGACCGTGGAGAAGACCGCGCGCCCCCGGGGCGGGGTGCTGGCCGCCATCGTGGCGGCCGCCCGCTGGGCGCTGGGCACGGCCTGTGTGCTGTGGATCACCCTCCTGCTGATGGTGCTGCTATTCGGCGGCCAGTCATTCTACGGCATGGAGCTGGTGGCCCTGGGCATCATGATGCTGCCCGCCGTGGCCGGGCTGGTCTGTCTGTACACCACCGGAAAGCACAGGAAAACCGGGAAATGACTCAGGCGCCCGGGGACGGGCGGGAAGAGGAGGAGACGCAGATGCCGGAGATGAACGTGGAACGGGCCGGCACCGTGGTCATCCTGGCCACCGGCGGCACCATCGCCGGGGTGGGCGAGGCCGGCAGGACCATCGGCTACCGGCCCGGCGCCCTGACGGTGGAGGACCTGCTGGGGGCGGTGCCGGGCCTGCAGGAAGTGGCCCCTGTCCAGGCGCTGCAGTTCTGCAACCTGAACTCGGACGACATCACCGGGGAGATCTGGCTGGAACTGACCCGGACCATCAACCGCCTGGCGGAGAACCCCCATGTGGCGGGCTTCGTCGTCACCCACGGAACGGACACCCTGGAGGAGACGGCCTATTTTCTCAACCTGACCCTGAAAACCGCCAAGCCCGTGGTGCTCACCGGCTCCATGCGGCCCTCCACCTCCTTCTCCCCCGACGGCCCCATGAACCTGTACCAGGCGGTGTGCGTGGCGGCCTCCCCCCAGGCGGTGGGCAAGGGGGTGCTGGCGGTCTTCTCCGACCATATCTATGCCGCCCGCTCCGTCACCAAGACCAGCACCTACCATGTCATGGCCATCTCCGCCGGGGAGATGGGCTCCATCGGCATTGTCCGGGACCGGGAGGTCTACCTCTACGAGACCCCGGCCAAGCGTCACACCCTGGACACCCCCTTTGACGTGAGCACCCTGGAGCGCCTGCCCCGGGTGTCGGTAATCTATTTCGCCGTGGACGCGGACCCGGCGCTGCTGCGCTGGGCGGCGGAGCACGCGGATGGCCTGGTGATCGCCGGGGCCGGCGCCGGGGAGTACAGCCAGGCCTTCAAGGAGGTCATCAGCACCCTGACCATCCCGGTGGTGGCCAGCTCCCGCATCGACGACGGCGTCATCACCCAGGACAGCGTGCTGTGCGCCAACACCATCGCCGCCGACAACCTCCCCGCCCAGAAGGCCGCCATCCTGCTGCGGTTAGCCCTGACCCTCACCACGGATCCGGCGGCCATCCGGGCCATGTTCTCCCTCTATTGATCCCCGGCCCATGACGCAGAAAAGAGCATGATTTCATGAAAAGCATCACCATTTTGGGCTCCACCGGCTCCATCGGCACCCAAGCCCTGCAGCTGGTGGCCCTGCACCCCGACCGCTACCGGGTAGCCGCCCTCACCGCCCACGCCTCCCGGGAGGCCCTTTTTGAGCAGGTGCGGCGGTTCCGCCCCGCCTTTGCCGGCCTCACCGGCCTGCAGGAGGTGGGAGAGATTCCGGAGGACCTCGCCTTCTGCCGTTTCGCGGCGGGGCCGGAGGCCCTGCACATCGCCGCGGCGGAGGTCCCCGCGGACATGGTGCTGTGCAGCGTGGTGGGCATCGCCGGGCTGGCGGGGGTGATGGACGCTCTCCGGGCCGGACGGCAGGTGCTCCTGGCCAACAAGGAGGCCCTGGTCACCGGGGGCCACCTGGTGACGGAGGCGGCCCGGAAGGCCGGGAAGCCCCTGCTGCCAGTGGACTCGGAGCACAGTGCCATCTTCCAGTGCCTCCAGGGGGCGGCGGGGAACCGGCCGGTCTCCCTGTGGCTGACGGCCTCCGGCGGCCCCTTCCGCACCTGGCCGAGGGAGAAGATCGAGCACGCCACCCGGCAGGAGGCCCTGCGCCACCCCAACTGGGCCATGGGCGCCAAGATCACCGTGGACTCCGCCTCCATGTTCAACAAGGCCCTGGAGATCATGGAGGCCCGCTGGCTCTTCGACATGCCGGCGGAGCAAATCCAGGTGGTGGTGCACCCCCAGAGCATCGTCCACTCGGCGGTGGCCTTCGCCGACGGGGCCGTCCTGGCCCAGCTGGGCATCCCGGACATGCGGGTGCCCATCGGCTACGCCATGAGCTGGCCGGAGCGCCTCCCCACCGGCGGGGCGCCCCTGAACCCCCTGACCCTGGGCAGCCTGACCTTTGAGCCCGGGGATCCGGAGCGCTTCCCCGCCCTGCGCCTGGCCGGGGAGTGTCTGCGGGCAGGCGGCGCCGCCTGCACCGTGCTCAACGGTGCCAACGAGGCGGCCGTGGCGGCCTTCCTGCGGGATGAGATCCCCTTCGGGGGCATCACCCGGCTGGTGGAGGAAGCCCTGGCGGCCCTCCCCTCCCTCCCGGCGGACAGCCTGGAGGACATCTATGAAGCGGACCGGGAGGCGCGCGCCCTGGTGGCGGAGCGCATCCGGAAAGGAACGGTATGACCACTTTTCTCTATGTACTGCTGGCCCTGCTGCTGCTGGGCATTCTCATCACGGTGCACGAGTTCGGCCACTTCATCACCGCCCGGATGACGGGCATCGCGGTGAAGGAGTTCGGCATCGGCTTCGGCCCGAAGCTGGTCTCCTGGAAGGGCAAGAAGCACGGGACGGTGTACTCCCTGCGGCTGCTGCCCCTGGGGGGCTTCAACGCCTTCTACGGGGAGGACGACGTCACCGGGGAGAGCCAGGACGATCCCCGGGCCTTCGGCAAGCAGGCCGTGTGGAAGCGGATGCTCACCATTCTCATGGGCCCGGGCATGAACTTTATCCTGGCCTTCCTGGTGATGGTGGGCTGGCTGTGGATCGGCGGGCTGGAGGTGCCCACCGCCGTGGAGCCCTTCATCACCGAGGTGGAGGCGGGCCGGCCGGCGGAGGCCGCGGGGCTCCGGGCCGGGGACGTGATCCTCACCATCGACGGGGAGAATGTCCAGGACGGCACCATGGACACCCTCACCCGGGCCATCAGCGCCTGGAAGCCGGAAAACGGCCCCATGCAGCTGACGGTGCGCCGGGGGGAGGAGACGGTGGACCTGGCGCTGGAGCCCTTCTGGGACGAGGCGGAGGGCCGCTGGCGGCTGGGCATCGGCATCAGCAGCCGGGTCATTGCCTCGGAGCGGGTGCGGCTCACCCTCTGGGACGCCGTCACCAACAGCTGGGACAGCTGCGTCTATGTGGGGGGCACCATTCTCCGGGCCCTGCGGGACCTGGTGACCACCGGCGCGGGCTTTGACCAGACCTCCGGCCCTGTGGGCACCATCTCCATCATCAGCCAGGAGGTGCGCACCGGCGGCCTGGACGCCTTCCTGAACCTGCTGGTGGTGATCTCCATCAACCTGGGGCTGGTCAACCTGATGCCCATCCCGGGGCTGGACGGCTCCCGCTTCCTCTTCCTGGTGCTGGAGGCCATCCGCCGCAAGCCCATTCCCCAGAAAGCGGAGGCTGTCATCAACCTCACCGGCATGGCCCTGCTCTTCGGCCTGATGATCTTCCTGACCTTCCACGACGTGACCAACCTGATCAAATAAGGGGGAGAGGCCCATGGCTTCCCGGAACACAGTGAAAATCGGCTCCCTGCCCCTGGGCGGGGGCAACCCGGTGCTGGTGCAGTCCATGACCAACACCCCCACGGCGGACACGGCGGCCACCCTGGCGCAGATCCGCGCCCTGGCGGAGGCGGGCTGCGACCTGGTGCGGGTGACGGTGAACGACGAGGCCGGCGCCGCGGCGGTGCGGACCCTGGTGGACGGCTCCCCCGTGCCCCTGGTGGCGGACATCCATTTCAACCACCGTCTGGCCATCCAGGCGGCGGAGAACGGCATCGCCAAGCTGCGGCTGAACCCCGGCAACGTGGGCGGGGAGGCCCATGTGCGGGAGGTGGCGGACTGCGCGAAGGCTCACCACATCCCCATCCGCATCGGGGTGAACTCCGGCTCGGTGGAGAAGGCCCTGCTGGACCGCTACGGCGGCCCCACCCCGGAGGCCCTGGTGGAGAGCGCCCTGAACCACGCTGCCATGCTGGAGCGGGCCCACTTCTCCGATATTGTGCTGTCCATGAAGTCCTCGGACGTGCGGCTGACCATCGCAGCCTACCGTCTGGCGGCCCGGCGCTGCGACTACCCCCTGCATGTGGGGGTGACGGAGGCGGGGCTCCCCGGCCAGGGCACGGTGAAGAGCGCCATCGGCATCGGCGCCCTGCTGGCGGACGGCATCGGGGACACCATCCGGGTGAGCCTCACCGGGGATCCCCTGCCGGAGGCCCAGGCCGCCTGGGACATCCTCCAGGCCCTGAACCTGCGGCCCCGGGGCATCCAGCTCATCGCCTGCCCCACCTGCGGCCGCACCCGGATCAACCTGCCGGAGATCGCCCTGCGGGTGCAGGAGGAGCTCCGGGACATCCGGGTGCCCCTGAAGGTGGCGGTGATGGGCTGCGTGGTGAACGGCCCGGGAGAAGCCCGGGAGGCGGACGTGGGCATCGCCGGCGGGGACGGCTGCGGCGCCCTGTTCGTGAAGGGGGAGGCTCCCCGCCGGGTGGAGGGGGACCTGGCCGCCATCCTGATCGCGGAAGTCCGGCGCATCGCGGCGCAGAGGGAGGCAAGCCTGTGATCCGGCCGGCCGAAGCCCGGGACATCCCCGGCCTGATGAACCTGCTGCACCAGGTGCTGGACCTGCACCACCGGGGCCGCCCCGATCTCTTCAAGCCCAACGCCACCAAGTACGGCACGGCGGAGCTGGAGAGCATCCTGGCCGACCCGAACACCCCGGTGTTTGTCTTCACCGACAGCGCCGACACCCGGGTGCTGGGCTACGCCTTCTGCATCCGCCAGCAGATCCTGGGGGACAGCATCCGCACAGACATCCCCACCCTCTACATCGACGACCTGTGCGTGGACAGCGCCTGCCGGGGACAGGGCGTCGGTCGGCAGCTCTATGAGCATGTGCTGGCCTACGCCCGGGAGAAGGGGTACTACAACGTGACCCTGAACGTGTGGAGCTGCAACCCGGAGGCCATGGCCTTCTATCAGCGCATGGGCCTGCGGCCCCAGAAGGTGGGCATGGAGGTGATCCTCTGAGCCGGGAGGATGCCGCGTTTTCATCAAATTCTCATTTTCTTTTCATGCAGTCTCCCTTGCAGCGGGAACGGCATGTGCTACAATGAAACCGTGCCGGGGAGATCCCCGGCTGCGCAAAGACAGAATCAACCCTGGAAAGGAGTGTTGAACATGAGCGAACTGGAGAAGTTTTTGAAGGGCGTCCTGATGGGCGGCGTGGGCGTGGTGGCCACGGCGGTGGAGAAGACCACGGAGCTGGCCCAGAACCTGGTGAACAAGGGCACGGAAGTGGTGGAGGAGCAGAAAGGCCCGGTGGGCGAGCTGGTACAGCGCGGCCGCGGCCTGATGGACGACATCTCCGGCCAGATGGGCCGCGCCTGGGACGGCGTCCGCAAGACCCTGTCCGGCACCGCCCAGCCCACCCGGGAGGAGCGGGAAGTGCTCCGGGAGAGGCTGAACGAGATGGACGAGCTGGAGGAGGAGCTGGACACGGTGGGCCGCGGCCTGGACACCCTCATGGGCCATGTGGGCCGCGCCGTGGAGCGCACCGGCGATGCCATCGCCCGGATGGCGGAGACCCTGGCCCGGGAGCCGGAAACCCCCGTCTGCCCGCCCCAGCCCAAGGCGGAGGAGCAGCCGACCCCCGAACCTGCCGCCCCTGAGGCCGACGCGGCTGAGAAGGCTGCCCGGGCCGCCGAGGAGGGGGTCCGCACCATGGAGGACGAGCTGCGCAAGGCGCTGCAGTACATCCGCTCCCGCATGGACGCGCCGGAGGGCGCCTCCCAGCCGGAGATGCAGGCCATCCGCCAGCGGCTGATGGACTTCGCCAAGGATGTGGCCGATGCCTTCCAGGCGGCCAACCGCCCGGACAAGCCCGAAGACGGCGGCAACGGCTGATCACGACAGCCTGACGGAGAGCCTTTTCCCCCGGGGAGAAGGCTCTCCTTTTCACTCTCCCTTTCCGCTCCGGCGAAAGGCTTGCCACAACCTGTCTGATATGGTAGAATGAGGGCGATCCTCACATCATCAGGAGGCTGAAGGATGATCATCGGACAATTCTGTGATACCTGGCCGCCCCAGGTGGACGGAGTGGGCCGGGTGACGCTCAGCTATTGCCAGACGCTGACCGCCCTGGGTCATCAAACATATTATATCGCGCCCCAGTCCCCTTTTCCCACGGAAGCCCTGGGCTTTCCCGTGATTCTCTCCGCCAGCGTGAAGGTGCCCGGGGAGCTTTTCCGCATGGGGCTGCCGGGGCTGGATTTCCGTTACAGGAAAAAGCTGGACGAGGTGCCCTTCGACATTGTCCACGCCCAGAGCCCCTTCCTGGCGGGGGCGGAGGCCCGGCGCATCGCCCACAAGCGCAACATCCCCCTGGTGAGCACCTTCCACTCCAAGTATTACGACGACGCCCTGGCCAAGACCCACTCCAAGGCCCTGGCCAAGATGGTGGTCAGCAGCATTGTGGACTTCTACAACCACTGCGACGGGGTGTGGACGGTGAACAACGCCACGGCGGAGGTGCTGCGGCAGTACGGCTACCGGGGCCGCATCCTGGTGATGGAGAACGGCACGGACCCGGAGCCCCTGGACGCCCGGGGCCAGCGGCTGCTGAACAAGCGCCTGACCCTGCTGCCTGAGGTCCCCACCCTGCTTTTCGTGGGCCAGCACAACTGGAAGAAGAACATCCACGGCATCCTGGGGGCCTGCGCCATCCTGCGGGAGCGGGGGGTGGACTTCCAGCTGGTGACCGCCGGGGACGGCCCGGACTTTGAGGAGATCCGGGAGGAGGTCATCCGGCTCCACCTGGAGGACTGCACCACCATGCTGGGCTTCATGCGGGACCGGGGGGAGCTGATGGCCCTGTACCACGCGGCGGACCTGCTGGTCTTCCCCAGCCTGTATGACAACGCGCCCATGGTGCTGCGGGAGGCGGCGGTCATGGGCACCCCGGGCCTGGTGGTGGCGGGGTCCTGCTCCGCCGAGGGCATCATCGACGACTACAACGGCTTCATCTCCCCCGGCGAGGGGCCGGAGGACATCGCCGACACCATCCAGCGGGCCTTGCCCCGGACCCTCCACGTGGGCCACTACGCCAAGGCCACCATCCCCGTGGCCTGGGACAAGATCATGCACCGGGTGGTGGCGGAGTATGAGCGCCTGATTGCGGAGCATCCGCTGCAGAAAATGACCCTGGGGGACATGGTGAAGAAACACAGCACCCCCACCCGGATCAACCTGAGCATACCGCCCGTCAGCGGGAAATGGAGAAAACCATGAGTGAACTGGTGCACGGCAACCTGGCCGGACTGCGGGACGCCACCCTGGCCCGGCTGGCTGCCCTTTGTGAGGAGCCGCTGGAGGCAGGCTCCTTTTTGCCGCGGAGCCTGATGCAGACCCTGGCGGCCCTGTCCTGCAGCTTCAACCGGGAGGTGGCGGTGTACATCACCCGGGACGGGGAGATCATCGACGTGGCGGTGGGCACCGACGCGGAGGTGGAGCTGCGGGACTGCCGGCTGCGGCGGAACCAGCGGCGGCTGAGCCGGGTGCGGTGCGTCCACACCCATCCCGGCGGGGACGGCCGCCTCAGCGATGTGGACCTGAGTGCCCTGAAGGACTTCCGCTACGACGCCATGGTGGCGGTGGGCTGCCTGGACGGAGAGCCCACGGATGTGCAGGCCGCCTTCCTAGGGGCCGGGGACAGCCTGGTGATGGACCCGCCGGTGCGCTGGTACAAGGTGCCCGACGCGGCCTGGCTGCAGCAGATCCTGGACAGCGACAGCCTGGTGGGCCGGGAGCAGGCGGAGGAGAATCTCCACGTCCGGGAGAAGGCCGTGCTCATGGGCATCGAGAGCGAGGCCTCCCTGGCGGAGCTGGCCCGGCTGGCCCAGACCGCCGGCGCGGAGGTGGTGGGCAGCTTCCTGCAGAAGCGGGGCAGGCCCGACAGCGCCCTGTTCATCGGCCGGGGCCGGGCGGAGGAGCTGGCCCGGGACTGCCAGGCTCTGGACGCGGACCTGTGCATCTTCGACGAGGAGCTCACCGGCATCCAGGCCCGGAACCTGGAGGAGATTCTCCGGGTGAAGGTGGTGGACCGCACCGCCCTGATCCTGGACATCTTCGCCCAGCGGGCCGCCAGCGCCGAGGGCAAGCTGCAGGTGGAGCTGGCCCAGCTGCAGTACCGCAGCGCCCGGCTGATCCACGCCGCGGGGGGCCTCTCCCGGCTGGCGGGCGGCATCGGCACCCGGGGCCCCGGCGAGAGCAAGCTGGAGATCGACCGGCGGCGCATCCGGGAGCGCACGGCGGACCTGCGCCGGCGCCTGGCGGAGCTGGAGAAGCAGCGGGGCCTGCGCCGGCGGAGCCGGGAGCGGGCCGGCATTCCCGTGGTGGCCCTGGTGGGCTACACCAACGCCGGAAAGTCCACCCTGCTCAACGTCCTCACCGGCGCAGGAGTCTACGCGGAGGACCAGCTCTTCGCCACCCTGGACCCGGTGAGCCGCCGCACCGAGACCGAGGAGCACACCGCCTATCTGCTCACGGACACCGTGGGCTTCATCCGCAAGCTGCCCCACAGCCTGGTGAGCGCCTTCCGCTCCACCCTGGAGGAGGCGGCGGAGGCGGACGTGCTGGTGATCGTCTCCGACGGCGCCTCCCCGGAGATGCTGCGCCAGCGGGAGACCGTGGACGAGGTGCTCGCGGAGCTGGGGGCCACGGACCAGCCGCGGATCGAGTGCATCAACAAGACGGACCTGGGGACGGCGGAGCCCGGCATCCCCGGGGCGGTGATGGTCAGCGCGGCCACCGGCGAGGGGCTGCGGGACCTGCAGGCCGCGATTGCGAAGGCCCTGCAGCGCACCACCGTCACCGCCACGGTATTCATGCCCTTTGCCCGGGGCCGGGACCTGCAGCAGATCCGCAGCCTGGGCCGGGTGCTGGGCGAGGAGTACACCGACGAGGGCACCCGGCTGACCCTCCTGCTCCCCGCGGCGGAGAAGGAGCGGATCGCCCGGCAGTACGGGGACGTGTTTGTGTAAAGGAGGTACAGCGTCCATGGACAGCATCAGCAATAACCACCGTCTCATCCGCTATTCCGGCCGGATTGACTTCCAGGCCGACGGTGCCCACTTCTACTGGCCCGGCTCCTTTGCCCAGGTGACCTTCACCGGCACCACCCTCAACTGCGCCCTCACCCCCAACGTGGTCTGGGGCACCTGCAGCCTGGGCCTGGTGGTGGACGGCCGGCTGTCCCGGGTGCCGGTGAACCGGGGGCAGAACGACCTGCGGCTCACCCTGCCCCTGGCGGACAATCTGGAGCCGGACGTGCCCCACACGGTGATGCTCTTCAAGCAGCTGGACTGCGCCTACAGTTACGTCCTCCACGGCTTCACCACCGACGGGGCCTTCCTGGCGCCCCCGGAGAGGGAGAAGCTGCGGCTGGAGTTCTACGGGGACAGCGTCACCAGCGGCGCCTGTGTGGAGGCGGTGGACTATGTGGGCCGCACCGACCCCTGCTCCAACGACGCCTCCTACGACAACGCCTGGTGGTCCTACGCCTGGCAGTGCAGCCGCCTGCTGGGGGCGGAGTGCCATCTCACAAGCCAGGGCGGCATCGCCGTCCTCCCCCACACCGGCTACTTCCACTACCCCACCCAGATCGCCATGGACGAGACCTGGGACCGGCTGTGCTACTTCCCGGAGGCGGGCCCTTTCACCCCCTGGGACTTCAGCCGCTTTGTCCCCCACGCGGTGGTCTTCGCCCTGGGCCAGAACGACCAGCACAACGCCCTGACGGAGGAGAACGACCTGCGCTGCGAGGGGGAGCACAAGGCGGAGTGGAAAGAGGCCTACAAGAAGATCGCCCGGGGTGTGGCGGACCACTATCCTGCCGGGACGCCCCTGGTGTTCATCACCACCCTGATCCGCCACGACCCCGCCTGGGACCGGGCCATCGGGGAGATCGCCGAGGAACTGCGCGCCGAGGGCTATGCCGCCAGCCAGTACCTCTTCCGGCGCAACGGCGACGGCACCAACGGCCATCCCCGCATTCCGGAGCAGACTGAAATGGCGGAGGAGCTGGCTGCTTTCCTGCGGCCTCTGCTGCCGGAGCAGCCCGAGTGAGAGCGCCGCAGGGAAAAGAGGGAGAGAGATGGAACTGAGAGAGGCCAGCCTGGAGGACCTGGAGCAGGAGTGGGCCTTTGTGCGGGACATGCCGGAGGACGAGAACGGCCTGACGAACTCCATGCACGGCATCAGCCGGGAGGAGTTCGCGGCCCGGGGGCTCCCGGACATGCTCCGCTTCGCCAAGGGCATCGGCCTGCCGGACTGGATGGTGCCGGAGACCTTCCTGTTCCTGTGGGAGGACGGGGAGATCGTGGGCCAGTTCCGGATCCGGCACTTCCTAAACGACGACCTCCGGGAGGGGGCGGGGCACATCGGCTATTTCATCCGCCGGGACTGCCGCGGGAAGGGCTTTGGCACCGAGGGCCTGCGCCTGACCCTGGCCCTGGCCCGGGAGATCGTGCCGGAGGAGGAATTCCACCTCCGGGTGAACAAGGACAACCTCGCCTCCCTGCGGGTGATGCTGAAGAACGGCGGCCGGATCGTGGGGGAGCGGGAGGGCCGGTATTTCGTGCGGATTCCCAACCCGGGGCGGACAGGGCGCGAAGGGCGCGAAGGCTGAAAAAAACGGACGGCGGAGGAAGAGGACATGATGCGGACGGGAATGGGACGGATGCTGATCCTGCTGCTGATGATGCTGACGGCGTCGGCGCTTTGGGCCGCGGCCGGGGCGGAGGAGGCCCGGGCGGCAGCGGTGGAGGGCGTGGTCATCAGCGAGGTGATGGCCTCCAACGGCACCTACAAAAGCAGCCACGCCTACGACTGGATCGAGCTGCACAACACCACGGGGAAGACCGTGGACCTCTCCGGCTGGGCCCTCTCCGACAGCGAAAAGAAGCCGGAGAAGTTCCGCTTTCCCCAGGGGACCAAGGTCAAGAAGAACGGCTATGTGCTGGTGTACTGCACCGGGGACGACAGCCTCGACCCCGGCAAGGGGGACACCTTCTACGCCCCCTTCAAGCTCTCCGCCTCCGGGGACCAGGCAGTGCTCACCGCTCCCGACGGCATCCGGGCAGTGCTGGAGTTCGGGCAGCAGTACGGCAACATCAGCTGGGGCCTGCCCGAGGGCGGGGACAGCTACGGCTTTTTCGCCTCCGCCACCCCCAAGGCGAAGAACGGCAAGACGGTGTACGCCTCCCGGGCTCATGCTCCGGTGATCGACACCCCCGGCGGCTTCTTTGACGGGGCCGTCACCGTCCTGGCCCACGGCAGCGGAGAGGACACCCTCCGCTACACCACCGACGGCTCCACCCCCACGGCGAAGTCCAAGGCCTTCCCGGCGGCGGGCCTCACCCTGAAGAAGACCACCACCCTGCGCCTGGCCGCCTTTCGGGGGGACGCCGTGCCCTCGGCCCCGGTGACCGCCACCTATTTCTTCGGTGAGGACCTGCCCGTGGCGGTGGTGAGCCTCACCACGGACAGCAAGTACATGTTCGACAAAAAAACCGGCGCCCTCACGAAGGGCACCGGCGCCGTCCCCAACTATGACAAGCCCTACGAGTATCCGGTGAACATCGAGTACTTCGACGAGAACGGGGTCTGTCTCATCAACCAGATGGGCACCTTCACCGCCTCGGGGCACTCCGCCCGGCAGAACCCCCAGAAGTCCATCGCCCTCCACGCCCGGAAGGCCTTCGGGCCGGAGTTCTTCGAGTTCAACCCCTTCCCCCATCGGGACTACACCCACTACCACTCCCTGCTGCTGCGCTCCACCAACTCCGACGCCTTCTCCGAGCGGCTGCGGGACGCGGTGTTCTCCTCCCTGGCGGAGCCCCTGGACCTGTGCTACCAGGACGCCCGGCCCATCGTGGTGTTCATCAACGGCGAATACTGGGGGCATTACAACCTGCGGGAGAAGATCAACAAATACATGGTGGCCCAGTGGGAGGGCGTGGACCTGTCCGACGAGGACACGGTGGACGCCATCGACCTGCTGTCCCGCACCGGCTCCGACGACTGGGTCCAGAACGGCTCCAACGAGGACTGGAAGGAACTGTGCGCCTTCTGCAAGACGGAGGACCTGAACGACCCGGAGAACCTGCGCTACGTCACCGACCGCATCGACGTGGACAACCTCTTCACCCACGCCGCCTGGGAGATCATCGCCGGCAACTCCGACATCACCAACGTGCGGATGTACCGCGTCCCCGGGGGCAAGTGGAAGTATCTGCTCTTCGACGTGGAGGCCTCCTTCGGCTCCGGCTCGGACAAGAACACCATCCCCCTGGAGAACTACATCAAGCCCGTTTCGGCGAAGTACGGCGCCTTCCGTCACGAGCCCCTCAACGCCCTGCTGGCGGTGCCCGAAATGCGGGACCGCTTCCTGCGGCGCTTTGCCCAGGTGCTGGAGACTTCCTTCCTCTGGCCCTATGTGGAGGCCCACTTCGCCCCCTGGGAGGCGGTGCTGGAGCAGCTCCTCCCCCGCCACGTCCAGCGCTGGGGCTCCCCCAAGCTGGTGAACTGGCGCAAGAACGTCAACGCCACCAAGTATTTCGCCCGGGTGCGCCCCCGGAAGATCGTGGCCATGCTGCAAAAACGCATGGATCTCACGGACGAGGAGGTGGCCTTCTACTTCGGCGACGTTCAGCGGCAGCTGGATGATGTGAATGTGCTGAAGTAGGTCGACCGGTCGGACGCCTCCGGCTCATCTGCCCATCTTTCTCCTGCGGAGCGTTCCCGGAAGCTGCGGTTTCCGGGGATGCCCCGTTTTTTTGATCCTGATAATGGAAATTCTGCGGCCATGATGCTATACTGTATGGGGTTGCGGCCCGACAAACCGGGATTTGGAGATCATTAGAACCCATCTGATGCTGATGAGCTTCGAGTTCGCTCTTCCGTCAGGTAAAAAGGGAGCAATATGAAAGAGATTGAAATTCTTGGCGCAAATCGTTTTGAGACCTTCACCAGGACTCGTTCAGGCAGCCGGGCTGTCATCATATGCAATGGGAAGATACTTCTCTCACATGAAACCAAGTCGGGTTGGTGGTTGGTTCCCGGCGGCGGTATGGAAGAGAATGAAACACCTGAAGAATGCTGTATAAGAGAGGTTGAAGAGGAAACAGGATATATCGTGCTGCCTGTTCGGGAATTCCTTATTCTCTATGAGTATTATGAGGAATACCGTTATATCAGCCATTACTTTGTTTGCGAAGTAACAGGCAAGGGACAGATGAATCTGACAGAAGCGGAATTGAAACGCGGTCTTGAGCCTCAATGGATTCCGCTGCGGGACGCAGTGGAAATGTTCGCCCGCCATCAGGACTATGCAGACGTCAGTGAGGAAAAACGAGGATCGTACCTGCGAGAATACACTGCTTTGCTGGAGTATATAAAGGCAAAACAGTAAATCGGGATTTGTGACAATGCTTGCGTGATTCACTTGAAGGAAGGAAATGTTATGGTCCGGGCACTTACAGAATTTGATACTTGCCGGAACTTTATCAACGAGATCAGCGCTGATCCCGATTTTTCGGAGCCGATGTTTCAGACAGAGGAGCAAATGGAAAACAATCTGAAAAGCGCGCTGACATCTCAGGATCAGGTTCCCTTGGGAGTGTTTATCGGCGATGAAATGAAGGGACTGTTCGTTTTCCTGATTCTTAAGGACGAGCAGTATATCGAGATGCTCGTCGGGCTTTCGCGGGAGCCGGATGCCTATGAAGAGATTGCGGACTGGTTGCAAGCGCACTACTCCGGTTATCAGGTCGATTTCGTGTTCAATCCCAAGAACTGGGCGATTCGCCCTACGCTGCAAAAGCGCGGTGCAACCTTCTTTTCAGAGCAGTTGAAAATGGTGCTCACCGAAAACGAGATGTTCGTCGATACCACCGGAATTGAACCGCTGTCCGAGCAGTACCGGGATCAGTATGTAGCCATGCACAGCATGGACGGTTACTGGACCGGCGACAAGGTCGCAAACGCTTTAGATACATTTCGTGTCTTTCTCGCCGTGGATGACGGGACCGTCGTCGGTTATATCGATGTGACCAGGAACAACGAGGAAAACGAACCATTTGACTTTCTGGTCAGAGAGGATCGTCGAAGACTAGGCTGGGGCAGAAAGCTGCTTGCGAAGGCAATTGAAGTGAACAAGCCGAAAGGGATGATGTTGATTGTCGACGTCGACAACGCCCCTGCGATTGCTCTCTATCGTTCCATGGGCTTTTCGTTCGACCCGGAACCGGTTAATCAATTGGCGACATGGAATATTGACTGATTCAATCCTGACGGAAATCTGTCCAAATAACAGGGACAGTATATGAAAGGCATTTTGATACGTCGATAAATTCCAGTTTGCAGCGCCGCAGAATTGACAAAGCCCGAACCCCGTCAAGCGCACGGCAGCGAAACAGAAGCATGGAGGTGCCGCCATGGATATCAGCATTCTTCTTTCCCTGCAGGCCTTCAGAGAAAGCATGGGCGGATTCCTGACGGGTTTTTTGGCGAAGATGACCTTTCTCACCGAGCTGAACTCCGTCATCGTGATCATGGCGATTCTGTACTGGAGCATCAGCAAGGAACTTGGCGTCTATCTGTTCATGGGCTGGGGCGGGAATCGGCTGGCGAACGGCTTTTTGAAGGTCACGGCCTGCGCCTACCGGCCCTGGATCAGGGATCCGCGGATCCTGCCCTATGGGGACGCCATCACCACAGCGACGGGCTATTCCTTCCCCAGCGGTCACACCATGAACGGGGCCACCGTATTCGGGGGACTCTCCCTGCGGAGGGAGCTTCCCGGCACGCTCCGGGTTGTCCTGGGCATCTGCGTGGCGCTGGTCGCTTTCAGCCGTATGTTTCTGGGCGTGCACACCCCCCAGGACGTCATCGTCGGGGCCGTCATCGGGCTTCTGGTCATGGGACTGACCCTGCGGATCATGGGATGGGTCGCGTCCAATCCGGAAAAGGACTGGATCGTCCTATGCGCCGGCATTGTCCTCGGCACGGCGATTGCCCTCTATGCCGCCTTCAAGCCCTACCCCGCGGACTTTGACGCAGAAGGAAAGCTGATTGTGGACGGGGCGAAAATGGCCAACGATACCTTCAAGGGGGTTGGCTACAGCCTGGCGGTTCTGATCGGGTGGATCCTGGAGCGGCGAATCGTGGGCTTTTCCACTGAGATCCCCGTGGCCCAGAGGCTGAGCCGGGCTTTCCTGGGGCTCATCAGCTACTATGCCGTCAGTCTGATGCTGGTTCCCCTGATCAAGGCATGGATTCCCGGGGCGGCCGGCACCATGCTCTCCTGCTTTTTGCAGGTGTTCTATGTGATGTTTCTCTTCCCCTGGTGCTTCCATCTCGCCGAAAGGAGCACCCGTTCGCAGCATCAGCCTGACTGAAAATCGTCCGATCCATCGGCGTTTGCGTCTTCAGAAACCGGCCGCAATGACAATACAGCCTTCAGGAGGAGATCAGCATGACAGACAGCCGGGAAGCACCAGGCCCCCGCCGGGGCAACCCCCTGCGCCCCGGGAATACCCCCGACAACATGTTCCCCGACCCCCACATCAAGATCTTTGTGAACCCCGACACCGGGCGGGAGAATATGTATGTCTATGTGGGGCACGACGAGGGCCGCGGGCAGTTCATCATGCGGGACTGGTATGTGCTCTTCAGCGAAGACCTGGTGCACTGGCAGTGCAAAAAATCCCTGGACCGGCGGGACACCTACCTGCCCCCGGACTCCACCGACTGCTGGGCCTGCGACGCGGTGCGCAGCCCCTGGGACGGGCGGTATTACCTGTACTACTCCCACGGCGGGGAGTCCACCGGCGTGGCGGTGAGCGACCGGCCCGACGGCCCCTTCACCGACGCCCGGGGCAAAACCCCCATCCTCCCCAAGGGCATCACCCCCACCAACTCCTACGACCCGGACATCATCCTCCCGGACGGGGAGGACAGCCGGGCCTGGATTCTCTTCGGCAGCGACTGGACGGACCACTACTGGGCCATGCAGCTGCGGGAGAACATGGTGGAGGTGGTGCCGGGCAGCGCCCGGAAGGTGCCGGTCTGGCCGGACGCGGACACCCATGAGGAGCTGCTGGGGCCCCTGCGCTCCGACCAGGCGGAGGCCTTCCGCTGCGGGGACCGCTGGTACCTGTACTGGGCCGGGCGCTACGCCACCTCGGACCAGCGGCTGGGGCCGTATATCTTCCGGGGCAACATCGGCGCGGACATCCCCCACTACCCGGACGGCCGGGCCTTCATCGACCACGGTTCCTTCACGGAGTGGAAGGGCCAGTGGTTCTACGCGGTGAGCTGCGGGGAGGAGAGCTGGTCCTTCCGGCAGACCTGGCTGATGTACCTTCACGTCTGCGACGACGGCACTCTGATGTTTGACGAGGAGATCCGGCAGTACGGCGTGGGCCAGTACTGGGCGGGCTGGGAGAAGATTCACGCCGCCTGGTACATGGAGATCGACGCGCCCGCCCTCCGCAAGATTGAGCTGCGGGAGGAGGACGGCACCCACCGGGGCTTTGCCGTCGCCCAGGAGACGGGCACCCACTGCGCCCGCTATCCCCATGTGTACGGGCTGCAGGAAAACATGACCCTGACCCTCTCCCTCCGGGGGGAGGCGGGCGCAGGCGTCACGGTGCTCTGCGACGGGCAGGAGGCCGGCTCCCTTTGTCTGGCGGCGGAGACCCCCGCCTTCACCCCCGTGACCCTCCCCCTGCGCAATCCTCCCGGGGAGCACGAGATCACCCTGCGTCTCACCGGCCGGATGGCGGTGGCATGGTTCCGCTTCCGGGACGGCAGCAACTGAGCAGCAGACAAAAGCACACAGCAAAACGCCCCCGGGGTCCGGCTGCCGCGCCGTCCCGGGGGCGTTGCTTTGGTTCTGCTTATCCCAGCACTTCCCGGGCCTTCCGCAGGGCGGAGGCCACCACCTGGTCCATGTCGTAGTAGCGGTACTCCGCCAGCCGGCCGCCGAAGATCACCCCGGTCTCCGCCGCCGCCAGGGCCGCGTATTCCCGGTAGCGGGCGTTATTGGCGTCGTTGTTGATGGGGTAGTAGGGCTCGTCCCCGCTCTGCCACTCGGAGGGGTACTCCCGGCTGATGACGGTCTGGGGGAGGTCGTTGCCCTCGCTGTCCTTCCCGAACTCAAACCACTTGTGCTCGATGATCCGGGTCCAGGGGGTCTCCCGGTCGGTGTAGTTCACTGCGGCGTTGCCCTGGAAGTTGGGCATGTCCAGCAGCTCCGTCTCAAAGCGCACGGCCCGGTACTCCAGGGGCCCGCGGCAGAAGCCGAAGTAGGCGTCCACGGGGCCGGTGTAGACCACCCGCTCCGCCAGGGCGGAGAGCGCCTCCCGGTCCTCCAGGAAGTCCGTGTTCAGCCACACCTCCGCCCCCTCCAGCATCCGGGCTACCATGGCGGTGTAGCCCCCCACGGGGATGCCCTGGTACAGGGCGTTGAAGTAGTTGTTGTCAAAGGTCAGCCGCACCGGCAGCCGCTTGATGATGAAGGCCGGCAGCTCCGTGCAGGGCCGCCCCCACTGCTTCTCCGTGTAGCCCTTCACCAGCTTCTCATAGATGTCCCGGCCCACCAGGGAGATGGCCTGCTCCTCCAGGTTTTTCGGCTCGGTGATGCCGGCGGCCTCCCGCTGCCGGGCGATCTCCGCCGCCGCCTGGGCGGGGGTGGTCACCCCCCACATTTTGTTGAAGGTATACATGTTGAAGGGCAGGGAGTAGAGCTCTCCGTGAAAGTTGGCCACCGGGGCGTTGGTGAAGCGGTTGAATTCCGCGAACCGGTTCAGGTACTCCCACACCTCCCGGTCGTTGGTGTGGAAGATATGGGCGCCGTAGCGGTGGACCTGGATCCCCGCCACCGGCTCGGTGTAGACATTGCCGGCGATGTGGCTGCGCCGGTCCACCACCAGCACCTTCTTCCCCGCGTCCATGGCCTGCCGGGCAAAGGTGGCCCCGAAGAGGCCGGCCCCCACGATGAGATAGTCATACTGCTTCATGCGCTTTGCCTCCCGTCATGCGCCCAGAAACTCCCGCAGGCAGCGCTCATAGGCCGCCACAGGGTCCGCCGCCGCCGTGATGGGCCGCCCCACCACGATGTAGTCGCTGCCGCCCTCCCGGGCCCGGGCGGGGGTCATCACCCGCCGCTGGTCGTCCGCCGCGCTGTCGGCGAAGCGGATGCCGGGGGTCACCGTGAGGAAGTCGGGCCCGCAGGCCTCCTTCACCAGGGCCGCCTCCAGGGGGGAGCACACCACGCCGGGCAGGCCCGCGGCCTTGGCGTTCCGGGCGTAGTGGGCCACGGTGGAGGGCATGTCCGCGTCGATGAGCAGCTCCCGGCGCATCCGCTCCTCGTCGGTGGAGGTGAGCTGGGTCACCGCCAGCAGCACCGCCCGGGTGCCGTCTGGGCGGGTCAGCCCCCGTAGGGCCGCCTCCATCATGGCCACGGTGCCCGCGGCGTGGACGTTGGTCATGTCCACATCCAGCCGGGAGAGCACCCGCATGGCCTTCTCCACCGTGTTGGGGATGTCGTGGAGCTTCAGGTCCAGAAAGATCCTGTGCCCCCGCTCCTTGATGGCCCGCACAATGGCCGGTCCCTCGGCATAGTACAGCTCCATGCCGATCTTCACATAGGGTTTCCGGCCGGTGAAGCGGTCCAGGAAGGCCAGGGTCTTTGCCCCCGTGGGAAAGTCCAGGGCTACGATCACGTCCTGCGGCATGCTTTCTTCCTCCTCTTTCTGTGGTCAGTTCACGGGCACCCGCTCAATCTCCGAGAGGGCGCGGATGCCCAGTTTCTCCATCTCCCCGGGCAGGGCGGCCAGGATCTCCGGACAGGCCATGGGGTTCACCAGGTTGGCCGCACCGATCTGCACCGCCTTCGCCCCGGCCATCATCATCTCGATGACGTCCCGGGCCGTGGTGACGCCGCCCATGCCGATCACCGGGATGTCCACCGCGCCGGTGACCTGGTGCACCATCCGCAGGGCCACCGGGAAGATCCCCGGCCCGGAGTAGCCGCCGTAGGTGTTGGCCAGCACCGGACGCCGCCGCTGCAGGTCGATGCGCATGCCCAGCAGCGTGTTGATCAGGCTCAGGCCGTCCGCCCCCGCCTCCGCGCAGGCACGGGCGATGGCCACGATGTCAGTCACGTTGGGGGACAGCTTCATGTAGACCGGCCGGGTGGCCACCCGCTTCACCGCCCGGGTGATCCGGGCCGCCGCCTCCGGGTCCGTGCCGAAGGCCATGCCCCCGTGGCGCACGTTGGGGCAGGAGATGTTGATCTCCAGGATGGCCACCTGCTCCTGCCCGGTGAGCCGCTCCACGCACCGGACGTACTCCTCCTCGGAGAAGCCGGAGATGTTGGCGATGATGGGGCCGGTGTACACCTGCCGCAGGGCCGGGAGCTCCTCCTTCGCCACGGCCTGGGCCCCGGGATTCTGCAGCCCCACGCTGTTGAGCATCCCCGCCGGGCACTCCGCGATGCGGGGCGTGGGATTGCCGAAACGGGGCTCCCCGGTGGTGCCCTTCACCGAGATGGCCCCCAGCAGGTTCAGGTCATAGTAAGGCAGGAACTCCCGCCCGAAGCCGAAGGTGCCGCTGGCGGGGATCAGGGGATTCTTCAGTTCCACCCCGGAGAGATTCACCCGCAGATCCGTCATGCCCATGGCAGCACCTCCCCCCGGAACACCGGGCCTTCCTTGCACACCCGCATGCTGCCCGCTGCGGTCTGCACAGAGCAGCCCATGCAGGCGCCGAAGCCGCAGCCCATGCGCTCCTCCAGGCTGTACTGGCCCCGTCCGCCGGTGCAGCGCCACAGGGCCTTCAGCATGGGCAGGGGACCGCAGGCCAGCACGTCGTCATAGTCCAGGTCCCCCAGGGCGTCCGTCACCAGGCCCCGCAGCCCCAGGGAGCCGTCCATGGTGGTGACCGTCACCGGCACCCCCAGGGCCCGGAAGTCCTCCAGCAGGAAGGCCTCCGCCGCCGTGCCGAAGCCCGCCAGCACCAGGGGCTTCTTTCCCTGCGCCAGCAGCGCCCGGCACAGCCCCAGCAGGGGCGGCAGGCCCACGCCCCCGCCCACCAGCAGGGGCTTTTCGCCGCACGCGCCGGTGTCAAAGCCGTTCCCCAGGCCGGGCAGCAGGTCCAGACACGCCCCCGGCTTCATCTCCGCCATGGCCGCCGTGCCCTGGCCCACCACCTTGTAGACCAGACGCAGGCTCTCCCGGTCCCACTCACACACGGAGATGGGCCGGCGGAGATAGAAGTCCGGCAGCGCCACCTGGACAAACTGCCCCGGCCGGGTGAGGCTGCCCGTGTCCCCCCTCAGGCGCATGCTGTGCACCGAGGCCGTCAGGGCGCGGTTTTCCGTGATCTCATAGTTCATGCTTTCTCCTCACAGCAAATTCCAGGCCAGGTTCTCCCCCACCGCCGTCAGGCGGCATGCCGCATGGAGGGGCCAGCCGGCGAAGGGCGTGGCCTTCCCCTTGGAGACAAAGTCCGCCGGATCCACCACGGTGTCCGCCTGCAGGTCGAAGACCGTCATCTCCAGCCGGTCCCCCACCCCGATGCCGCCCCCCAGCCGGAAGCGCGCCCGGGGACGGACGCAGAGCCGGTCGATGAGCAGCGCCAGGGGCACCTTTCCCGTCTCCACCAGGTGGGTGTAGAGCAGGGGGAAGGCCGTCTCGATGCCCACGATGCCCATGGCGGAGCCCGTGAGGCCGCGGCTCTTCTCCTCCGCGCTGTGGGGGGCGTGGTCCGTGGCGATGCAGTCGATGGTGCCGTCCAGCAGGCCCTCCAGCAGGGCCTCCCGGTCCTTCCGGCCCCGCAGAGGCGGGTTCATCTTGAAGCGCCCGCTGTCCGGGGCCAGGGGGTCCTCCGGCAGATCCTCGTCGCACAGCAGCAGGTAGTGGGGCGCGGTCTCGCAGGTGATGTCCACCCTCTCCGCCTTGGCCGCCCGGATGGCCGCCACCGAGGCCGCGGCGCTGACGTGGCAGACATGGTAGCGGCAGCCGGTCTCCCGGGCCAGGGCGATGTCCCGGCGGATCTGGGCGGTCTCGCTCTCCGAGGGGATCCCCGGCAGGCCGTGCCGCGCCGCGTACTGCCCGTCGTGGATGCCCGCCCCGGGGGGGATCAGGCTCAGCTCCTCGCAGTGGGCGGAGATGATGCTGTCCGCCGCCCGGCAGCGTTCCATGGCCGCCCGCATGGTTTCCGCCGTCTTCACGCCCCGGCCGTCGTCGGAGAAGCCGCAGACCCGTCCCGCCAGGGCCGCCATGTCCGTCAGCTCCCCCTCCCCCTTCTGGCCCCGGGTGATGCTGCCGTAGGGCAGCACCCGGATCACCGCGTCCCGGCGGATGATGTCCTCCTCCACCGCCAGGTGCTCCGGGCTGTCCGGCACCGGGTTCAGGTTGGGCATGGCGCACACCACGGTGTAGCCGCCCCGGGCGCAGGCCAGGCTGCCCGTGGCGATGGTCTCCTTGTACGGGAAACCCGGCTCCCGCAGATGCACATGGACATCCGCGAAGCCGGGAAAAACCGCCAGCCCCTTCAAATCAATGACCCGGTCCACGGGAAAATCAGCGGACTGCGGGCCGCGCCAGGCCACCGTGCCGTCCTGCGTCCAAAGGTCCTCCCGGATCAGGGCCGCCTGCTCCGGATCCCAGAGCATGCCGCCGGTGTAGCGTGTCCGCATCGCTGTCTCCCCTTTCCGGTTTATTATATCAGGCGTTCCGGGGGATTGCAAGCGCCGGAACACCGGTGCGGCGTCCAGGGCGGAAAAAGAAAGGGCAGATCCTTGACAACCCCGCAAAATCTGCCTATAATTCCCCCATCAGCCTGGAAGGGGAGAGTACCGCCAGGGCGGGCGCACAGAGAGCTGCGGAGGGTGAAAGGCAGCCGCTGCGCAGGCGGGAACATGGCCCCGGAGCTTTTCGGGTGAAGCGCGGCGTGTCCTCGCCTGTGCGCCAAACCCGGAACGGGTCGCACCGTTATCTGCAGGATGAGCGATAAATCAGGGTGGTAACGCGGATACACTCCGCCCCTGTTCCCGGGGGCGGTTTTTCATTGCTCCCAACCCATCCGACACCGCAAGGGAGGCATGCACCATGAGCAAGGGCACCTACTACATCACAACCCCCATCTACTACCCCTCCGGGAACATGCACATCGGCCACACCTACACCACCGTGGCCGCCGATGCCATGACCCGCTTCAAGCGCCTCACGGGCTGGGACGCCTACTTCCTCACCGGCACCGACGAGCACGGCCAGAAGATCGAGCGCAAGGCCGCTGAGGCCGGCGTCACCCCCCAGGCCTACGTGGACGAGATCGTGGCCAACACCCAGGAGCTGTGGAAGCTGATGGAGATCGAGTACGACGACTTCATCCGCACCACCCAGGAGCGGCACCAGCGCATCGTGCAGCAGATCTTCCGCCGCTTCTATGAGCAGGGGGACATCTACAAGAGCGCCTACGAGGGCCTGTACTGCACCCCCTGCGAGTCCTTCTGGACCCCCACCCAGGTGGTGGAGAAGGACGGCGTGAAGGTCTGCCCCGACTGCGGCCGGCCGGTGGAGGCCATGCAGGAGGAGAGCTATTTCTTCCGGATGAGCAAGTATCAGGACTGGCTCATCGACTACATCGAGACCCACCCGGACTTCATCCAGCCAGCCAAGCGCGCCAACGAGATGCTGAACAACTTCCTGCGCCCGGGCCTGCAGGACCTGTGCGTCAGCCGCACCAGCTTCAAGTGGGGCGTGCCGGTGGACTTTGACGACAAGCACGTGGTCTATGTGTGGATCGACGCCCTGTCCAACTACATCACCGCCCTGGGCTACGGCACGGACCACGACGAGCTCTTCCGGAAGTACTGGCCCGCGGACGTGCACCTGGTGGGCAAGGAGATCGTGCGCTTCCACACCATCTACTGGCCCATCATGCTCCACGCCCTGGGCCTGCCCCTGCCCAAGCAGGTCTTCGCCCACGGCTGGCTGCTCTTCGGCAACGACAAGATGAGCAAATCCAAGGGCAACGTGGTCTATCCCCAGCCCATCGTGGCCCGCTACGGCGCGGACGCCCTGCGGTACTACCTGCTGCGGGAGATGCCCTTCGGCGCCGACGGCAACTACACCAACGAGGCCTTCCTCACCCGCCTGAACGCGGACCTGGCCAACGACCTGGGCAACCTGGTCTCCCGCACGGTGGCCATGATCGAGAAGTATTTCGGCGGCGTGCTCCCCGCCTGGGACGACGCCGCGGAGGAGCCCGTGGGGAACGACCTGCGGGCCCACTGCGCCGCTCTTCCCGCCGCGGTGGAGGAGCAGATGGACAAGCTGCAGTTCTCCCAGGCGCTCACCGAGATCTGGAAGGTCATCGGGGAGTGCAACAAGTACATCGACCAGACCCAGCCCTGGGTGCTGGGCCGGGATCCGGAGAAGCAGGGGCTGCTGGGGAACGTGCTGCTGACCCTGGCGGAGTGCGTGCGCTTCGTGGCCGTGCTCATCGGGCCCTTCATGCCCGCCACCCCCGGCCGGATCTTCGCCCAGTTGGGTGTCGAGGATGAGGCCCTGAAGACCTGGGACTCCCTGGGCAGCTTCGGCCGCCTGCCCGCCGGCATCCGCGTGTGCAAGGGCGAGGCCCTCTTCCCCCGGATCGACATCAAAAAGGAGCTGGCTGCCCTGAATCCCGAGGAGGAGGCGGAGGAGCCCAAGAAGAAGGAAGAGCCCAAGAAGAAAGAAGAGAAAAAGATGGAAGAGAAGAAGAAGGGCCACGACGAGCCGGAGTTCCCGGAGGTCATCGCCTTTGACGACTTCGCCAAGTGCAAGATGCAGGTGGGCCGGGTGCTCTCCTGCGAGAAGGTGGAGAAGAGCAACAAGCTGCTCCGCTTCCGCCTGTCCTTCGGCCCCGACGGCGAGCGCACCATTTTGAGCGGCATCGCCAAGTACTACCAGCCCGAGACCCTGGTGGGCCGGCAGGTGGTGGCCGTCACCAACCTGGCCCCCCGGAAGATCGCCGGGGAGGAGAGCCAGGGCATGATCCTCTCCGCCCTGGACAACGCCGGCAACCTGCGCCTCATGAGCGTCATGGAGGGCGTGGAGGACGGCGCTATCGTGGGCTGAGCCGCCTGCGGACAAACCAAAACGGGAGCGCACTCAAAGGGTGTACTCCCGTTTTTTGCTGCCCGCATGGGGCTTACTGCCCGGTCTGCTCCGCCGGGGAATGGCGCAGTACGCCGTCCCCGAAGTCCCGGTTCTCACAGTCCGCCTTGCCCCGGGCCGGGATGGGCAGGCCGATGAAGCTGAAGAAGGCGATGCGCACCACCGGCAGCACCGCGGCGCAGACGGTGATGACCCGGGGGTTGCAGAAAAAGGCGGCAAGGCTGTTCGGGATGGCCGCCATATCCATGGTGATCCCTTATTTATCATCCCGGGAAAAGTGCGGTCTTTTCTGGAGAGTGCTGTATCGCAAAGAGGGGATCGGGGCGTCAAGGGGGAAAGCCGGGGCCTCAGGGGGCACGGCGTCCACCCGCTGATACAGGGCGTAGACGTAGCGACGCTCGACCACCCACTCCATCTGCCTCACCAGGCGGTAGTCCGGGTTGTCCGCCATCTGCCGCCAGAAGCGGTTCTGCTCCTCCGGGGAAAAGTCGCTGCGGCCACGGGTAACCACAAAGGCGGTGCGTTTCTCCGCAACACAGGCCTCCTGTCCGGCCTCCATGTCGGGGTTTGTGAGGTTGAGCAGGCAGAAATACCGGTCGGGGGTCTGCTGCCCCGCGGCGAAATAGAAGCCGCCGTCCAGAAAGCCGTAGTTGAGCAGGCTCCGATCCTCCTGCTGCCGGATGATCTGTGCAAATTGCCCGTAGGGCGTCGCCTCCATGGGCAGGCCCAGCATATAGGTGTTGCCGCACAGACCCAGGGCGAGGAGGGGGTTGGCCAGTAGCAGGACCAGGGCCGCGGCCAGGGCAGTCCGGGTCAGCCGGCCCGGCTTGGTGAGGAAGGCGCAGGACCGGGGGAGAAATTGCCGCGCAAGAGCCCCCGCCGCAGCCAACCCCAAGGGGCTGAAGACCGCAAACACCAGACCGTAGTAGATGTAGTCCCTCCCGCCGAAGTAGGTGGAGGCAAACAGGCACAGCGCGCTCAGCCAGACAGCCGGCGCCTCCCGGGCGTGCTCCTTCCGGCAGACGGCGATCCATATCAGCCCCAGGGCTGCCAGGGGGCACCAGGTCAGGTTCCGCCAGGCGATTTTCAGCGGCAGGAGGAACAGCCTTCCGGGGCTGACCGACCGGGGGTATTTGGTGAGGTTGTCGATGAAATACACCTGCCACAGGTCCCCGAGGGCGCCTCGCAGGGCGAACCAGCCCACCACCGCGCCGGACAGCGCTGCCAGCCCCAGCAGGAAGAAGCCGATCAGCCGCAGGAGGCGTCCGGCGCGGCCTGTGGCCAGATACCGGATCATCACCGCCAGGGCCAGGCCGGCGAACAGGCCGCAGAAGGTGTACTTGGTCCACAGGGCGGCGGCGGTGCACAGACCCAGGACAAAGCCCTCCCCGTCCCCCAGGGGCCGGTCCGCCCGCAGGGCCCGCAGCACAAGCCACAGCCCCAGGGCCATCACCGGCAGGAAGCACTCCTCCGCGCTGGAGCCGTGGGTGAAGGCGCCGGAGAGGGGCACAGCCAGGGCCATGACCGCCGCGGCAGGCCAGTAGATGACCCGGGAGCCCGTCACTGTCTGGGCGATACGGCCGCTCAGGTGGAGGAAGCAGGAGAAGCACAGGCCCTCCAGCAGATAAACCCCCAGGAAGCTGTTCTCCGACACCAGGGAGGCCAGGGCGTAGAGCAACAGCAGCGGGCCCTTCTGCTCATACAGGTCCCGGTAGGGCATCAGCCCGTGGACGATGCCCCGGCCCACGGTGAAGAAGCAGTTCACATCCACCCAGTTGTTCATGGGGTAGAGGAAGGAGCTCTTGGAGCAGACGGCCAGGACAGTAAAGGAAAGCAGCGCAACAAAGACAAGACGCAGGAGGGGGCGGTCCAGCCGCCGGAGCCCATGCATCGGAAGCATCACACTCCCATCTCAGCGGTGATGGGGCTCACCCCACCCGGATTCGGAAGGCCACGGGCATCGCCCCGTCCCGGACGGGGATGCGCAGGTGGAGGCCCTCCCCGTCCCGCGCCACCGCCACGGGGGCGTCCGTGTCCAGGCAGACGGTCTCCCGGATCACCCCCCGGAAGTGGGGGCTGTCCGTGCCCAGGGCCGGGAAGGTGTAGACCCCGTCGGGGCTGGGAGCCAGGGCCACGGCGTAGAGGCAATCCCCCTTGCGGGTGTAGCGCACATCCTGATGGGTGAAGCCCTTGCGCTCCCCGTCTGTGAAGTGCCCCTCCCGGAACCGGGTGGGGCCTTCCCCGTAGATCTTCCAGGGGCGGGTGTCCCGGATGGCCTCGCCATTTGCCGCCATCCAGTCCCCGATGGCCTCCAGCACCGCCCGGTCCGGGTCGGAGATGGTGCCGTCGGGCTTGGGGCCCACGTTCAGCAGGAAGGTGCCGTTCTTGGACACGATGTCCACCAGGTCCCGCACCAGGTCCTCCGCAGGCTTGAAGCTGTTGCCCTCCGTCCAGCACCAGGAGTTGTAGGCGATGGCGGTATCCGTCTGCCAGAAGTAGGGCTTCATGTCCGCAAACTGTCCCCGCTCCACGTCCGGCACCGCGCAGCCGAAGGGGAAGGCGTCGTGCTTGTAGTTGATCACCACCGTCTCCCCCCGGGCGGCGGCCTGGTTGTAGTAGTAGGCCGCCAGCTTCTGCAGCCAGGGGCGCACGGCCTTGTGCTGGATCCACCAGTCGAAGTAGAGGATGCGGGGCCTGTAGCGGTCGATGAGCTCGCAGGTGCGCAGGAGCCAGTCCTCCAGGAACTCCTCCGAGGGGGTGAGGCCCTCGGGGTCGATGCTCTGCATGTCAAAGGGCTCCGGCTCCGTGACGCTGGGCCAGTAGAGGCTGTCCCGGGGCACCGGGTCCCGGATGTCGCTGTCGAAGCGCTTCCCCATGCCCATGAACCAGTAGTGCTCCACCCGGTGGGAGGAGGCGCCGCACACCAGGCCGCGGCTGCGGCAGGCGCTGTGGATCTCCCCCAGCACGTCCCGGCGGGGGCCCATCTCATAGGCGTTCCAGTGGGAGAGGGCAGAGCGGTACATCTGGAAGCCGTCGTGGTGCTCCGCCACGGGCATCACATACCGCGCTCTCGCCCGGGCGAAGAGCTCCGCCCAGGCCTCCGGGTCGAACCTCTCCGCCCGGAACAGGGGGATGAAGTCCTTGTAGCCGAAGTCCCGGTGGGGGCCGTAGGTGGCGATGTGGTGCTCATACTCCGGGGAGCCCTGGACGTACATGTTGCGGGAGTACCACTCGTTGGCGAAGGCGGGCACGGAGAAAACGCCCCAGTGGATGAAGATGCCGAACTTCAGGTTCTGGTACCAGGCGGGGGTCTCGTAGCGGGCCAAAGAGGCCCAGTCGTCGGTATACGGGCCCTGATCGATGACCCGCCGGATCGCGGCAAGACGGTCGTGCATGGGGAAACCTCCTGTATGAATGTTTGTTTGAGCTCGAGAAATTGTAGCACATGAGCAGGCGATTGAAAAGACGAAAACGCCGCCGGGTCCCCTCCTGACACCGATCTTTTACCGGGGATGGAGGGGCTGGCGGGAACAATTCAAAGTCAAGCATAGGACAATCTCAAAGTCTGGCGTGGTTGAAATTCAAAGTGAAACGGTGCAGATCCATGCGGGGCACCGTTTTCCGGGCCGTAAATGGTGCAGAGCCCCACCAAGGGTAAAACCCGGGAGGGCGGATCACTCCGCCGCTTCCGGGTTTTTCATCTGCTCGTATTTCTCCCGGGCCAGGGCCGTGAGGGCGCGCTCCTCCTCCGCTTCCCGGGGATAGGGATAGACGGCGGCGGCCTTCTCGAACCGGGCGAGAATGCCCTCCGCCTTCACCGGGTCCCGGTCCCGCAGCAGGGCCAGGGCGTACTCCGTGCGGATCACGCCGAGGCTGGTGCGGATGGATTTCATGAACTTCTGCAGCTCCGGCGTGTCCAGCTTCTCCAGCACCTCCGGCCGGTTTTCCCCCATGAGCTCCAGGCAGATCCGGTCGCAGGCCGGACCCAGGGATTGCACGTCGGGGAGGTCCATCAGCAGGTCCAGCAGGGCCGCCGCCTCGGGGAAGCGGCGCTCCACCATCAGCCGCCAGCTGGCCAGCGCCGCCGTGGCCGCCGTCAGCGGGCTCTGCCGGATGCGTTCCTCCGGCGGCAGGGTGAACCACTCCTCTGGCATGTCCCGGATCCCCAGCCCCCGGCCCAGGGCGTCCATCACCTGCAGCTGGATCCGGAAGTCCCGGACCGTCTCCGGGTGCCTGCGCAGGGCCAGGGTGTTCCGGCCGTCGTTGCTCACCGGGCCCATGTCCAGGGGCAGGCCGTTGATCAGGGCATAGGTCACCCCGAACACCGTCAGCATCAGCAGCGACATCCGCCCGAAGCTCTCCGGCGGCAGGAGCAGGGCAATCCCCGCGAACACCGCCGCAGTGATCAGGTTCATCAGCACCCCGCCCAGATTGTAGAGCACCACCGGCATCTCCCCGTCAGGGACGTCCGGGGGCGCCATCAGGCACTGGCCACCGGTGCCCGGGATCTTCAGCCGCTTCAGCCGCACCCGGCCCTCCTGCTTCACCCACATCAGGCTGAAGATACGGAAGGAGCTGAAGCGGTATCCCGTCAGCAGGCCGAACACCAGGTGTCCCGCTTCGTGGATGATGAGCTGCAGGGTCATGGCCGCGTACATCCAGACCAGGGCCAGCAGGAGGAGCAGCCACGGGCGGTCCCACATCCGGACCCCTGTCAGGCAGTTCAGCATCAGCAGCGCGCTGGCGCCGCCGGCCAGCAGGTACAGGAGGGCGGCCAGCAGGCGGGCGGGCTTTCTCCTCTTTTTGTTTGGGCTTTTCGGGGACATGGGGACCTCCTCTGCAGGGCGCCGGGACCGGCTTCAGTCCTCAGTCCGTGATGGGGAAGAAGGTGAAGCCGTTGTCCCTGGCATAGGATTCCGCATAGCTGCCGGGCTGGCCGTAGATGAACCAGACGCCGGAGCCGAAGGGGTTGCCGTCGATTTCGTTGACGCTCGGGGGGATGACCACCGCGATGGCATCGGTGCCGATAAAGGCCTCCGCGCCGATGGCAGCGAGGTTTTCGGGCAGGACCAGCCGGGTGGCGGGGGGCCATCCGCCCACGTGGAAGTGGTCCGACTCGACCTCCGCCGTGGTGACGCCGTCCGTTACGATGGCCTTGAAGTAGTGGTCCCCGTCCTCGCCCAGCCAGAAGTAGGGACAGGAGGTGTCAGCATCGGTCTCCCACGTCATGTACCAGTCGCCGAAGCCGTTGGCCGCCCAGATTTGATAGTGGAAGGTCAGGGGGCCCTGGCCGCCGGTGTAATGAACCCTGGGGAAGGCATCATGACTGCGCGGGCCCAGTTCCTTGAACCATACCTCCAGCGAGTCCACCGACAGGGGGCCGTGCTCCGCTGCAGCCACAGCGGTCGCGCTGGCGGTGGCAACCCGGCCCAGGGCGTCCTCAGCCCGGCACGCCAGCGTGTAGTCCCCAGTCTCGGTGAGGAGCACCCCCCAGTCGCCGCCGGTGAACTCGTCGATTTCCCTGATGACCTCATCCCCCTGCTGGACCGTCATGTGCCAGGTCACGGGCAACACGGCGTTGTACCAGCATAAGGAGGGGTAGAGCGTGTCGCCCACCACCGCCGATGCGGGCCATCTGGGATAGATGGTGAGCGGCTGCGTCTCCGGCAGGTTCCCGTTCTCATCCGCCACCTTGATCAGGATGCTGGAAATGACGCCCTGCTGATTGAACGCGTCCCATGATTCGATGCAAACCGTGTAGTATCCCGCCGCATGGGTCGTGCAGGTAATCTTCCCCTCAGCGTCGGAGATGTCATAATCGCTGCAGGCAAACCAGTCCTCGCCCAGGCTGTTTATCCGGCTGTCATTCCCGGCATAATCGCCTTCGAACCGCAGCACATAGGGCTCCCCGGCCCGGACCGTGATTTCCGTGTCCATGAAGGCCGGCCACGCGTGCTCAATGCTCGCCGGCTCGGTTCCGTCCGCGTTCAGCACGGTGATCCACAGGCTCCCCCAGAAAGAGTAGTTGGCGCAGTGACCGCTTTTGTCAATTCTGTAGCGCCCGGGCTGCAGCCCCGTAAAGGAGAGGCGCCCGTCAGGATTCGACAGGTCAAAGGCGTCGGTCGACGAGGAGAAGTAGTCGCCGTCCTCGGTCCACACCTCGGCACTCCACCACTGGATGTCATAACCGGACAGGCTCCAGCCGGCCGGCAGCACGTCATAGGTCCTCGTCACGGTTTCGCCCGGGGCGATGGTCACGCGGTCCCCGAAGCCGGAGATCCCATCAGGGGCGCCGTTGGGATTCTCCGGGACATGGACGATCACGTTCACGTCCCGGGTCGTGCCGCCCCAGCTGCAGCGGAGGGTGCCGGTGTAGTCGCCCACGGCCGTGTCGCCTCCGACCCAGAGCGAAACGCAGCACTCGCTGTCATAAGGATCAAGTTCAAAATCGTTGATTGCCTCCGGGTTATCGAACACAAGGGTCCACACCGGATCTGCCTCGAAGCCCGGTCCCCCTGCCAGATCGTTGTATTCCACAATGCTGACATATTCGCTGTCAGAGTAATTGCCGCCCGCAAAGCGGATCATCTCGACGGTGTCACGGTCCAGGGTGAAGGTGGGGGCGGAGGATTCCGGCTCGGTCCCGTCCGCGTTCAGCACGGTGATCTGCAGGCTGCCCATGACCTGGTAGTTGGCGCAGTAGCCGCCTTTACGAAGGATGTAATGCCCGGGCTTCAGTCCCGTGAAGAAGACGCTCCCGTCATGATCCGCCAGCGTGAAGGCGTCGGTCGACGAGGAGAAGGTGCTGCCGTTCCAGGTTGTGACGTCGGGATCCCACCAGCAGAACACATAGTCGGGCGAGCTCCAGCCGGCCGGCAGCACGGCATAGGGCCGCTCAAGGGTCTCGCCCAGGGCGAGCGTCAGATGTTCGCCGCCGAAGCCGGAAACCCCCTGCGGAGGCCCGTCGGGATTCTCCCGCACGTGGACGACCACCTGCACATCCCGGGATCCGCCGCCCCAGGTGCAGCGGAAGGTGCCGATGTAGTTGCCCACGGCCACGTACTCTCCGATATCGAACGAGATGCTTCCCGCATCGTCATAAGCATCAATCTTGAAACTGTTTATCGCCGGCAGGCTGTCGAATTCGAAGGACCACGTCGGATCCGCCTCGAAGCCTGGCTGCCCTGACAGATTGCTGTATTCCATGACACGGACGGTCTCCTTGGCTGTGTACCCGCCGCCCACGAAGCCGGTTATCTCCACGGCATAGCGGTTCAGGGTGAAGGCGGGGGACCCGTCGGCAAGGCCGGCGCAGGGCAGCGCCAGGAGGCACAGCATCATCAGCAGGGCCAGGATCACGGCAGAACGGCACTTCATTCGAGCTCCTCCAGTTCCATGCAAATATGCATTAGTAACGAAATATAAACGGGATACAAATATATACTATAGAGCGGGAGGATTGTCAAGCGCCTGCCGCTTGACAATCCCGACCCGATCCGCTACCATAGGGAAAAACAGGAAATCGAGGTGATTTCATGCCTCCAGGCGGCGGACGCGGCGGTCGCTTTCTCACTGAGGAGGAGAGGAAGAACAGCCCCAAGGTGACCCCGGCGCTGCTCAAGCGGGTGCTGAGCTATCTCGCCCCCTACAAAAAGCAGCTCCTGCTGGTGTTTGTGTGCATCGTGGTCAGCGCGGTGTGCAGCCTCTTTCCCTCCATCCTCACCGGCAGCATCGTGGACGTACTCACCGGGAAGGACATGGGGGGCTGGATCGGGGCGGGGCTGTCGGCGCTGATCCGGCTGATTCTGCTGTCCCTGGGGCTCACCCTGGTGTCCAACCTCATCGGCGTGGGGGAAACCTACCTGAACAACTGGATTGCCCAGCACATCTCCTTTGACATGCGCAACCAGATGTTCCGGCATCTCCAGACCATGAGCCAGCGGTTTTTCACCACCGTGAGCCAGGGGGACATCATCACCCGCATGACCTCGGACATTGCCGGGGTGGAGAGCGTGGTCTCCGGCACCTTCTCCTCCATCATCTCCAACCTGATCACCCTGACGGTGGCGGTGATCGCCATGTTCCAGAAGAACTGGGTGCTGGCCCTGGTGGGGCTGGTGGTGGTGCCCCTGTTCACCCTGCCCACCCGCATGGCCGGCCGCACCCGCTGGAAGCTGGCCCAGGAGGCCCAGGACTGCAACGACGAGATCAACGGCATCCTCAACGAGACCCTCTCCGTCTCCGGCCAGCTGCTGGTGAAGCTCTTCGGCCGGGAGGAGGACGAGTACCGGCGCTATCGGGACGCCAACGGCCGCATGGTGAAGCTGAACATCCGGGAGCGCATGGCCGGCCGCTGGTTCTTCGTGGTGATCTCCACCTTCTCCTCCGTGGGGCCCATGCTGCTGTACCTGGTGGGCGGCATCCTGATGATGCGCTACGACGCCAGCCTCACCGTGGGCGACATCACGGTGCTGGTGGCGCTGCTGGGGCGGATGTACGGCCCGGTGAACAGCCTGCTGAACATCCAGGTGGACTGGATCCGCTCCATGGCCATGTTCACCCGCATCTTCGAGTACTTCGACATGCCGGCGGAGATCCGGAACCGGGAGGGCGCCGTGACCCCGCAAGGGGCTCCCCGGGGCGAGGTGCGCTTCGAGCACGTGGACTTCGCCTACAGCCCGGAGCGGCAGATCCTCCGGGACATCAGCTTCGATCTCCCGGCAGGCCGCTCGGTGGCCATCGTGGGCCCCTCCGGCTCCGGCAAGTCCACCATCGTGAACCTGATCCCCCGGCTGTGGGACGTGGGGGGCGGCACGGTGTACTTCGACGGCCGGGACGTGCGGGACCTGGACCTGCACTACCTCCGGAGCCAGGTGGGGGTAGTGACCCAGGAGACCTACCTCTTCAACGGCACCATCCGGGACAACCTGCGCTATGCCCGGGAGGACGCCACGGAGGAGGAGATGATCGAGGCCTGCAAGAAGGCCAATATCTACGACTTCATCCTGAACCAGCCCCAGGGCTTTGACACCATGGTGGGCAACCGGGGCCTGAAGCTCTCCGGCGGCGAGAAGCAGCGGATCTCCATCGCCCGGGTGCTGCTGAAGGACCCCGCCCTGCTGATCTTCGACGAGGCCACCTCCGCCCTGGACTCCATCTCCGAGGCGGCCATCCAGGCGGCCATCGACCCCCTCATCGACGAGCGCACGTCCATTCTGATCGCCCACCGCCTCTCCACCATCCTGGCGGCGGATGAGATCCTGGTGGTGCGGGACGGGGAGATCGTGGAGCGGGGCCAGCACCAGGCCCTGGTCCACGCCGGGGGCACCTACCAGGAGCTCTACGAGACCCAGTTCTCCAAGGCCCTGGAGGGATGATTCCGTCCTCCTCCCCATTTGCCCAAGACAAAAGCCTCCGGCCGGAGGCTTTTGCAGTGGCGGGAAGGGGCTTACCGCACCTGCCCGTCCCCCGTGACAATATACTTCCAGGTGCACAGTTCCCTGAGGCCCATGGGGCCCCGGGCGTGGAGCTTCTGGGTGGAGATGCCCATCTCGCAGCCCAGGCCGAACTCCCCGCCGTCGGTGAAGCGGGTGGAGACGTTCACATACACCGCCGCGCTGTCCACCTGGGCGGTGAAGGCCTCCGCCACGGCCTGGTCGGCGGTGACGACGGCGTCGGAGTGGTGGGTGGAGTGGGCGGCGATGTGGGCGATGGCCTCCGCCGGGCTGTCCACCACCCGGACGGCCAGGATGTAGTCCAGGAACTCCGTGTCAAAATCCTGCTCCCCGGCGGGGGTGCCGGGGATGATGGCCGCGGCCCGGGGGTCCAGGCGCAGTTCCACCGGGGGCTTCCCCTCCCGGGCCCGCTCCGTCACCAGCTTCTCCCGCAGCCGGGGCAGGAAGTCCGCCGCCACGGCGCTGTGCACCAGCAGCACCTCCTCCGCGTTGCAGACGGAGGGGCGGCTGGTCTTGGCGTTGTTCACGATGTCCAGGGCCATGGCCAGGTCCGCGGCGGCGTCCACATAGACGTGGCAGATGCCGGTGCCGGTCTGGATGCAGGGGACGGTGGCCTCCTCCACGCAGGCGCGGATCAGACCGGCACCGCCCCGGGGGATCAGCAGGTCCACCAGGCCCTCGGCGTGCATCAGCTCCCCGGCGCTGGCCCGGCTGGTGTCCTCCACCAGCGAAACCAGACCCTCCGGCAGGCCCGCAGCCCGCAGGCCCCCATGGAGGGCCTCCACCACGGCCGCGGCGCTGCGGTGGGCCTCCTTGCCGCCCCGCAGCACGCAGGCGCTGCCGGCCTTCAGGCACAGGGCCGCCGCGTCGGAGGTGACGTTGGGCCGGGACTCATAGATGATGGCGATGACCCCCATGGGAGAGAGCCGCTTCCGGATGCGCATGCCATTGGGGCGGGTGAAGTCCTCCACCGTGACGCCCACGGGGTCCGGCAGGGCCGCCACCTCCCGGATGTCGTCGGCCATGCCCCGGATCCGGGCCGCGGTGAGGGTCAGCCGGTCGATCATCACCGGGGAGATCTTCTCCCGGGCCGCCTCCACGTCCGCCGCGTTGGCCGCCAGGATCACCTCCGTCCCCGCCACCAGGGCGTCCGCCATGGCCAGCAGGGCGGCGTTTTTCTTCTCTGTGGTGAGCCGGGAGAGCATGGGCCGCAGGGCCGCCGCCTCCCGGAGAATCTCCGCTGTGCTCCGCATGGTTTACACCTCCATCTTCAGGAAGCGGGTGCCCACAGGCTCCCCCGCGATGATGCTGTACAGCTCCTCCGGCCGGCTGCCGTTGCTGATCACCACGTCCATGCCGGCGTGGGTGGCGATCTGGGCGGCGTGGAGCTTGGTGGTCATGCCGCCGGTGCCCAGGGAGGAGCCGGCAGCCCCGGCCATCTCCAGCACCTCCCGGGTGAGACGGGGCACCGTGTGCAGCAGCCGGGCGTCGGGATGGGTGCGGGGATCGGCGGTGTAGAGGCCGTCGCAGTCCGTGAGGATCACCAGCAGCTCCGCCCGGGCCGCCTCCGCCACCAGGGCGCTGAGGGTGTCGTTGTCCCCCACGCTGATCTCCTCCGTGGCCACCGTGTCGTTCTCGTTCACCACGGGCAGGGCGTGCATCTCCAGCAGGCGGAAGAGGGTCTGCTGCAGGTGACCCCGGCGCACGGGATCGGAGAGGTCGTCCGCCGTCAGCAGCAGCTGGGCCACCACGTGGTTGTACTGGCCGAAGAGCCGGTCGTAGGTGTACATCAGCTCGCACTGGCCCACCGCCGCCGCGGCCTGCTTGCCCTCCGTGTCCCGGGGGCGCTCTCGCAGGCCCAGCTTGCCGGCTCCCATGCCGATGGCGCCGGAGGACACCAGGATCACCTCGTGACCGGCGTTCTTCAGGTCGCTGAGCACCCGGCACAGCTCCTCCACCCGCCGGATGTTCGTCAGCCCCGTGGGATGGGCCAGGGTGGAGGTCCCCACTTTCACCACAATACGCATATTCTCCATCTCCGTTTTCTCATTTGAGGGGCCGCGTCTCCCATTGGACCCGGCCTGACGCGCCGTGGCGCAGCACCAGGGCGTGGTCGAAGCCGCAGGCGCGGGCCGCCGCCTCCGCCTCGGGGAAGCCGCCGGCCAACAGCGTGGCCTGGTGGGCGTCGCTGCCCAGGCAGATCTCCCCGCCGATCTCCTTCAGATACCGCAGCAGCGGCCGGGCGGGATAGAAGTCCCGCCGCCTGCCCCGGTTGAAGGCCCCGCAGTTGATCTCCACCACCGGGCACTTCGCCACCAGGGCGGCCAGGGCCTCCCGGGCCGGGTTCAGATACCGGGGGTCCTCCTCGTCGAAGCGGGGCGCCTGGTGGTTGAACCGGGCAATCAGGTCGAAGTGGCCGATGATCTGGCAGTTTGTTTTCTCCCAGACCCAGGCCTCTTCCTCATAGTATGCAGTGCACATCCGGTACCAGTCCCCGCCGAAGCCCTCCCGGCACAGGGCGTCGGACTTCTCCACACTCCAGTCCACCGCCTCCGTCAAACCGTTCGGCGCAGAGAGGAAGTGGGTGGAGCCGATGATGTACTCCGCCCCCGCCACCGTCGCGGGATCCCACCGCTGGTCCAGCTCCACCCCGCAGAGGATGTCCAGCCGTCCCCGCCACTGTGCCCGCAGGGCCGCGATCTCCGCCAGATAGCCGGGGAAATCCATGTGGTAGGTGGGGTCCATGTGCCCGGAGAAGCCCAGGGCCTCAAAGCCCGCGTCGAAGGCGGCCCGGGCCATCTCCGCCGGGGTGTTCTTCCCGTCGCACAGGGTCGTGTGGGTGTGGAAGTTGGCCCGGATCATTTCTCCTCCTCCCGCCGCAGACGGCTCACCAGGCTGCCGGAGGCGAGGTCCTGCCAGTCCACCACCTCGATGCCCAGCTCCGCCGCCCGGCGCCGGACCGGGGAGCCCGACCGGGGCGCGGGGCCGGAGGAGACAATCATGGCCCGGGCATACTTCCCGCCGAAGCGGTCCCGGAGGATGGCCAGCTCGTTGAGGGCCTCGGTGTGGATCTCGCAGGTCTTGCAGCTGATGAACAGCGGCTGGATCCCCTGCACCGCCATCACGTCGATCTCGTTGGTCACCGCGTCCCCCCGCTTCTCCCCCAGGGCGCTCACGCCGCTGTGCCAGTCCACCACGGCGCTGAGCACCACGTCGTCGAAGCAGCCCGCCTCCCGGCAGCACTTCCACACATACAGCTCCAGGGCGGAGCCCATGTCCCGGAGCCAGAAGCGCACCACCTCGTCCTGGAAGCGGAAACGGAAGCTGTCCTCCTCCACCTCCAGGTCCAGGATCAGCCCCGCCCGGGCCAGGGCCCGGAGCAGGTCCGTGTCGATGGGCACCCGGCCCCGGTCCGCCTTCACCATCCGGGGGCCTTCCGCTGTCAGCTCCCCCGGCGCGGCGGAGGACACCCGCTGCAGGCAGGCGATCTGCCGGTTCCACACCCCCCGGAAGGCGCTGTACACCTCAAAGGCCCGGTCGATCCGGGTGAGGTAGTCCTCCAGCACCCGGTTGTCCTCCCGCCCGGGCTTCAATTCACCCCCGGCCATCAGAAAGCAGGAGGCGGCGTCCAGGCGCACCGTGCAGGGCAGGGAGCGGGCGAAGGGGGCGTTCTGGATCTCATAGAAGGTGTTGTTCTTCCGGCTGTAGGTGAAGACGGGGTGGTCCCCGGCCACGGCCCCGGCGGCGAAGAGGGTGGCGTCGGTGCCCCCCGAGATATCCAGGGCGCAGTCCGCCTTCTCCCCCAGCACCCGTGTCAGGGCCTGGGCGATCTTCCCCGCGTCCAGCAGGCTCACCGGGACGAAGGTCAGCTTCACCGGAACCTCCCGGCGGCGGAAGTAGCGGGTCAGGCCCTCCCGCAGGTGCTTGCTGCCGGCGGCCTCCGGCGGGCAGATCAGCACCGTCTCCTCCGGGCGGAACATCTCCGTGGCCAGCACATTCTCAATAGGCGAGTCGTCGTAGAGCTCGATCAGGGTCTTCATGGCGTCACCACCTCGAATTTATAGCCCACCGTCCACACGGTGACGATGTCCCAGCCATACTTCTCCCGCCCCGGGAGCTTCTCCCGGATGCGCTTGATGTGCACGTCCACCGTGCGGGTGGACTCCACCCGGACAGAGAACCCCCAGACCCGCTCCAGCAGCTCATCCCGGGTGAACACATGCCCCGCGTGCTCCGCCAGGAAGCACAGCAGCTCCAGCTCCTTGGGGGGCATGTCCACCCGGCGGCCCTCGTAGTACACCTCATACTCGTCCAGGCTGATGGTCAGCCCCGGGAAGGACAGGGTGCGGTGCTCCTCCTCCCCGCCGCCGCTGCGCCGGAGGACGGCCTTCACCCGGGCCACCATCTCCTTGGGGTCGAAGGGCTTGGTGATGTAGTCGTCCGCCCCCAGCTCCAGGCCCAGCACCTTGTCGAAGGTCTCGTCCCGGGCGGTGAGCATGATCACCGGGATGGAACCGGTGCGGCGCACCGCCTTGAGCACCTCCATGCCGTCCACCCCGGGGAGCATCACGTCCAGCAGCATCAGGTCCGGGGGATTGCGCCGGAACTCCGCCAGGGCCTCGTCTCCCCGGTCGCTCAGCCGCACCGTGAAGCCCTCCTTCTCCAGATAAATCTTCACCAGCTGGGCAATGCCGGGATCGTCATCCACCACCAGGATGTCAGGCTTGTCTTTCATGTGATCTCTTCCCCGATCCGTTGGTCTGTGTGTTCCGGGGAAACCTCCCCGTATACAGTATATCACAATCCGCCCGGGATGGACGTCCCGTGCACAAAAAAGACAGGACGGCCGCCCGTCCTGCCTTTCAGCATCCCCCCGGCACCAGCGTCAGCAGGATCAGCTCCCCGGGGTTGTTGATCCGGGGGATGAGGCTGTGGTTGCTCAAGCCCCGGCTCACCAGCAGTTTTTCGTCGTCATACAGTCCGCCCGTCAGCCGGGGAAAGAAGCCCTGCCCCGGGGCAAAGAGGCCCTGGCCGAACAGCCGGAACTGCCCGCCGTGGGCGTGGCCGGCCAGGGTCAGGTCGATGCCGTGCCCCGCCACATACGGGAAGTAGTACTCCGGGTGATGGCACATCAGCAGGCGGAAGGCGCCGGCGGCTGCCAGGGCTTCCACCGCGGCGGTGTCCGTCACCGTCTCCTGGGAGGAGAAGCCCCCCAGCACCACGTCCTCCCGCAGGGCCGCCACGCGGTTGTCCAGGATGTGCACCCGGCTTTGCTCCGCCAGGGCCCGCCAGGCTGCCGCCTCCTCCATCCGCCGCTCGTGGTTGCCGATAGCGTACCACACCGGCGCGATGTCCGGGGCCCGCTCCAGAAACGCCTCCGCCTGCAGCTGCCGCCCCGGGGTGTGGCGCTCCGTGAGGTCCCCCACCAGCAGGATGGCCTCCGCCTCCCCCAGGGCCGGCAGGAGGTCATCGAAGGGGGTGTTGTGCAGGTCCGCCACCACCGCCAGGCGCAGGGGAGCCTTCAGCACCCCCCGCCGGTCCGCCCAGGTAATCCGGTTGATTTCACGCCGCATGGTTTTTCCTCCCCAGGGGCAGGATCGTCAGGGCCAGGCCCAGCAGCGCTGCGGCGCCCACGCCCCAGAGAAAGGTGCCTGCCAGGCCCCGGAGAAAGACTCCGCACTGGGCCCCAAACACCGGGGAGAGGGCCCCCGCCCGCCCCGGGATGTCCAGCAGCGCCAGGGGGATCAGGAAGAAGAGCGCCCCCAGCGCCCCGCCGGACAGCGCCGACCCCAGCAGCTTCCGCTTCCTCAGCCGTAGCATCGCCGCCGCCGTCAGCACCGTGAGTCCGACCAGCGCCAGGGCCCCCAGGCGGAGAAGGCGGGCCGCCTTCCCCAGGGGAAGCCGCCGGGCCGCCGTGGCCAGCAGGGAGACCCGCAGGGGCATCACCCCCCGGGTCACCGCCCGCTCCACCCCGTAGGCGCCCTCGTCCCGGGCGATCTGGCGCCGCTGCACCGCCGGGCCTTCCGCCTCGTAGAGGGAATCCGCCAGGATGGCCTCCGTCAGCTCCTCCGCCGAGAAGTCCGGCAGGGGCGTCTGTTCCCCGGAGACCAGGGAGAAAAGCCAGTCCGCCCCGGCCCGGGAGAGCTCCGCCAGGCGCTGAGGCGGGTAGAAGGCCAGGGCCGTCTCCGGCCGGAAGGGCAGGGCCGCCGCCACCGCCTCGATCCCCGTCCGGGCCGCCTCCTGCTGCTGCGGCAGGGTGACCTCCGCCGAGGCGCGCCAAAGCCCGCGGTCCAGCACCGCCCGCCCCAGGGGCACCAGCAGCAGGCACAGCGCCACCAGAAAGCTCAGCAGAAACGCCAGCACCCGGGCCGGCACCGCATGCTTTTCCCGACTCATGGGATCACCGCCATCTTGAGCCCCGCGGTGAGCCACTCCGCCGCCGCCGGCACGCCCCACACCGCTGCCGCCAGGGCGCACAGCAGCGCCGGCACCGCCAGCAGCAGCGGCAGCAGGGCACTTCTCCTCTTCTCGCGCATCTGTCTCCCACTCCTTCGGTGCCATTATAGCGGAAAGGGAGGGGGGATGCAAGGGCGGATTCCGGCGGCGGCCTCTCCCCCGGGGCTGAGGCTGACAGGGGCAGCAAAAAACCGGAGCACCATCGCTCCGGCTTTTGTTGGTCTGGGTGAGAAGATTCGAACTTCCGGCCTCTTGAACCCCATTCAAGCACGCTACCAAACTGCGCCACACCCAGTCACCGCCCCAAGGGCACGCCTATTATAGCGCGCCGGGGTGGTTCTGTCAAGGGGGTCAGGACGCTTTCCGCGGCAGCAATCCGAACTTTCCGTTTCGGCGGCCCCGGCAGCGGCCCCGCTGCGTCTGTCAGTTCCCTTTCCGCAGCTCGTTCATGCAGTTCCGGCAGATGTTCTTTCCCCGGAACTCGGTCACATTCTCCATACTTCCACAGAACAGGCAGGCCGGCTGATACTTCCGCAGAATGATGTCCTCCCCGTCCACGTAGACCTCCAGCAGGTCCTTCACGCCGATGCCCATCGTCCTGCGCAGTTCGATGGGGAGTACAACACGTCCCAGATTATCCAGCTGACGGACCACACCCGTAGATTTCATGATGCCATGCCTCCTTGGTTCTATACCAGCGCCTGAAAAGCGCGTTTCCGCGCCCTCCAGATCGTTATACCTCTATATCCGTCGGCTATTTTATCCCTTTGATATGCTTTTGTCAAGTTCTATCGCGCAAATTGTATATTTCCTGTTTTTTTCTGTTTCCGTCTTCCGGGAGGCCCTCCCGCCGCCCTCACGCCATCCCCCGGATCAGCGTCCGGTAGAAGCGCACCGCGCCGGGGAGGCAGTCCGCGGCGATGTTCTCGTTCAGGCCGTGCATGCCCTTCATCTGCTCCGGGCCGTAGACCACGGGGGCAAAGCGCACCACGCTGTCGCAGATCTCCTGGTAGAAGCGGCTGTCGGTGGCGCCGGTCATGACATAGGGGCTGACGGGGCAGCCTGGGAAGACCTCCGCCACGGTGTCCGCCACCTTCCGGAAGGCTGCACCGCCGATATCGCAGGGGGCCGTGAAATCCGTGGCCTGGTGCACCGTCATCTCCAGGCGGAACATGCCGGCGGTCTTGCGCAGCTTTTCCAGGCTCTCCGCCATGCCCTGGTGGGGAATGAAGCGCAGGTTGGCCCCCACGGAGGCCTCCTGGGGCATGACGTTGAAGGCCTCGGAGCCCCGGGCCATGGTGAAGGCGATGGTGGTGCGGATCATGGCGCCGGCCTGGGGGCTGAGGAGGGGCAGCACCCGCAGCAGCACCGGCCGGAAGAGCCAGAGGTTCCCCAGCACATACCGCAGGGGGAAGGACGCGTAGGGCGCCAGGGTCTCAAACATGGAGGCCACCTCCCGGGACATGTGCCGCCGGAAGACATCATTGTGCTCCACATGGTGGACAAAGTCCGCCAGCCTGGCCAGGGGGGAGTGCTTCCGGGGGGTGGAGGCGTGGCCGCCGTTGGATTTCGCGGTGAAGGTGACATCCGCCTTGCCCTTCTCGAAGACCCCCAGCATGGCAAAGTTGCCGTGGATGCCCCCGATGGGCTCCGTGATGATGCCGCCGCCCTCGTCCACCACCAGCCAGGGCCGGACGCCCCGGCGCTTCAGCTCCGCCACCAGCTTGGGACAGCCGTCCCCGGCCCACTCCTCCGTGCAGGAGGAGGAGAGCCACACATCCTGGGGCGGCACCAGGCAGCCCTCCGCCAGCAGCTCCTCCACCGCCTGGAAGAAGGCCATCACCGAGCACTTGGTGTCGGAGGCGCCCCGCCCCCACACTTTGCCCTCGGCGATGTCCCCGGAGAAGGGGGGATGGGTCCAGGTGCCCTCCGCCGGCACCACATCCTGGTGGCTCATGAGCACCAGGGGCCGGTCGGCGGCGGCGCCCTTCCAGTGGAAAAGGAGGTTGCCATCGATCTCGATCTTCTCCAGGTGCCGGTGCACCAGGGGGAAGAGCTCCTCCAGCAGCCGGTGGAAGCCCAGGAACTTCTCCCGCTGGTCCACCCCCGGGACGGACACGGTCTCGCAGCGGACCATCCGGGCCAGCTTCTCCGCCAGAGGCGCCACGGTCTCCGGGGCCTCCCGGGGGACATAGGTGGATTTCTTCGGCTTCATCAGCAGGGTGCGCACCAGGGCGGCCAGCAGGAGCAGCAGCAGGAGCCCCGCCAGGCCCAGGAGGGTCAGGGCCACGATTCTCCAGGGATTCATCACGCCGCCTCCTTCCGGAACTTCAGCCAGGCCAGGCCGATGGCCAGGGCGCCGGCGGGGATGATCATGAAGGAGGTGGAGCCCGTCAGGGAGGGCACCAGGGTGAAGAGCAGGGTCATCAGGGCCAGGGGGATCACCGCCAGCAGCGGGCTCTTGCGGAAATACTTGTAAGCCATGGCGCCGAAGAGGGCCGGCACCACGTTGTCAAAGGCGGGCTGCAGCACGGGATCCTGCAGCAGGGGCGTCAGGGGGGTCAGCAGCGCCACCCCCAGGGCCAGCACCAGGATGGTCACCAGGGAGGAGGTGGCGATGGACAGGGTGGAGATGATCTCGTTCTCCGCCGTGCCGGTCCGCGCCCCCACCATGTCCCGGGCGTTCATGGCGCAGGGGATCTTCATGTTGATCAGGTTGCCGGTGATGAAGGCCAGGTAGGAGCCGCCGGCCCCCAGCATGGGGGTGTAGACCAGGAACTCCACCACGCTGGAGACGGTCCACACCAGCCCCACCGCCAGAAAGCCCCGGGCCGCCGCCCCCAGGTCCGGCATGGCCCCCAGGAAGGCCCCCATGAGGAAGGGCGCCCCCACCAGCAGCACCAGGGTGATCACCGAGAAAACCCGCCCCAGCCGGTGGGTGGTCTTCAGATAGTCGTCATAGGGCGTCTTTGCGGGATTGTTCTGCATTGCTCGCGCCTCCTCTCACAGCATGCCGGCCAGCACCGCCGCCGCCATGCCCAGCAGCATGCTCCCGGCGATGGAGAAGCTCTCCAGCCACCGGATACCCCTGCGCTCCGAAAGCCAGGTGAACAGCGCCATGGCCAGGGCGGCCACCGCCGCCGTCACCAGGGGGATCCAGGGCCCGGCGAAGGTGAACAGCCCCTCCCCGGAGATGAAGCCCCCCAGATAGCTGCCGATGTAGGCGCTGACCATGCCCACGAACATGGCCGTCATGGCCGCGTCGCCGAAGCTCCTCCGGGGCGCCTCCCCGGCGGCCTCCGGCTTCCTCCGGGAGAGGGAGGAGAGATAGCGCTTGCCGAAGAAGGTGGCCAGGATCATCCCCCACATGATGCACACGCTCATCAGCAGGGCGATGGTGGTGAAGGCCCGGGGCGTCATGGCGCTGCCGGAGAGGCTCTTCAGGCCGATCTGCTCCGCCGCGGCGGTGGCCACCTGGGTCTCGTAGTGCAGGGCGCCGATCACCGAGAGCCGCAGCCAGGGCCAGGGGATGCCCAGGCTCCCGGAGAGGGCGATGACCCCCAGGAGGATGCCCACGCTGGGCAGGATGGTGAAGGTGGCGCTGGCCGTCACCGCCTTGCGCATTTTGGCCGGATCCATGCCGATGGCCTTTCCGGCCCGCCATGCCCGGATGAGAAAAACGACGCACACCACCGCCACGAAGGCCACAATGGCCCCGCAGATCAGGTACATGGTGCCGCCGGAGAGCTGCTCCAGTGTGTTCATGGACACCCTTCCTTTCCCGCCGCCTGTGGGCTGAGTTCCGGATTATCATAGCACCGGGCGGGAAAAAAGGCAATCTTGACACATTATTCCCGGCGTGCTATGATGCACCCGACAAGTGCATCGCTGATGAAGCTTCTTCGGGGCAGGGTGAAATTCCCTACCGGCGGTAAAGCCCGCGAGCCTTCCTCCACAGGAGGGCAGATCCGGTGAGATTCCGGGGCCGACAGTACAGTCTGGATGAGAGAAGAGCGCTGGAAAGACCCTCTTTCCGCCCCTGAACGCAAGCTGCTTCAGGGGCGCTGCATATTTTGGGAGGAGGCAATTCCATGACAACCCGTTCCACGAACAAACTGCTCACCACCCCGACCCTCACCCGCATCGCAATCCTGGCGGCCATCGGCGCAGCCCTCTCCATGCTGGAGTTCCCGATCTTCCCGGCGGCTCCCTTCTTCAAGCTCGACCCCAGCGGCGTCGCCGTGCTGCTGGCCGGCTTCGCCATGGGCTGGCCTGCGGGCGTGATCACCCTGCTGGTCAAGGACCTGGTGGGCCTGCTGATCCACCCCAGCGGCGGCTGGGTGGGCCAGCTGGCCGACTTCATCATGCTCTTTGCCTTCATCACCCCCGCCGTCCTGATCTACTTCCACGGCAAGAGCCGCCGCAGCGCGCTGATCGGCATGGCCATCGGCACGGTGGCCATGGTGGCCGGCGCCATCGTGGCGAACGTGTTCATCCTCTTCCCCACCTACGGGGTGCCCAACGCCGAGGGCTATATTGTCCCGTTCATCATCCCCTTCAACCTGATCAAGGGCGCGCTGCTGACGCTCATCACCTTCTTCATCTACAAGCCCCTGCGGCCGCTGCTGAAGGGAAAGCTGTAAAAAACCGCCAACCCGGGTGCCTTTGAGGCGCCGCGGCCTTGCATATCCCGCCCGGATGGACTATCATGTCGGGGGACGGACTTTGCAGGGGGGGCGGAGCATGATCAGCGCCAACAGTCTTCCTGTGAACATCGCCGTCACCGTGCTGGTGGCGGTGATGGTTTTTGTGCTGCCCCGGGTGGACCGGTCCGTCTGCCGCCGTCTGGGGCTGAACCTCCGGGGCGGCGTCAGCAGCCATCCCCGGGCCGCCGCTCTGCTCCGGATCCGCCGGGGCATCCTGTACGCGGCCTTCGGCGGGTACCTGGCCGCCGTCTCCTACCTGGTGTTCTTCTCCCGCGCCGCCACCCGGGACTATCAGGTGCACATCGCCCTGTACCAGGACCTGGGGCGGGCGGTGCGCATTGACCTGGGCTTCCTGGCCTTCCTCCGGGTGCTCTTCACCGAGGGGTTCGCCGCCGCCATGCGCCATGTGCAGGTGGAGACGAAGGACATCACCCAAGTCTACATGAACGCCATGCTCTTCGTGCCCATGGGCTACCTGCTGCCCTACCTCTTCAGCTGGTTCCGGGCCAGGGCCCGCATCCGCCCGGCAGTAGCCTGCTTCGTGGTCTCCCTGCTGATCGAGAACCTGCAGCTGGCCTTCCGCCGGGGGTTCTATGACGTGGACGACCTGGTGTCCAACACCATCGGGGGCGTCATCGGGCAGTTCCTGTTCCTGGCGGTGGCCTATGTGGTGACCCACCCGGGCTGGCGCCGGGAGCAGGCGCAGGTGCGGCAGTGGAAGCGGAACGCCCGCCGGCGCACCCTCTACCCCTTCTTCCGCCGCATGGACATGGTCCGCACCAGCCTGCTGGCCACCTCCGAGGACGAGATCCGGGCCTTCTACTGCGAGCGGCTGGGCTTCCGCCTGGTGAAGCAGCTGGTGCCCCTGGACAGCCCCGACACCTACCTCCTCCTGGAGATGGGGCGGTTCCAGATGGAGGTCTTCTGCTCCAACGACCCTGTACAGACCCTCCCCCGGCAAAACCTGGCCCTCTCCGTCCGGGGACTGGACCGGGTGATCCGGCGGTTGGAGGAAAACGGCATGCCCGTGGAGAAGATATCCGAGGACCCCTTCACCGGGCAGCGCCGCATCCTGCTGCAGGGGCCCGACGGGGTGCACATTCACATTCTGGAGCGCTGAAGAAGGAGGGAGGCGGCCCATGCCCAAGGCCGGTAAACAGATCGCGGTGCTGGCCGTGCTGCTGCTTCTTTTCTGCGGGCTGTGCAGGTTGGTGTTTTTCAACCGCTACGACGTCTACGTCCCCCTGTGGCCCGGCGAGGCGGAGGCATACCGGCAGTCCGGCGTGCAGGTGTCGGCGGAGCGCCCGGCGGTGGCCGCCCCCGGGGACCCGGAGATCCGGGACCGCTATCTCCGCATCCCGGTGCAGCCCGGCGACCGGGGAGAGACGGAGCTCACGATCCGCATGCCCGACGGCGGCGAAGGACAGATGCACGTTCTCCGTGTGGGCCGCTTCCACACGGTCTACGACGAGGTCACCGGCAATTTCACCGGCGACAGCGCCGTGCTCCTGGCCGTCAGCCTCTTCTGGCTGCTGGTGAGCGCCCTGATGCTGTGGCATTTTCTCCAGGCCCGGGGCGCCGCTTTCTACAGCTACACCACCATCTATTACGCGGGCTTCGGCCTGTTCTCCCTGATCTCGGGGATCGTCCTCACCCAGGTCACCGCGGCCCATCTGCTGGACCCGGCGTATCACAGCATGCAGTCCGCCTGCAGCACCATCGCCGGCGTGTCCGGCCGGTTTCTGCTCTACACGGCGCCGCTGATCCTGCTCTTCTCCCTGGCCATGGCGGTGAGCAACCTCGTCCTGCTGCGCCACGAGGGCGTCCGGCCCCAGAACGCCCTGGGCCTGGGGGTCAGCCTCCTGCTGCTGGCGGGGGAAGCGGTGGGCCTGCTGCTCCTCGGCCGGGATTTCGCCGGCTCCGAGTGGGAGTACCGGGTGACGGAGACGGTGGAGAACACCTATGCCACCCTGTTTGTCTACTTTGAGTGCATGCTGGCAGGCGCCGTGATCTGCGGCATCCGGGCAGCCCGGTACGAGCCCGCCCCCGACAAGGATTTCATTGTGATCCTGGGCTGCTGGTTCCGCTGGGACGGAACCCTGCCGCCGCTGTTGCAGGGCCGGGCGGACAGAGCCCTGGCCTTCTGGCAGCAGCAGAAGGACCGGACGGGGCGGGAGGCGTACTTCGTCCCCACCGGCGGCCGGGGCGCCGACGAGCCCATGCCCGAGGCCCAGGCCATCCGCCGCTACCTGCTGTCCCGGGGCATCCCGGACCGGCTGATTCTGCCGGAGGAGCGGGCGGCCAACACCCTGGAGAACATGGCCTTCTCCCGGGACATCATCCTGGCGCATGAGCCCCAGCCCCGGGGGAAGGTGGTGTTCGCCACCAGCGGCTACCATGTGTTCCGCAGCGGCGTGTGGGCGGCCATGGCGGGGCTGCCGGCGGAGGGCATCGGCAGCGGCACCCGTTGGTGGTTCTGGCCCAACGCCTTCATGCGGGAGACCGCAGGCCTCCTGCAGAAGCGCTGGCGGCAGGAGCTGCTGCTGCTGGCGCTGCTGCTGTGCTTCTTCGGGCTGCTGTCCCTGACCATCACCTGAAGCCCTGTCAGGCGAGAAAATACCCGGGCGCCCTGCCCTGCCGCAGGCCCCGGACCGGAGGATCGGAAAGATGAGCGAAATCACGGTCAAGGCCACCCTGGAACAGATGGGGGACGTGATGGCCTTCGTGGACGCCGCCCTGGAGGAAATGGGCTGCTCCATGCGGGCCCAGATGCAGATCGACGTGGCCATGGACGAGCTGTTCAGCAACATCGCCCACTACGCCTACCCAGCGGGCGGCGGGGAGGCCACGGTGGCCATCGCCTTTGACGAGGGCACCCGCCAGGCGGTGATCACCCTGACAGACCGGGGCATCCCCTTCAACCCGCTGGAGTGCGGGGACCCCGACATCACCGCCGCCGCCGGGGAGCGCAAGGCAGGCGGCCTGGGCATCTTCCTGGTGCGCAAAACCATGGACGCCCTGGAATATCGCCGGGAGGGGGACCGGAATATCCTGACCGTCCGCAAGGGAATCTGACCCTCCCCCGCAGCAAAAACACGCAAAAAACCTGCCGCGCTTTGGACGCAGCAGGCTTTTTGTTTGGGTGCCCGGGCTTACTTGTGCCCGTTGGGGGCATGCTCCCAGGCGTACTGGATGGCCTCGGTGGCATAGCGGTTCACCGTCTTGGTGGAGTGGGTCTTGGAGTTGGTGAAGTGCATGCAGATCTGGCCGTTCATGTTGTTGTTGCTGATCTCGCCCTGGCCGTGGGGGATACCGTAGAGGGCGCAGGCGAAGGTGCGGTTGCCGATGGTCACCAGGCAGGGCCTGCGCTGCCAGAGGTTCTTGCTCTTGATCTCGGAGGCCTTGCTGACGCCGTAGATGTGGCACAGGCGGGCGGTGTCCGCGGCAGTGAGGGGCTCGATGTCGGCGTGGTAGGCGCCGGCCCAGCGGTGAGCCCACCACACGACGCCGGTGTTCACGTCGTAGACCTTCACATTGGCGCCCCGGGGCCACAGCTCCTGGATGCCGCCGGTGTACCAGTCGATCTTCTCGGCGGGATAGAGCACCATGCTGTAGTCGCCGCTGGCGGCGGAGGTGCCCACGGGCACCGTGCCGTAGAGGGCATGCTGGGTGTTGGAGCCCGCAATGCCGTCCACCGACAGGCCCTTGGCCTTCTGGAAGGCCCGCACCGCATCCTCCACCGCGGTGGTGTAGCTGCTGGTGACCTGGCCGTCATAGAAGCCCTGGGTCTTCAGCGCCTGGGTCAGGTTGGTCACGGCGTTGCCGGTGGAGCCCAGCTTCAGGATGCTGTAGGAGGCCTCGGTGGCGCTGGAGGAGACCACGGTGCCGTCCGGGTTGTAGGTGGGGGTGATGATGGTGGAGGGCAGGGGACTGCCGTCGGCCTGGCACTCCTCCACACAGTCGCCCCGGATCCAGCCGCTGCCCAGGGTGGAGACCACCTTGTACCAGGTGTAGTTGCCGCTCTTGGAGGTCTGGGAGTAGGTCATGACCACGCCCCTGGACACCTGGCCCAGGGTGCCGCCGGCGGGCTTCACCCGGACGTTCACGCCGCCCTTGATGGTCTTCACATAGGTGACGGCGGCGGTGACGGCGGGCTGGGCCGTGGCGTTGGGGTTGGCCGCCTGCCAGGCGGTGTACTCCTCCGCCGTGAGCACCTTCACACAGCTGCCCAGCACCCACAGACGCTGGCTGTTCCAGGTGACATTGTACCAGATGGAGCCGCCCACTGTGGTGGTGGCGCTGTAGGTCATGACGGTGCCCATGTTCACCTGGGCGGCCGCCTGGGCGTCCTTGCTGGCGGATTTGCGCAGGAAGACGCCGGTGAGGACGGTCTGCACCACCTTCACGGGCTCGGGTGCGGCGGTGGGGACCGGCGTGGCGGTCTCCACGGGGATGTTCTGCCCGGCCAGGTAGGCCGCCACCTGGGTGTCGGAGAGCTGGTAGGCGCAGTCGCCCCGGATAAAGCCCCGCTGGGTCTTCACCTGGACGGGATACCAGGTGTAGCCGGAGCTGGACACCGGCGCGCCGGTAAGGGGCCAGACGGTGTCCTTGTCCACCTGGGCGATGGTGGCGCCGGCGGCCTTCTTGCGCAGGTTCACGGCGTTCTTGGTGACCTGGATGTAGCCGTACACCACATTGGGCGCGGGGGTGGCGGTGACGGCGGCGACGGGAGCCAAAGTGGTGCCGGGCACAGGGGTGGCGCCGGCGGCATCCGTCACTTCGATGCAGTCACTGCGGAGCCAGCCGCTGCGGCCGGAGGCGGCCTTCACCGGGTACCAGGCATAGCGGCCGTTCACCTGGGGCGCGCCCGTGAGGGGCAGCACCTTGTTGATGCGGATCTGCTCCAGGGAGAGGCCGGCGGGCTTATCCCGGAGGTTCACATAGTCGGCGATGGTGCGGACATAGCCGGAGGCCGCAGCAGCGGCGGCCGGCGTGGCCGTGGCCTGGGGCACGGGGGTGGCGGCGTCCTGGGCGCTCAGCAGCTTGCCCTGGGCGTCGCACAGCGCCACGCAGTCCCCCCGGAGCCAGCCGTGGACGTTGTCCACCTGCACATAGTACCACAGGTAGTTGTCCTGGCTCACAGGGGCGGCCTGATAGGGCACCACAAGGCCCCGGCGCACCTGCTGGACCGTGTTGCCGGCGGGCTTCAGCCGCAGGTTCACGCCGCCCTTGGTGGTGATGACATAGCCCAGGGTGTTGTCCGGGGCCGCGGTGGTGCCGGCAGGGTTCACCTGGGTGCCGGGGGTCGGCGCGGGCGAGGGGGTGGGCGTCACCGGCGCCACGCTGGTGGGCTTGGCGGTCAGGGAGATGGCATCCCCCCGGACGTAGCAGATGGTGCCCTCAAAGATCACCGGGTACCAGGCGTACCCGTCGTACATGGTGGCGGTGCCGTACACCGGCAGGGTGGATCCGGTGCCCTTCCACTGGTTAATGACATTGGAGCCGGGATACTGGTAGAGATCCGCGGCGCTGAGCAGCAGCTTGGCGTAGGTGTCGGAGACCGGCGCCTGGGCGGCTGGGGCCTGGGTGGCAGCCGGGGCCTGGGTCACCGTGGCAGGGGCGGCGGTGATCCCCGGGGCCTGGGTCACGGGAACCGCCACAGGCGAGGCGGTGCTGACGGCGCCGGGGGTCAGGTTGCCGGTGGAGACCACCTTCACAAAGGGGCCCTGCACATAGCCGGTGAAGCCGCCGTACCACACCTGGTACCAGGGGTCCGGATCACTGGCCGCCGGAATGTAGAGGAGCTCCACCGTGGTGCCCCGGTCCAGCTGCATGATGACGCCGCCCCGCAGGGAGGGCTGCTCCCGGAAATTCACGCCGCCGTTGGTGATGGTGCCCACGCCGTTGCCGTTGCTGGCGCTGGTGGTAACGGTACCGTCCGCCGCGGTGGCGGTAAAGGTGTTCACCGGGTTGTTTTCCCAGGACACGGCCTCCGTGTCCGTCAGGGGAACAAAATAGTCGCCGTGGACATAGCCCACGTAGACGTTCCCCGTGGAGGAGCCGGGCTTCTCCAGCTGCACCTTGTACCAGGTGACATCCTTGATCTCCTCCGTGGACAGGACGGTGGCCACCGTGCCCTTGTCCACCCGGAACCAGATGTCCCCGCTGGTGGAGGCGGATTTGCGGATCGCCACGCTGTCTGACGTGGTCTTGCCATACCGGCCCGCCGCAAAGGCGCCGCCCAGGGGCAGCAGCGCGGCCAGCAGCACCATCGCCAGGAGCGCAGACACCAGCCGTTTCCAGCTGTTTCTCATACCGGATCACCTCATGCGTCGCCCGCCGCCGGTTTCCCGGTGATGGGCGGTAATAGCCGTTTGTATTGTATTGCGAATTTGTTACGCTGTCAAGCAGAAAGATGAAAATTGTTTTGCGCAAATGTGTTAAAAGCTGTCGCCGGGGAGATCGGAAGGTTTTGCATTTCCCGGCCGCCTGTGGTAGAATGGTGCGGTTAACGGGAGGAGGAGATCGGGATGAGAAGACGGCTGACGGCGCTGCTGATGGCGCTGCTGTGCCTGACGGCGGCGGCCTGCGGGGCGGCGGAGAACGTGCCAATCGCCTGGGAGGAGGACGCGGAGCCGTTCCCGGAGGGGGCGGAGTTGCTGACCCTGACGGTGTTCCCCCTGGTGGGGTCGGACTGCATGCTGCTGACCTTCGGGGAGCACACCATGCTGGTGGACACCGGCGACCTGACCATGGTGAAGGACGTGGACGCCCTGCTGAAGGCCATGGGCATCACCCGGGTGGACACGGTGTTCTGCACCCACCCCCACGCCGACCACATCGGCGCCATGATCCCCCTGATCCGGCGGGGGTACGAATTCGGGGAGTACATCAACTTCTTCCCCCACGACTATTACGAGAAGGCCCAGAACGTGGTGCAGGAGAAGACCATCGCCGCGGTGGAGGCGGCGGGGATCCCCATTGTGGAGGGGAAGACGGAGGACACCTTTGCCTTCGGCGGCGCGGTGTGCACCGCCTACCGCATCCCGGACGAGCGGATCGAGAAGACCATGAACTGCAACTCCATCTCCGCCATGCTCATGGTGCGCTACGGGGACTGCTCCATCCTCCTCACCGGGGATGTGGAGGAGTATGCCCAGGGCATCCTGGCCTCCCTCTACGACCTGGACGCGGACATCCTGAAGTTCCCCCACCACGGGCTGAACAAGGCCAACCCGAATTTCCTGGGGGAGGTCAGCCCCCTGTTCACCTTCTTCACCAACGGCTCCAACCGCACGAAGCAGGAGCAGGAGCAGCTGCGGCGGTCGGGCTTCCGGCGGATGACCTTCTCCAGCTGGGGCACCATCACCTTCCGCACCGACGGCACCCGCTGGACCGTCCGGCAGGAATTCACCGACGGGAAGATCCGCAAGCACGCGGAGAAGTTTTTCAGCAGCTGGCAGGACCAGTGACGCGGGGACACACAGACAGAAGACGGGAGTTGGAAAACCATGAATGTGCTGGCCATTGACACCTCCGGGCCGGTGTGCGGGGTGGCGGTGATGACGGCGGAGGGCATCCGCTTCGCCTGCGCGGTGCAGAACAAGCGCACCCACTCCGTGAACCTGATGCCCATGATCGACGCGGGGCTGCGGGCCACGGGGCTGACGCTGCAGGACATGGATCGCCTGGCCTGCACCGTGGGGCCGGGATCCTTCACCGGGGTCCGCCTGGGGGTGAGCACCCTGAAGGGCCTGGCCCATGGCTGCGGGAAGCCCTGCGCCGGGGTGAACGCCCTGGAGGCCCTGGCCGCCGGCGCCGGCGCCTTCCCCGGGGTGGTCTGTCCCATCCAGGACGCCCGGGCAGGACAGGTCTACGGCGCGGCCTTCCGCTGCACGGCGGAGGGCGCTGCCCCTGTGCGCCTGATGCCGGACGCCCCCCTGAAGCTGGAGGACTATGTGCAGGCGCTCCTCCCCCTGGCCGGGGAGGGAGAGGCCTTTCTCTTCCTGGGGGACGGGATGCCGGTGCACCGGGCGCGCCTCCAAGAGCTGCTGGGCACCCGGGCGGTCTTCGCGGCGCCGGCCCGGGCCTTCCTGAACCCCGCCTCCGTGGCGCAGCTGGCCGCCCTGGCGGAGGAGACCGTGGACTACCTGGCCCTGCAGCCCCTGTATCTCCGGGCGCCCAACGCCCAGCGCAACCGCAAGCTTGTGGAGGCCGCCCATGCCCAATGACATCAGCATCCGCCGGATGACCCTGGAGGACCTGGACCCGGTGGTGGCCATCGAGGAGGCCACCTTCGCCCGCCCCTGGACGCGGCAGGACTATGTGGACGAGCTCACCCGGAACAAGGCCGCCCGCTATCTGGTGGCGGAGGCGGAGGGCCAGGTGGCGGGCTTCGCCGGCGCGTGGATCATCCTGGACGAGAGCCACATCACCAACATCGCCGTGGCGGAGGGCTTCCGGCGCAGGGGCATCGGCCGGAAGGTCACGGAGGCCCTGCTGCAGTATCTGTCCAACCTGGGGGCGGCCTACGCCACCCTGGAGGTGCGGGAGAGCAACCTGCCCGCCCAGTCCCTCTACAAGTCCCTGGGCTTCCTGGCGGTGGGCCGGCGGAAGCGCTACTACGAGGACAACGGCGAGGACGCCCTGCTGATGGTCTGCGACAGGATGCCCCCGGCGGACCCGGAGTTTGTGGAGCCGGAGACGGTGTTTGAGGGGTAAGGCGGAGGGAGCGCTTTCTCCTCCCCTCCCCTTGTAAACTTTCTGTAACTTATTTGCCCGAGCCCTTGCGCGGCGGGTGGATGCATGGCATAATCAGGGTGCGGCGCCGGGCAGCGGCGCCGGGAAAGGAACCTGTTATCATGAAGAAAATGACGGAACATATCCGGCGGCAGCTGGCGCTGGTGCTGGCGCTGGCCCTGCTGCTGAGCCTTTCCGCCGTGGCAGCGGAGGATACGGCGGAGAGCGCGGCAGACCCCCTGGCGGAGGATCCGGCCACCGTGCTGGCCACGGTGAACGGCCAGGAGATCACCCTGGCGGAGGTCAAGGAAGTCTACCAGCAGATCGTGGACTATTACGGCACCTACGGCTACGACATGACCGACCCGGAGAACGCCCAGATCGCCCGGGAGATGGCCATGAGCGCCGTTATCGAGAAGACCCTCACCGCCCAGAAAGCCCATGAGCTGGGGGTGGACGGGATCAGCCCGGAGGACGAGGCACAGCTGACGGCGGACAACGACGCCCTGTGGGAGCAGGCCATCGCCTCCTACCTGGAGGGCCAGGAAGGGGACGCCGTCGAGGGTGACCCGGCGGCGGCGCGCCTGGACGCCATCGCCTATTTCAACGCCCAGGGCTACACCGTGGAGAGCACCCTGGAAGCCAGCCGGGAGGCCCTGATCCAGGAGCGGGTCGTCGCCACCCTGGTGGACGCCGGCAGCATCACCGACGAGGCCGTCCGGACCGCCTACGACGACATGGTGGCGGAGGACCAGGCCCAGTATGAGGGGAACGTGCTGCAGTATGAGTATGCCACGGCCTACCTGGGCCAGGTGTCCCTCTACCGCCCCGAGGGCTATCGCCGGGTGTACAGCATCCTGCTGAAGGCCGACGAGACCATCCTGGGGAACTACATCGACCTGGCCGCCCGGTGGGAGGAGCAGGCCGAAGCCCAGGAGAGCGACGGGGAGGACGCGGAGGCGCAGCCCGCCGAGCCGGTGACCTGGGAGCAGGTGGAGGAGGCCCGCAAGGCCGTCATCGCCTCCCTGCAGGACCGGATCGACACCGTCTACGCCGCCCTGGACGCGGGCACCCCCTTCCTGGAGGTGGCGGACCAGTACTCCGAGGACGCGGACATGAAGGAGGAGCCCTTCCGCTCCATGGGCTATGATGTGCACCAGGAGAGCGTCATCCACGACCCCTCCTTCATCCTGGCCGCCTTCTCCATGGAGAAGCCCGGGGACGTCTCCGAGCCCGCGGTCACCAGCCAGGGCGTGGAAATCCTCTGCTACGTCAAGGACCTGCCCTCCGTGGAGGAGCCCACCGAGGCCGACCTGGCGGAGATGCGGGCGTATCTGGTGGAGACCGCCGAGGAGGAGGCCTACACGGCCGCTGTGAACGACTGGTTTGAGGCGGCGGAGATCACCTACACCGAGGCCGGCCTGGCCTGGCAGCCCACCGCCGACGAGGCCGACGACGCGGAAGAGGCGGAGTGACCCCCGCCCACAACCCCATATAACGTAAGGCGCCTTCCCCTGCCGTCTCAAGCGGCGGGGGAAGGCGTTTCCCGCCCCGGGGAGGGCGGCGCGCGGACGGTCCGGAAAAACAGCACGGCGGGGAACATTTCCCCTGCCCGCCCGTCTGATCACCGGGGAGGCATGAAATCCCGGACGGGGCATTCCGGATTCCCGCATCCTGTGGTATACTGTCCCAGATCAAACACAGACGGAGGAATCAGACATGGAGAAGGTATTCATCCCTCAGCGGGCGGATCCCTGCGTACTGCGGTGGGACGGCTGGTATTACTTCACGGCCTCGGTGCCGGCCTTTGACTGCATTGAGCTGCGCCGGGCCCGGACCCTGGCGGAGCTGCCGGAGGCCCCGGCCCGGGTGGTCTGGCGCCGCCACGAGACCGGCCCCCTGAGCATGAACATCTGGGCGCCGGAGATCCACCGGGTGGACGGGCAGTGGGTGATCTACTTTGCCGCCGCCCAGGCGGACGCCGACGAGGAGGGCTGCTATGACCACCGGATCTACGCCCTCACCTGCGGGGACGAAAACCCCGTGGAGGGCGCCTGGCAGGAGGCGGGGCAGATCCGCACGGGCTGGGAGAGCTTCGCCCTGGACGCCACCACCGCGGTGATCGGCGGCGTGCGGTACTTCATCTGGGCCCAGCGGGACTTCCGCATCCCCGGGAACTCCAACCTTTATATTGCGGAGATGGCGGACTTCCGCACCCTGAAGCTCCCGGCGGTGCGCCTCAGCGTGCCGGAGTACGACTGGGAGTGCCGGGGCTTCCTGGTGAACGAGGGCCCCTCGGTGCTGCAGCACGGCGGGCGGGTGTTCATCACCTACTCCGCCAGCGCCACCGACGAGCGCTATGCCATGGGCCTCCTGACCCTGAAGGCCGGCGGGCATCCCCTGCGCCGGGAGGACTGGGAGAAGTCCCCCGTGCCGGTGATGGTCTCCGAGCCGGAGAACGGGCTTTTCGGCCCCGGGCACAACTCCTTCACCGTGGACGAGGCGGGGAACGACCTGCTGGTCTTCCATGCCCGGCCCTACCCGGGCTTCCGCGGCACGGCCCTCAGCGACCCCAACCGCCACGCCTTCCTGCGGCGGGTGCGCTGGCGTGCGGACGGGACGCCGGTGTTCCAGGGGGAGATCTGAGGGAGAGGAGGAGAGTCCATGCAGGCGGACGCGCTGACCCTGCAGCGGGCCAGGCGGGGCGACACCGCGGCCTTTGAGGCCCTGGTGACCCCCTGCGAGCCCATGCTGTGGCGCTTGTGCTGGCAGATGCTGGGCAACCGGGAGGACGCCCGGGATGCCCTGCAGGAGATCATGGTGAAGGCCTGGCGCGCCCTGGACCGCTTCGACGGCAAGGCGGCGGTGAGCACCTGGCTCTACCGCATCGGGGTGAACCACTGCACAGACCTGCTGCGGCAGCGGAGCCTTCGCCGGGTGGAGAGCCTGGACAGCCTGCGGGAGGACAGGGGCTACGACCCGCCCTCCCCGGCGGAGGGCCCCGCGGAGGCCCTGGAGCATAAGGAGCGGAACGCGGCCATCCGGCAGGCCATCGGCCAGCTGCCCCCGGACCAGCGCACCGCCCTGGTGCTCTTCGCCCTGGAGCACAGGTCCTATGAGGAGATCGCCGCCCTCACCGGGGCGGAGCTGGGCACGGTGAAGAGCCGCATCGCCCGGGCCCGGGAGAAACTTGCCGGTATGCTGCGGGAGGACGGGAACAATTCCTCCGGCGGATCGTCCAAGAAAACGAAAGGAGGGGACGCCTGATGACGGATCGCACGAAAATCCCGGAACTGACCGATGACGAGGCGCAGGCCCTCCTGGAGGAACTGGCGCCGCTGGCGGAGGAGGTGCCCCCCATGCCGGAGGGCACCCACGAGGGCTGGATGCGCGCCATCGAGGAGGAGCGCCCATCCATGGAGGAGACAAGCAGAAAAACCACCCCGGGACGGTGGGTCAGCATCCTGGGCATCGCCGCCGCCCTGATCTTTGTGGTGGCCGGCACCCTGCTGACCCGGGACAGTCTCAACGCCCGGACCCCGGCCCTGGCAGCCAGGTCCGCCGCCGTCACCCAGTCGGCACGACTGGACGACAGCGAGGCGGATGCCGACTACGCCGCCGAGGAGGCGGAGGAGCCCATGGAGGCGCCGGCGGCAGCCTTCGAAGAGACGGCCGCCTTCGGCCTCTACACCGGCACCGCCCCCACCATGGCCTTCGCGGCCAATGACGCGGCCTTTGACGAGGACACGGGGATGCCTGAACCGGAGGTTGCCTTCGAGGCGGCACCGGAGGCGGAAGCCATGGCGGCGGACACAGCCGTCTTTGCCATGGCGGCGGAGGCGCCGGCCGCGGAGGAAGAGGCCCTGCCCGCCGCCACCGCCATGCCCACCCCCGCCGCAGCCCTGAAGGCGGCCGCCCCGGCGGCGACGCCGGTACCCTCCCCCACAGAGCGCCCCCGGAAGCTGGTGCGGGATGTGTCCCTCACCGTCACCGCAGCGGACTACGACAGCGCCTGCGCCGCGGTGGAGCAGCTGTGCGCCGAGGCGGGGGGCTGGATTTCCTGGTCCGCCCAGAGCGAGGACAGCCGTGGGCTCCGCTCCGCCAGCTACACCCTGCGGATCCCGGCGGACAGGCTGGACAGCGCCCTGGACCGCGCCGCCGCCCTGGGCCGGATCACCTGGCGCAACGAGAACGTGACGGACGTAACGGAGAACTACTATGACCTAGCGGACCGGCTGGCCACCCAGCGGGCCCTGCTGGCCCGGCTCCAGGCCCTGGTGCCCCAGGCCTCCAGCCTCCCGGAGCTGGTGGACCTGGAGGAGCGCATCGAGGAGGTCCAGACCACCGTGGAGCATCTGCAGACCAGCCTCAACCGCACCGACACCCAGGTCAACTACGCCACGGTCAGCCTCTCCCTGCGGGAGAACCGGCCGGAGGAGGCGGTCACCGACACGGGCCTGGGCCTCGGGGACCGGGTGCGGAGCGCCCTGCACACCGGTTTCGATGCCTTTGTGGGCTTCCTGGGGGACGCGGCGGTGTTCCTGACGGCCGCTCTGCCCTTCCTGGCCCTGGCGGGGCTGCTGGTGCTGGTGTTCCATCTGATCCACAGACGCAAAAGAAAGGACGTGTAACAGACAATGGCACAGCAGGAGGACCTGTCCCGCTTCACGGAGGCCCACGCGAGGGACTATGCGCAAGCCCTGGGGGAGATCCGCACCGGCCGGAAGCGCAGCCACTGGATGTGGTACATCTTCCCCCAGATTGAAGGACTGGGCCGCAGCCTCATGTCCCGGGAGTACGCCATCCGGGATTTGGCGGAGGCCCGGGCCTTCCTGGCGGACCCCGTGCTGGGCGCCCATCTGGAGGAGATCAGCCGGGCGCTGCTGGCACAGGAGGAGCGGGATCCCCACCGGATCTTCGGCAGCCCCGACGACATGAAGCTCTGCTCCTGCATGACCCTCTTCGCGGCGGCAGCGGGCGGGGATTCGGTCTATCAGCAGGTGCTGGACGCGTTCTTTCCCGGCGGGCCGGACCGGAAAACCCTGGCGATCCTTGGCCTGTGAGGCCCTTGCGCCCGCCGCGAAATTCCCCGGTGACAGAATGTCCCTTCTGTGGTATACTGTCCGGGACACGACCACAACCGCCAAGCGAGGAGTATTGCCATGATTGCCTTTGACCAGATTGCCAATGATTTGGCCACCATCCGCAAGCGCGTCCGCTCCGCCGGAGAGGCCCTGCATATCGACCACATGCGGGAGCAGATCGAGGAGCTCACGGAGGAGATGAACCAGCCGGAGTTCTGGAACGACACCGACCGCGCCAACCGCATCAACCAGCGCCTGGGCAAGCTGAAGAACAAGCTGGCCCACTATGAGAAACTCCTCTCCGCCGCCGACGACATCGAGGTGATGATGGAGCTGGCCCGGGAGGAGGAGGACGAGTCCCTGGTCGAGGAGATCAACACCGAGCTGGAGAAGCTGAAGACCCAGGCGGAGGAGCTGGAGCTGGAGACCCTCATGCGGGGCGACTACGACACCTGCAACGCCATCCTGTCCCTCCACGCCGGCGCCGGCGGCACCGAGGCCCAGGACTGGACCCAGATGCTCTTCCGGATGTACACCCGCTACTGCGAGCGCATGGGCTTCACCGTGCGGATCCTGGACATCCTGGACGGAGACGAGGCCGGGCTCAAGTCCGCCACTTTTGAGGTGGACGGGGACAACGCCTACGGCTTCCTCCGGGGGGAGAAGGGCGTCCACCGTCTGGTGCGCATCTCCCCCTTCGACGCCAACGCCCGGCGCCACACCTCCTTCGCCTCCCTGGACGTCTCCCCCATGCTGGAGGACGACGACGGCGAGATCGAGATCGACATGAAGTATGTCCGGGTGGACACCTACCACTCCTCCGGCGCCGGCGGCCAGAACGTGAACAAGACCTCCTCCGCCGTCCGCATGACCTATGTGAAGGACGACGTGACCATCGTGGTCTCCTGCCAGACCGAGCGGGACCAGGTCCAGAACCGCGCCACCTGTATGCGGATGCTCAAGTCCCGCCTGCTGGAGCTGCGGGAGCGGGAGAAGGAGCAGCAGATGGCCGACATCAAGGGCGAGATGAAGAAGATCGAGTGGGGCAGCCAGATCCGCTCCTACGTCTTTCAGCCCTACACCATGGTGAAGGACCACCGCACCGGCTACGAGGTGGGCAACATCGACGACGTGATGAACGGCAACCTGGAAGGGTTTGTCACCGCCTACCTGAAGATGCAGTAAGGGGAGGGACGGCATGACCGCGCAGAGGAAAAAGGGCAGTGTGGCGGCCTTCCTCATCGGCCTGGCCCTGGCGCTGGCCCTGGGGATCGCGGTGCTGTCCACCCTGGTGTGGTGCGTGGGCACCCACGACGGGCTCATGGCCCGCTGGATGCTGGAGACCGCCCCGCCCGGGGACACCGGCCTGCCCGCCGCCGCCTATGCCCCGCTGTGCAAAGCCCTGTGCAGCTACCTGCGGGGCGGCACTTCCGTGTTCGACTTCCTCCAGGGGGGCGTGTCCCTCTTCAACACCAGTGAGAAACTCCACCTGGCGGACTGCGCCGCCCTCTTCCGCTTTGACCACCAGCTGATGGTCTGGAGCTGGACCGCGGCGGGGGTGCTGCTGGTGCTGCTCCTGGTGTGGCGGGGCGCCGGCAGCGCCGCGGGCGGCCTCCTCACCGGCACCCTGCTGGTGGTGGCCGGGGTGGCGGGCCTCATCATCTGGGGCGCAGCGGACTTCAGCGGGCTCTTCCTCACCTTCCACCGGGTGGCCTTCAGCAACGACCTGTGGATGATGAACCCCGCCACCGACCTGATCCTCCGCCTGATGCCCACGGGCTTCTTTGTCCGCTATGCCCTGGTGATCGGCGGCGCCTGGCTGCTGGCGGAGCTGGCGGTCTTCTGGCTGGCCCGGTGGCTGAAGCGCCTGGCCAAATGAGCCCCATCCGGGGCAAAACCGCGGAAAAAACACAGAATTTGCCTGTCGGAAGCTCTTCTAACAGAAATGTTAGGAAAGCTTCTTTCTTCTGCAACAAAAGGTTCACGCTTGGATTTGACCTTCAATGGCCGGAATGCTATCATAAAATCCGGGGAGACAGCCTGACGGCTTTTGCTGTCGGCACAGAGGACCCATGGGAGGCAATCGGATGAAATACGAGATTCAGGGCGGTTCCATGCCCGTTGTGATTTGTCACCTGGACGCCGGGGAGACCGTGGTGTGCGAGGCCGGCGCCATGTCCTGGATGAGCACCAACATGCAGATGCAGACCGCCGGCGGCGGCTTTGGCCGGGTGCTGGGCCGGATGTTCTCCGGCGAGGCCATGTTCCAGAACCACTACACCGCCCAGGGCGGCCCCGGCATGATCGCCTTCGCCTCCAAGTTCCCCGGGGAGCTCAAGGCGGTGGAGGTCACCCCGGACAAGCCCGTGATCTGCCAGAAGAAGGCCTTCCTGGCCTCCGAAAAAGGGGTGGAGCTCAGCGTCCACTTCCAGAAGAAAGTGGGCACGGGCTTCTTCGGCGGCGAGGGCTTTGTGATGCAGCGCCTCTCCGGCAGCGGCATGGCCTTCCTGGAGATCGACGGCTCCACGGTGGAGTACAACCTGGCCCCCGGCCAGCAGATGCTGGTGGACACCGGCTACCTGGCCATGATGGACGCCACGGTCACCATGGAGATCCAGAAGGTGGCAGGGGTGAAAAACGCGCTGCTGGGCGGCGAGGGCCTGTTCAACACCCTCCTGACCGGCCCCGGCCGCGTGGTGCTGCAGACCATGCCCATCTCCGGCTTCGCCGCCATGATTGCCAGCCTGATTCCCGGCAAAAACTGAGGCGGATCCATATTTCCCGCTTGGAGGAAGAGGTATTTGAAAACTGTGCTTGATATCCTCCGGGGCATCGTCATCGGCCTGGCCAATGTGATCCCCGGCGTGTCCGGCGGCACCATGATGGTGTCCATGGGCATCTATGACACCATCATCGACTGCATCAACAACCTGTTCAGGAAGTTCAAGGAGAGCCTGCGGACGCTGTGGCCCTACCTGCTGGGCATGGCGATCGCCATTCTGGCGGGGTCCCTGCTGCTGAAGGAGGCCTTCGACAACTACCCCCTGCCCACCAATGCCCTGTTCATCGGCCTGATCCTGGGGAGCCTGCCCATCATCTGGGCGCAGATCAAGGGGGAGAAGATCAACGCGGCCCATGTGCTGATCTTCCTGGTCTTCGCTGCGGTGGTCATTGTGCCCAAGGTCATCGCCAACCAGGGCTACGGCGCGAAGCAGGCGGCGGACACGGACCTGTTGCACCTGCTGCTGTACTTCGTGCTGGGGGTCATCGCCTCCGCCTCCATGGTGGTGCCGGGCATCTCCGGCTCCATGATGCTGAAGATCTTCGGCTACTATGAGACCATCGTCACCGACACCCTGGGGGGCACGGTGAAGGAGGTCCTGGCCGGGAACCTGGCCAACCTGGGCCATGCGCTGCTGGTGCTGCTGCCCTTCGGCATCGGCATCGTGGTGGGCATCCTGGGGGTGGCCAAGCTCATCGGCTGGCTGCTGAAGCGCTGGAAGGGCTACACCTACAGCGCCATCCTGGGGATGGTGGCGGCCTCGCCGGTGGTGATCCTGATGGACAAGAGCAACTGGCTGATGGAGGAGGCGGCCACCGGGAACCTGGTGCCCCGCTACGCAGCCTTCCCCACCGGCATCGTCATCGTCTCACTGGTGATGCTGGTTCTGGGCTTCTTCGTGGCCCTGAAGCTGGGCGGCGAGCCCGAGAAAGACACGGCAAAATAAGGATCCGACAGGGTGTCCCGGGTTCGGGGTCATCCTGAGAGCAAAAAAGATTTGCGGGAGGAGAAAACCATGAAGAAACTGTTTGCGCTCATGCTGGTGCTGGTCCTGACCCTGGGTGTGGCCCTGAACGCGGGCGCAGCCGGCATGCTGCAGCAGGGCATGCGGGGCGAATCTGTGCGGAAACTGCAGCAGGCCCTGGTGGATCAGGGCTGGGCTGACCTGAAGATCGACGGCATTTATGGCCCCGCCACCGCCGCGGCTGTCCAGTACTACCAGAAGATGAACGGCCTGCAGGCCACCGGCCGGGCGGGCTCCACCACCCTGACCAATCTGGTGGGCAGCGCCGAAGTGGATGTGAACCCTGACGGCTCCGGCACGCTGGCGCTGGGTTCCTCCGGCATCACCGTGCGCAACGTGCAGACCCGTCTGAAGGCCCTGGGCTATCCCGTGGGCTCCGTGGACGGCAAATACGGCAAGAAGACCCAGGCGGCCGTGGCTGCCTTCCAGACCTGCAACGGCCTGACGGCCGATGGCAAGGTGGGCGCCAAGACCATGGCGGCGCTGAACGACTCCTCCGCTGTCGCCTACTACACCACCCACACCTACGCCAAGCTGAAGCGGGGCGACTCCGGCAAGGACGTGACCAAGCTGCAGCAGACCCTGGCTGGGCTGGGCTTCTACACCGGCGCCATCACCGGATACTACAGCTACGCCACCTTTGCGGCGGTGCAGGATTTCCAGATGACCAATGGCCTGAAGGTGGACGGCATCGCGGGTCAGCAGACCCTCAGCGCCCTCTACGGGAAGTGATTCCCACCCCGGCCTCAGCGGCAGGCTGCCGCTGACCGTCACAAAGTCCACAAAAAGCCCCTGCTTTTCATCAGAAGAGCAGGGGCTTTCGCTATGGATCAATGAACGGGAGATCGTGCACCGATTCCCGGGACGGGGATCAGTCCCCCATGGCCAGGTCCCCGAAGGGCCCCAGCTCACCCCGCTGCCAGTGGCGGCGGCACAGGGAGACATACTGGCTGTTGCCCCCCAGCAGGATCTGGTCGCCCTCCTTCACCACCCGCCCGCCGGAAACCCGGGCGTTGCAGGTGGCTTTCTTGCCGCACCAGCAGATGGTCTTCACTTCCTCGATGGTGTCCGCCCAGGCCATGAGCCACTGGCTGCCCTCGAAGAAATTCCCCTGGAAGTCTGCCCGCAGGCCGTAGGCGATGACGGGGATGTTCAGGTCGTCCACGATGTGCACCAGGAAGGCCACCTGCTCCTTGGTGAGGAACTGCGCCTCGTCCACGATGACGCAGTCGATGCCCTCCAGGGGCATGCCGGGGAGCTCCTCCATAAAGACGCACTCGCTCTCCAGCCCGCAGCGGGAGCGCACCGTCCGCTCCCCGTCCCGGTTGTCCAGCCGGGGCTTCACCATCAGCACCCGCTGGCCGCGCTCCACATAGTTGTACTGCACCATGATGGCGTTGGCCGTCTTGGAGGAGCCCATGGCCCCGTAGCGGAAATAGAGCTTCGCCATTGCACTCCGTCCTTTACATGAAAATCTGGGGGAAGACCGCGGTGGTCTCCAGCTCCCGGGCACCCAGGCGGCGGCAGAGCCCCCGCTGGGGGATGGAGCGGGTGACGAAACGCGCGCCCGCCCGGGTCACACCCTCCGAGGCCAGGGCCCACAGCATCCACCGGCACAGGGACGTGCCCAGCCCCTGCTTGCGGAACTCCGGGTTGATGTAGGCCGCCATCAGCTCCGCCTGGGCGCCGTTCCCGGCCACAATGGCCTCCCCGGCCAGCCGGTTGTTGCTGAACAGCCCCATGGTGTGGAAGTGGTCCGTGCGCATCAGCTGCACCAGGAAGGTGGGATCGATGTGGTTGATGTCGTTCTTCTGGAGGCGGTCCAGCAGGGCCAGCTGATCCGCCTGGGTGTAGACGGGGGTGGCATCGATGGCGCAGCCCATGGGGATGTTCACGGCCCCCTCCGGCACCGTCAGCTCCACCAGCACCTCCCGCTCCTCGCAGCTCATGCCGCCGGCCTTGTAAAAGTCCATGGCGGCGGTGTCCGATGGAGTGACGCAGGTGTAGATCCGGGCAGGCTCCCCGGCCCGTATGTCCCGCAGCTGCCGCGCCCGGGCCACCAGCGCCCCGAAGAGCATGCAGCGCCCGGTCTCGCTGCCCTCCGCCTGGAAATACACGTTCACCGGCCGGTCCGGATACATGTTCGGCAGGTATTGGAGTACCGCAAAACCGGTGCCCGCCTGGGCCCCCAGGTCATCGGTGACCATAAATACGTTCTCGGGCGCAATCCCGTTCCAGTACGCCGAGGGGTGTGTAATCTGCATAAAAGCTTCTGTCCTTTCGGCCCGGGGCGCAGGCGCCGTCGGGCCCCACCATTATAACAGAGACGGAGGGAAAGTCAATGCAGCCGGCATCCTCTCCCCCGGCCGGGCCGCGGCTCAGGGGATGAAACGCTGGTAGAGGGCTGCCACGGTGTTGGTGCCGTCCAACTGGTAGTCCAGCTGCAGATGGTGGCCGTCCACGGTGTAGGCGATGTAGCGGATGGTCCGGCTGCCGTCTTCATTTTTGTAAATCTTGCCCGTGCCGTCGTCGTTGCTGTACAGGCCCCGGTTGCCGGAGGGGCTCTCCACCTGGCCCATGTCGCAGAACTTCCCCAGGATGGCCTCCTCGCTCATGCCCACCTGGGTGGCCCGGGGTGCCTTGATCTGGTCCGTGGTGCAGTAGAGCTCCACGATGTAGAGCTTGCCGTTGATCCGCTGGAAGGTGGCGTAGCCCCAGTCGTAGTGGAAGCGGCGGCAGGGGTTGGAGATGCCGTCCAGGGTCAGGTCCTCCCGGCTGTCCCCCTCCCCGTACTGGGCGGAGAAATCCTCATAGGTGGTGCTGTTGAGCTTGATGGAGCCCACGTCCTGGGAGACATAGGCCTCCCGCGCCTTGGGGTTGGCCTCCACCACGTAGGTGACCTCCTTGACGAAGCTGGGCTTGCCGTTGCTGTTCACCGCCACCGCCCGGAGGGTGACCTTGCGCGTCTTGAGCAGGATGCCGTCCCCGTCCCGGAAGATGGGGCTGTCGGCGTTGGGGATGGAGCCGTCGATGGTGTAGTACAGGGTGATGACGTCCTCCCCCTTCTCGATGGCCTCCATGTTGTCCAGGGAGGGCCAGATCCGCACCCGCTGGCGCTGCTTGTAGGTGCCCGGGGCCAGGGAGACCCGGGGCACGCTGGGGGAAGGCAGGGCCACATAGTAGGTCGCCCGCAGCTCGTCGGAGATCAGGTCCCCGTTGACGCACACGGCCCGCAGGGTCCAGGTGCCCTCATCCAGGAAGATGCCGTCCTCGTACTTGGTGCCGTCCGCCGGCAGCACGGCGTCCTCGTTGTTGATGATGTAGTAGATGTCATAGCCCTGGGGGGAGGAGAGGTGCATGGTCTTCTTGATGTTGTGCTGGCCGGCGGTGATGTCGGTGACGGGCTGCTGTGGCAGCAGCTCCGCCCGCTGCCGGCTGAAGGTGGCGCTGCCGGTCTTCTGGTAGGCGGTCTGCATCAGCACGGCGGCCTCGGCATCCCTGCCGGTGGACTGGAGAATGCGGATCTCGTTGGTGTAGGGCTCCAGGGCGGAGGGCACCACGTCGGTGTAGAGCCGGACATAGATGGCCTCGGCGTCCTCCAGGCGGCCCAGGGCCTCGTAGGCGCTGCCCAGTGTCAAGAGGCCCGGGACGTTCACGTTCCCGTCCCCGTCCTTCTCCGCCGCCTTCTCGAAGCTGGCCACCGCCCGCTCCAGGTCTCCGGTGTTCATCTGCTCCTCCCCCACCTCCCAGAGGGCGGCGGAGTTGGCGTCATAACCCAGGCGGGCCAGGATCCGCTGGCCGTTCTGGGTAACCCGGAGATAGGCAAATGTGCCCACGCCGGCGAGGAGCACCAGGGAGAGCACCACCACCAGCACGATCATCCAGTTGACGGAAAAGGAATTGACGGGTTTGGGCTTCCTGCCGGCGCGGCGGGAGCGCTCCTGGGGGATGGGGATCTCCTGCTCCTCGGTCCAGCCGGCCTCCGGGCGGTCCATGACGGTCTCCCGGCTCCGCCGTTGGAGCTCCGGATCGGTGTACACCGGGGTTCTGGCGCCCACAGGCCGGGTCTCCGGCTCCACATAGATCCGCCGGTTGCCCTGCCGGAGCTGCCAGATGGGGGTGGCCCCGGAGGAAGCCTCCTCCCGTGCGCGCTTGCCCTGCCGGATCGCCATGACCCCCGTGTCCTGGTTCTCCCCGTGGGGCAGGGTTTTTCCGCAGGCGGGGCAGACGATATCGTCCGTCTCCGCATAGGTGCCGCAGTAGGGGCAGAGCATGCCGTCACCTCCTTCCGGTGGGGATAGGTTCCGTTCGCTTACATGGGATCGGTGCCCTGGAGGGCCTCATAGTCCGGGTCGTCGGAGAAATCCCGGTCGGACACCGTGCCGCCCAGGCGCTCGATGGCGCTGCGCAGCTCGATCCAGTCCACATAGCCGGTGGCGCCGTCCTCCGCGGCCCGCACCAGGTCCGGCAGGGCCCGCTCGTCCCCCAGCTTGGCCAGGTAGCCGGCGAAGAGGGCCCGCTGCTCCGGCCGGGAGCGGAAGAGGCGGATGGCGGTCTGGTACACCGGCTCATAGCCCGGGTAGTTCACCAGCACGTCCAGCAGGGCGGCCTGGCCGGCGGGGGTGGCCTTGGGCAGGGCCTCCAGCATGGGCTGGATGGCGCTGCGGCCCATGTCCTTCAGGGCGTCGATGGCGTTGTCCGCCAGTTCGTCCTCCTCCTCCCGGTTCAGCTGCCAGCTGATGTAGAGCATCTTGGGCTGGGTGCTCTCCATGCTGCGCAGGAGGGTCACGGCGATCATCCTGGCCTCCGCCGGGGCGCCCTCGCTGCGCAGCAGGGCCACCAGCCGCTTCTCGCAGGGCTTGCCCACGTTCTCGATCTGCTCCAGCAGCAGATCCGGCACCGGCACACCGTTCTCGCAGTAGGTGCAGAGCCAGTCCACCAGGTCCTTGGGGTCCTCGAACTGGGTGAAATACGCCCCGGGGGTGATGCCCTCCAGCCAGGGGGCGGGGGTGTTCAGGAACCGGGTGTAGACCCGGGGCATGTCCGCCTCCATGGCGTCGAAATTCCGGTAGTCGCCCCGGTGCGCCTCATACCACTGGGAGACGAACTCTGCGAAGTGCTCGTCGAAATTGATGGTCTTGAACAGCATGGCGTTCTCCTTTCCGGCCCTCAGTGCTCCGCCGAGGCCAGCAGCGTCCGGAGCTCCTCCGTGGTGAAGCGGTAGACGGAGTTGCAGAAATGGCAGCTCAGCTCCGCGCCCTTGTCCTCGTCGATGATCTCCTGCAGGTCCTTCCGGCCGATGGAGAGCAGGGCCCGCTCCATGCGCTCCCGGGAGCAGGTGCAGCGGTAGTTCAAGGGGGTGCGGTCCAGCAGCACCGGCTCCAGCCCCCGGAACCAGTCCTCCGCCAGCTCCTCCTTGGGGGCGGCGGCCAGCTCCCGGCTGATGTCTGCAAACATGGGGCTGCGCAGCTCCAGCTGGGAGAGGGTCTCCTCGGTGCAGCCGGGGAGGGGCTGGATCAGCAGGCCGCCGGCCTTCTTCACCCCGCCGCCCGCCACCAGGACCCCCAGGGCCACCAGGGAGGGCTGCTGCTCGGAGACGGTGAAATAGTTGGCGAAATCCATGGCGATCTCGCCGCTCACCAGGTTGCACTGGCCGACGTAGGGCTCCTTCATCCGGAGGTCCTTCACCACGCTGATGCGTCCCTCATGGCCCACCGCCCGGCCCACGTCCAGCTTGCCGTCCGCCTCCCGCAGGGGCAGCTCCACCCCGGCGTCATCGCAGCAGCAGCGGACGTCGCCGCCCTGGGCCACCGCCACCAGGGTGCCCATGGGGCCGCCGCCCTTGATGGTGACGGAGACGTTCTCCTCCGCCCCCTTGAGCATCACGCCCATCATCAGCGTGCCGGTCATGAGCCGGCCCAGGGCGGCGGTGCACACGGCGCTGGCCCGGTGGATATCCGCAGCCCGCTGGACCAGGCGGGTGGTCTCCCCCAGGAGCACCCGGGCCTGGCCTCCGCAGAGGGTCAGGTGCAGCATTTCATCGCCGCTGCGGCGTTCAAACTGTTCTTTCATGCTTCTCTTCCTGTTTCTTCGGGATTGCGCGCGGCGATGTGCCAGCGCGCTTCATGGGGCCTGGGCGGCGCCATCCGCCGGTCCCCATAGAAGGTGATGTCCGTGAAGCCCGCCGCGGTGAGGGCCTCCTGCAGCTCCTCCCGGCTCCAGGCCCGCTGGCGCTGCTCCTCGTCCAGGCGGCGGTAACGGCCGTCCCCCTCCCGCACAAAGATGCACAGGTGGAGCTCCACCCGCCGGACGGCGGCGTGCCAGCGGTTCTGCCACAGGTAGGTGATGTCCGGGGTGTCGTCGCACAGGAGGCTGTTTCCCAGGGTTTCGGAGAGCTTGTGGGGGGTGGAGACGTCGAAGCAGAGGACGCCGCCGGGCCTCAGGGCTGCCCGGGCCGAACGGAGGAAGTCCGCCAGATCCCGGTCCGTCAGCAGGTAGTTGACCCCGTCGCAGGTGGCCAGCACGGCGTCCACCGGGTGGTGGAGCTGCAGACGGCGCATGTCCTGCTGCACAAAGAGCAGGGGCAGGCCCGCCGCCCGGGCCTTCTCCCCGGCCAGGCGCAGCATCTCCCGGCTGATGTCCACCCCGGTGACCTGCCAGCCCGCCTGCTGCAGGGGAAGGGTGAGGCTGCCGGTGCCGCAGGCGCACTCGCACAGGGCGCCCCGGGTGATGCCCCGTTCCCGGAGCAGCTCCCCGTAGAAGGCCGCCCAGGCGGGATAGTCTACGTCCGCCATCAGCCGGTCATAGACCTCGGCAAAGCTGGTGTACATGGCTTACCGGTCCCCTTCCTCCGGCGTCTCCGCCGTCTGGGCCTCGTCCTCGTCGTCGTCATCCGGCGCCCGGAGGCCCCGGTTCACCTTCGCGCCCTCGATGCGGCTGTTGATGAAGCGGTCAAAGACGGCGTTGGTGTAGGAGGCGGTGACGAAGCGGGAGAGGGCAAAGCCGATCAGCACATACCACACAAAGAGGAACATCACGGCGAAGAAGGGGTTGATGAGGAAGAAGATGGCGGCGCCGATGAGGGCCGGCACGCAGTGGAGCAGGCGGATGCCCACACTCATGGGCAGCCGGGCGATGCCCAGCAGCACCGCGTTGCGCAGCACCCCCTTGGCCTTCAGCTCGTAGGAGACGATGAGGGGATGGGCATAGGTGACGCACAGGGCCCACACCAGGCCGATGATGGCCACCAGCGCCTGGGGCACCACCATCAGGGGCTGCTGCTGGGCCAGGGAGCCGTAGTAGACCCAGCTGAGGTACACCAGCAGCGGCGCCAGGCCCGTCAGGGTGGAGACCAGCAGGCTCTGTTTCCAGTTCTCCTTCATGGCGTCCTTGAAGTCGGACCACAGGAAGGCGTGCTCATCCCGGGCCCAGTTCCGGACAACATAGCTGACGCCGGCGGTGCCCGGGCCGGTGATGGCGATGCAGGGCACCAGCAGCAGCAGGGTCATCAGGGCCAGGCCGTTGAGCTGCTGCACCGTGTCCGCCACGGAGACCACCGGCTCCTTCTCCAGGGTGACCTGGGTGGCGCCGGTCTCGTCCGCCGCAGCAGCCAGCGCCTGCTCATCCACGATCTTCGTCTGGATGGAGGTGCCGTCCCCCAGGTCCATCAGCTGCATCTGGTTCATCATGGCGCTGTAGCCCAGCAGCAGCACCACAATGGTGGGCACCCAGAAAACCAGCTGCAGCAGGTTCAGCTTCACCAGCTCCGCCAGGTGGGTGCGCAGGGTCTCCCAGAACAGTTGCCAGCGCGTGGTGGGCAGGTCGTCCGGGGTGAGGTCCGCCTTGCCGGCCTTGCCGTAGTAATAGCGGTTCATCAGGTTCTTCAGCATGCCAAGCCTCCGGATCAAGCAGTTTTTTCCATTGTATCACAGCGCGGCGGGACCGCCGAACGCCCGTCACTCCCCGGTGCCGGAGGCGCTGTACATCCACATGGCCACCCCGGTGTCCCGGACCAGGGTGTCCCGGGGCACCTTATGCAGCTTCCAGGTCACATAGAGGTCCCCGGCGGCGCCGGAGACGTTGGTCAGCTGCAGCCAGGCCATGGTCCAGAACCATTCCCGGGGCAGCAGGGCCATCAGCAGGGCGAAGATCACGCCCCACACCACCACCGGCGCCAGGGCGATGATCCGGTAGGCGGGGCGGTCGAAATAGTCCTTTTCGCTGCCGGCGAAGGCATAGATCCCGGTGAAGCCGAACTTCACCTGGACGCCGCCGAAACACTTCATGGCCGCCGCATGGGTCAGCTCATGGAGCACAATGTAGGCGGCCATGGCCACCAGCAGCACCAGCAGCCGGAGCAGGTCCGCCGCCAGATCGCCGGTGGTCCGGAAAAAGCTGCTGATGGGCACCATCAGGTGGAAGACAATGCCCAGCACCACCGCCAGGACGACCGCCAGGACATTGACCACGGTGGCGGTCTTTTTGTCCTTCTGCAGGTCCAGGTGCAGAATTTCACGGTATCCCTCCGGCAGGGACTGAAGGGCATGGGACTGCATGTCAATCCTTCCTCTCCATCCATGATACGCTTGGGGTGAAAACCACCCGGCTGAGCCGGGCGGCGGGTATGGTTCAGGCCAGCACGGCGTCGGCCATGGCCGCAGGATCCCGGGCGGTGACGGCGGTGTGGCGCACCGGCAGGCTCCGCAGGGCGGCCACCTGGGCGGGCACCGGCGTGCCGCTGATGCGGGAGAGCTCCTCCGCGCAGGCGAAGGCGTCCAGATCCCGGACCCGGTCCCGGCCCACCAGGGAGGCCGTGACATCGGCGCAGAACTTGTAGGGGCTGGCGGTGGAGACGATAACTGCCGGGGTCAGGTCCCCGGTCTCCGCCCGGTAGTTGTCCAGCACCCGGGCCGCCACGGCGGTGTGGGTGTCCGGCACCACCCCGGTGCGCCGGTGCATCTGGGCAATCTGGGCGAAGGTCTCCCGGTCGTTGGCAAAGCCGGCGGAGAACTGCTCCACCAGCCGGCTCCAGCGCTGCTCGCCCACGGAGTAGCTGCCGCACTCCTTCAGCTGCTGCATCCACAGGGCCACCAGCTCCCCGTCCCGGTCCGCCGCGTCGAAGAGCAGGCGCTCCAGGTTGGAGGAGACCAGAATGTCCATGGAGGGGGACGCGGTCTTGTAGAAGGGGCGGTGGACGGAGTAGGTGCCCTTGGCGAAGAAATCCGTCAGCACGTTGTTCCGGTTGCTGGCGCAGATCAGCTTCTGCACGGGCAGGCCCATGCGGGCCGCGTAGTAGCCCGCCAGGATGTCCCCGAAGTTGCCGGTGGGCACCACAAAGTTCACCGGCGCGCCGCAGACAATGTCCCCCCGGCTCACCAGATCGGCGTAGGCGCTGAAGTAGTACACCACCTGGGGCACCAGGCGGCCGAAGTTGATGGAGTTGGCCGAGGACAGCACCCGGCCCCGGGCATTCATCCGCTCCGCGAAATCCGGGGAGGAGAAGAGGGCCTTCACCCCGGTCTGGGCGTCATCAAAATTGCCCTCCACGGCGATGACCCGGGTGTTGCTGCCGCCGGTGGTGACCATCTGCAGCTTCTGGATGTCGCTGACCCCGTCCCGGGGGTAGAACACCGTGCAGGAGGTGCCCGCCACGTCCCGGAAGCCCTCCAGCGCCGCCTTGCCCGTGTCCCCGGAGGTGGCCACCAGAATGCTGATCTCCCGGTGCTCGCCGTTCTTCTCCGCCGCCATGCGGATCAGGTGGGGCAGCAGCTGCAGGGCCATGTCCTTGAAGGCCAGGGTGGGGCCGTGGAAGAGCTCCAGCATCCAGGTGCTGTCGTCCAGCTGGCGCAGGGGGGCGATGGCAGGATCGTCAAAGCGGTCGGGGCTGTAGGCAGCTGCCACCGCGCCCTCGATCTCCCGGGGGGAGTAGTCCTCCAGATAAAGGGAGAGCACCCGGACGGCCCGGGCCGTGTAGGGCAGGCCGGCCAGATCGGCGATCCAGGGGAGATCCACCTGGGGATAGACAGCCGGGACATAGAGGCCGCCGCCGGCCGCCAGTCCCCGGAGAATCGCCTGGGAGGCGGTCACCACACTGCCGCCCCGCGTGGACAAGTATGACATGGATATCCCTCCCGATACAGGATAATTCTGGCTGCTTTATCTATAGAAGAACGGGACGGCGGGCATTCCCACCGTCCCGGAGGAACCGGAGAGCGCGTCAGATGAGGTAGCAGGTCATGAACTCAGGCAGGGTGGCGGGGTCGGCGGAGACGGAGAGCACAAAGTCCACATGGTGCTTCTCGGAGAGGCGGACCATGGCCTCGAAGAGGGGGCCGGCCGCGCTCAGGTCTGTCTTGCACAGCTTCACAAAGGCATCGATGAAGATGGTGCCCACATCGAAATTCTGGCTGAGCATCCCGCACAGGAATCCCAGGAACATGTCCATGCTCTTGATATTGTAGTCGGCCACGTTGATGAAGCGGACCTTGTGGTCCACGTCAAACATGTAGCGGTTGTCGTCGTCCAGGAAGAGAACATCGTGGTAGGACTCGTGGGCCGTCTGGTTGGTCATGTCGATCAGCCGCTTGGTCTTGCCGGAGCCTTTTTTGCCTGCGATGATCTGTATCATGGGAATCGCCTCCTCAGGTCTTTCTGTGTCTCCATTATACCCCATATGGGTGGCTTTTGCAAGTCTTTTCACCGCCGCCCGGGGGCCGCAAAAAAACGGAGCCGCCCGGCATGGGCAGCCCCGTCCGTTGTGCGATGATTACTTGATCTCGCAGACAGCGCCGGCTTCCTTGAACTTGGCAACCAGCTTCTCGGCGTCTTCCTTGGAGATGCCTTCCTTGATGACCTTGGGCGCGCCCTCGACCATCTCCTTGGCTTCCTTCAGGCCCAGGCCCTCGATGACCTCGCGGACCACCTTGATGATGGCGATCTTCTTGGCGGGGTCGAATTCCTTCAGCACCACGTCGAACTCGGTCTTCTCCTCCTCAGCAGCCGCAGCGGCAGCGGGAGCGGCACCGCCGGCCACCGCGATGGCGCCGGTCACACCGAACTTTTCCTTCAGGGCGTCGACGAGCTCTTTGACTTCCATCAGGCTCATCTTCTCAATGGCTTCGATAATGGCATTGAAATCCATGATGTTTTCCTCCTGTTATTCTGTCGTTCAATTTGTTTACGGGATCGCGGGGATCAGGCAGCCCTCATCAGGCCGCTTCCTTCTGCTCCGCAATCTGCTCCAGGACGGCCACCAGGCCGGCCATGGGGCTCTGCAGGCTGCCCACCAGCATGGCCAGCATCTCGTCGCGGCTGGGCATCTTGGCCAGGGCCTGGATGGTGGCGACGTCCGCCGCCTTGCCTTCGAACACGCCGCCCACCACGGTGAGGCTCTGCAGCTTGTTCTTCTCGATGAACTCGGTGATGACCTTGGGGCCGGACACCGGATCCGCCATGGAGAACACGAAGGCGTTGGGGCCGTTCAGCAGATCGTCCACGCCCTCGATGCCGGCTTCCGCCAGGGCCAGCTTGACCAGACGGTTCTTCAGCACGCAGTACTGCACGCCCTTTTCACGGCACTGCCGGCGCAGGTTGGTCACCTGCTCCACGGTGAGGCCGGAGTAGGACACCAGGGTGATGGACTGGGCGCCGCGGACCTTCTCAAGAATTTCCGCCACGGCCTGTTCCTTCAGCTCACGGTTCTTGCTCATTTTCGTTGCACCTCCTCACGGTTTGAGAGTGAAGAAAACCCTCGCATCAGGCGCGAGGGATGAGCAAAAGCATAATCCTTCACACCTCGGCAGGCGGAGCGCTGCTCCCTTAAGTCCCGTCCTGGCCACCCCAGTGGGCCGCCCTCCGGGACACCGGCTGTCTTCGGCAATGGCTTCTTACAAACCACGAGCATCATAGCACAGGACAGCCGTTCTGTCAAGCGCTGCCGAAAAAAACAGATCCTCCCCCGGGCAGGGGGAGGATGGGCAGGGAAAAGGGCTTCACTCCTGCCGCTGCAGCAGGGTCAGCAGGTAGACGAACTCCTCCTTGAAGGCGTCGCCGGTGACGGAGGGGCAGCTGCGGACCAGGGCCAGGGCGCTGTCCCAGGTGGCGGTGCCCACATGCTCGCTGCCCCGCAGAAGCATGGCAGCCTCCGCCACGCCCGCGGCGAAGCGCATGTTCTCGGGCATCTCCGCCAGGGGCTCCCCGGTGAGGGGGTAGGTCTCCAGGTCGCTGTCATCCCGGCCGGGCTTCTTGGCGCGGATGCTCAGGGTGAGCCACTCGGCGCCGGAGTCTGCCGCCGGGGCTGCCTGGTAGCGGCTCTCCGCCGTGTTCAGCGGGAAGGCGCTGCCCACGGGCACGATCTCGTACAGGGCCGTCACCCGGTGGCCGCTGCCCAGCTCGCCGCCGTCCTTGGTGTCGTCATGGAAATCCTCCGCCGCCATCACCCGGTCCTCGTAGCCGATGAGCCGGTAGCCTTTCACTTTCGCCGGGTTGAAGTCCAGCTGCAGCTTCACGTCCCGGGCCACCTCCACGAAGGTGCCCCCCGCCTCGGTGACCAGGGCGCGCCGGGCCTCGAAGATGTCGTCCAGGTAGTAGTAGTTGCCGTCGCCGTAGTCCGCCAGGGCCTCCAGCTTGTTGTCCTTGTAGTTGCCGTAGCCCACCCCCAGCATGGTGAGGCGGGTGCCGCCGGCCTTCTTTTCCATGATGAGCCGGGCCAGGTCCCCCTCGCTGGAGATGCCCACGTTGAAGTCGCCGTCGGTGGCCATGATCACCCGGTTCACGCCCCCGGGGACGGCGTACTTCTCCGCCAGCTGATAGGCGGTCTGGATGCCGGCGGCGCTGTTGGTGGAGCCCCGGGCGTTCAGGCCCTCGATGGCCTCGCTGATGCGGGTCTTCTCCGAGGCGGACACGCCCTCCAGCACCACCTCATCCCGGGAGGCGTAGGTGACGATGGTCACCGTGTCCGTGGGCTCCAGCACGTCCAGAAGCAGCAGGAAGGCCCGCTTCACCAGGTCCAGCCGGTCGCTGCCGAACATGGAGCCGGAGACGTCGATGAGGAAGACCAGGTTGTGGGGCGGCCGGTCCTCTGGCATGACGGTTTTCGCCTGCAGGCCCACCTGGAGGAGCAGGGTGTCCGGGTTCCAGGGGCAGGGGGCCAGGTACATGCTCACGCCGAAGGGGCTGTCCCCCTCGGGCTGGGCGTAGTCGTAGTGGAAGTAGTTCAGCATCTCCTCCACCCGCACCGCGTCCGCGGGGATCCGCTCCCCGGCGAGGATCATGCGGCGGAGCTGGGCGTAGGAGGCGGTATCCACGTCCGCGGCGAAGGTGGACAGGGGGCTGGCGGAGACACTCTGGAAGCCGTTCTCCCGGATGTAGGTGTACTCGTTGGCGTTCCAGGCCGGGGGCTCCCAGGCCTCGGAGGCGGAGGTCATCTTGGCGGCGGGCATGGCGGTGGACATGGGGGCAGGGGCGCCCCAGGCCATGTCGAAGGTCACCATGCCGGTCTCGCCGGGGGCCTCCTCCTCCGTATAGAACCACTCGTTGACCCAGTCCTCGGGGCTGTAGGGCTTCAGGGCGGTCTCAGAGAAGAGCACCGTGCGGGTGGGGCCGTCCACCATGCCGGTGGCCATGAGGCTGTTGCGCCGCTGGAAGGCGATGACCGCCGCCTCGGTGGCCTCGTCGTAGGTGCCGGTGGGGTCGGTGTCCAGGTAGCCCAGCTCCTGCAGCCGGGCCTGGACGGCCACCACCTCGTCCCCGGTGTCGCCCCGCTGGAGCACGCTCTCCGCCAGGGCGGCGGGGATCATCCCCAGCAGCAGGGCCAGGGCCAGGAAAAGGGAAACGATCTTCTTCATGTTTTTCATGGGGCGTACCTCCTTGCCGGCGGGTGGCCGGTTTCATTCCGTTCACTTCCTCAGACGGAGGCGGAGGAAAAAAGTTCCGTCGGGCGGTGAAGTTTTTCGTGTGTTGCCCGGACAGGGAGAACCGGGTATAATGGTGCCGGTGCAGACAGCGTTGCAAAGGATTGGGAGGTCGATGAAATGCCGCTCGTGTTTTTGGCGCTGGTGATCCTCAACATTGCCGCCATCACCGTGTCGTGGAGGAAGCAACGCCCGGGGCGGGACAGCGGGCTGCAGTCCGGCGGCCTGGTGATCTCCAGGCTCGCGCTGGCCGTGGTGGATGGCCTGGTGATCGGCCTTCTCAGCTGGATGATGTGCATTTTCCAGCCCCACGGGTATCTGGTCATCTGCATGATCCTCGCCGGCGTCCTGCTGGAGGTGCTGCTGGTGGGCCTCCTGTACCGGTGGTGGACGAAAAAGCGCTTCCTGATCTGGCTCGCCTGCGCCCTGATCGTGGGCGGCGTGATGGTCGGGAGCGGGCTGTATGATCAGCACCTGCGGCGCATCACCCTGCCGGAGACCTTCGACTACAGGAGCTTCAGGCCCTTCCGGGAGGACAGCCGGGTGCTGCGCATGGGGGAGGAGGCCACCCTGCGCTTCGACGACCCGGAGACGGTTCCCCGGATGGACGGCGCCACCGCCCTCTACCCCGTGTACGCCGCCGCGGCCCAGGCCACCTGCCCGGAGACCATGACGGATCAGCAGGTCCGCACCCATGTGACCTGCAGCACCACCGCCACGGCCTATGCCAACATTGTGGACGGGGAGTGCGATATCATTTTCGTGGCAGGCCCCAGCGCGGAGCAGGAGGCCTACGCGGCGGAGAAGGGCGTGGAGCTGGTCTACACCCCCATCGGGCGGGAGGCCTTCGTCTTCTTCGTCCACCCGGACAATCCGGTGGAGGGCCTGACCCTGGATGAGCTCCGGGGCATCTACGCCGGGGAGATCAACCGCTGGGACGAGCTGGGCGTGGCGGGCCTGGGGAGCATCCGGCCCTACCAGCGCAGCCGGGGCAGCGGCAGCCAGACCGCCCTGGAGCGCTTTGTCATGGGGGACACGCCGCTGCGGACCCCCGAGACGGAGGAGGTGGCGGGCAGCATGGGCGGCATCGTCCAGCAGGTCTCCCAGTACAAGAACCACCGCAACGCCATGGGCTACTCCTTCCGCTTCTACTGCACGGCCCTGATGCCGGACTTCCACGTGAAGCTGCTGGCGGTGAACGGCGTGGCGCCCACGGTGGAGAACATCGGGAACGGCACCTATCCCCTGGCCTCCGCCTTCTACGCGGTGACCCGGTCGGACGCGGGTGAGAACACCCGGGCCCTGGTGCAGTGGCTGCTCAGCCCCCAGGGACAGCGGATGATTGAGCAGGTGGGCTACACCCCCCTGGGCGCCGAATGACGCCGGAGGGGCCTATGAAGGAGAGAAAGCGATGAAAGAGGAACTGATCCTGACCATCCATGTGCTGTGCACGGGGGCGGAGGCGGTGAAGGGCCGGCGGGAGGACGTGGTGATGGTGCCCTTCACCGGGCGCGCCCAGGGGCCGGACTTCACCGGGGAGACGGTGGGCCCCGGGGTGGACACCCAGCGGATTGCCAAGGACGGCACGGTGCGGCTCTCCGCCCGCTACATGCTGGCGGGGCGGGACAGCGCCGGGAACTCCTGCCGCCTCTTCGTGGAAAACCAGAGCGGGGAGGACGGGGTGCTCCGGCCCCGGATCGTCACCGACAGCCCGGTGCTGGCCGCCTGGGAGGACGCCCGCCTCCGTTCGGCCGTGGAGGGCGCCCCGGGCGGCGTCACGGTGCGGATCTGGCGGGAGACGGAGGCATAGGAAAAGCCCTCTGTCCGGATGGTGGACGGAGGGCTTTTGTCGTGTTCACTTTGCCTGTTCCCGGTATTTCCTTGCCTTCTTCGGGTTCAGGTAGTAGCCCCGGAGAATGGCGCTGTTCAGGGGAGTGGGCAGCAGGTCGTGGAGCCACACGGCCAGCTTCTGGTCCAGGGAGGCCACCCGCAGCCGCCCCGGCATCCTTCTCTTCTTCAGCAGGGCGGCCACCCGCCGGCCCAGCACGTCCGGGTCGGAGCCGTTGTGCTCGTCGTGGGCGATAACAGTGGTGGTGTCCGCGAAGTCCGCCCCGTAGGGGGAGTCCCCGGCCATGGCGGCGCTGTGGAGGCGGTAGGCGTCGGAGCCGGAGCGATGGTCCCCGGGCTCCACCAGGCAGACCTGGATGCCGTGGCGGTGCACCTCCATGCCCAGGCACTCCGCGTAGCCCTCCACCGCGTGCTTGGCGGCGGTGTAGGCGCTCTGGAAGGGGATGCCCAGCAGGCCGTTGATGGAGGAGAACAGGATAATCCGGCCGCTGCCCTGGGACCGCATGAGGGGGAGGGCCAGGCTGTTCATCCGCACCATGCCCAGGAAGTCGGTCTCCAGGATCCGTCGGTACTCCTCCACCGTGGTCTCCTCGCAGCTCCCCAGCATGAGGATGCCGGCGCACTGCACCAGGGCGTCCACCCGGGGGGCGATGGCCAGGGCACCCCAGACAAAGGCGGCGGCGCTCTCATCGGAGGTGACGTCCAGCTGCAGCCGGTGGATGCCGTCCTCCCCCTTTCCGGGGGTGAAGGAGCGGGCGCCGGCGATGACGGTGTGGTCCGCCGCCGCCAGGGCCTGCGCCGTGTGGAGCCCCAAGCCGCTGGAGGCCCCGGTGATCCAGACAACCATGCGTGTCCCCTCCTCTCAGGTCCCGGCCAGGAGGTGCCGCACCACGGTCTGGGCGTGCTCCGCCGCCAGGTGGGTGAAGGCGGCGAAGTCCATGCCGCTGTCGTCGTTGGCGCCGTCGGAGATGGAGCGCAGCACGCCGCAAGGGACGCCGTGGAGCAGGCATGCGTGGGCCACAGCGGCCCCCTCCATCTCCACCGCGGCGGCGTGGAAGGTCTCCCGGATCCAGGCGGTGCGCGCGGGCTGGTTCACAAACTGGTCCCCCGTGGCGATGACCCCCTCCAGCACCCGGATGTCCGGGATAGCGCCCGCGGCCTCCTTCAGCCGGGCCCGCAGGTCCGGATCGCAGGGGAATTCCACCACGCCGATCTTGCTCACATAGCCGATGGGGTCCCCCATGGGGGTGGTGTCCATGTCGTGCTGCACCGCCGCGGTGCCCACCACAATGTCCCCGATGTGCAGGCCGGGGTCCGCGCCGCCGGCCACGCCGATGTTCAGGATCGCCTCCGGATGCCAGGTGAGGATCATCTGCTGGGTGCACAGGGCGGCGTTCACCTTGCCGCAGCCGCACACCGCCAGCACCGCCTCCCGGCCGAACAGCAGCCCGGTGGAGAACACGTTGGTGCCCAGCTCCGTGTCCTGCCGCTCCTCCAGCAGCGCCCTCAGCGCTTCCATCTCCACTTCCATGGCCCCGATGATCCCGATCATTTGCCGTCTCCCCCTGTCTCTCCGCTGTGGAATGCCATACCTGTGGATAATTCTCCGCCGCCGGTGGAATTCCTTCCAGATTTCTGCTGCCGCGCCCGGAAATGCGGCCCGGCGCACCCGGGCAGGAGCCCCTGAAAAGCGGAAAAACCCGGAAAATGTCCCCCGGCAGGGATGAAAGCGGCAGGGATTCCCGTCTGTTTTGTAGAAAGGGATACGCAGTACAGCGTTCGGTATCCGGACAGGGAGGGAGATTCATATGAGAAAACTGATGGCTTTGATCCTGTGCCTGTGCCTGGGCGCAGTGCCCCTGGCGGCCCAGGCAGCCAAGCTGGTGGGCGAGAGCAGCAGCTGGACCGCAGCCCTGGGAGAGGTCAAGCCCTACTCCACCGACGCCCAGAGCAACGCAGCCGGCCTGCGCCAGGCCCTGGACAACGACGCCTCCACCTGCTGGTCCTACATCACCTGGTCCTCCACGGGCCACGACGATGTGCCGGAGGCCACCTTCTACTTCAGCGGCGAGACCATCTCGGACATCTGGGTGCGGGCCGGCAACCAGGCCTCCTACGACACCTACTACAACAACGCCTTCCCGGAGAACATCCGCGTCCGCATCTGGCGGCAGAACGCCTGGCTGGACTACACCTACGCGCTGGACGACTACTTCCAGCCCGGCGTGTCCAACCAGGACTGGCAGGACGGCTATCAGCGCCTGGCCCTGCCCTCCCCCGAGCAGGGCGTGACCCGGGTGGAGTTCTTCATCTTCAAGTGGCGCAACGGCAATGTCTCCACCTACAACGTCTGTGTCTCCGACGTCCTGTTCACCAGCCAGGCGGCGGTGGCCGCGCCCCTGCCCTACCCCGGGGAGAGCCAGCCGGGCTACGCCGGCCAGGACCGCTCCTACGGCAACGGCGTGGAAGCCGCCCTGCTCATGCGCATGGCCACCCGCTCCGGCCCCTCCACCAACTATGACGGCCTGGGCTCCTACTTCAAGGAGGGGGACCTGGTGAAGGTGCTCACCAAGGCCTATGACAAGCGCAACGGCATCTGGTGGGTGCAGACGGAGTTCAAGTATCAGGGCACGCCCCGCAGGGCCTACACCGGCGTGAAGCGGGTGGATGTCAACCTGGACCTGATCCCGGAGGAGACCGAGATCTGCGCCGCCACGGTGAATTACTCCACCTACGCCTACTACGGCCCCGGCGAGAGCTATTCCCGGCACAAGGACATGATCCCCAGCGGCACCACTGGCGTGATCTACAACATCGACAACGGCTTCGGCCAGCTGGAGTTCCAGAACGGGAACAACAAGCGGCGGGTCTGGATCCCCATGGAGAACCTCATCACCCAGTAAGCCGGCACAGGAAAACCGGGAGGACGGAAAGGCCGCCTCCCGGTTTTTTCTTATGCTTCTTTGTCCTTCTTTTCGTCCTGCTCCAGCACCTTCCGGTAGGGCAGGGTCATCCCCTCGGTCATCTTCCCGCCCATCTTTTTCCGGAGCTTCGGGTTTCTCATCAGGCCGCCCACCAGGTACATGGCCATCATGGTGCCCCGTTTCTTCTGGGGGAAGTCGTAGAAGCCGTGCTGCTTGTAGAACCTGTGGTCCGCCCGCATCAGGCCCTGCATCTGCCAGATCAGGTCCCGGAAGATCTTCAGGCCGCCCACCCCGTAGAAATTCTTCGGGGGCAGCCAGTGCTCCGTCACCGCGTAGCAGAGGGAGGCGGCCAGCTGGTCGATCTCCCGGTCCGGATCCCGGCCGCTGACGGCGATCCCCGCCAGGGCGTTGCCCCCCACCTCCGCCCGGGCCTCCATGAGGGTCTGGAGGTTGGGCTCCGCCTCCAGGTCACCGTCCACCAGATAGCCCACCGGCCTGCCCATGGTCACGGTGCGGTGGCCGTTGCAGAACTGCCGGTCGTCAAAGAGCTTGAAGCGGCTGCCCATGCTGTGGTCCCGGATGCTGTAGGCATACACCAGCGCGTCGGCGGACTGGATGGTCTCCCGGAGCCAGGTGTCAAAGCCGTCCCGGTAGACGCACCGGCCGTCCCCGGCGCAGTGGAAGCAGCCCAGGCAGCCCCCGGCAAAGGGGAAATCCCGGATGTCCGCCACCTCCACCCGGCAGGGCAGACGGTTTTTCAGCCGCTCCACCATGGCCTGCAGCCGGCCTGCCCCGTCATGGGTGGAGTCCGTCACAATGACGATCCGGTCCGGCTTTTTCTCCAGGGCCAGGGGCTCCGCTGCCGGGCTGGCCGTCTTCAGCTCCGCCCGGGCCGGCCGCACGGAGACCGGCTCGGAAAAGCCCTGTTCCATGCTCCACAGCACATGGCGGAAGAAGGCCAGGGCCTCCTGCTGCCCCTGCCGGCTGCGAAGGTCCTCCATGTCCGCCGACAGTCCCCGGACATACCGCAGCCCCAGATCGCCGCAGATGTCCTGGATATAGCGGTGGGCCGTCACATCGTAGAAGTGTTTGGAGGTGGTGAGCTGGGTGGCGTACTTTCCCCCCAGGTCCACCCCGCTCTCCCGGATCAATTCAATAAAGCGGTGGAGCTGGGCGGGGGCCAGGAAGGTGTAGACCGGATAGCAGAACACGATCAGCTCCGCCGCCGCCAGGGCCTCCCTCCAGGCGGTGTCCTTCTCCAGCTTCCGGATCTGCTGGCCCACATGCAGGGTCTCGTAGTCATGGTCCGGGAAGTGCTGCTGAATGTAGCGCATGGTGTAGAGGGTGATGCTGTCCTTCCCCGCGGGGGAGCCGTTGAGAATCAGGATCTTCATGACTGCGGGCCTTCTTTCTCCTCCTCCGGCTCCCGAAAGACCTCGGGATGGCGGTTGGCGTAGGCCAGGATGGCGCCCTGCAGGGCGTCCCAGTCCGCCGCGGCCTCCAGGGTCTCCGACGGAATCCGTTCATAGAGCAGGTCCAGGTCGTCGGACCAGGGGTCCTCGTCCACCGGCGCATTCTCCGGGCAGAGGATGTCCAGGGTGTCCCGGTCCAGGTGGTATTGGGCCAGATAGGCCTCGTAGGCCGCCGCGTGCTCCTGCAGGCCCAGCTCCCGCAGGGCGTCCGCCGCCTGCAGTGCGTAGGGACTGCCGCAGTTGTAGAGGAACTGCTGCACGCCGCCGCTGCCCATCTCCATCTCCAGGATCACCGCCACCGCCAGGGTCCGGGCCGGGAGGGAGGCCGCGTCGAATTCCCCGTCCCCCGGGGCCGGCAGGGTGAGGCAGGCCTCACAGCAGTCGGAATAGTTCCCGAAGGGCGGCCGCTTCACCGCCACGGTCTCCAGCACAGGCTCGCCCACCCCCAGGGCGCTGAGCACCTGCCGCTGAATCTCCTGCCCGTCAAACACATTGCCTTCCTCGTCCACCATGCCCAGTGCCCGCAGGAAATCCTCAAATGCCATGGGTATGCCCTCCTTCTGCGGATTCTCTCGGAAAAAGGGGGCCGCAGCCCCCTTTCTCCCGTATGTGTACCGGTCTCACCAGGTCAGGGTCTCCACCACGCCGCTCACCAGCTCCATCATCTGGTCGCCGCTCATGGAGCTGTCCGCGCCCAGGAAGAGCAGCATGGTGTTGTTCTGGATGGTCAGGAAGCCCACCATGTCGATGCCCATCATGGTCATGGTCAGCTTGCGGCCCTCGATGCTGCCGCAGGTGGCCGGCTCCAGCACCATGCCCTCGTAGGAGCTGGTGATGCCGGCAGTCACCGTGTTGTAGAGGGTCTCGGAATCCAGCAGTTTCAGCATGTCCGCGTGCTCGCTCAGGTCCTGCATATTGACCTGCAGCATGCTGAATATGGAGTCGTCCTTCCAAGAGAACTGCACCGCATTTTCACTGGGCGCCGCCTCCCAGTCGGCGGGCACGTTGAAGGTGAAGGAGCCCAGGGTGTAGGGCACCCGGCTGGTGTCCTGTGCCTCCTTGGTGTCCGCCGCGGCCGTGTTGTCAGTGAAGCCCTGGAGCAGCGAGTCCAGGTCCAGGTTGTCGTTCTTGTCCGCCGTCGGCTCGGCGCTCTTCTCGTCCCCGGTGCGGAGGGTGGACGCCACCTGAATCACGAAGTCGTGGATCTCATCCTTGCCCTTGGCGGTGTCCATATACATCACCGCCACCAGCTTGTTGTCCTGCTTGGTGATAAAGCCGCCCACCAGCATGGCGCCGGTGTCGATATCACAGTAGGCGCCGCTGATGCTGCCGGCCTGCTCCATGGTGGTGACGGTCTTGACGTCCTCCCCCAGTCCCTGGGCAATGCCATCGCCCACTGCGTTGTACATGTCCTCGTCGCCCAGCGCGCCCAGTATGGAGGAATAATCAGTCATGTCCTGCACCATGACCATCAGCATGCCGCTGTCGGAGTAGAAGTAGGTGGTGTCGTCGCCGCTGTCCGCCCGGCGCCAGTCGGCGGGTGCGTCATAGGTGTAGCCCGCGGTGGTGCAGGCGGTGAGGGCCGCCGTATCCGCCACGCCCGTTGTCAGGGACAGCAGCATGGCCAGGGCCAGCAGGATGCTCAGGATTCTCTTCATGGTTCGCTCCTCCATTCGCTATTGTGTCTATCTGCAGACCCCTCCGGGGTCCTGCGCACAGGTTCAGTCAGCCGGGTAGTAGTCGTTGTAGATGAAGTAGTGGATGGACTGCACGGCGTTCTTCCACTGGCTGGTGCTCATCACTACCACGCTGCTGCCGTCCACGTTGTCATAGCTGTAGCCGTTGTCCAGGGGCACCCGGTGCTGCTGGAGCACCTCCTCCCCGTTCTTGGCCTTCTCCATCAGGTTGCCCTGGCTCATGACGCCCACCACCAGCTGCAGCATGGCGGAGCCGGAGAGGTTGGTGCGCAGGTAGGGGCTGGCCAGCTTCAGCAGGGAGGAAACCCGGTTCATGTCCAGGCCGGGCAGGGTCTGCTTCAGCAGCAGCTCCAGCAGGTGCCGCTGCCGGGCGGTGCGGTTGAAGTCGTTGTTGCCGGTCTTCATGCCGGAGCGCAGCCGGGCATACATCAGGGCCTGGATGCCGTCCAGGTGCAGGACATACTTCTCGGTGGAGCCCATCTCCTTGCGGACCTCCAGGGGCTCCCGGTCCGCGTTGCCCTTGGTGTCGTAGGTCATGCGGCGGCCGTTCTTCTTCAGGTAGTTGTTGATGGCCAGGGCCTCTCCCTTGGTCAGGTCCACGTCCACCCCGCCCATCTCCTCGATGATGGAGGCCACGCCGTAGAAGTTGATCACCACATACTGGGTGATGTTCAGCTCAAAATTCTTGTTGACGGTGCGCATGGCCAGCTCCGCGCCGCTGTTCTCGCCATTGGCGGCGTTGCGGCCCATGCCCCGGGCGTAGGCCACGTTGATGCGCCCCTTGTCCCGGTAGCCCGGGATGGTGCAATACAGATCCCGCTGGATGCTGGTGAGCTTGATGGATCCGTCGTCCAGGTTGATGGAGAGGATCATGGTGACATCGTTGTGCAGCAGGCTGGCCTTGGAGTTGATGTCGTTCTCATGCATGTCCACGCCGATGAGCAGGATGTTCACCACGTTGTCCGGCAGGTTGGGATTCACGTCCAGGCTGTTGGGGTCCACGTCCGGGTCCCGCTCCAGGCTGTCCAGGTCCTCCTCCATGGCCGCCACCTCGCTGCTGTCCCCGATGAAGAACTCCTCCTCCTCATCCTCCAGCAGCACATCCTCGGTGATCTCGTCCAGCACATAAAAGTCCTCGTCGTCCTCGGCCAGGGCCGGCAGGACCAGCATCAGGCACATTACCAGCGCCAGCAGCCGCGTCATCCACTTCATCATCGCGTTCTCCTTCCATTGTTCCCCATGATTATACCTGTTTCCGCCGAAAATGCAAACCCTACCGGTTCAGCTCGTCCAGGGTCAGCAGGAAGGCCGGGATGCAGGTCTGCATAAAGTCCCGCACCTCCGGCAGGTCGATGGCCTCAATGGAGCCCCGGATGGACTCCGCCGCCGCGTCGAACTCCCGGTTGCCGGCCCGCTGTTCCTCCAGGCAGTGGATGTAGGCGCTGATGCGGTCGGCGGCCTTCACCAGGCGGCAGGCCAGGGTCCCCCGCTCCGTCAGGCACCGGCCGATCTCCTCCGCCACCGTCTCCGGCAGCATGGCCTGCAGCTTGGCCGTGGCGGCCTCCTCCACCTGGCCGTAGGCCTCCCGCAGCACGCCGGAGTGGTATTTCACCGGGGTGGGGAGGTCCCCGGTGAGCACCTCCGCCGCGTCGTGGTAGATGGCCAGGGTGGCCACGTGCTCCGGGTCCACGTCCCGCCCGTACTGCTTCTTCCCGGCCACCGCCAGGGCGTGGGCGATCATGGCCACCTGCAGGGAGTGCTCCGCGTCATTCTCCGGCTGGGTGTTGCGCATCAGGCTCCACCGCCGGATCAGCCGCAGCCGCGCCATATAGGCAAAAAACTCGTTCATCGCGTGCCTTGTCTCTCCTTATTTCTGCTTCAGCTTCAGCAGGCTGTCCACGATCTCCACGGCGGTGGCCAGGCGGCGGCTGTAGTCGCCCCCCACCAGCACCATCTTGTCCCCGAAGCCGAACTCCCGGTACATGTCCTGCAGCCGGCGGTCCAACCGCTCCCGGCGCTCCTGGTCCCCGTTGAGCCGCTGCCCGTCCGCCACCCAGCGCACGTCCGGCTGGAGGTAGAGCAGCACGTCGTACTTCTCCGGGCTGATGAAGGCCTCCACCAGGTGGTTGCGGTGGCCCATGTAAAGTTCGGAGTAGTAGTCCGTTACCACCGCGTCGGTGTCGAAGAAGGTCACCTTGTTGGCTGTGCGCATGGCCCGGTAGTCCTGTTCCGCCTGGAGGTAGGCCATCCGGGCGAAGTCCTCGTCGGTGTAGATGGTCTCGTCCCCGCCCAGGTACTGGTGGGCATAGTAGCGGCCCACCTCCTCCGACCAGGAGGTGTTGTAGAGCTTGGCCAGGCACTTGGTGAGGGTGGTCTTGCCGCAGGACTCCGTGCCGGCGATGAGCACCTTCTTGGCGAAGAAGGGGCGGGCGGAGCCCAGGATGTAGTGCCAGTTGTTCAGGATGTCCCGGCGGATCTCCGCGGCGGTGATGGGGTAGCGGCCCTGGGCGGGGTCGTAGCGCTCCACCCGGCTCCCCGGAAAATAACGGGTCAGGGGCTCATCATATTCCCGGTCCCCCACAAAGAAGGCGTCGATGCCCTCCGGCACCACCTCCTTCATCCGCTGCGCCCACTGGGGCCAGCCGGCGGGGTACTCCGGGATGTCCGTCTCGTCCAGCACCCGGACCTGGATGTGCTCCATGTCCTGCACCTGCTGGGCCAGCCACTGCTTCCGGAGCTGGTAGGTGATGTTGGGCAGGCCGGCCTCCAGGCAGATGCGGGCGGTCTGGTCCCGGTTGTCGGAGATCACCACCACCAGCTTCTCGCAGCGGGTGGAGGCCTCGATGATCTGGTACAGGTGGCCCCGGTGGGGCGGGCAGAATCGGCCGAAATACACGCCGGTGGTATACATGGCTCTCTCCTCCTGTTTTCCCGTTCTCAGACCCCGCGCTTCTCGCAGATGTCCGCCAGGCAGCAGCGGTCGCAGGCGGGCCTGGTCCGGGCGGAGCACACCGCCCGCCCGTGGTCCACCAGCCGGTGGCAGAAATCGTTGCTCTCCTCCGGAGGGATCAGCGGCCGCAGCTGCTGCTCCACCTTCCCCGGGTCCGTGGAGTCCGCCAGGCCGATGCGGTTGCTCAGGCGGATGCAGTGGGTGTCCGCCACAATGGCCGGCTGCCCGAAGACGTCCCCCATGATGAGGTTGGCGGACTTGCGCCCCACCCCCGGCAGGGCCAGCAGGGCGTCGAAATCCTCCGGCACCTGCCCGCCGTGGCGCTCCAGCAGCGCCTGCATGCAGGCGGAGATGTCCCGGGCCTTGGCCCGCCAGAAGCCGCAGGTGCGCACCATCTCCCCGATGTCCTCCACCGGCGCCGCCGCCAGGGCCTCCACCGTGGGATACTTCTCAAACAGCGCCGGCACCACCCGGTTCACCCGCTCGTCGGTACACTGGGCCGCCAGGCGCACGCTCACCAGCAGCTTCCAGGCCTCGTTGTAGTCCAGGGTGCAGGCGGTGGCGGGGTAGGCCGCCTTCAGCCGCTCCACCGCCGCCAGGGCTCTCTGCCGCTTATCCATGCTCCTCCTCCTCCGGCGCCGTGGCCCGGAGCTTTCCCTCCAGGTGCGCCTCCACATACCGGCGCATCAGGGCGTAGGGCGCCCGGTGCTCCCCGTCCTCCACCCAGCCGGAGGCCGGGCGCTCCTTCACCGCCTGCAGAAAGCGGCGCTGGGCGCCGGTGATCACCGGCATGCCCGGCTCCCCGTGGCTCAGGCAGCACAGGCCGCCCTCCCGGATGTCAAAGCCCGCGTTCTCCTCCATGCCCAGCTCCCGCCCGCAGCGCACACAGTGCCGCAGCCGGGGCCGCAGCCCGCCGATGACGGCATAGTGCAGCAGGAAGCCCGTCAGCAGCGGCGTCCGGGGCTGGTCCGAGAAGGTGAGGCGGCTCAGGGTGTGGAGCAGCAGCATGAACAGCGCCTGGGCGGGCTCCCCGGGCTGGGCCGCCGCCTCGCACAGGGCCAGCAGCCACACCCCGCAGGTGAGCCGGTCATAGTCCCCCCGCAGGGGAAAGAAACTCTCGATGGGTGTGAAGCCCGTCACCGTGAAGCGCCCGCCCTTCTCATAGAGCTCATAGTCCCCCAGGGAGAAGATCTCCGAGGCGCTGAGCAGGCGGGATTTGGGCCGGCGGCAACCCCGGCAGGCGGCCTCCACCAGGCCCCGGGTGGGGCTGAGCAGGGTCAGCATCCGGTCGTTTTCCCGGTAGTTGGCGTAGCGCAGCACAATGGCCGTGTTTTCGGTCTGGTTCACAATGGGTCCTCCTCAGCGGTAGCGGAACGGCGCAAACCACCCGCAGTTCTCCGGATAGCAGGCGGCGTTCTGGCTGATGCCGTACTGCTGCATCACCGTCCGGGTCTCCCGTTGGGCATAGGCGAAGGCCTCCCGGAAGGAGAGGGCCCGGTCCCGGTTTTCGTCCGCCGCGGGGCTGGCCGCCCAGCTGCCCTGGGGCACCCGGTAGCCGATCCCCGTCAGCAGGCTGCCGGTGAAGACGCCGTAGCGCAGCTCGTCGCCGGTCAGCTCATAGCTGAGCTCATCCTGGGCGCAGGCCGCCATGACGAAATACCCGCTGCCCGCCAGGGAGGCCCGGCTGCGCGTGGCGAAGGGGGCCAGCATCCCGCTGACGAAGGCGTCCACGTCTCCCCCGTCGTCACCGGCGGCGCTCCCCCGGCTCTGGAGGGCGGTGTCCGTCAGCAGGCCGCCGGAGTTGCAGGCGTCGATGATGAGGATCTTCCGGCCCGGCACCCGGTCCAGCACCGTCCGGAGCCGGGCAGCGGAAACCCACTCCCGGTCCGTCCCCAGCAGAAAACTGCCGTACCCCGCCTGATAGCCCCCGTGACCGGAGTACCACACCAGGGAGACATCCGCCTCCCCCGCCTCCACGAAGACGCCGGCCATCACGGCGCAGAGCTGGTCTGCGGTGAGGTTGGCGGCGGTGGTGACCTCCCAGGGCGTCCCCGGCAGGCCCTGGAGGCAGGTCCGGATGCGCACCGCGTCCGCCGGCGGCCCCAGGAGGGGGTTCACTCCCTCCACGCCCTGGTAGTCCTGGGCAATGATGAGGGCCCGGTACCGGGTGCCGGCCTGGTAGTCCAGGCTGTGGGCGGCGGCAAAGCGGTGGGCGCTGCTGCCCTGGGGCGCCCGGATCAGCAGGGCCGGGCCGCAGCCGTCGAAGGCGTCCTCCGCGATGTCCGTCTCCTGTCCGTCAAAGACGGCGATGTCCAGCCCTTCGCAGCCGGCGAAGGCCCCGGCGCCCACGACGGTGACCCCCTCCGGCAGGCGGACCTCCTCCAGGGCGGTATCCCCGGCAAAGGCCTCCGCCTCCACGGTCCGGGTGCCCTCCGGCAGGGTCAGGCCCTCCCCGGCAGCGCAGCCCCAAACCGCCAGCGCCGCCAGGACCAGGGCCAGTCCCCGCATCAGCCGCCTCATGGCTGCTTGCCCTCCTGTTCCGGGCTGCCCTCCGCCGCCCGGAGCACCGCATGGATGGCGTGCTTCATGCTCAGGGTGCGGATCCGCTCCCGGTCGCCGGTGAGGTGCAGGGGGATCACCTTCGTCCCCGCCGCCGTGGCCAGTCCCAGGAACACCGTGCCCACCGGGATGGCCTCCGTGCCGCCCCCGGGGCCCGCCAGGCCGGTGGCGCTCACCGCGATGTCCACCCCCAGCCGCTCCCGGGCGCCCGTCGCCATGGCCTCCGCCACCTGGGCGCTCACCACGTTGTACTGCTCGATCATCTCCGCCGGCACGCCCAGCAGCAGGGTCTTGGCCACGGACTGGTAGGTCACGAAGCCGCCCCGCACGGCGTCCGACGCCCCGGGGACGTTCACCAGGGTGGCGGCGATCAGGCCGCCGGTGAGGCTCTCCGCCGTGGCCACCGTCAGGCCCTTCGCCTTCAGGGCCGCCACGGCGCTGTGGGCCAGGGAGCCCTCCGCCGTGTCACATACCGCGTAAACCTTGTCCCCCAGCCGGTGGCGGATCTCCGCCACGGCGGGCTCGATCTTCCCCAGGGCCTCCTGCCGGGTGGCACCGCCGGCGGTCACCCGCAGCACCACCTCCCCGGTGGAGCAGTAGGGGCTCACCGTGGGCTCCGCCTGCTGCTCCAGGTCCTCCAGCAGGGTGTCCACCATGGACTCCCCCAGCCCGAAGATCCGGACATAGCGGCTCTCCAGCACCCGGCCGCTCCGGGCCGCCAGCCAGGGCGCCACCTGTTCCCGGAACAGGGGCTCCAGCTCCCGGGGCGGACCCGGCAGGTGCACGATAAACTGGTCCTCCCCCACCGGCACAATGGCCCCGGGGGCGGTGCCGTTGCGGTTGGGCAGGATCTGCGTCCGGGGGGTGAACATGGCCTGGCCCAGGTTGTTGGGGGTCATCTCCCGGCCGGCCCGGGCAAACCAGTCCCGCACCATGGCCTCCGCCTCCGGCCGCAGCACCAGGGGCTCCCCAGCCACCTTCGCCGCCACCCGCTTGGTGATGTCGTCCTGGGTGGGGCCCAGGCCGCCGGAGGTGATCACCACCTCCGCCCGGGAGAGGGCCTCCCGGTAGGCCGCCTCCAGCCGCTCCGGGTTGTCCCCCACCACGGTCTGGTGATACAGGTTCACCCCCAGGGCCGCCAGCTCCCGGGCCAGAAACTGCCCGTTGGTGTTCAGCACCTGGCCCATCAGCAGCTCGGTGCCCACGCAGAGAATCTCAGCAATCATCTTCTCATTCCCGTCCCGTTTATCTCGCCAGGGTGCCCATGGGATCCCAGGGCGCCAGTTCCACAGGGGCCTGGTCCGCCAGGGCCGCCAGCTCGCCCAGGCAGTCCCTGCGGATGGCCGCCTGGTACACATAGCGGTCAAACCAGCTGTCGGAGCAGACATAGTAGCCCTTCTGGCCGTTCTCGTCCCCCCAGCTGTTCTCGATCTTCCAGCGGTTGGGCTTGCCGTCCACCAGATTCACGCCGGTGATGACCATGGCGTGGTTCATGGCGGAGAAGCCGTAGTCCAGGCCGTCCGCCTTGGTCATGGCCAGGTCCAGGCCGGTGAGGCGCTCCAGGGGGAAGCAGCGGTCGTCCCAGATGCCCTTCTGCCGCGCCCCGTCGTGGCCCACGTCGCTGCCGAACCACACCGGGCTGCCGCTCTCCAGCTGCCGGATGATGGCCGCCTTCATCTCCTCCATGGTCAGGTTCAGGTGCACCACCGGCTTGCCGCCCTCCACGTTGCCCAGGAAGCGGATGGTGTAGGTCTTGTGGAAGGGCTTGTCCGCCGTGGGGGCGTGGATGACGCTGACGCTCTCCCGCAGGATCTCCCCGGCGAACTCCTCCGCAAAGTCCGTGGGCGTGACCTCCCGCCGGGCGTGGAAGACCCGGTCCTTGTCCGTGTACTCCAGGTCGAAGCACCGGGGCGGCTCCCCATAGCAGCTGCACAGGAAGCCGTAGATCTGCCCCAGCACCTGCTCCTTCAGCCCCCGGGCCTCCTCCGTCCTGCCCGCCCGGGCCAGGGCCCGGAGCTTGGGGGCTGCCGCCTTCAGGGCGCGGTTCAGGCAGTAGTTCATGTCCCGGGTGTTGGAGGTCTGGAAGGTCTCGTCAAAGGCGTCTTTGGGCACCAGGCCGTATTTCTCCACGATATTGGCGAACATGGCCCACTGGCCGCCGTCGTAGACCCCGTTCTGCATCACAAAGGCCACCGTCCGGTCGTCCGTGGGCAGCTCCGCCGTCTCCAGCACCCGCTCCATGAAGTAGTTGGCCCGCTCGAACTTGTCCCAGAAGGCCAGCCAGCTCTGGCTGAGCTCGAAGTTCTCCAGGTTGAGCTTTTTCGCGATCTCCTCCCGCACCAGGTTGGCGGCGGCGAAGAGCCAGCAGCGGCCCGAGGCTTTCTGATTGGTGACGGGGAGGGTCTCCAGCTCCAGGGAGAAGCGCTGGTGCATGGCGTTGGCGGCCTGCTGGGAGAAGGCCACGTCCATCAGCCGCGTGGAGGACAGGGCCATGGCCGCCAGCTGTCTCTCCCCGCTTTCCCGCCAGGCCTTGCCCCACTGATCCAGCTGCCGGAAGGTGATGTTCTCTTTCATGGGTATGACGCTCCTTTACGTTTGGTGCTCCGCCGCCTGCTGCTCCAGGGTTTCCCGCAGGCGCCGGGCCTCCGCCATCAGCCGTCGCAGCCGGCTGGCGGTGCCGCTCTTGGTGAGTGGCGGGTCCAGGGACTGGCCCAGGTCCTCCAGGGAGAGCTCCGGGTGCTCCAGCCGGGCCTCGGCGATCTGCCGCAGGGCCGGGGGCAGGGTGTACAGACCGGCGTGGATGGCCAGCAGGCGGATGGCCTCCTCCTGGTCCCGGGCGGCGTCCAGCTGCCGCTCGCTGTTGTGCTCGTCGCAGTTCCGGCCGCGGTTGGCCTCCCCCCGCATCTGCCGGGTGATGCGGATGTTCTCCAGGCGCATGACGGCCTGGGGCGCCTCCATCAGGGCCAGGGCGTCCGCGATCTGCTGGGCGCCCTTCAGGTAGACCACCGGCACGCCCCGGCGCAGGGTGTCCCGCGCAGGCAGGCCGCCCCGCTCCAGCTGCTTCTCCACCAGGTCCCGGAGGCCCTCGTCCCGGGCGGTGATTTCCAGATGATAGGCCTTGTCCGGGTTGGTGATGGAGCCCGCCCCCAGGAAGGCGCCCCGGACATAGGCCCGCCTGCAGCACTGCCGGGTGATCACCGGCCGGGGCAGGGTGCGTCTGAGCACCGGCACCCCCTGCTCATCGGGCTCCATCATCCGCAGGGCCACCAGCAGCCGGGGCGTCTCCTCCTCCCCCAGGGTCAGCACACAGGTCTTCCGGCCGCCCAGGCGGCTGTGCTCCACAAAGTGCAGGTGCGGGTTCAGCCCCATCCGGTCCTTCAGCATCCGGTAGATCCGCCGGGCCAGGGCTGCGTTTTCCGTCTGCCAGCTGATGCGCAGCCGCCCGCCCCCCGCCAGGGACAGGGAGCCCAGGGTCTGGGTCAGGGCGCTCAGCTCCGCCAGCACACAGCACTCCCGCTCCAGCGGCAGCCGGATCAGTTCCTCTTTTGTCTCGGACGAGAAGGACATTTTTTCACTTCCCATGTCAGGTTCGAAAATCGGGGGAGTGCTCAGGAGCGCGGGCGTACTTTCCTCTTCTCCCCCTCGTCTGAAAGGAGAGGGGGGTTGGGGGTGAGGTTACCGCAGTGTATACGGATTCGTCCACCACACCTGCTGGTAAATGTCCGTCAGCCGGTACATGCAGCGCAGGTTCTGGTGCTGGTCGATGGTCAGCTCGGTGATCTTCAGCCCGTTTTCGCAGGAGATGGGGTTGCCGAAGCGGAAGCTGTCCTGATACTCCCCGGCGTAGGTGTAGTAGTCGCACACCGGCTCCACCACGGAGGAGGTGCTGATGTTCTCCGGGCTCTCCGCCTTGGCCACGGTGTCGGTCTCACCGTCCTTGTAGACCCGGCGGGCGCCCACCACCCGGAAGCCGTTCACCTCGTCCCAGAGGGTCACCAGCTCCGCCCGGTCGCCGTCCAGCAGCACGGGGATGTAGCCCCAGGTCTCGCCGCCGCTGGTGGCCTCCCGGTAGTAGGCCACGATCTGGCCGTTCAGGGCGATCCAGGCGCCGGAATCGTCGCCGATGAGTCCGCCCTTTCCGTCCTCGGTGAACACATTGTCCAGGCCCAGGTCGATGTAGCCCTGGCCGTCGTCATAGAACAGGTTCAGGTCCAGGTCGCACACCAGGGACCACTGCTGGGCGGAGAGCCGCAGCACGGGCTTGCCGTTCTCGCTGGAGAAGACCAGGGCCGCGCCGTCCAGGGTGTTGTCGGCGATGTAGAGGGCCGTGCTGTCCGCGTCCAGCTCCCGGGCCGTCTCCGGGCTGCTCCGCAGGAAGAGGCCCAGCAGGTCGGAGATGGCGTCCATGGAGCCGCTGCCATAGCTGCCGCCGGTGAGGCCCGTGTAGGGGCTGGTCTGGCCGCCCAGGGCCGCCTGGCCGCTGTTCTCCACCGCCGCGAAGGCGCGGATGCACTCCCCGTAGGCGCTGTCCATGCCGATGCCGGCGGCGTTGCTCACCGCCTTGCTCACGCTGGAGGTCTTCTTGTAGGGGAAGTAGATGGACAGGCCGTAGGCGCCGGTGAGGGAGCCGGCGCGGTTGTACTTCACAGCGCTCTTCAGTGTCTTGGCCAGGGCCTCCGCCTCGCTGCCGCCCATCCGGTTGGCCATGTCCACCAGGTCCACCTGGTCGATCTTGGTGCTGCTGGCGAACTCCCGGGCGTTGTAGCGGGCGCTGGAGACCTCCTTGTAGCTGCCGCTCTTCACCAGGCCGGTGACGGACTTGGAGAAGCTTTTCAGGGCGTCCGGCACGGTGGCGGAGAGCTCCGCCAGGTCGGTCACGGACAGGGTGGTCTTCTGGCCCCGGGCCTGGGTGGCGCAGGCGCTGACGAAATCGTCGCAGATCATCTTGCCCAGGTCCAGGGTGTCCATGGAGGTGTTCTTGCCCAGGGCGGTGAGCCAGTTGGTGTAATACCAGCCCACGCCGGGCTCCGTCTCCTCGGAGGCGATGAGGTAGTCCGCATAGTCCGAGGCCATCAGGGCGGTCTCCACCGTGGCCATGAGGCAGGCGTCGAAGCCGATGAAGTCAAACTTCACCCCGGCGTTGTTCAGGGCCGCCTTCAGGGAGGGCAGGGACATGGCGCCGCTGCTCTTGTACTTCTCGTCATAGCCGTAGCCGCTGACGGACCCGCCGCCATGGTCCCACAGGATCAGGCCGTAGCGGGAGGCCGGGTAATTGTCCTTGCAGTAGCGGATAAAGCCCGCCAGGGTATCCGGGCTGGTCATAGCGGCGCTGCCCTCGTTGTCCGAGAGCACCTTCAGCTGGCCGTTCTGCACCCGGAAGATCTGGTTCACGCTGGAGGAGATGCCGTTGATCTGCCATCTCCGGCAGCCGCCGGTGTAGACAATCACCCGCACGTTGTCCCCGAAGGAGGCGTTGGCCATCTCCTTCAGGTCCCGGCTGGCCATGCCGTTCTGGCTCTCCAGGTCCGTGCCGCACATATAGATCATCAGGGTCACGGTGTCCTTGCCGCTGCCCTTGAGTTTGGTGAATTTCGCCCGGGCGCCCGGCGCCACGGAGCGGTCCACCTGCAGGGAGTCGCCGCTGCCGGAGGCCTGGCTGGAGGTGCTGCTGCCGTAGGCCGTGGAGGTGCTGTTGCTGCCCATGTAGCCGCCCCCCAGCAAGTCCCAGATGGAGAACTCGGAGGTGCCGGCGTAGGGGTTGGTCTGGACATTGCTGGCGGGCCGGGGCGTGGCCGTGGCCGGTGCCCGGGTGGCGGAGGGCTTCCGCGTGGCGGAGGCCGGCCGGGGTGTGGCCGTCACGGTGTAGGCATAGGGCGCGTCCGTGGCGTAGGTGATGCCCAGCCCGTCATCCCCCGTGTCCTGGCCGCCGAAAAGGCCGCCCAGGCCGCCGCCGCCCCCCAGCAGGATCACGGCCACCACAATGATCAGCATCAGGGGGGAGAAACCGCCCCGGTTGCCGGTGCCCCGGGGGCCGCTGCCCTGGCTGCCGCCGCCGTTGCCGCTGCTGCTGCCCCGGTTCCCCACCGGGCCGGTGCCCAGGCCGCTGCCCCGGCGGGCGCCCACACTGCCGGTGCCGGTCACATTGCGCTGTCTGCCGCGGGGTGTGTTCTGACTCATTTTTCGCTCCTCCTCTGTATCGATGGCTCTTTCTTATCCGTCACTGGTTCTGCCAGCGTGCCTTCTCCAGTTCCATGTCCCGGTGGCGAACCTCCACCAGGCAGCCGTTTTCCTCCAGCCACTTGCCCAGGGCCTCCGCGATGGCCACGGAGCGGTGCTGGCCGCCGGTGCAGCCCACCGCCACCACCAGGCGCTTCTTGCCCTCCTCCCGGTAGTGGGGGAGCAGGAAGCCCAGCAGCTCCTCCTCCCGGCGCAGGAAGCCCTCCGTCACCGGGTGGTCCAGCACAAAGCGCCGCACCTCCTCGTCCTGCCCCGTCTGGCGGGAGAGGGCGGGGATGTAGAAGGGGTTGGGCAGGAAGCGCACGTCCAGCACCAGGTCCGCCTGCCGGGGGATCCCCCGCTTGAAGCCGAAGGAGATGACCTCCGCCCGCAGGGGCAGCTCCCGGCCGCCGCCGCTCTCCTGATAGATCTCCCGGAGCCGCGCCGTCAGCGCCCGGGGTTTCATCTCGCTGGTGTCGATGAGATAGTCCGCCGCCTCCCGCAAGGGCTGGAGCAGCATCCGCTCCCGGTCGATGGCCTCCGGCAGGGAGACCCCGTCCCCGCTGAGGGGATGCTCCCGGCGGCTCTCCTTGAAGCGGTCCGTGAGCACCTCGTCCCCGGCCTCCAGAAAGATGATCTGCATCTGCCGGCCCACGTCCCGGACCTCCTGCAGCAGCAGGCTCACCTCCCGGCTGTCAAAGCTGACACCGGAGCGCACATCCACCGAGAAGGCTGCCACGCTCTTGGCCATGGCCGCCGCCTCACAGCTCTCCATCAGCCCCGGAATCATCTGGGGCGGCAGGTTGTCCACACAGAAGGCGCCCATATCCTCCAGGGCCCGCAGGGCCAGGGTCTTCCCCGCCCCGCTCATGCCCGTCAGCAGCAAATACCGCATTTCCCCATGCTCCCGTCACACCGCGGGCTCGCCCAGGATCCGGACCTCCGGCTCCAGGGTGACCCCGGTTTTCTCCTTCACAATCCGGCTGACCTCCGCCATGAGGGCCTCGAAGTCCGCCGCCGTGCCCCCCAGGTTCACCAGGAAGCCCGCGTGCTTCTCCGACACCGCCGCGCCCCCCAGCGTGAACCCCTTCAGGCCGCACTGGTCGATGAGGGCCGCCGCGAAGTACCCCTCCGGCCGCTTGAAGGTGGAGCCCGCGCTGGGCTGGTTCAGGGGCTGTTTCTCCACCCTGCGCCGCTGCAGCTCCGCCATCTGAGCCTCAATGGCCGCCGGCTCCCCCGGAGTCAGGGCGAAGGTCACTGCCGTCACAATCCCATCCTCCCGCTGCAGGCGGCTGGTGCGGTAGCCGAAGCCCATCTCCGTTCCGGCATAGGCGAAGGGCTCGCCGCTGAGGGAGAAGCCCTCCACCCGCTCCGTCACCTGGCACAGCTCCCCGCCGTAGGCCCCGGCGTTCATCAGCACGCCGCCCCCCACCGTGCCGGGGATCCCAGCCGCAAAGGCCAGGCCGGCCAGGCCCTCGTGGGCCGCCAGGCGCGCCGCCTCGTAGAGGGTGGCCCCCGCCTGGGCCTCGATCCGGCTGCCCGACAGGCGCAGGCCCTTCATGCCCGTGGTGCGGATCACCAGGCCCCGGATGCCCCCGTCACGCACCAGCAGATTGGAGCCCCGGCCGATCACCGTCACCGGCACCCCCGCTGCCCGGGCCGCGGTGAGGCAGCGCCGCAGTTCCTCCGGCGAGGCAGGCTCCGCCAGCAGGTCCGCCGGCCCCCCCAGCCGCAGGGTGGTGAAGGCCGCCATGGGGGCGTGCTCCCGCAGGGCGATGCCCGCCAGAGCCTCCCTCAGTTCCGCTGTCTGCATGCCGCCGCCTCCCTCCTCCGATACTGGCTCCCATTGTACTCCATTTTCCCCGGGGGCGCAAGGTTTTTCCGGTTTTCGGGAAGGCACGCCCGGGCGGAAACGGGCAAAGGAAAACCGCGGGCCCGGCGGGTCCGCGGCATGGCTCCGGCAGGGCAGACGCCTCAGCGGAGTTCCTCATAGTTGCCCAGCAGCACGAAGCGGTCCGCGTCGCCCCGCAGCTGGCGGATCAGGGTCCGGACGCTCTCCTTGCGCAGGGAGGCCTCGATGTCGAAGAAGAAGCGGAATTCGAAGTCCTTCCCCGGGATGGGGCGGCTCTCCAGCTTGGTGAGGTTCACCTCCGCCGCGGCGATGTGGCTCAGGAGGCGGCAGAGGCTGCCGGGACGGTGGGCGGCGCTGAGCATCAGGGAGATCTTCCCGGCGCCCTCGTAGACCGTCATGTCCCGGGCGATGCAGATGAAGCGGGTGTAGTTGTTCTCCGTGTTGGCCACGCTCTCCCCCAGGGTCTCCAGGCCGTAGAGCATGCCGCTCTCCCGGGAGGCAATGGCCGCCAGGTCCCGCCGGCCGGAGGAGGCCACATAGGCCGCCGCCATGGCCGTGTTGGCCATGGGGGTCACCCGGATGCCGGGGTGGGCCGCCAGGAAGGCGTCGCACTGCCGCAGGGCCTGCTCGTGGGACACCACCTCCCGGATCCCCGCCAGCTCCGCCCCCGGCAGGGCCAGCAGCCGGTGCTCGATCCGCTGGCGCACCGCCCGCACGATGTGGAAGCGGTGCTGCTCCATCAGGTCATAGACCTGGGTCACCGAGCCGGCGGTGCTGTTCTCGATGGGCAGCACGCCGAAGGGGCACATGCCCTTCTCCACCGCATTGAACACGTCGTTGAAGGTGTTCATGTAGAGGATGTCGGCATACTCAAACATCCGGGTGCAGGCCTGCTGGGCGTAGGCGCCTTCCGTGCCCTGGCAGGCCACCATGGCCCGGGCAGGGAAGGGCACAGGCGCACCGGCCACGGCCTGCTCCAGCGCGTCCTCCCCGGGGTCGGCGGGATGGATCCGCTCCGCCTGGTAGGCGCGGCTGACGCTGAACAGGGTCTGGTACAGGAGCTTCGTGTGCCGCTCCAGGTCCTCCCCCGCCCGCAGGGTCAGCCGGTTGACAATCTCCCGCTCCCGCCCCGTGTCCAGGATGGGCAGGCCTTGGGCCTGCTTGATCTCCGCCACCTGGGCCACCAGGCGCATCCGCCGGGCAAACAGATCCGTCAGCTGGTCGTCGATGCCGTCCAACTGTCCCCGGATCTCCTTCAGGTCTGCTGTCATGGACTGCTCCTTCCTTTCCTGCGCCGTCTCAGCGGCACGCATAGGGGCGCACGGCGTTCACCGTGGCCATCACGTCCTCAAAGGCCTCCGGGGTCAGGGACTGGGCGCCGTCGGAGAGGGCGTGGGGCGGATCGTTGTGCACCTCGATCATCAGGCCGTCCGCCCCGGCCGCCGTGGCCGCCGCCGCCATGGGCTTCACCAGCTCCGCCTTCCCGGTGGCATGGCTGGGGTCCACCACCACCGGCAGGTGGGTGAGCCTGCGCAGCACCGGCACGGCGGAGAGGTCCAGGGTGTTGCGGGTGGCGGTCTCAAAGGTGCGGATCCCCCGCTCGCAGAGGATCACGTTGTCGTTGCCCCCGGCCATGATGTACTCGGCGCTCATGAGCCACTCCTGGATGGTGTTGGCCAGGCCGCGCTTGAGGAGGATGGGCTTGCGGGTCTGGCCCAGGACCTTCAGCAGCTCGAAGTTCTGCATGTTCCGGGCCCCCACCTGGATCACGTCCACCTCCTCAAAGAGGGGCAGGTGGGCGATGTCCATGATCTCGGTCACCACCGGGAGGCCGGTCTCCTTCTTGGCCAGAAGCAGCAGGCGGATGCCCTCCTCGTGCAGGCCCTGGAAGGCGTAGGGGGAGGTGCGGGGCTTGAAGGCGCCGCCCCGCAGCAGTCCGGCCCCCGCCGCCTTCACCCGCCGGGCCACATACACGATCTGCTCCTCCGTCTCCACCGAGCAGGGGCCGGCGATGACCTGGAAGTGGCCTCCGCCGATCTTCAGCCCCGCCCCCACCTCCACCACGCTGTCGTCGGCGTGGAATTTCCGGTTGGCGCTCTTGTAGGGCTCCTGGACCCGCTGGACATTCTCCACGATCTCCAGGGACTTGATGACGTCGATGTCCAGCCGGGAGGTGTCCCCGATGAGGCCCATGATGGTCTGCTGCTGGCCCACGGACATGTGGATGGCGTAGCCCATGGACTTCAGCCAGTTCTGCAGGCTGGCCACCTGGGTCTCGTCGGCATGGTTTTTCAACAGGATAATCATCGGTTTCCTCTCCTTCTCCGTCTGTATGGCGATGAAAAAGGCCCCGCGGGGACATGCCCCGCGAAGCCTTCACCTTGCCGTACAGGCTTTACACGCGGAAACATGCCCTACAGGCGAAGCCCGTAAAGCTGAACACGTAAGCGCTCCGGTTGATGGTGCTGCGCATGCCGGTTCCTCCCGCGTTGATGTCGTTGTCAGGGTATCACAGCTCCCTGCGTCCGTCAAGGGCAGGGCTGTTCTTTGTATGTTTTTCCCTGCTCAGCCGTCCTGCTGCTCCGGCGGCTCTGTCCGGTTCAGCTCAAACCAGAAGGTGGTGCCCTCCCCCTCCCGGCTCTCCACGCCGTAGGGGACGCCGTGCTGCTCCAGGATGCCCCGGACGATGTTCAGGCCCAGGCCGCTGCCGATCACCGCCCGGCGGTGGGTCTCCTTCGTCCGGTAGTAGCGGTTCCAGATCAGGGGCAGCTCCTCCGGGGCGATGCCCTTCCCGGTGTCCCGGACCTCCAGCCGGACCCGCCCCTCCCGCAGGGTCTGCTGCACCGTGACGGTCTTGTCCCCGCCGGTGTAGGTCAGGGCGTTGCCCAGCAGGTTGTAGATCACCTGGCCGATGCGGGTGGCGTCTCCCTCCACCCACAGGCGCTCCGCCGGCGCGAAGGCCACCCGGTAGCCGTCCTTCTCCACCAGCTTTCCCACCCGCCGGACGATCTCCTCCGTCCCGTCCGTCAGGCAGAAGGGGCCGATGTGCATGGCCACGCCCCCGGCCTGCATGCGGCTGAAATCCAGCAGCTCGCTCACCAGGGTGGACAGCCGCGCCGTCTCGTCGATGATGATCTGCATGTTCTCCGGGGTGTTCTCGTCGGGGATGTCCCGCATGGCCTCCGCGTAGCCCCCGATCATGGTCAGGGGGGTGCGCAGGTCGTGGCTGATGTTGGCGATGAGTTCGTGCTGCAGGTGCTCCACCTGGCCCAGCTCCTCCGCGGCCCGCTCCAGGGTGGTGTTCAGCTCCGCGATCTCCCGGTAGCCGTCGGCGTGGGCCGGCCGCTCATAGCGGGACTTGGCCAGGCTGCGGGCCGCCTCGTTGGTCTCGATGATGGGCCGGGAAACCCAGCCGGAGATGCCCCAGGCCAGCAGTCCCACCCCCACCATCACCAGCAGGGTGATGAGGGTCATCTGGGCCCGGAGGGCGCTGACGGTGGAGGACACCGGGGAGATGCGGGTGTTCAGCAGCAAAACAGCCTCCGTCCCGTCCTGGAGGGTGAGGTCCCGGGCGTAAATCAGGGCCATGGCGCTGTCGTTCTCCCAGTCCCCGAAGCGGTCGCCGAAGGACCGCCTGCCCCGCCGGGTCTCCGACGCATCCGCGGTGTCGGGGTGCGGGGTCTCCCCGGTGCCGTCCCCGGGGGGCAGGGCCTCCGCCGGCAGCTGTCCGGGGCTGAACATGGCGCTCACCCGGAAGAGCCGGGTCACGGGTTTCTCCGCGGTCCGGGCCTGTTCGCACCAGCGGGCCAGGTCCTGGGCGCCCATCCGGTGGATCAGGCAGTTCCTGGTGCCCTCGGCGCTGACCAGGGGCGTCAGCTCCCCGTCCAGCAGCAGCACGCACACATCCCCCTGCACCGCCAGCAGGTCCGCCATCTCCTGCATCTCCTCCGGGGAGGCGGCCGTGGCCAGGCTGTCCGCCGTGGCGGTCACCTGGCGGATCCGGTAGGAACGGTAAAAGCTCTCCAGAAACACGATCTGGAAGAGCCAGAGCATGAGCACCAGCGCCGCCCCGAAGAGCAGCAGGGCCAGGGAGATCCGCCGCCGGATCCCCGGTCTTTTTTCTTTATTCCTTTTCAAAGCGGTATCCCACTCCCCGCAGTGTGGTGATCCTGTCGGCATAGGCGCCCAGGGAGCGCCGCAGCAGCTTGATATGGGTGTCCAGGGTCCGGTCGTCCCCGTAGAAGTCGTAGCCCCAGACCTCCCGGAGGAGCTTCTCCCGGTTCAGGGCCAGGCCCCGGTTCCGCACCATGTAGAACAGCAGGTCATACTCCTTGGGGCTCAGATCCACATCCTGCCCGTCCAGGGTCACCCGGCGGGCGGAGAAGTCGATCACCAGGCCGTCCCCCACCCGCACCACGTCCCCGGCAGCCGGGGCCGATGTGCCGCTGCGCTTGAGGATGGCCCCCACCCGCATCATCAGCTCCCGGGAGGAGAAGGGCTTCACCACATAGTCGTCCACCCCGGTCTCGAAGCCGTGGATCCGGTCATACTCCTCGCCCCGGGCGGAGAGCATGATCACAGGCACGGCGGAAAACTTCCGGATCTCCCGCACGGCGGAGAAGCCGTCCAGCTCCGGCATCATCACGTCCATGATCACCAGGTCGTAGGCATGGGCGCGGCATTTCTCCACCGCCTCCATTCCGTCGCAGGCCTCCTCCACCTCATAGCCCTCGAAGGCCGCATACTTGCGGATCAGATCCCGGATCAGCCGCTCGTCGTCCACCACCAGCAGTTTCATCTGTGTTGTCCTCCCATCTGTCCCGGGTGATTATACCACAAACCCCCGCCTGTGACCAGAGCCTACCGCCCCAGGGTGCAGTGGATCCGCCTGCCGCCCCGCTCCAGCTCCAGGTCCGTGCCCGGCTCCATGGTCCGGAAGCAGCTGCTGGGGATGTCCGCCTCCGTCAGGGCTGCGCCGTTCATGGTCAGCAGCAGGTCCCCGGGCTCCACCCCGGCCTGCTCCGCCGCGCTGCCGGCCATCACCGCCAGCACCCGGGCACCGTCCTCCGCCGGGGAGAGCACCACCCCCAGCTCCTGGCCGCTCCGGGACGCCGGGGCCGACAGTCCGGCCAGCGCACCCGCCAGCAGGCCCAGCACCGCCAGCACGGCCGCCGCCGCCAGGATCCGGGCCCTTCTCCCATGTCCGCCCACGCGCTCCCCTCCTTTCCTTCTGTACGGCTCCATTATGCCCGCCCTCTGTGAAGGCCATGTGACCGACAGGCGAATCTCCCGTGCTTTCCGCTTTTCTCCTGTCGGGCGCCCCTGCGGGCACCCGGCAGCGCAGAGAGATTTGCGGTTGTTGTGGGGATTACGTCTTTATTCAGGTTGATATTATGTGTTTTTGTGGTGATTGCATCCATATTCGTTGTGTATTTTCATTCTTCAGTGGGATTTTATGCTTCCGCATCCGGAAGCAGGGACAGAAAAAGCACCGCGGCTGCGGTGCCTTCTGTCGGGCAGGGGCCCGGATCGGTCACATTTCCCCGTGGGTGTCCGGCACCATGCCCAGGGACACGGGCAGGTTGCCGTTGCGCTCCCGGATGGCGTCCAGGAGGACCCTGGCCTTCGCCGGATCCCGGAGGGTGCCCCGGTACACCAGCTGGTAGGCAGCCCCCATCTCCACCGTGCGCACCCGGATCAGCCGGCAGCGGGTGAAGTGGGCGGCCAGCAGGTCGTCAAACAGGCCCTCGGTCTCCAGGCTCTCCGGCAGGGAGATGCGCAGCTCCCGGTATCCGTCCGCCGCCTTGCCGAAGCCGCAGAGGCTGAGGAGGGCGTGGGCCACCAGGTACAGGCCCATCAGCACACAGGCCACCGCCACATAGCCCGCCCCCAGGCACAGGCCCACCGCCGCCGCCAGGAACACCGCCAGGATCTCCTGGCCGCTGCCCTGCACCGAGCGGAACCGGATCAGGCTGAAGGAACCCGCCACGGCGATGCCGGCCCCCAGGTTGCCGTTCACCGCCAGAATCACGGTGGCGGTGATCAGGGGCAGCAGGGCCAGGGTGTAGGAGAAGGAGCGGGTGGTCTCGTTCCGCCAGTTGTAGTACAGGGCCCCCAGGATGCCCAGCGCCAGCGCCAGGCCCAGGACCAGGAACACAGGCCCCGCCGTCAGGCTCCCTGTGAGAAAGATACTGTTGAACATGTCTGTCCGCTCCTTTCTTGTGCCCCCTGCCCGGGCCGGATGTACTGCAGGTAGGCCGCGCCGTACTTGGAGAAATGTGTGCGCCGGATGTCCTGCGCCGCCAGAAGCCGCACCAGCCACAGGGGCAGGGTGCCGCCCGTCTTCACCTCCATCAGCCGCAGGCCGTCGGGGAGGATGGGCAGCCCTTCCTCCGGGCTGTCCAGGTCCAGCTGCCGGTCCCGGAAGGTCAGGTTCCGGTCGAAGGTGACCCGCAGGGACGCGTCCTCCGGGTGGAACCAGGCGTCCCGGTCGTAGGCGATCACCACCGCGGGCACCAGCCCCCAGCGCTGCGTCATCCACAGCGCCTCCCGGCCCACCTGGCCGGCCCGGTCCGGGAGACTCCCCCGGGCCAGGCCCTCCATAGCCTCCGCCAGGGACAGGGCGGCGCGGCGCTTGTAGACCACGCCGTCGTATTTCTTCTTGATCTCCAGATAGCTCTCCCGCAGCGCCCCGGGCTCCCCGTAGGCCCGCAGCCTCAGCTTCTCCTTATAGGCCGGCCGTTCCAGGGAGGTCCGGATCAGCAGGTGCTCCGGGGTGTCATAGTACAGGCTCTGGATCCTGGGGCAGCCGAAGTCCAGCCGCCTGAAGCCCCGGGCCTGCAGCCCCGCCGCCACCGCCTCCGCCTGGGGCAGGGTCAGCAGGTACTTGGTCTCCACCCTTGCGAAATTCTCCGCCATGCTTATCTCCCTCTCCCGCCGCCGTGGCCGTAGCCGGGGCCGCCATAGCCGGGACCCCCGAAGCCGGGGCCCCCGAAGCCGCTGCCGGTCCAGCTGTTGCTGTCCTGAGCGTCCGCCATGGAGCCGCTGTAGAGGGTCTGGCTGCCGCCCAGGAGGGTGAAGCTGCCGCTGTCCCCCAGGGCGCCGGAGGCGATGGTCAGGGTGCTGAAGGCGTTCGCCGGGGTGAAGCTGGCCAGGGCCGTGCCCTGGGCGTCCGTCAGGGTGAGGGTCTCCCCGGCCTGGCCGGAGACAGACAGGGTGACGGAGCGCAGGCCCGAGAGGCCCACAGCGCCCCCGCGCCCGAAGCCGCCGCCCGAGGAGGCCGTGATGAGGGTGCCGCCGGTCATGGTGCCGGTGCCGTTGAAGTCGATGGGGCCCTCCATACCGGAGGAGGCCGTCCAGACCCCGATGACGCCGCCGGTGACGGCGATGCTGCCGTTGCTGTCCAGGCCGTCGCCCCCCGCCGTGACGGCCAGGGTGCCGCCGGTGACGGTGAGCATGCTGCCGTCGTCCGCCTCACCGCCGCCGCCGCCCCAGGCCCTGCCCCAGCCGCCAAAGCCGGAGCCGTCGCTGCCGCCCCCGGCATTCAGGCCGTCGTCGGAAGCCACGATCCGGATATCGCCGCCGTTCACGGTGACGCTTGTGCCCTCCAGGCCCTCATAGCTCTGGACCACGTCGATGGTGCCGCCGTTCACGGTGAGGTTCTCATCCGCGTGCATGGCGTCGTCGCCGGTGCTGATGGTGAAGGTGCCTCCCAGGACGGTGACGTTCACGGCGTGGAGGCCGTCGTCCGCGCAGTCCAGGTTCCAGGTGCCGTCCAGCACGGTGAGGTCCGTGGCGGCCTTCACCGCCTTCTGGGAGGTGCCGTCGTCGGAGGTCTGGGAAGCGCTGTTCCAGTCGTCCATCCGGCCCCGGCCCTGGCTGTTGGCGGAGGTTTTCACGGTACCGGCGCCGCCGCCGGTGACGATGACGGCGCTGCCCCCCGCCAGCACGATCCAGCCCTTGTCGTCCCGGTCGGTGCGGGTGGTGGTGATGCCGTCCCCGCCGGCGGTGACGGTCATGGTGCCACCCAGCACCAGCACGGAGTTGCGGCCCCGGATGCCGTCCTTCACGGCGCTCACCGTGAGGCTGCCCCCCGCGATGATGAGGTCCGCCTTGCTCTGGATGCCGTGCTTCTGGGTGCCGTTGGCCGTGAGGCTGCCCCGGCCGTTGATGGACAGGTCGTCCTCGGCGTAGAGGGCCGCGGCGATGGTGTCATCCCCGTCGGTGACGGGGGTGCCGTCGGTAAGGGTGTTCTCCGTGCCCTCCGCCAAGGTGATCACCAGCTTGTCGGCCTGCTTTTCATAGATGGCCGGGCCGGCGGCGCTGGTGATGGTGACCCCGTTCAGGATCAGGCGCACCTTGGCGTCCTCCGGGGCATCCACCGTCACCTGGCCCTGCATGGTGCCGGAGAGGACATAGTCCCCCGCGGCGGTGATGCTGACGCTGCAGCCGGTGACGCTGTTCAGGTCGATGGTCCGGGCCTTGTCGGCGCTCCAGCTGTCGTCCACGTCCCGGTTTTTGTAGAGGGACTCCACGTCCACCGTCTCCGCCGCCAAGGCCGGCAGGGTCAGGGTGCCCAGCGCCAGCACCAGGGCCAGCAGGACGGAAAGCATCTGCTTAAGCTTCATGGGATTGACCTCCTTTGATCCAGTGCATCACGCTCTGGGCCCCGCCGCACACGCACAGGGCGGCCAGCAGCCAGCGGGAGATGCCGTTATCCACAAAATTCATCATGGGGTTGAACTGGTCCAGCACCAGGAAGACGACGAACATCAGGGAGAGGATCATCGTCAGGTGACCGGCCAGGGACTGCAGTTTACTCATGGGTGTTCACCTCCGTGATCAGCAGGGCGTCGCTGCTCTCCCGGCCGCCGCCGGAGGGGTCGTTGATGACCCCGTCCTGCCACACCATGACGGAGGAGTTGCCCCCGTCCAGGTTGTAGGCCGCCGTGCAGCCCAGGTCGTGGAAGAGCTGGCTCAGATCCGGCAGGCTGATGCCCGCGGAAGCGCCCCGGCCGTCCACCACCACCATGCAGTAGTGGCCCGGCTCGTAGTAGCCGATGGCGGTGCGGGGGTTGTTGGCGATGAGGCGGCCGGTGCTGTCAAAGGCGGTCAGCACGCTGCCGTCGGTGTCCAGCAGGGCGGGGCCGAAGGTCCAGGCCTGCCAGGCGCCCTCCGCCACCGCCTCCTCCACCGAGAAGGCGGATCCGGGCATCACCCGCATCGTCCCATTATAGTATAGCACACAAACGTCACAATTGGTAGGATTGGCCCGATAAATCACGCCGTTGCGGATCACCACGCCCTCGCCGGTGTTGCCGTAGTAGTCGCCGTTGACCGCCAGCAGCGCATTGTTCAGGGCCGCCATGTCCGCCACGCTGTCCCGGAAGCCGGTGCCGTAGGTGTCCTTCGCCAGGGCGGACCGGAAGCAGGTGATGTCCCGCACATAGATATCCGCCAGGTAGTAGGTGGTCCGGCCCAGGGTGTTCTCCGAGACGGTGATGGCGATGTCCGGGCTGGTGTAGCTGTTCTCCGTCACCACCACGGTGTCGGTGAAGCGGTCGGGGAATTTCTCGCTCAGGGGAGTAGTGTCCGCCGCCGGGGCCGTGTCCTCCGTGTCTTCGGTGTCCTCTGTCAGGGCGCTGCCGCCCTTCTCGCCGGAGCCGGTCCTGCCGCCGCTCTGCCGGCCGCCCCGGGACGCCAGCACGGAGGCGTCGCTCACCCCCGTCGAGGCCAGCAGCAGGGCATCCTCCGGCACCGTGCTGCCGCTGTCCGGGTCCGCCGCTTCCGTCTGGTAGGGGTTGCTGATGACAATCCCCAGGCCCTGGGACTGCCGGGGCAGCACATGGTGGAAGAGGGCAAAGATCACCAGCGCCAGCCCGGCGCAGACTATGTCAATCAGCAGATTCCGCAGAACGCTTTTCTTTCTCATCCGGTTACCTCCTCTGCCGGCGGCGTCTCTTTTCTCCACCGGCACCCACAGCATAGCGCCGCTCTTTGAATTTCAGGCAGGGCAAACCGGGCACGGGAGGTGAATCCTTTGTGAAAAAGCGGTGAACAAGCAGACGGAAGCTGCCCCCGCAGATTGCCCGATGACAAATCCGCCGTTTCATGCTATACTGGGCGTGACGCTGTGACAGCCGGGAGACAATCCACAGAAAGACAATCCACAGTAATACGATACACCGATAGACAAAACACAGAAAAAAGGATGGTTCCATGATTCAGACGCCGATGCAGCAGCGCACCCTGCGGGTGCTGGAGTTTACCAAGATCCGGGAGGAGCTGGCCGGGCTGGCCCTGACGGAGATGGGGGCGGAAAAGTGCCGGGCCCTGGAGCCCTCCGACAACCTGCCGGAGGTGACCCTGTGGCAGCAGGAGACGGAGGAGGCCTCGGTGGTGCTGCAGTATGTGGGCGGCACCCCGCTGGTGGCCTTCACCGACGTGCGGCCCGCCCTCTCCCTGGCGGAGAAGGGCGCTGTGCTCTCCCCCAAGAACCTGCTGGAGGTGGCGGGGATGCTCCGGGCCGGCCGGGCCGCCCGGGACGCCCTGGTCACCGCCCGGGAGAACACCCCCCGGCTGCGGGCCTGGGCCGAGGGCCTCAGCGACCTGCGGAACATTGAGCGGGACATCACCGACGCCATCCTCTCCGAGGACGAGATCAGCGACCACGCCTCCAAGGAGCTCCTGGACATCCGCCGGCACCTGCGGGGGGCCAACGAGCGCATCAAGGAGAAGCTGAACCAGATGCTGCGCTCCTCCGTCTACCAGGACGCCCGCCAGGACAGCATCATCACCATCCGCAACGGCCGCTACGTGATCCCCGTCAAGGCGGACCACCGCTCCATGGTGCCCGGCCTGGTCCACGACCAGAGCGCCTCCGGGGCCACCCTGTTCGTGGAGCCCATGGCCGCGGTGGAGATGGGCAACGAGCTGAAGCAGTGGGAGCTGAAGGAGAAGCAGGAGATTGCCCGCATCCTGGCGGCCCTGTCCGGGGAGCTGGCCCCCTATGCCGACAGGCTCCGGGAGGACGTGGAGCGCCTGGCGGAGCTGGACTTCATCTTCGCCAAGGGCCTCCTCAGCCGGCGGATGCGGGGCGTGCAGCCCAAGCTGAACAGCCAGGGACGCATCCGCATCGTCCGGGGCCGGCACCCCCTGATCCCCGACGAGCAGGTGGTGCCCGGGAGCCTCTGGCTGGGGGAGGACTTCACCCAGCTGGTGATCACCGGCCCCAACACCGGCGGCAAGACCGTCACCCTCAAAACCACGGGCCTGCTGTCCCTGATGGCGGCGGCGGGCCTGCAGGTGCCGGCGGACCTGGGCACGGAGCTGGCGGTGTTTGAGCAGGTTTTCGCGGACATCGGCGACGAGCAGTCCATCGAGCAGAGCCTGTCCACCTTCTCCGGCCACATGACCAACATCGTCACCATCATGCAGGACGTGACGCCCCGGGACCTGGTGCTCTTCGACGAGCTGGGGGCGGGCACGGACCCCACGGAGGGCGCCGCCCTGGCCCAGGCCATCCTCTCCCGCCTGCTGAAGATCGGCGTGCGCACCATGGCCACCACCCACTACTCCGAGCTGAAGGCCTACGCCCTCTCCACCCCCGGGGTGGAGAACGCCTCGGTGGAGTTTGACGTGGAGACCCTGCGCCCCACCTACCGCCTCTCCATCGGCGTGCCCGGCAAGTCCAACGCCTTCGAGATCAGCCGCAAGCTGGGCCTCCCCGAAGCCCTCATCGACGACGCCCGCACCCTGCTCTCCGGGGAGAACATCCGCTTCGAGGACGTGATCGCCAACGCGGAGTACCACCGGCAGGTGGCGGAGAAGGAGCGGCAGCTGGCGGAGGAGGCCAGCCGGGAGACCGTGCGGCTGCGGGACGAGGCGGAGCGCCTGCGCCAGGAGATGGAGGCCCGCCGGGAGAACACCCTGCGCAAGGCCAAGGAGGAGGCCCGCCGCGTGCTGGAGGACGCCCGCAGGCAGGCGGACGGCCTCATCTCGGATCTCAAGCGCATGAAGCGGGAGCAGAACGCCCCCGACGCCGGGATCCAGGAGGCCCGCAGGCGCCTGGACGCCTCCATCGGCGACCTGGCGGAAGGCCTGCGCCAGGAGGTGGACAACGGCCAGGCCCCCAGCACCGTGAAGCCCGGCGACCAGGTGGACATCCTCACCCTGGGCTCCGTGGGCACCGTCCTCACGCCCCCCAATGACAAGGGGGAGGCCCAGGTCCAGGCGGGCATCATGAAGCTGTGGGTCAGCCTGAGCCAGCTTCGCCTGCGCCAGCCCACCAAAAAGGAGAAGCCCCGCACCGCCATCTACAACGCCGGCGGCGCCCTGACCCAGTCCGTCCACATGGAGTGCGACGTCCGGGGCATGGAGCTGCCCGAGGCTCTCAGCGCCGTGGACAAGTACCTGGACCAGGCCCAGATGGCCGGGCTGGGGGAAGTCACCATCATCCACGGCAAGGGCACCGGCACCCTGCGCGCCGGCGTGCAGCAGGAGCTGCGGCGCCACCGGGCGGTGAAGTCCTTCCGCCGGGGGGTCTACGGCGAGGGCGAGGACGGCGTCACCGTGGTGACGCTGAAGTAAAGGCGCCGGGGATTGACAGAAAATAGCGGATGCGGTAGAATGCGCCGTAACTGTTTTTTGCTGTTCCGCCACGTGAGGAGGTTTCCCTGTATGGCATCCTACCTGATTTACACAGACGCCGCGGTGGATCTGCCCGATGAGGCGTACCGGCGTTTCGGCATCCGCGTGATCCCCATGGACTATATGGTCAACGGCGAGTCCTTCACCTACTATGCCGACCAGCCGGACCGGGAGGAGGTCTGCCGGGCGCTGTATGCGGCCCAGCGGCAGGGCGCCGAGGTGCGCACCTCCCAGATCAGTCCCTTCCGCTTCCGGGAAGCCTGGAAGGAGGAGCTGAAGGCCGGGCACGACATCCTCTTCATCGGCTTCTCCTCCGGCCTGTCCACCACCTGCGCCAACGCCCACACCACGGCAATGGAGCTTTCGGAGAAGTATCCGGAGCGGAAGATCCGGGTGGTGGACTCCCTGGCAGCCACCTCCGGCCAGGGCGTGTACGTCTGGACCGCCGCCCTGAACCGGGACGAGAAGGGCATGTCCCTGGAGGAGAACGCAGCCTGGCTGGAGACCCACGCCAGGAACCTGTGCCACTTCTTCACCGTGGGCGATCTGGACTACCTCCACCGGGGCGGCCGGGTGTCCGCGGCGGTGGCCCTTATCGGCGGCATCCTGGAGATCAAGCCCCTGATGATCATCGACAACGAGGGCAAACTGCAGGTGGTGGGCAAGGCCACCGGCAAGCACATGGCCCTGCGGAGCATCGTGAAGCACTTCCGCGCCCAGATGGGCCTGGAGGGCGCGCCGAACCTGGTGTATGTGACCCACTCCGCCAACGACGAGGACCTGCCCTTCCTCAAGGAAAAGCTGGAGGCGGCCATGGGCCCCGACACCCACATCGAGTACATGCTGCAGAGCCCCATCATCGGCGCCCACACCGGCCCCTGGTTCTTCTCCGTGTGCGGCTGGGGAAAGACACGGATTCCATGAGAGAATCCGTGAGAGAACGGAAAAGCACCGTGTCACAGAACAGGCACGGCGCTTTTTGCGTTTCAGTTGTTCAGGTTCTCCAGGAGGGTGAGGCTCTTGATCTTCCACTGGCCGTTCTCCCGGGTGAGGACGGCCCGGTATCGGGCGCTCTGCCAGGCGGGGGGATAGACGGCGTTCTCCCCGCCCCGGGCCACCAGCTCCTCCGCCCGGGAGCCCTTGGCCCGCCCGTCGATGCGGGGGATCCGCTCGGTGATCTCCACCCGGACGCTGGTGTCCCAGGGCCAGATCCAGGTGAAGCCCATGTCCAGCCGGTGGTCGATGCCCCGGACGTTGTAGTCCCGGTAGGGGGTGGTGCCCTGGGGCACCGTGGTGAGCACCGCGTCCTGCTCGATGAAGCCCGTCTGGAAATACTTGTTCAGCTCGGACATGTCCTCCATGCCCATCACCACCTGGGCCCGGCGGGCCATGCCGTCCTTGAGGACGATCTGGATGTTCGCCAGGTTCATGGCGTAGTAGAAGGTGACCACCATGAGGCCCAGCACCACGGAGACCACCAGCAGGCGGCTCACCAGCCACCAGACGAAGCGGCGAAGGTATTTCACGGCGGCGGGCCTCCTTTCATGGTGGAATGGGTCGCATGGGGCTTCCGGTGATCAGACGAAGCGGGGGGCGGGATTCTTCCCCGGCTTACAGGCCCGTGGTGTCCGGCTGAGACCCCTCCGGTCCCGGGAGTTCGGGGAAATAGTCCAGGCCGATGTAGAGGATCTCGATGGTGTAGTCGTCCACCGTGAGCAAGATCCCCGTGCGGTCCGCCTGCCAGCAGGTGATCCGGGCCGGGGTGCCGGAGGAGAAGCCCCGCATCAGGCCGACAAACTCCGCCTCCTTCTCCGGGGCGGCGGGGCCGTAGAGGCTGGTGAGGGCGTCCACCAGGTAGTCGTAATCCCCGGCCGCGTCCTCAAAGTCGATGGAGTAGCCCGCCAGAAACAGCCCCTGCTCGCCCAGGACGTAGGCCAGGTACGCATGGTCGAAGCGGGAGACGGAGATGCCCTCCGTGTAGAGCAGGCCCGTCAGGCCCAGGGCCTCGTCCATGGAGGCGGTCTCGGCGTAGTTCTCCCCCTCCAGGGCGACGATGTCCTCTTTCGACGCGCCCCAGTCCAGGCCCCGGATGCCCTTCCAGGTGGGGGCTTCCTCCGCCCCGGCGGCCGTCAGGGATAGGGCCAGGCAAAGGGCCAGGCAAAGGCACAGCAGCTGTCTCATGCCCGCATTCCTCCTTCTCCAGTTCACAGGAGCTTGAGCATCATGGTGTTCTCCTCGTCCATCTCCACCCGGACCATGCCCTCCTTCTCCAGCTGCTTCATCACGTCGGAGAAGCGCTTGAAGCCGATGGCCCGCTCGGAGAAGTCCGGGTAGGTGGTGAGGATGTCCGCCTTGAGGATGGAGGGATTGATGCGGTCGAAGCCGCCCTCCTTGTAGGCCGCCAGCTGGGCCGCGAAGGCCTCCCGCCAGTTCTCCCGGGTGAGGTGGGCCTCCTCCTCGTCCCCCGTGTCCGCCTTGGCCGCCAGGGAGACCATCACGTTGAAGTTGCTGTTGGTGACCTTCATGTCCCCGAACTTGGCCGCCAGCTTCTGCAGGAGCTTATAGAAGGTGGCGCAGCCATAGGTCTTCTCGTTGAAGTCGGGCCGCAGGCGCATCAGCACGCCCTTGAGCTCGGAGGCGTACATCTCGTCGGTGTCCGCCTGCTCCTCCAGCACCTCGCACAGCAGCTTGTTCAGGGCGGCCAGATCCATCTCCTCGGCGGAGGCGGGGGCGCCCTTCTGCTTCTTGTGAGCCTTGGCCTGGGGCGCCGGGCGGCTGCCCATGCTCTCCAGGAACTGGAACTCGTTGCAGGCGTTGATGAAGATGTTGCTGGCGGCCTCGGACCGGCTGATGCCCAGCACATACTTGCCCATGGCCTTCAGCCGGCCCACCAGGGGCATGTAGTCGCTGTCGCCGGACACGATGCAGAAGGAATCGATCAGCGGGTTGGTATAGGCCACCTCCAGGGCGTCCACCACCAGCTGGATGTCCGCATTGTTCTTCTGGGCATACCCGTAGCGGATGGAGGGCACCACGGAAAAGGTGTTGGACAGCAGGATCTGCTTCAGGTCGCTGAAGCGGTCGGTGTAGCCGTAGACCCGGCCCAGCAGGATGTCGCCCCGCATCTTCACCTTCTCGATAATGGACGCCAGGGTGGCCTCCTTGGCGCCGCAGTTCTCCAGATCCACAAACACGGCAAACTTTGCCATTTTTCACTTCTCCTTGTATTGTCATATCGCGTGGGCGGGGGCGCTGTGCCCGCCGCCTCGTTCCAGTATACCATGATTGCGTGGAAAAATCCACCTGCATATGGACAAAAAGCCTGCCAGGGGGTAAAATGGCCCCATAGAAAGCCCAAGGAGGCCTGCCATGCTGTCCGATCCCCGGGTTTCCGCCTGCATTGTGCTCTACCACGCCACAGGCGAGGTACTGCGCACGGTGCGCTGTCTCCAGAACGCCACCACCCCGGTGACGCTCTTTGTGGTGGACAACTCGCCCCAGGAGCCCATGGCCCGGCAGATCCAGGCCCAGTGCAGGCAGGCCCGGATCATCCCCATGAAGCGCAACGTGGGCTTCGCGGCGGCCAACAACGAGGCCCTGAAGCAGCTCAGCTCCACCTACCACCTGATCCTGAACCCGGATGTGACCTTTGAGCCGGACGTGATCCAGCGGATGGTGGATTTCATGGACGCCCACCCGGACGTGGCCATCCTGACCCCCCGGGTTTTCAACATCGACGGCACAGAGCAGTTTCTCCCCAAGCGGCGGCCCACCATCCGGTACATGGCCTCCGGGAGCCTGGCAAAGTGGGGGGAGAAAAAGGCCGCCAAGGCCCGGGCCCTGGACGCGCCCCTGCGTCTGGCGGAGGAGACCGCCGCCGCCGCCCGGCAGCGCCTTGAGGCGGAGAAGCGCAAGAACCCCCGGGCGCTGGCCCGGTGTCTCCGCCTGGAGCGGCAGGCCAGGCGCCTGGGCCGGAAGAAACAGCGCCTGGAGGAGCGGGCAGCCGCCCTGACCCGCCTGCGGGCGGAGTACACCCTGGCGGACGATCCCCCCACGGAGCCCATGGAGGTGCAGTTTGCCACCGGCTGCTTCCTGCTGATCCGCTCCCATCTCTTTTTCCGCATCGGCGGCTTCGACCCCCGGTATTTCCTCTACCAGGAGGACAGCGACCTGTCCATGAAGGTGATGCGCTACGGGAAGATCGTCTACCACCCGGACATGCACATCACCCACGCCTGGCACCGGGATTCCAGCCACAGCTTCCGCCACCGGATGCTGCACCTGGTGTCCACCATCCGCTTCTTCAACAAGTGGGGGTGGAAGTGGTGACGGCGCGGGAGATCACGGTGCTGCTGGCTACCTACAACGGGGCGCGGTTTCTGCCGGAGCAGCTGGCCAGTCTCCGGGGGCAGACCGACGGTGCCTTCCGCGTGCTGATGCGGGACGACGGCTCCACGGACGGCACCGGGGCGCTGCTGGCCCGGGCGGCGGAGGACCCGCGGTTTGCCGTGGTGCCGGAGGAAGAGAAGCACCTGGGCGCCGCCGGGAGCTTCCTCACCCTGCTGCAGTTGGCCCGAACCCCGTACGCGGCCCTCTGCGACCAGGACGACGTGTGGGCGCCGGAGCGCCTCTCCCGATGCCGGGCGACCATGGAGGCGGCGGAGGCGAAGTGGGGCGCGGACTGCCCCATCCTGGTGCACAGCGACTGTGCCCTGATGGACGGGGAGGGGCGCCCGATCGCCCCCAGCTTCTTCCGGAGGCAGGGCTGGCGGGGGGACGCGGTGAGCCTGCCGGAGCTGCTGGTGCAGAACAACGTGACGGGCTGCACGGTGCTGCTGAATCGTCCCCTGGCGGAGCTGGCGGGCCGGGCAGACCCGGCAGCCGTGGAGATGCACGACTGGTTTCTGGCCCAGACCGCCGCAGCCTTCGGGCACATCGTGTTCCTCCCGGAGGCGCTGGTGAGCTACCGCCAGCACGGGGACAACGCCATCGGGGCCAGCCGGCGGAGCCTGCCGGGACGGGTCGCGGAGGCCCTGCGGACCCCGGAGAAGGCGCGGGCCCGCATCGCCCTGACCTACCGCCGGGCGGCCCTTCTCCTGGAGACATACGGGGATGCGCTGCCGGAGGAGGGGCGGGAGACCATCCTCGCCTACCTGGCCACGGAGCACATGCCCAGGCTGCAGCGGATCCGGGCCGTGATGAAGGGCGGCTACAGGATGCAGTCCCCCTGGGCACGGATGGGCCAGCGGATCTTCGGATAAGCGCGGAATCAGCGGACAAAAGGGCTGCGGCGCCTGTTCGCCGGCGTGCCCCACCGGACCATCGAGGAGGTCATCCATGACGAGGGATAAGCTGACGGCGCAACCCGGGCAGCCCTGACCCCCGCCTCTCCCCCATGGCCGCAAAAAGAACCCCCGGGCCTTCTCCGATGCAGGGAGAAATGCCCGGGGGTTTTTGCGTTGAAGGGAATCAGCTGCCCCGGTGGAGGCAGAGCATCTCGTAGCGGCGGCGGTTGGCGTTGCGGACCATGATCTCCAGCTCCTCGTCGCCCATGACGGTGTTGCGGCCCTGGGCGTAGAGCTTGTCCACCTCGGCCCGGACAGCGGCCACCAGGGGATCGGTCTTGTCCAGCTGCTGGTCCGCCGGCAGGCGGAAGTAGCTGTTGATCCAGTGGGCCACCGCGGCCAGGCCGCCGTGGGCGTCCACCGCCACCATGGGCGGCCGGTTGAGGAGCTTCTTGGTGTCGAAGATGTTGTAGATCTCCTCGTCCTTGAGCATGCCGTCGGCGTGGATGCCGGCCCGGGTGACGTTGAAGTGGCGGCCCACAAAGGGCTGGCGGGGGCTGATCTCGATGGAGATCTCCCGCTCCATGTAGTCGGCGATCTCCGTGATGGCGGTGAGGTCCATGCCGCCGGTCTCCCCCCGCAGGGCCTGGTACTCGATGGCCATGGCCTCCAGGGGGCAGTTGCCCGTCCGCTCGCCGATGCCCAGCAGGGAGCAGTTCACCGAGGAGCAGCCGTACATCCAGGCGGCCCCGGCGTTGCTCACCACCTTGTAGAAGTCGTTGTGTCCGTGCCACTCCAGCATGTCCGAGGGCACCTCGGCATAGTGCCGCAGGCCGTAGATGATGCCGGGGACGGACCGGGGCAGGGCGGCGCCGTAGTAGGTGACGCCAAAACCCATGGTGTCGCAGGCCCGGATCTTCACCGGAATGCCGCTCTCCCGGCTCAGCTCCATCAGCTCGTTGGCGAAGGGCACCACAAAGCCGTAGAAGTCCGCCCGGGTGATGTCCTCAAAGTGGCAGCGGGGCCGGATGCCCATGGCCAGGGCGTCCTTCACGATGCCCAGGTACTTGTCCATGGCCTGGGACCGGGTGAGGTGCATCTTGTTGAAAATGTGGTAGTCGGAGCAGGAGACCAGGATGCCCGTCTCCGCCACGCCGGCCTGCTTCACCAGTTCGAAGTCCTTCTTGTTGGCCCGGATCCAGGTGGTGATCTCCGGGAAGGGCAGGCCCAGGTCCTGGCACATGCGCAGGGCCCGCTGGTCGTTCTCGGTGTAGAGGAAGAACTCACTCTGGCGCACCAGGCCCCGGGGACCGCCCAGCCGGGCCAGGAGCTTGAAGAGGTGGACGATCTGCTCCGGGGTGAAGGGGCTCACGGACTGCTGGCCGTCCCGGAAGGTGGTGTCCGTCATCCAGATCTCGTCGGGCATGTCCTCCGGCACGTGGCGCATGTTGAAGGTGATCTTGGGCACGCTGTCGTAGGTGAAAATCTCCCGGTAGAGGTTGGGCTCCGCCACATCCTGCAGGGAGTAGTGGTACTTGTGCTGCATCAGCACGTTGTTCCGGCGGCTGAATTCTGACATGTCTTTCTCCTTTCCACGGACGGGCCGGTCAGGCCAGGGCCGCCACGAAGGCGGCGATGCGGTCCAGGCCCCGCTGGATGCTGTCCATGCTCACGGCGTAGGACAGGCGGCAGTACCCCTCGGCCTCGAAGGCCACCCCGGGCACCACAGCCACTTTCTTCTCCCGGAGGAGGGCATCGGCAAACTGCATGGAGTTGGTGATGGGCTTGCCGTTGCAGCTCCGCCCCAGAATGTACTGGATGTTCATCATCACATAGAAGGCGCCCTGGGGCTTGCGGCAGGACAGGCCGGGGATGGCGTTGATCCGGGCGCACAGGGCATCCCGGCGGCGCTCAAACTCCTGCACCATCTCGCACACGCAGGTCTGGTCGCTGTTCAGGGCCACGGCGGCGGCGTGCTGGGCCATTGCGTTGGGGTTGCTGGTGGCCTGGGACTGGAAGGCGCCCATGGCGGCGATCACGTCCCGGGGGCCGGCGGCGTAGCCGATGCGCCAGCCCGTCATGGCGAAGGCCTTGCTGACGCCGTTCACCACGAAGGTCTGCTGCTTGATCTGCTCCCCCAGCTGGGCGATGGACACGTGCTGCAGCCGGTCGTAGAGCAGCTTCTCATAGATCTCGTCGGAGACCACATAGAGCTTGCGGGCCACCGCCAGATCCGCCAGGGCCTGGAGCTGGCCCCGGCTCCACACGCAGCCGCAGGGGTTGGAGGGGCTGGTGAGCACGATGGCCTTGGTGCGCTGGGTGATGTGCCGCACGATCTCGTCGTAGCTGGGGATGAAGGCCTCCGCTTCGGTGGAGGGCACAAACACCGGCACGCCCCCCGCCATGCGCACCATCTCCGGGTAGCTCACCCAGCAGGGCGCGGGGATCAGCACCTCGTCCCCCGGATCGATGATGGCCTGGAATACGTTGAAGAGGCTGTGCTTGGCGCCGTTGGAGACGATGATGTCCGCCGGCTCATAGTGCAGGCCGTTGTCCCGCAGCAGCTTGTCGCAGATGGCCCGGCGCAGCTCCATGGTGCCGGAGGAGGGGGTGTAGCGGGTCATGCCCAGGTCCAGGGCCTCCTTGGCCGCCGCCACGATGTGGGGCGGGGTGGGGAAATCCGGTTCCCCGGCGCCAAAGCCGATCACGTCCTCTCCGGCGGCCTTGAGTTCTTTGGCCTTGGCGTCAATGGCCAGGGTGAGGGATGGGGCGATGTGCTGGCAGCGGTGGGAGACGGTGAGCGGCATGGCGTGATTCCTCCTGCACAGTAAAAATGGGAGCAGCGAGGCACATTATAATCAAATCGTCCGAAATTTGCAAGGCTTTTTCCGGGTAAAATGCAAGATTTGCTGCGCGATCCTGCAATTTTCCGGGAAAAGTACAGAGAAAATACCGTCTCACCCCCGCCGGCGGGGGTGGGCTGTGCGGTTTTTTACAATTCCGCTTCCCGGCGCCTCTTGCCCCGCAGGCCGTTTCGGAGTAAAATGAAGGTGGGGTGGTTTATCCATCCCCCGAATTAATGCACAGTACACCGGAAACGGAGATGATGATATGCACCGCACAGAAAAAGGAAGCATCGTCAGGCGCCTGGCCGTCCTGGGACTGACCCTGGTCCTGGGGCTCGGGCTGACGGGCTGCTATGCGCCGCCCGAGAGCAGCAACACCGGCAGCGGGGATGCCGTGGGCTCCTCCGCCCGTCCCTTTGAGACCATCCCCCCCACCTCCAGCCCCACCCCCAAGCCCACCGAGGTTCCCACCCCCACGGCCCAGGTCGTCTATGTGACCCCGGCCGCCAACACCGGCTGGACCCCGGCCACGGACAACCCGGGCACCCAGAACACCTGGACCCCGGCCACCACCCGGCCGGTGACCACCGCCACCCCCGTGCCCGAATACAGCGATCCCGCCACCGCCAACCCCGCCACCGTCACCGCGCCGCCGGAGGCCACGGGCACCATCGAGAAGGGCGCCAAGGGCAACAGCGTGAAGGCGCTGCAGCAGCGGCTGAAGGACCTGGGCTACTACAAGGGCAAGGTGGACGGCGACTTTGGCGACGGCACCGAGGAGGCGGTGAAGGCCTTCCAGCTGGCCAACGGTCTCCAGGTGGACGGCCGGGTCGGCAACAAGACCACCCAGAAGCTCTACTCCACCGGCGCCGTCAGCGCCCGGGAGGCCACCCGCACCCTGCCCCCGGCGGTGACGCCCACGCCGAAGCCCACCGCCACCCCCCGGCCCACCGCCACCCCCCGCACCAACATCTACCTCTCCGTGGGGGTCCGGAACAAGAACGTCACCACACTGCAGAAGCGCCTGGTGGAGCTGGGCTACCTCAGCGGCAGCGTCACCGGCAGCTATGACGGGGCCACGGAGACCGCGGTGAAGGCCTTCCAGAAGCGGGCGGGCCTGTGGCAGGACGGCAAGGCGGGCCCCGACACCCTCTCGGCCCTCTATGCCGCCAACGCGCCCCACGCCTCCAGCCTGGCGGCCTCCGTGGGCATTACCCTCCGGGAGGGGGACAAGAACGAGGAGGTCCGGGCCATGCAGCGGCGGCTGAAGGAGCTGGGCTACCTCAGCGGCAGCGTGGACGGCTCCTTCGGCCCGGCCACGGCGGCGGCCGTGACCACCTTCCAGCAGGTGAACGGCCTGAAGGCGGACGGCGTGGCCGGCACCAGCACCCTGGAGACGCTCTATGGCAGTGGCGCCCTGCCGGCCTCCGCAGCCACCGAATCCGGCGACTACCTGCCCATCATCACAGCCGGCCCCTCCTCCAACGCCAATCCCCCGGCCCCCACCCCCTACCTCCCCGCCGTCACCACCTCGGTGGAGCAGGGAGACGGGTCCAGCCAGGACACCGTGAAGGCCCTCCAGACCCGGCTGAAGGAGCTGGGCTTCTACACCGGCGCGGTGGACGGCGTGTACGGCGCCTCCACCGTCAACGCGGTGATGAGCTTCCAGATGAGCCGGAACCTCCAGGTGGACGGCAAGGCGGGGCAGAAGACCCTGGACGCCCTCTACAGCGACAGCGCCCCCCGCTACACCACCCTGAAGCAGGGCTCCAAGGGCGACGCCGTGCGGAACCTGCAGTACACCCTCTATGAGCTGGGCTACTACAAGAACTCGGTGGACGGCAGCTACGGCGCCTCCACCGCCAGCGCCGTCTCCGCCTTCCAGAGCCGCAACGGCCTGGCCGCCACCGGCCAGGCGGACAGCGCCACCCTGTCGGTGCTCTACTCCTCCAGGGCCAAGGAGGCCCCCGTGGAGAAGAACAGCACCTACGCCACCCTGCGCCCCGGGGACTCCGGCGAGGATGTGCTGGACATGAAGGACGTGCTGATCCAGCTGGGCTACATGCAGGATGACGGCTCCGACATCTACAACAGCAAGACTGAGGACGCCGTGCGCCTCTTCCAGTCCCGCAACGGCCTCACCGCCGACGGCATCGCCGGCCCCGCCACCCTGAAAAAGCTCTACGGCGCCAGCCCGGTGCCCTTTGAGTGAGGCCCCACAGGCACTGGTGGCGGCAGGCGGCGGGATGAGGCGTACGCCTGTGCTGCCGTCAGCGGATCCCCGGACAGCCGGGGGTGAAAAACCATGACCCTGGATGAAATCATGTTTTTTGAGGGCCATTCCGCCGCGCTGCCCCTGTACGAGAAACTGAAAGGCAGGATCCTGGCAGAGGTCCCGGAGGCCCGGACCGAGGTCAGGAAGACGCAGATTTCCTTCTTCGCGAAACACATGTTTGCGGCGGTGTCCTTCACGCCCGTCCGGAGAGCGGCAGCGCGTCCGGATTCATTCCTGACCGTGACCTTCGGCCTGCGCTGCCGGAGCACTTCCCCCCGCATCGACGCGGCGGTGGAGCCCTGTCCGGGCCGCTGGACGCACCATGTCATGATCGGCTCGCCGGAAGAGGTGGATGCAGAGCTGATGGGCTGGATCCGGGAGGCAGCCGCGTCCGCATCCGGAAAGCGCTGAACAGGAGGAAGGCTGCCATGCCGAGAAAAACTGTTTTTGAGATGAAGGCCTCCCAGGTCTATCCGCTGCTGGTGCAGAAAGCGGAGCGCAAGGGCCGCAGCAGGGCCGAGGTGGACCGGGTGACCGCCTGGCTCACGGGGTATGACATGGCGGCCGCCGACCTGGACGTGACCTGGGCGGAATTCTTTGAGCACGCGCCTCACATGAACCCGCGGGCCAGCCTGATCAAGGGCAGCGTCTGCGGCGTGAAGGTGGAGGAGATCGAAGACCCGCTGATGCAGAAGATCCGCTGGCTGGACAAGCTGGTGGACGAGCTGGCGAAGGGGAAGCCGCTGGACAAGGTGCTGCGGTGAAGCGGCCGGGTGGAAATGCCTGATTCCACCCTCTGCCGTCACCCCGATCAGGAGTTTGCCGGGTGATATTGCATAGTTCGGTTCCATGGCCGTTCCGGATTGCCCATGGTTGTGCACCGTTTCCGTTCCGGCCCGGCTTCGGGTCCTGCTGCGGCCGCCGCAATCCCTCCTCCGTAAGGACGAGGGGTTTTGTTGTCTCCGGATAGGGAAAGGCCCTGTGCTTCCATATCTTGACACAGCCGGCATTCTGGCATTATAATCCAACAACAGACGGCAATTTAACATCCCGGCTGTTCAGGCAAACACAACAACGACGACAGGGATCGAAGGAGGAAAACACCATGGCAAACAACAGTGCGGCTATCGAGTTTCTTAAGAAGGTCCTGGCGGACGAGGCGCTGAAGGCCCGCGTGGCAAAGGACCCCGCTCAGGCGGCGGCAGTGGCGGCGGAGCTGGGCTATGAGATCACCGCAGAGGAGCTGGCGGCAGCGGAGAATGCGCTTCACGTTCCGGCCGAAGCGGAGGTTGTGGAGCTGGACGAGGCGGACATGGACCGTGCGGCGGGCGGCGGATGCTGGAACGGAGAGGACGCGCCGGACGGCCATGAGATGGGCTGCCACATCTTCTACCACGACAATGACTACAGCCAGGCAACCGGCAATTTCTGCGAGCGGGTCTACTATGTAAAGGGCTGCCGGTCTTTCGGCTGTGTCGAAACAAGTGATCTTTGACAATGAAGTACATTCTTGACCGCCGTTACCGCCTGCGCGGCTGGCATAAGCTGCCCACGGGCGTATACGATGCGCAGAAGCACACGGCGCAGTTTTTTACGCCGGAATACTACAGGCTGCTTCTGCGCTGCGACGCGGCCCACGACATCGACCCGGACACGCTGCCGGAGAAGCAGCGGGCGTTCCTGGCGGGTCTGCAGGCGGACGGCGTCATTCGTCCCGCGGGCTGGCTGGACTTTCTGCTGCCGGAGCAGCACTACAAGGCCTACCCCGCCCGCTACCGGCGGGAGGCCCACTGGTCCATCACCGGGGAGTGCAATTTCCGCTGTGCCCACTGCTTCATGTCTGCCCCCTCAGGCAAGCACGGCAGTCCTTCCCACGAAGAGCTCATCCGCGTGGCGGACATGCTGGCCCAGTGCGGGGTCTTCCGGGTGGGCCTGACGGGCGGGGAGCCCCTGATCCGCGCTGATTTTGTGGCGCTCCTGGATGCTCTCCGGGAGCGGGAGATCGCCGTGTCCACCCTCTACACCAACGGCTGGCTGGTGGATGAACACCTGCTGGATGAGCTGGAAAAGCGGGAGATGCACCCCCAGTTCCAGCTGAGCTTCGACGGCGTGGGCTGGCACGACTTCCTGCGCGGAGTGCCGGGCGCGGAGGAGCGGACGCTGTCTGCCCTTCGCCTGCTGCACGAGCGGGGTTACAGGACAGCCGTCTCCTTCTGCCTGCACCGGAAAAACGCCCACACCCTCAGGGAGACAATCCGACTGCTCGCCTCCCTGGGGGTTTCCAGCGTGAAAACCGGCAGCATGATGGAGCTGGGGGAATGGGCCAGGGAGGAAGTGCGGGAACTCCAGCTCACGCCCGCCGAGGAGCAGGAGATCTTCGAGCACTATATTCCCCAATACTTCGAGGACGACGCGCCGCTGTCCCTCATGCTGGGCGGTTCCTTCGTGTATACGCCGGGGGACAGCGCGTGGAGCATCTTCAACGAACGGAGATGCCCGGAGGAGGACGAGGGGACCATGCTTTCCTGCGGCGTGCTGGCGCATTCCTTCTATATCGGCGCGGACGGGCTGGTCTGCCCCTGCATGGGCATGGCGGACTGCGGCTTCACGGATCATTTCCCCAGCCTGGAGAAGACGCCCCTCAGCGCCATCCTCACGGATTCCGACCTGATCACCTATGAATACGCCACCGTAGGCGACATCCGGAGCCGGAACGAAAAGTGCAGGCGGTGCAGGTTCGTGGACCGCTGCACCGGCGGCTGCCGGAACGCCGCGCTGATCGCGGGGGACGACTATTACGGCATCGATCCCGCCATGTGCGCGTTCTTCGAAAACGGCTGGGATCAGCGGATCCGGGACGCGGCACAGCCCGCCTTCGAGGCGTATCTGAAGCGGAACCCACCCCGCAGCAATGGCGAAAAGAAACCGGACATCGAGATGCAATGTTGAGGAGGTATGACAGATGGCGCTGGAAAACGCAAAGAAGTTTCTGGAGATGGTGACGGCCGACGCGGCGCTGGCGGAGCGGCTCAAGACCATGAAGCCGGAGGAAGTGACGGCCCTTGCCGCGGAACGGGGCTTTGAAGCAAGCGCCCGGGAACTGGAGCAGGCAGCCAGGGCGCTGCGCAGCGCAGCCCGTCCCGGAAGCGTGGAGCTGGACCCGGAGGACATGGACCGGGTCGCCGGCGGCATATTCTGGCGTGGCGATGCTGCCCCGGACGGCCATGAGATGGCTTGCTTCCTCACCTATCACAACATGGACTGGAGCCGGGAAAACAACATCTGGTGCACCAGCAATCACTTCTGGTCCGGCTGCAGCAGCAACGGGCACGTCAGCAACGGCGTACCCGTGGAGGATGAACAGAAGGTCATCCGCGTAAAGTGACCCGCGCAGAGCAGTGACAACATCCTCCCCCACGCCCTGAAGGGTTCCCATCCAATCCGGCGGCGGCCGTTCCGGCCGGGGCGGTGTCCCGGATGCTGCCGGCAAGGGCAGTCCGATGGGCAGAGCCATGCGATTGACGCATCAAAATGTCCGGCGCATGGCTTTTTGGTGACTCAGGACGGAAAGAGGGCGGGCCCGGGGGTCCCCCGGTGGATGCTTTCATGTTATAGCGGTTTGATCTGTGAGGAGCTGTCAAAATGGCGAAGCTGTTGTTCCGAAAGAAAAGCATGGACAGGATCTCGTCCCCCGATGAGATGCGGGATTACCTGCGCGTCACCAGCCCCAGGCTGTGGATGCTGCTGGGCACGATCATCCTGCTGCTGGCGGGCTTTGTTTTCTATGCCGCCACCAGCAGGATGGAGAGCACCTATCCGCTGAAGATGGAATTCTACACACGGGATCTGATCAGCGGAGAAATCCCCTTCGACCGGATGGATCACTTCTCCGTGGGGATGCCCGTGCGGATCGCAGGCGAGACGGGGAGCATCCAGAGCATCTTTGCCAGCGCCAGAGTCCGGCTGGACCTGATGCCGGACACCAGCGCGGACTTCGAGGAAGGCCTGTACTATATGGCCATCGGGGAAGGCACGAGCGTAAGCATAGAAGATATGCACTATCTCCGATACAGCAATGGGGTGTGGACCTGCTCGAACCTGAGCCTCCAGCAGCAGCTGGAGAACCGGGACACCCGGGTGCGGATCTGGAGCGCGGAGGATGAGGCGCTGGCGGAGGGCCGCCTGGCCACCGTCAGCGACGCCGAGCCCTATATGGTGGCCGAGGCAACCGTCATGCTGGACAGCGAGGAAACCGCCCTGCAGCCCGGCCGTTATGACGCGGAAATCGTGACGGAAAACACAACCCCCATCAGCTTCCTGCTGAACTGAATGCGGGAGGAAAACGGGATGAAGGAGAAGGCAAAAACCAGGCAGCCCGTCAAAAGCGGCGTTGCCCGGGTGCCCGTGATCATGCAGATGGAGGCGCTGGAGTGCGGCGCTGCGTGTCTGGCCATGATCCTGGCCTATTATCAGAAGTGGGTGCCGCTGGAGCAGGTGCGCCTGGACTGCGGCGTTTCCAGGGACGGCTCCCGGATGAAAAACATCTATCTGGCGGGCAAGCACTACGGCCTGGAGGCCCACGGATACCGGATGGAGCTCGAGGGGCTGAAGAAGGCCGCTTCTTTTCCCTGCATCATTCACTGGGAGTTCAACCATTTTGTGGTGCTGGACGGCTTCCGGGGCGACAGGGCCGTCATCAACGATCCCGCCCGGGGCAGGGTGCTGGTGAGCATGGAACAGTTCGACCAGTCCTTCACCGGCTTTTGCCTGACCTTTGCGCCGGGGCCGGACTTCGTCCCCTCCGGAAAGCGGAAGAGCACCCTGGATTTTGCCCGCAAACGGCTCCGGGGCGCGGGGCCTGCCGTTGCCTTCGTGACGCTGACCGGCGTGATCGCCTATCTGTTCGGCATCATCAATCCCACCATGTCCCGGATCTTCTATGACCGGCTTCTGAGCCGGAGAGCGCCTGAATGGCTGCTTCCGTTCATCGGCGTGATGGGCGCCCTGGCCGCCTTCCAGCTGATTGTGGAGTGGACCACGGCGGTCTATTCCCTGAAGATCAACGGAAAGATGGCCATCGAGGGCAATGCCTCCTACATGTGGAAGGTGCTTCGCCTGCCCATGTCGTTTTTCTCCCAGCGGCTGTCGGGGGATATCCTGCAGCGGAAGGGGGCCAACGCCTCCATCGCCGGCACGCTGGTGAACACCGTGGCGCCCCTGGCGCTCAATACCGTCATGATGGTGTTCTATCTCATCGTCATGCTGCAATACAGCCCCGTAATGACGGCGGTGGGGCTGGGGTCCCTGGTCCTCAATCTGCTGGTGGCCCGCTACCTGTCCGCCCGGCGGGTGAACATGAAGCGCGTCCAGCTCCGAGACGCCGGAAAGCTGTCCGCCGCCACCCTCTCCGGCATCAGCATGGCGGAGACCATCAAGGCCTCCGGCGCGGAGGCCGGGTTTTTCCGGAAATGGAGCGGCTATCAGGCCTCCGTTAACAAGCAGGAGGTCAGGTTCTCCACCCTGAATGCCCGCGTGGGCCTGATCCCCCAGTTCATCAGCACGGCGTCCAACTACCTGGTGCTGTTCCTGGGGGTGCGGCTGGCCATGGAGGGCAGTTTCACCCTGGGCATGATCGCCACCTTCCAGGGGCTCCTCTCCTCCTTCATGAGGCCGGCCAGCACCCTCATCAACGCCGGCCAGGCCATCCAGGAGATGCGCACGGAGATGGAGCGGATCGAGGACGTCATGGAGTATCCGGACGACCCGGTGATCGCCCGGGATGCGCCTGTGGAGGAAGGAAAGCAGTACGCGAAGCTCCGGGGCGAAATCCGGATCACCGGGCTGACCTTCGGCTATTCCCGGCTTGATGACCCTGTGATTTCCGACTTCTCCATGCATGTGAAGCCCGGACAGCGCGTCGCCATCGTGGGGGCCAGCGGATGCGGGAAATCCACCGTCAGCAAGCTGATCACTGGACTGTATGAGCCCTGGGCGGGGGAAATCCTGTTTGACGGGAAGCCCATCGGGGAGATCGACCGCAGCGTGTTCACGGGCTCGGTGGCCATGGTGGATCAGGACATTGTCCTGTTTGAGGACACCATTGCCAACAATATCCGCATGTGGGATGACACCATCGCGGACTACGAGGTGATCCTGGCCGCCCGGGACGCGCAGATCCACGACGACATCCTGGCGCGCCCCGGCGGGTACCAGGGCAGGCTGAACGAAAACGGGCGGGACCTGTCCGGCGGCCAGCGGCAGCGGCTTGAGATCGCCAGGGTGCTGGCCCAGGATCCCGCCATCATCATCCTGGACGAGGCCACCAGCGCCCTGGACGCAAAGACGGAATACGACCTGACGAAGGCCATCAAGGACCGGGGCATCACCTGCATTGTAGTGGCCCACCGCCTGTCCACCATCCGGGACTGTGACGAGATCATTGTGCTGGACAAGGGGACGATTGTGGAACGCGGCACCCATGAGGCGCTTTTTGCCAAGGGCGGCGCCTACGCGGAGCTGGTGACCAGCGAATAAAGGGAGCAGGCGTTTCAGCCGAAGGGAGCAGCACCATGGGTTGGTTTGACGAACAGATCCGGCAGCGCATGGAAAACGACCAGGAGGTCCTGGAGGATTCCTTTGTCCGCATGATCAGCGTGGTGCTGGGCAAATGGGAGGCCAGCCACCTGGAGGACAGCCGTTTCACGGCCAAGGCGGCGCTGGATGAAATCCTGGGATACTATCGGCTAAAGCCCGTCGAGGTCCCGGAGGGCGCCCAGAGCCTGACGCAGAAGATGGAGGCCGTCCTGCGGCCCTCCGGCCTGATGGTGCGGGAGGTTGACCTGGAGGAGGGCTGGCAGCACGACGCCTATGGTCCGCTGCTGGGAACCTTCCGGGAGAGTGGGCAGGCGGTGGCGCTGCTGCCCTCCGGCCTGTCCGGGTACTGCTATCGGGACCCGGAGACGGGAAAACGGCGGCGGATCACGCGGGAGAACGCCGGTCTCTTCGCGCAGGAAGCCCTGTGCTTCTACCGGCCCATGCCCATGAAGCGCCTGGGGATCCCCGATCTGCTGATCTATATGAAAAACTGCATCTCCCGGGGAGATATCCTCCTGATCGTGCTGGCCACCCTGGCCATGACGGTGGTGGGCATGATTGAGCCCAGGGTCTATCATCTGATCACCGGCACGGTGCTTGAGGACAAGCGGATGAACCTGATGCTGGGCATGGGCGTGTTCCTGCTCTGCTCGGCCTTTGCCGCCCAGCTGGTGGGGCTGATGCGTTCCCTGCTCATGGAGCGGATCAACACCAAAATGTCCCAGAGTGTGCAGGCGTCCGTCATGATGCGCATCCTCTCCCTGCCGGTCAGTTTTTTCAGAACCTGTGCCTCCGGTGAGCTGGCGAGCCGCGCCTCCTCTGTCAGTTCCCTGTGCAGCATGATCCTGAACAACATCTTTTCCATCGGCCTGTCCAGCCTGATGTCCCTGTTGTATGTCTCGCAGATCTTCTCCTTTGCCCCGACCCTGGTGGTGCCGTCTGTCCTGATCATCCTGGCCACCGTCGTGCTCAGCGTGGCGGCCTCCCTGGTGCAGATCGGCATCGCCAGAAGGCAGATGAAGCTGTCCGCAGAAGAGGCCGGCATGAGCTATGCCGTCCTGAACGGGGTGCAGAAAATCCGCCTGGCCGGCGCGGAAAAGCGGGTGTTTGCCCGCTGGGGACGGCTCTACGCCAAGGAGGCGAAGCTGGAATATGATCCGCCGCTCTTCCTGAAGCTCAACAGCGTGCTCATCACCGCCATCTCCCTGGTCGGCACCATCGCGCTGTATTACCTGGCGGTCAAAACAGGTGTCGGCGAGGGCGAGTATTACGCCTTCAGCGCCGCCTACGGCCGCGTGATGGGCGCGTTTTCCGCCATGGCGGGCATTGCGGTTTCCGTCGCCGGCATCAGGCCTGTGTTGGAGATGGCAGAGCCGATCCTGAAGGCCGTGCCGGAGACGGCCGCGGAAAAGGAACCGGTATCCCGGCTGAGCGGAAGCATCGAGATGAGCCACGTGTCCTTCCGCTATGGGGAAACCGCCCCTTATGTCCTGCATGATTTGAGCCTGAAAATCAAAGCCGGGGAGTATGTGGCCATTGTGGGCCGCACAGGCTGCGGCAAATCCACCCTGGTACGGCTGCTGCTGGGCTTTGAAAAGCCGGAGAAGGGCACGGTGTTCTACGATCAGTACGACCTGAACGGGGTCGACCCCTGCTCCGTCCGCAAGCAGATCGGCGCCGTCATCCAGAACGGGCAGCTGTTCCAGGGGGATATCTACTCCAACATCGTGATTTCAGCCCCGGGGCTGTCCCTGGAGGAGGCCTGGGAGGCCGCCGAGATTGCCGGCATCGCCCAGGATATCCGGGAGATGCCCATGGGCATGCAGACCTTGATCTCGGAGGGCCAGGGCGGGATTTCCGGCGGGCAGAAGCAGCGGCTGATGATCGCCCGCGCCGTCGCGCCCAAGCCGAAGATCCTGATCTTCGACGAGGCCACCAGCGCCCTGGACAACAAGACGCAGCGCCAGGTGTCGGAGGCGCTGGACAAGCTGCAATGCACCCGCATCGTCATTGCCCACCGGCTCTCCACCATCCGCAACTGCGACCGCATTCTGGTGATGGAGGGGGGCGGCATCGCCGAGGAGGGGACCTACGACGAGCTGATCCGGAAGAACGGGTATTTCGCCCATCTGGTGCAGAGGCAGCGGCTGGATCAGGCAGGGGGGTGAGGCAGTCCCGGCCGGCATGTGGATGCGGGCTGTCTCCGGCCCGGGTCCTGCTGCGGTCTCCGGCACGGGAGAAGCCTGCTTTCGCAGGCTTCTCTTTCCATTTTTTCCCATGCCCACTCAATCTCTGTCTTGTCACCTCACAAAGAAAATGTTACAATAATTTGGGTTGTTGTATACAACCGGTGATTGCTGCGCAAAGGGGTGGACAGGGATGCTGCGTTTTTCTTCGCTCGAGCCGGCAGGCAAGCGGTATCACTGCGCCTTTTTCGCATTCCCGTAACAGGTCGTCTGGCGGGGGCATCCCCTCCCCGCGGCGGCCTTATCTTTGATTCCCGTCAGGAGTTAACAAGATGAAACACAGGCGTTTATCACTCACCGTGAAGGTGAATATCCTGCTGGTGGCACTGGTGCTGCTGACCGCCGCACTGCTGTTTTTCAGCAGCGAGAGAGCTTTCCGGCAGGCAGTGTTCGATCCCTGCGCCCATAAGCTGGAAAAGGCGGGGACTGACGCAGAAACCCTGGCGCAGTTCTGTTCCTTGATCAAGTACTATTTGGGCACGGAGGAGCTGAACGGGGTAGTCGCCCAAAGCCAGGCGGACCAGACGCCGCTGCGGGAATGGATGGCACAGCAGCCCTCCGTGGGCTCGGACCCGAAGGCCGCCACCCTGCTGGATGACTATGAACGGTTCTACTCCTTCGTGGATTTCCTCCGGCTGCGCGGCAATGTGGATACCTCCTTCGTCCAGATCGATAAGGACGGAACCACCTGGACGATCTGTTATAGCAACAGAGAATACCACGGCGACACGCTGGAACTCTTCGGCGTGGAGCAATATCTGCTGCCCCCTGAGGAGTTCGTCGAGGCGAACATCTTTCGGGATGGGACCTCCTACTTTATGCTGCGCTGCATCCAATTTGACATTGGGGACGGCGACTGGATGAACCTGTGGGCGATGATGGACATGACGGATGAGTTCCAGGAACACAGCCAGTTCGTCCTGCGCAACATCCTGTTCATCCTGGTCCTCACCGCGCTGACCTCCGTGGCCAGCATCCTGCTGATGCGGCGAATTGTGACTCAGCCGATCCGCAGCCTTGCCCGGGCGGCGGAGGGCTTCACGCCGGAGGAGGACGGCTCCTATTCCATGGAGAAAGTGATCTCGGTGGGGACGCGCCGCCGGGATGAGATCGGCGAGCTCAGCCGGAATATCCGCGCCATGCAGGAGGGCATCGTGGACAATACCCATCGGCTGGCCCAGCTGACGGCGGAGAGGGAGCGGGTCCAGACCGAGCTGGACATGGCCGCCGGCATCCAGGCCAGCGCCCTGCCCAGCACCTTCCCGGCCTTCCCGGACCGCACGGACTTCAGCATCTGGGCCACCATGACCCCCGCCAAGGAGGTGGGCGGCGACTTCTACGACTTCTTCCTGATCGACGAAAGCCACCTGGGCGTGGTGATAGCAGACGTGTCGGACAAGGGCGTCCCCGCTGCCCTGTTCATGATGACCGCCCGCACCCTGGTGCAGATCTACGCCAGGATGCACCTGAGCCCTGCGGAGACGCTGCGCAGCGCTAACGAGTGGCTCCGGGCCAACAACGAGGCGGCCATGTTCGTCACCATGTGGTTCGGCATCCTGGACCTCGCCAGCGGCGTTATCACCGCCGTGAACGCGGGGCATGAGTACCCCGTGCTGAAATCCGGCGGGAAGGGCTTTGAACTCCTCCGGGACAAGCACGGCTTCGTGGTGGGCGTGTCCCCGAAGACGAAGTTCACCGAGTATGAAATCCGCTTGGCCCCCGGTGACCGGCTCTTCCTCTACACCGACGGCGTGCCGGAGGCGCAGACGGCAGATAAGCACATGTTCGGGATGGAGCGCATGGTGGCGGCGCTGAACGAGGTTCCCGACGCGCCGCCGGAGCAGGTACTGGCCCATGTCCGCGCCGCAGTGGACCGCTTCATCCACGGTGCAAAGCAGTTCGACGACCTGACCATGCTCTGCCTGGAGTACCGGGGCAGCGCGGCGGAGGAACCGGCAGAGGTGGCGGCACATGATTGAGACGCCTGTTCTCCTCGGCAACCTGTTCAGCCTCTGCGCCATGGTCTCCGACTCTGTCAGCGGCACGCGGAAGAAGCACCATGAGATCATGGCCATACAGATCGTGAGCCAGTTCTTCTACGCTGCATCCTCCATCGCCCTGAAAGGATACAGCAGCACCGCACAGAATGCCGTGGCCGTGTTCCGGAACCTGGCGGCCATGAAGAACGTGAAGAGCAGGGCGCTGGAGTGGATCCTCATCCTGGCCGGCGTGGCGCTGGGGATCGCCTTCAACAACCGGGGAGCGCTGGGCTGGCTGCCCATCGTGGCCAACCTGGAGTACTCCGTCGCCGTGTTCCGCCTCAAGGACAACGAGCGGGCCCTGAAGCTGGCCTTCATCGTCAACATGGTGATGTACGCCGTCTTCAGCATGGTGATCCTGAACTATGTGGGGGCGGTGTCCTGCACCGTGATCGCGGTGACCACGGCGGTCTCCCTGCTCAGAAAAAAAGCGAAGGAGCAGACGGACCAACCGTCCGAATAATTACCCATGAAGAAGCGCAGGGAGGACAAGCGATGAATCACGATGATCTGATTGAAGAACTGCTGCCGGTTGTGCGGGAGATCGGCGGGTATAAGCAGAGAGGCGAACCCGTCCCGGATCGGCTGATGCAGAGGCTGACTGCGCTTCACCGACTGCTGCCCGGCCAGGTCAGCCGGTTCAGGGACAATCCGGAGATGATCGACACCATGACCCGGCTGGATGCCATGCTCACGATGCTGAAGCTCACAACCCCGGTGGCGGCGGAGGAGACGGAGGAGACGGATGATGATTACGCCGAAATCCGGCGCCTGCATCATCTGCTGGAAAAGGCGGACATCCCGCACCGTTTTCAGCCCCATATCGCCGGGGGATATCACCTGGTGTATTACGGGCACAAAGGCGCGCCCAAGCCGGAGCCCGGCCATTTTCTCGGGCCCGGTGTTGGCGCTGTCTGCTCGGCGATTCAGATCCCGTCCAACGATGACGGCCTGATTGAGATCCAGGGGCTGCTGACGCCCCAGGAGGCGGAGCACGATTCGGTCGCCAACGGCCTCACCGCGCCGGACGTATTTGAGCGGATCCGGCGCCACTGGCTGGAAGAGGGCAGCTGACAGGCCTGCCTTCCGATGCCCTCCCCCCAACGGAACCGAAAAAAAGGGTTCTTCACGTTTCCTTAGGGAAAAACCCACAAAGAGGGGTTGCAAAAAGAGCACAGATGACTTCTAATTGTAGCTGCCACACCAACAAGAAGGAAGTCATGCTATGCTCTGTGAAGAAGATATCGCAATCAGCCTGAGATGTCGACAGTTTCACAGCAATTGCTACATGCGGGATCTGACTGAAGAGCGGTCGGCCCTGCTGTTTGAGAGCGATCAGGAAGCAAAGGACGCCAGCTGCCCGCATTGCCGGGGCAAGGTGTATGCAGACGGCTATGGAAGTGTTACCCTGAAAGATATGCCTGTGTGGTATGGGATGGCACAAGAGCTGACTTTTGTGTGCCACCGGTACGAGTGCAGGCAGTGCGGAAAGAAGTTCACCGAAGAAGTGCCGCTGCGGCATCCCGGAACGAAAGTGACGGATCGGGCGGCGCGATGGATCCAGGCGATGCTTCGGTTCAAGGTGTCCATCCGGTCGATCCAGGAGCTGACCGGAATCCACTGGGAAACCATACGCAAGCTGCATTCCAGCGATCCCGCTGGCGCAGCTGCGGTATGGTTTTTTCTGACGGATCATTGATCCGGGCAGACGGGTGGGGTCAGGGGCATCTGAAAATGCCGCCGTGTGTCCGGCGCATCCACAGTACCCTTGATTTTCCGCCGTTGTTGTGGTGTAATGGTACCATCCCACGAGAGGCGGTGGAGGCAATGACAAAGGAAGCCATCACCCGGAACGCCCTGATCGGGCAGGCAGTCGGGGATGCATTCGGTGTCCCGGTGGAGTTTTTGCCGCGCAGTACCGTGCGTGCCATCAATCTGCTGGAGATGACAGGCGCCGATTCCGAGGAGCCCCCGGATTCCAGATGGGGGACGATCATCCCGAAGGGAAGCTGGAGCGATGACACCTCCATGACCGTGGCGTCCATGGCATCCTTCGTCTCCTGCGGCGGCCCGGATTACGAGGACCAGATGCGCCAGTTCACCCGGTGGTGGGACGGCGGCGCATACTGTTGTCTTGCTTACCCCTTTGGCCTTGGCGGCAATATCAGCGCTGCCATGGCGCGGTTCCGGCGGGGCGTTCCCGCCCTTGAATGCGGCGGAAGGCAGATCATGGATAACGGGAACGGGGCGCTGATGCGCATTCTCCCCTTCTCGCTGTACTGCATCTTCAGGGAGCTCGGCCCGGAGGAAACCGTGACCGTATCCGGCAACGGCTCTGCCATCACCCACGGTCACGAGATCAGCAGGCTGTGCTGTTTCGTGTGGACGGAGTTTCTTCGTGCACTGTTATCCGGCCGCAATGTCGGCGGGGCCATTGCCGCCATTGAGGATCTGCCGTATCAGCGCTGGTTCTCCGAGACAGCAACCTCCGCAGTTTCCTTCGTCACGGAAGGGAAAATCCGGGACCTCCGTCAGGCCGATATCGGGGAAACCGGGTACGTTGTGGACAGCCTGTACGCAGCCCTCTACAGCATGATCCGCGGTCATGACTACGAGTCCACCATCCGCACGGCGGTGAGCCTTGGCTATGACACCGACACCAACGCCGCCATCACAGGCACGGCGGCGGGCATTCTGTACGGCATCGAAGACATTCCTGCGCGGTGGCTGAGCGTCCTCCGGGGCCGCCCCCTGCTGGACGACACGGCACAGCGCTTTGCCGCGTGCTTTGCATAAACCGCTGCATCATAAAGCCCCGCAAACCTTACGGAATGCGGGGCTTCGTGTGGTACGCCCGGCAGGAGTCGAACCTGTGGCCTACAGAGTCGGAGTCTGTCACTCTATCCAACTGAGCTACGGGCGCCCGTGCGGATGTATGGTATCACGTTGGCCGCAAAATGTCAAGCTTTTGCCCGGTTGACTTTCCACCGTCAACGTGATAAGCTCGGAACAAACAGCGATTCCGGCATGAAGACGCCGCAGAGAGGAGGCAGAGGATGTACGGTCTGAATGACTATCTGGACTGGCAGGGGGACAAGGATTTCGACCGCCTGCCCTTCGGGAACCCCGATGCGCTGTGCCTGTCGGAGGTCTGCTACCTGAAGCTGCCCCTGGCGTGCAAGACGGCGGAGGGTCTCACCCTGGCGGAGGCCTCGGCGGCGCTCCCCATGGCGGAGAACACCACCCGGCCCCTGGACTGCGCCCGGGTCAGCCTGCTGCGGCGGATGGCCGCCAGCCCCCGTTTTGCCCCGCTGCGCGTCTGTCTCTATGTGGACATCACCGACGCCGGGCAGCAGATCCAGTTTTCCGCCCTGTGCTGCGACCTGCCCGACGGCCGGCGGGCGGTCTGCTACCGCGGCACCGACGCGACGCTGGTGGGCTGGCGGGAGAACTTCGCCATGAGCTACGGCACCGTGCCCGCCCAGCTCACCGCTGCCGCCTACCTGGCCGCCATCTCCCGCTTCCGCGGGGCGGAGCTGCTGCTGATGGGGCACTCCAAGGGCGGCAACCTGGCCTGCTACGCCGCCGCCACGGCGGAGGAGCCCATCCTGCGCCGCATCCGGCGGATCTGGTCCTTCGACGGTCCCGGCCTCTCCGACGAGGTCCGGGCCAGTGAAGGCGGACGGCGGATCCAGCCGCTGCTGCAGGCCTTCATCCCCCAGGCCTCCGTCATCGGCCTGCTGATGGGCCAACCCGAGCGCTACACCGTGGTGGTCTCCTCCGCCTTCGGCCTGGCCCAGCACGACGCCTTCACCTGGGGGCTCCTGCCCCCCAATATTTTCGAGACCGCCCCGGAGACCACCTTCTCCTCCCAGGTGGTGGACCGGAGCCTCCACGAGTTTCTCCGCCACGCCAGCCCGGAGCAGCGCCGCCAGTTTGTGGACGCGGTGTTCCGGGTGCTGGAATCCACCGGCGCCACCACCACGGCGGAGATGAAGACCGCCATCGTCACCGACCTGCCCAGGCTGGTCCAGGCGGCCGGCGAGCTGGAGCCGGAGACCCGGCAGATGCTGCTGCACCTGGCGGGGCGCTTCCTGGCCGTCACCGCCGCCACCACCCTGGACATGGGCCTGTCCGACGGCATCGCCCAGGCCTCCGCCCTGCTGAAAAAACTACTGACACACGAGAACGGAGGGACATCCCATGACTGATCCGGTTTCCACGCCCCTTTCCCCCGAAGCGCTCCGCAGGGAGGCGGAGGAGGTGCTGGACGCCTGCCTCCGGGAGCTGGCGGCGGCCGCCCGCTGGCAACGCGGGGAGGCCGTGGTGGTGCTGGGCTGCTCCACCTCCGAGGTGGCCGGGGCCCGCATCGGCCACGGCAGCGTGCCGGCCTACGGTGAGTCCCTGGCCGCCGCCATGCTCTCCCGGTGCCGCGATCTGGGCATTCAGCCGGCGTTCCAGTGCTGTGAGCACCTGAACCGCGCCCTGGTGCTGGAGCGGGAGACCGCCCGGCGCCTGGGACTGACCCTGGTGCACGCCATTCCCCAGCCCAAGGCCGGGGGCAGCGTGCCCGCGGCGGCCTGGCGCCTGATGGAGGACCCGGTGCTGGCGGCCGCTGTTCAGGCGGATGCCGCCATCGACGTGGGGGACACCCTGGTGGGGATGCACATCCGCCCGGTGGCGGTGCCCCTGCGGCCCTCCCGCCCCCTGCTGGGCCAGGCCCGGGTGGTCATGGCCTACAGCCGGCTGCCCCTCATCGGCGGCGAGCGGGCCGTCTACCGCTGAGGCGCGCCATGGTCACCGGCCGTTTTGCCCCCACCCCCAGCGGGCGTCTGCACCTGGGGAACATGCTCTGCGCCATGCTGGCCTGGCTCTCCGTCCGGTCGCAGAATGGCCGTTTTCTGCTGCGGATCGAGGACGTGGACCGGCCCCGCTGCCCGGACCGGCTGGCGGAGCAGTGCATCCGGGACCTGCAGTGGCTGGGCTTCGACTGGGATGAGGCGCCCGTATATCAGCACGAGCGCACCGCCGCCTATGAGGAGGCGCTGCAGCGGCTGACGGCGGCCGGCCTCACCTACCCCTGCTTCTGCACCCGGGCGGAGCTGCACCCGGAGCAGGCCCCCAACCTGGGGGACACCCAGGCGGTGTACCCCGGCACCTGTGCCCGGCTGACCCCCGCAGAGATCGCCCTGCGCAGCCGGCAGCGCTCCCCCGCCATCCGCCTCCGGGTACCGGACCGCACGGTGGCCTTCACCGACCGGCTTCAGGGCCGGGTGGAGGAGAACCTGGCCCGGGACTGCGGGGACTTTGTGCTGCGGCGCTCCGACGGGCTCTTCGGCTACCAGCTGGCGGTGGTGGCGGACGATGCCGCTTCCGGGGTAAACGAGGTGGTGCGGGGACGGGACATCCTCTCCGCCACGCCCCGGCAGATCTACCTGCTGGAGCTGCTGGGGCACCCCGCCCCGGCCTACGTCCACATTCCGCTCCTCACCGACCCCCTGGGGCGGCGCCTGGCCAAGCGGGACCGGGACCTGGACCTGGACGCCCTGGCCCGGCGGATGGGCCCCCGGGAGATCATCGGCCTGCTGGCCTGCGCCTGCGGATTGCGGGACCGGGTGGCGCCCGCCTCCCTGGAGGAGCTGGTGCCGGACTTCAGCTGGGCGCGGATCCCGGCGGAGGACCTGCGGCTGCCGGCCTTCTGACCCGCGCTCCGCCGCGGCGAAAACAGCGCTTGATTCTTCCGCCGGAAGGGCTATAATGGACACGGGAGGGATGGACATGGAGCAGGTACCGCACATCCGGGATTACCGGGGCAAGCGGATCCATATGATCGGCATTGGCGGGTCCAGCATGTCCGGGCTGGCCAGGATGCTGGCGGACCAGGGCTGGCAGGTCACCGGCTCGGACCGGGACGACGGCTATCTCATGGGGGACGTGCGGGCCGCGGGGATTCCCGTGGTCATCGGCCACCGGGCAGAGAACGTCCACGGGGCGGACCTGGTAGTGTACACCGCTGCCATCCCGGAGGACAACCCGGAGCGGCAGGAGGCGGCCCGGCTGGGCATCCCCGCCATGGAGCGGGCCTGGCTGCTGGGGCAGCTGATGGAGACCGCCCGCACCGGCATCGCGGTGTGCGGCGCCCACGGCAAGACCACCACCACCTCCATGCTGGCCCAGGTGCTCATGGCCTGCGGCAAGGACCCCAGCATCGCCATCGGCGGCAAGCTGGACGCGGTGGGGGGCTCCACCCGGGTGGGGCGGGGCGGCATCTTCCTGGCGGAGGCCTGCGAGTTCAACCGTTCCTTCCTGAAGCTGCGGCCCCGGATGGCGGTGGTGCTGAACATCGACGCGGACCACCTGGACTGCTACCGGGACATCGACGAGATCGAAGACACCTTCGGGGAGTTCCTGCACCTGCTGCCTCCGGATGGCGTGGCCATCGGCAAGGGCACCGACCCCCGCATCGTGCGCCAGCTGGGGAAGCTCGCCTGCCGCACCGTCACCTTCGGCCTGGACGAGGCCTGCGACTGGCACAGCGCGAACCTCACCGAGGACGACCTGGGCTGCGCCTCCTTCACCCTCATGCACGGCAGTGAGCCCGTCGCCCCTGTGCGGATGGGGGTGCCTGGCCTGTTCAATGTAGAGAACGCCCTGGCGGCCCTGGCGGCGGCCGGGGAGACGGGCTGCGACATGGCGCAGGCTGCTGCCGCCATCGGGGCCTTCGTGGGCGCCCACAGGCGCTTTGAGAAGACCGGCGAGCTGAATGGCGCGGAGATCTTCCACGACTACGGCCACAATCCGGCGGAGATGCGCAACGTGCTCTCCGTCGCCCGGAAGCGCTGCAAGGGCACCCTGGTGGCGGTGATGCAGCCCCACACCTTCAGCCGGGTGAAGAGCCTGTTCGACGATTACCTCACCTGCACCCGGGAGGCGGACGTCACCCTGGTCACCGACATCTGTGCCGCCCGGGAGGTGGACCCCGGGGACATCCACAGCGGCATGCTGGTGGAGGGCATGCAGGCCCACGGCATCGACGCCCACTGGACCCCCACCTTCGACGACACCGAGGCCTGGCTCCGGGCCCACCTGAAGCCCGGGGATCTGGCCATCACCATGGGCTGCGGCGACATCAACCTGCTCAATGAGCAGATCAACCGCCATCTGGAAGCCGAAGCCAACGGAAACCCCGGCTGAGTCCCCAGCCGAAAACCCCTGTCCGTCCAGCGGGCAGGGGCTTTTTTGTGCGGGTGAAGGTGTTATCTGGCCAGCCAGGCCTCCACCATGGCGGTATGGGCGGCCGACATATACTCGCCGATGGCCAGCAGCGCGTCCTTCTGGTCGTTGGAGAAGTCGATGGCTTTCTTCACATAGCTCTCCTCAAAGCCGAAGGAGTTCAGGCAGTATCCCAGGGTCGGGGCCAGGTCGTTCAGCTCGCCCCGGGGCGCCGTGAAGCCCATGAAGAGATACACCGTGTAGGGGGCGCCGTCCACGCCGCCGAAGTCGTAGCTCATCATGTCCACCGGCTGGGCGGTCACCACGCCCTCGCAGGGCTGGCCCAGGTAGTCCTCAAAGGTGATGGCGGCGATGGTGTTGTCCTTGTAGGTATCCGGGGCGGGAATGCTGCTGGGCACCCGCTTCACAAACCGGGGATTCTTGATCTGGGGCAGCACGCTGGGCGAGACCATCAGGCCCATGGAATAGTATTTGTCCGCGTAGGTGTACGCCTCCGGGATCACGTTCAGGAAGGCCTCCAGGGTGCAGCTTCCCATGGCCGGTGCATCGGCAAACCACTCATACATGTTGCCCTTCCCCAGGGAGTTTGCCACCCGCGTGTACTGGGCCTTGGCCGCCGATCCCTTCAGGAAGGGCTCCAGCTTCATGAGGAAGAAGATGGTGCGGTTGGGGTTGGCGGGGTCCCAAGCCTTGAAGGTGAACTCCGCATACTCGCCGGCGGTGGTGATCCGCCAGCCCTGGGGCAGCTCCACATGGAAGCGGCCGTCGGTGTAGGGGGTGGTGGGGCCCACCCGCTGCCCCGTGCCCTGCGGGGAGGCCCCGGCGTAGTTGCCCTCCCCATAGTACCGCACGGCGTTCTCCAGGGCAGCCAGGGCGGCGTCCGGGTCATTCTCCGGGTACTTGGCGGCGTACTCCACGTCCCCCGCCTCCCGGATCTCGATCACCCGGGTCATGCAGAGGCTGTTGCCGTTGGCCTTGTAGTGGTACCGGGCCAGATAGACGGTCTTCCCGCCCATCTCCACCTGTTGGCAAGGGTTGGTGCCCACGTCGTTGTTGTATTGCTCCTCCATGTGCTCCCGGTACACGTTGTTCAGGTAGTTCACCGGATTGTTGAATTTCTTCTCCGGGGCCCGCCGCCAGATCAGCACATTGGGCACATAGCCCGGGCCGTTCAGCCAGATTCTCAGGCCGCTCCCCTCCTCCCAGACCGCCTGAGCGTCCGCCGGATACACGGTGGAGAAATCCTGCGCCTCGCAGTACACGTCCGCCAGGGCGCCGTCCGCTCCCGCCGCCGGGATGAGTGCCCCGCACAGCAGCATCATCATCAGGGTAACGCAAAAAGCCCGCTTCATTTGATCGCCTCCTGTTGCCAGATTTATCCTTCTGGCTCAGATTGTAGCACAGCAGGAGGCGTCACGTCAAGCGGGCTTTTCGGGCGGGTATTATTCCCGTTCGTAGGCCAGGGTCTGGATGAAGAAGGGCACCTGCTCCTCCCAGCAGGCCTCGCTGTGGTCCCCGTTGGGCACGATCCGGGCGTTCACCCACACCCCCCGCTCCATCAGCGTGGCGACGGTGAGGGTGAAGTCGTGGAGCATGTCCGCGTGGTTGGCCAGCTCCCGGGAGCCGTAGTCCATATAGACCACCGTGCCGGACGTCAGGGGGGCCTCCCGCATCAGCCTGCGCAGGCGGTGGGGGTTCACCCAGATGGAGGGGGACAGGGCCGCCGCCCGGCTGAACACATGGTTGTAGGCCGTGATGGCGTAGAGGCTCATGAGGCCGCCCATGGAGCTGCCGGCGATGAAGGTGTTCTCCCGCTCCGGCAGGGTGGGATAGCGCCGGTCGATCTCCGGCTTCAGCTTCGTTGTAAGCCATTGCATGAACAGGTCGCCCCGGCCCTTCACCGCGCCGAAGGTTTCGTCCCGGAAGGAGTAGGGGGAGTACTCGCTGAGGCGCCCGTTGTCCGGGTGGTGGTTGCAGTCCACCGCCACCACCATCAATGGCACCTTATTCTCCTCCAGGAACTCCTTCATCCCCCAGCTCTTGCCGTAGGTGGCGTCCTCGTCGAAGAACACGTTGTGCCCGTCGAACATATACAGCACCGGGAAGCGGGCCTCCGGGTCATCCAGGTATGCGTCCGGCAGATACACATAGACCTTGCGCTTCTCCCGCCCGGTGATGCTGCGGATCTGCCGGTTGAATGTCTCGATCATGCGGTGGTATTCCCCCTCGCTTTTTCAGCCACGGAGAGTGTACCACCACCCGGAGGGAAAAACAAGGGAAATCCGCACTTTTCCCGGGGCCGTCATATGGTTCTGGTTTTATATCCGTCCGGCCGCCATTTCTCTCACGGCTGCGCCGCCAGATCGTCCCGGATCAGCCCCCAGATATGGTAGTCGCAGTACCGGGTGCCCATCTTGCCGTGGCGGACCGTGCCCTCCAGGCGGAAGCCGCACTTCTCCAGCACCCGGTTGGAGCCGGTGTTTCTCACGTCCGCCGTGACCTCCAGCCGGTCCAGCTTCGTCTCCTCGAAAATGAAGGCCACCGCCCGCCGCAGGGCCTCCGTGCAAAGGCCCTGCCCCCAGCACCGGGGCGCCACGCGGTATCCCACATGGCCCATCCGGTCGTTCTCCACGTCGAAGATCTCCAGCATGCCGATCACCTTCCCGGTGCTCTTCAGCTCCATCCCCCAGATAAAGTCGTGGGAGGGCTTTCGCTTGACCCAGGGCCGCGCGTCCACGAACAGCTCCTCCGGGTTTTTCTCCCCCTTGCTCGCCGGCCGACCCCAGTACGTGTAGACCTCATCCAGGCCGAACCACTCCCGCAGGTCCTCCGCGTCCGCCGCCGTCAGCTTCCGGAGCAGGAGCCGCTCCGTCTCCAGCTCGGGGATGTACAGGCATTCCTTCATGGCGTTTTCCTCCTCAGCTCCCGCTTTTCCCGGGCGTCACAGCCGGATCCAGTACCGCCGCATCCGGTGGTCCCCCTCGGCCCCATTGTGCGCATCGATCACGTCCATCAGCTCCCCGCCCGCCTTCTCGCAGAGGCGGATGGAGGCGGCGTTCCCCTCGCTGACGGTGTAGAGCACCCGTTCCATGCCGTGCTCCCGGGCCTTCTCCAGGCCCAGGCGGAGAAGGGCCGTCCCGTACCCCTTCCCCCACTCCGACACCCGCACCGCCAGCCCCACGCTGCCGATATCCCGCATCACCCGCTCCGGGAACTCCGTCCGGAGCTGGAACTCCCCGATGAAGCGCTCCCCTTCCACCGCCCACCAGTGGAAGCTGACGGGCTGCCCCTCCACCAGGCCCTGCTCCTTCCGGTCATACCAGTCCTTCGTCCGGGCAAACCAGGTTTCGTCGATGCGGTCCGGGTCCGTGGGCCGGAACCAGAGCACATGATGGTCATACAGTTCCCGGCAGTAGTCCCGGTATCCCGAAACGAACTCCGGGCATCGCCTGATCAGCCGCAGCATGTCCGCCTCCCGTTCCCTGTCCTACTTCAGAACGGGGATCCACTCGTCCCCCTCCACCAGGTACTGAAACTCCGTCAGCGCCGGACCCTCAGTCCGCCGCCAGCGGCTTCCGGGCCAGCTCCAGGTCCAGGGTGTCCCCCACGGTGATGGAGCCCCCGTGCCGGAGGATGGCCTCCCCGATCTCGGCGTAGAAGGGCTCCCGGACATCCGGGTCCATGGCGATGTGGTCGGAGTAGGTTCCGATCAGCGCGACATATTCGGCGGCCGAGTAAGTGCGTGTCTGATAAAAGAGGAAATACCGGGTGTCGGCAAAGCCGTACTTCCGGGCGATCTCCGCCCGCTCCGCCGCCTGCTGTTCGCTGTATTCCGCGATCTTCCCCGGCTCTTTGCCGTAGAACGGGTAGAAGTACCTCGCGTAGGCGCGGTCGATGGCCTCCCCCAGCTCGGGCTGATCCTTCGCCCGGAAGGGGTGGTGGGCGAACCGCGCGAAGGCCCCGCCCGGCTTCAGCAGCCGGAGCACCTTCGGATACCCGATCTCCTCCGGCACCCAGTGGAAGGCCGATGCGGAGTAGACCAGGTCAAAGGTGTTCTCCGGGAGGCTGGCCTCCTCGAACCGCCCCACCGTCACGGAGAAGCCGGGGAACGCGGCGTACTTTTCCCGGCAGATCCGGGCAAAATGCTCCCCCAGCTCCACCGCCGTCACGGCGCAGCCCGTCTGCAGTACCGGCAGGGTGGCCTGGCCCCCGCCGATGCCGATCTCCACCGCCCGGCTGGCGGCACCTACCGGACAATAGTCGAAAATGGCCCGGTACAGCTCCTCCGGATACCCCGGCCGCAGCCTCTCATACTCCGCCGCCTTCGTGTCGAATGTCCACTCCTGTCCCCGGAAAACCGGCATCCTCCCCGCCTCCCACGTTTGTCTGCTCAACTCCATATGGCATCTGTCCCATGCCTCGTCCCGGAAAGCAAAGGCGCCGCGCTCCGTGTTCCGCCCGGAGAAGCCGATACGCTCATAGCATCTCTTTGCCCTTGCGTTCACCGGGAACACGCACAGGGATACCCGCGCCACCGACGGATTCCCGAACGCCCGTGCCAGCGCGAGGCGTAGCATCTCCCGGGCCGCCCCTTTCCCCCGGAGCGCCGGGTCGACGATGACGAATTTCAGCCTGCACACGCCCGCCTCCCGGTCTGTCGCGCAGCAGAGAAAGCCCGCCGGGCTGCCGTCCTCCGAGGCCGCCGTCAGCGGTTCGTCCCCTCTCCGGGCCATGTCCGCCAGCACGCGTGTGAAATCTTCCTGCTCCAGCGGGCAGCGGAACCGTCCGGCACACCACAGGACATGCGCCCGCTCGTCCGCCGTCCAGCTTCTGATGGCCGCGAAATCCGTCTCCGCGGCAAACGGCCTCAGCTTCACCCTGCTCCCTCCCTGTGCTTTCGCTGCTCCTGTGCCGATGGTGGGATCGTACCACACAAAACCGTTTTTTTCCAGAGACGGGGGCTGTCTCTTCCGCCTATCTTTTCCCGCACATCGGTTGACATCCGCCCAAAAGGTGCTAAACTGTTTTCAGAGAACCAACTGCATGCCTGTTTTGGGCGTTTCCGGAGGTGGTTTTATGGACCTGCAGCAGATCATCGACGAGTCCTCGCGCATCGTCTTCTTCGGCGGGGCCGGGGTCAGCACGGAGAGCGGCATCCCGGACTTCCGCTCCGTGGACGGGCTCTACCATCAGCGCTACGACGTGCCCCCGGAGACCCTCCTCTCCCGGAGCTACTTCGACCGGCATCCCGAGCAGTTCTTCCGCTTCTACCGGGACAAGATGCTCCCCCTGGACGCCCGGCCCAACGCCGCCCACCTGAAGCTGGCGGAGCTGGAGCAGGCGGGGCGGCTCACGGCGGTGGTGACCCAGAACATCGACGGCCTCCACCAGAAGGCCGGCAGTAAGCGGGTCTACGAGCTCCACGGCAGCATCTGGCGCAACTACTGCATGGCCTGCGGCAAGGCGTATCCCCCGGAGTTCATCCGGGACAGCGAGGGCGTCCCCCACTGCAGCTGCGGCGGCGTCATCAAGCCGGACGTGGTGCTCTATGAGGAGGGCCTGGACAACGAGGTGGTGGCCGGGGCGGTGCACGCCATCCGCCAGGCGGACACCATGATCGTGGCCGGCACCTCCCTCACGGTCTACCCCGCGGCGGGCCTGCTGAATTACTTCCGGGGGAAGCACATCGTGCTGATCAACCGGGACGCCACCCCCTACGACCGCCAGGCGGACCTGGTGCTCCACCGGAAGGTGGGTGAGGTCCTCTCGGCCATCCGGGTGACACCCCCGCCGGAGGCGCCGGTCTGACCCCATCATCTGCAAAGGAGGTTTCCCCGATGAACATGGTGGAAATCATCACCCAGAAGAAACTGGGCCGGCCCCTGACCCCGGAGATGATCCGCACCTTTGTGGCGGGCGCGGCGGACAGGAGCATCCCGGACTACCAGCTCTCCGCCCTGCTCATGGCCATCCGCCTGAACGGCATGACGGCGGAGGAGACCACGGAGCTGACCCTGGCCATGCGGGACTCCGGGGACGTGGCGGACCTGAGCGCCATCCCCGGGGTGAAGGTGGACAAGCACTCCACCGGCGGCGTGGGCGACACCACCACCCTGGTGCTGGCGCCCCTGGTGGCCGCCTGCGGGGTGCCCGTGGCCAAGATGAGCGGCCGGGGCCTGGGCCACACCGGCGGCACCCTGGACAAGCTGGAGTCCATCCCGGGCTTCAGCGTCTCTCTGTCGGAGGAGGCCTTTGTGCGCCAGGTGCAGGAGATCGGCCTGGCGGTGATCGGCCAGACCGGCACCCTGGCCCCCGCCGACAAGACCCTCTACGCCCTGCGGGACGTCACCGCCACGGTGGACAGCCTGCCCCTCATCGCCTCCTCCATCATGTCCAAGAAGCTGGCCAGCGGGGCCGACGCCATCGTGCTGGACGTGAAGACCGGCTCCGGGGCCATCATGCAGACCCTGGAGGGCTCCATTGAGCTGGCCCGGGCCATGGTGGACATCGGCACCCTGGCGGGGAAGCCCGTCACCGCCGTGGTCACCGGCATGGCCCAGCCCCTGGGCACCCACGTGGGCAACGCCCTGGAGGTGAAGGACGCCATCGACGTGCTCTCCGGCCGCACCAAGGGCGATCTGCTGGCGGTCTCCCTGCTGCTGGGCAGCCATATGCTGATGCTCGCCGGCGCGGCGGACACCCCGGCGGAGGGCGAGGCAAAGCTCCGCCGGGCGCTGGAGAGCGGCGCCGGTCTGGAGAAGCTGCGGCAGATGATCCGCGCCCAGGGGGGCGACCCCCGGGTCTGCGACGACCTCTCCCTGCTGCCCCGGGCGGCGGTGCAGCGCACCGTCACCGTGGGCCGGGAGGGCTGGGTGGCCGCCATGGACACCACCGCCCTGGGGCTGGCCGCCCAGGCCATGGGCGCCGGCCGCATCCGGAAGACCGACGTGCTGGACTATGCCGTGGGCTTTATTCTCCCGGTGCGCATCGGGGACCATGTGACGCCCGATACGCCGCTGTGCACCCTCTTTGCCCGGAGCGAGGCGGAGGCGGAGACAGCCGAGGCGGCCATCCGCCGGGCCATCACCATCGGGGAGACCCCCGTGGCGCCGTCCCCCCTGTGGTACGCCGTGGTGACCCGGGACGGCGTGGTGCGGGCGGAGTAAGCCTCCCCCTCCAGTGCCGCCTGCCGTTACGCCAGGAGCTCCCCGATGAGCCGGTGGGCGTCCCCGGCCAGCAGGATGGACCGGTCCTGAATCTGCTCCGGCACCGGGTCCTCCTCCATGTTCAGGCAGGCGTAAACCGCCCGGGGGTTCCGGTACACCTGCTGCCAGAAGGAGAACTTGATGATGCCGGGGGTGTTGTAGCCCACACCGATCTCCAGGTAGACCACAGCGCCCTCCCGGTGGGCCGCCAGCCAGGCCTCGTATGCCGCTGCGGCCCGGTGCCAGCCCTCGTCCTCCACAAAGGTGTCATCCGCCCGGAGGTTCAGGGTCAGGGGACGGCCGCAGTTGGGGCACCGGGGCACCAGGGTCCCGGGAATCGCCATGGCCGGCTCCCTGCCCTCCGGCGGGATCAGCTCCCCGCCCTCCCCGATGGAGAAGCCCTGGGCCAGGAGCATCTCCCGCACCATGGCTTCGTTGTCCCAGGTGGTTTGGCAGCAGGGCCTGGAACACTGGAACAGGCCGTAGTCCCCCTGGGTGTAGAACAGCCGCGCCTTGTCAAAGCCTGCCCGCTGGAAGCAGTGGTCCACGTTGGTGGTGAGGACAAAGTAATCCTTCCCCTGCACCAGGCGCAGCAGGTCCCCGTAAGTGCCATTGGGGATGCCGCTGTAGCGGTTGATCCAGATGTTCCGGCTCCAGAACGCCCACTTCTCCTCCGGGGTGGCGTAAGGGTAGAAGCCGCCGGAATACATGTCCTGGAAGCCGTACTTCCGCCGGAAGTCGGCAAAATATCGTTCAAAGCGCTCCCCGCTGTAGACATAGCCTGCCGCGGTGGAAAGGCCGGCGCCTGCACCGATGATCACGGCGTCGGCTTTTTGTATGCCGGTCCTGAGGTTCTCAATCCTCCTGTCCATGACGACTCCCTCCGCTGCCTTCCGTTTGCACCGGGCCGTTCAGCAGCTGTTCATAGATTTCCCGGTCCAGGTCCTTGAACACGTTGAACACCACCTGCATGCCGCTGCCGGTCTCCGCCTGCCAGCGCCGCACCGTCTCCACCGCGATCTCCGCCGCCCGCCGGTTGGGGAAGCAGAACACCCCGGTGGAGATGCAGCAGAAGGCGATGCCCGCCAGCCGGTTTTCCCGGGCCAGGTCCAGGCAGGCCCGGTAGCAGGAGGCCAGCAGCTGCTCGTGGGCCGGGGTCAGTTCCCCCTCCACGATGGGCCCCACGGTGTGGATGATGTATTTGCAGGGGAGGTTGAAGCCCGGCGTGATCTTCGCCCGCCCCGCGGGCTCCGGGTGTCCCTGCTGTTCCATAAGCCGGCTCAAATGCAGCCGCAGCCCCACGCCGGCCCGGGAGCCGATGATGTTGTCGATGCAGTTGTGCAGGGGCTGGTAGCAGCCGGTCATGCCGCTGTTGGCCGCGTTGACGATGGCGTCGATGCGCAGGGTCGTGATGTCCCCCTGCCACAGGAACAGGCGGTCCGACATGGCGCAGGGGCGCAGCTTCGCCGCATCCGTGATCCCCCGGCTGCGGTTCTCCTCTGACAGATACGCGTCCTGCACCTGCAGGAACGCATCGTCCACAGGCGCCGCCTCCCGCACGTTCATCAGCGCCCGGAGCAGGTCCCTCTGCCGCTGCGCCTCCTCCGGGATCCCGACATCCTTGTACTGCGGATCCTCCGCCAGCAGGCGGCGGATCAGCCACAGCCGCTTTTCCTCCTGATTCATGTGTCCTCCCCCGGCCGCCTTCTGCGGGGCGCCGCGCCGCTGTTGCTTTTCGGTGAAAAAACAGAGAGACCCGTCAGCGGCCTCCCTGTGCATTCCTGTGGTTATTGCCCGGCCCGCAGCGTCAGGACCCTGTCCAGGATCCGCTCCGCCACTTCCCGCTTGGTCATCATGGGCAGGGCTTCCTCCCCCTCCGCGGTGAGGAGGGTGACGATGTTGGTATCCACATTGAAGCCGGCGCCGGGCCGGGTGACATCGTTGGCCACAATCAGGTCCAGCCGCTTTTTCGCCAGCTTTTCCGCCGCATGCTCCCCCAGGCGCTCCGTCTCGGCGGCGAAGCCCACCAGGGTCTGGCCGGGGCGCTTCATCCGGCCCACGGCGGCCGCCACGTCGGGGTTTTCCACCAGGCGCAGCACCAGGGCCTCCCCGCCGGCCTTCTTGATCTTCTGCTCCGCCACGGTCTCCGGGCGGTAGTCCGCCGGGGCGGCCGCCTGGATGATCACGTCCATTTCCCCGGCCCGGCCGGTGACGGCGTCGTAGAGGTCCCGGGTGGAGGTCACGTTCACCGTCTCCACCCCTGTGGGCTCCGGCGCCGTGGTGCAGCCCTTCACCAGCAGCACTTGGGCGCCCCGGTCCCGGGCGGCCTCCGCCAAAGCGAAACCCATCTTGCCAGAGGAGTCGTTGCTGAGGAAGCGCACCGGGTCCAGCCGCTCCCGGGTGGCGCCGGCGGTGACCATCACCCGCAGCCCCGCCAGGTCCTGCACGGGCTCCAGCAGCTCCCGGATCCCGTCGGCGATGGCCTCTGGCTCGCTCATCCGGCCCGCTCCCTCGTCCCCGCAGGCGAGGAAACCGCCCTCGGGGCCGATGAAGTGCACGCCCCGGGCCTTCAGGGTCTCCACATTCTGCTGCGTGGCCGGGGCCGTCCACATGCCGGTGTTCATGGCCGGCGCGATGAGCAGGGGCGCCTTGGTGGCCAGGGCGGTGGTGGAGAGCATGTCGTCGGCGATGCCGCAGGCCAGCTTGGCGATGATGTTGGCCGTGGCTGGGGCGATGACGAAAAGATCCGCCGCCTTGGCCAGGGCGATGTGTTCCACCTCCCAGGTCTCCGGGCGGGCGAAGGTGTCGGTGACGACGGGGTGGTTGGACAGGGTCTCAAAGGTCAGCGGCGTCACAAACTGCGTGGCGTTGCGGGTCATGATGACATGGGTCTCCACGCCCCACTTGCGCAGCCGGGACGTGAGGGCGCAGGCCTTGTAGGCGGCGATGCCGCCGGTGACGCCCAGTACCACGCACTTCCCCTTCAGGCTCATACTTCCCCGTGCTCCTCCTCGGCGCTCACCGTGTCGTAGGTGATGAGATCCCGGTCGATCTCCTCCACGGCGATGCGCAGCGGCTTGGTCTCCTGGTCGTGGGCGTCCATGATCATGGGCTGGGCGCCGGCCACCAGCTGCCGGCCGCGCTTGGCGGCCACCACCACCAGGGTGTAGCGGCTGTCCACATGGTTCAGCAGTTCCAGGACGTTGGGCTCGATAATGGACATGGTTTCTCTCTCCTTCTCTGTCGGTCAGTCGTCCAGGACGACGGTGCAGCGGCTGTTGGCCATCTTCTCCGCCTCCACAATGGTCCGGAGGCACTCGAAGGAGCGCTCCGGCGGGGCATAGTTCACCAGGGTGTACTCATAGCGGGACATCTCCGCCACCTCGGCCCGGGCGTTGCCCAGCCGGGTCTCGATGGCCTCCGGCGTCTCGGTGCCGCGCCCTTCCAGGCGGGCCCGCAGCTCGGCGAAGGAGGGCGGCACCACGAAGACGCTCACCACATCCACGCCCCCCGCCATCACCTGCCGGGCGCCCTGGACGTCGATGTCCAGCAGCACGTTCTCCCCGGCGGCCAGGATCTGCTCCACCTCGCTGCGCAGGGTGCCGTAGCGGTTGCCGTGGACCGTGGCGTACTCCAGGAAGGCCCCTTCCTCCACCAGGCGGTCGAAGGCCGCGTCGTCCATGAAGTGGTAGTGGACATCCTGCACCTCCCCGGGCCGGGGCGCCCGGGTGGTGGCGCTGACGGAGAAACGGAAGCTGGGGTCGTGGCTTATGAGCATCCCGGCCAGGGTGCCCTTTCCGGCCCCGGAAGGCCCCGAGAGCACCAGCAGCATGCCCTTGCGTATCTCTTTCATTCCGTTTCTCCTTCCTCTGTCCCGTTTCTTCGGCCGGTCTCCCCCGGCTCCGCCAGCCGGGCCGCCAGTGTCTCCGGCTGCAGGGCGGAGAGCAGCAGATGGCCGCTGTCCAGGATCAGCACGGTGCGGGTCTTGCGCCCCGCGGTGGCGTCCACGGCGCGGCCCTCCTCCCGGGCCGACTGGATCAGCCGGCGGATGGGCGCCGCGTCGGCGTTCACCAGCGCCACCACCCGCTCCGCCATCACCAGGTTGCCAAAGCCCGCGTTCAGCAGTCTCATCCTGTCATCCCCTGTCCGGCGGCCCTCACTCCACATTCTGTACCTGCTCCCGGAGCTTCTCGATCTCGCTCTTGAGGGCCACCACCCGCCGGGCGATCTCCCCGTCGTTGGCCTTGGAGCCGATGGTGTTGGCCTCCCGGTTCATCTCCTGGATGATGAAGTCCAGCTTTTTTCCCGTCTCGCCCTCCGCCGCCAGGCAGGTCCTGAACTGGCCGATGTGGCTGAGGAGGCGGGAGAGCTCCTCGTCGATGCAGCTGCGATCCGCCAGCAGAGCCACCTCCTGGGCCAGCCGCTGGGGCTCCACCGGCTCCACAGGCAGCTGGGCCAGGCGGGCGGTGAGCCGTTCCCGGTAGTCCGCCGCCACCCGGGGCGCCAGCTCCACAATCTCCTGCCGCAGGCTCTCCACCTCCAGCAGGTGTTCCGTCAGGTCCCGCCGCAGGCTTTCCCCCTCGGCGCGGCGCATGTCGGTAAGGCGGTCCAGGGCATCGCCCAGGGCCCGGCCGAACAGGGCGGTGACCGTCTCCTCGTCCATGGCGGACTCCCGGGTGGTCAGCACGCCCTCCATCCCCAGGAGGGCCTCCGTGGAGAGGCCGCCCGCCGCGCCGCAGGCCTGCAGGGCATCCGCCGCCGCCAGGTACTGCCGCGCCAGGGCCTCGTTCACCTCTACCGTCGTCTCCGACGCCTGCAGGGCCCGGACCGTGATCCAGCACTCCACATGGCCCCGCCGGAGGCCGCCGCCCAGGGTCTTGCGCAGGGGCTCCTCCAGGAAATTCAGGTTCCGGGGAAGGCGGCAGGCGATGTCCAGAAAACGGTGGTTGACGCTCTTGAGCTCCACCGTGACCTCCCAGTCCATGTCCGCGGCGGTGCCTCTGCCGCAGCCTGTCATGCTCTGCAATGCCTGTTCCTCCTCCCGGTTGGTATCTCATAGATTATAGCACAGGGGTGCATTTCGCGCAACCGGTTATTGCGCCGGCGTATCCGGCCGGATGAACAGCCCCCACACTCCTCCGGCCTCATTGGCGGCGCAGCCGAAGTCCCCGGGGCCGGCGGTCTCGCTCAGGACCCGGACAATGGTCTGCATCACGGCAGATTTCCGGGGCTCCAGGGTGAACTCCCGGGGCAGGCGGAACTCGAAGGCCAGCTGTCCGCCGGGATGGCGGCGCGCAGGTGCCGCACCAGGGCCTCCTCCGAGGGGAAGGCCAGGCCGTGGGCCGCGTACCAGTCATAGCCGCCGGCAGCCCGGGGAAGGTCCCGGAGAGCGGGCCTGCGCCGCTGGAGGCTCTCCTCGTCGGACAGGCTGAAGTAGTCGTGCCGGATCAGCCCCGGGGCGCACAGGGCCATGTCCTGGGTGATGTCCATGTGGCGGAAGCCCCGGCACGTGCTGCCGGATCCACTCGATGGGGCCTTCGCTCATGCGCTTTTTCCTCCTCAGGATGATCCTGAAACCATCATAGACGGTTTTCCCTGTTTGTCAAGAAAGCCCGGCGGACCGCCCCCCACAGGGCAGACACCGGGCCGGCGCCGCGCCCCCGGGTCCGGTTTTTGTTGACAGCATCCATGGGCGCTGGTATAATGGCCCCAACACCACGGGAACCACACGACCACCCCTTTTTCGACCGAAAGGAGCACGTGAAAGAATGAAAAGACTGCTTGCCCTTCTCCTGGCCCTGGCCCTGCTGCTGGGTCTTTGTTCCGCGGGCGCCCTGGCTGAGGAGGCCGACGGCATCCCCGCCGGCAGCCGGGTCGCCTTCCCGGCCCCCGAGGGCTGGACCATCCTGCAGATCAACCCGGAGGACAATGCCAGCCTGGCCGCCATCAAGGGCGGCGAGGACGCCTCCGCCTTCCTTTTCTGCCCCTACATCACCGTGATGTTTATGCCCCATGGCACCATGGTGCTGGACGCCCGGGAATTCACGGACTCCTCTGAGGACATCGAGCCCTTCTCCCTGGGGGGCTACGACTGGACCGGCTACAGCTATGAAAGCATGGGCATGGCCGGCATCAGCCTCACCTCCCGGGGGGACTTCGGCACCATCGTGGTCATGCTGGTGACCAAGCCCATGCTGGGCGGGGACGACAGCGAGCCCCTCACCCTGGCCGATCCCGACGTGCAGGAGATCATTTCCGGCATCCGGGTTCAGGCCACGGTGGAGGCAGACTGGGTGGTGTTCAACGAGGACGGCAGCGTGACGGTGCAGCTGCCCGGCCGGGAGGGCTACAGCTGGGGCCAGGGCGGCACCGGCAATTTCGTCCTTCAGGAGGGAGATCCCTTCCCGGAGTGCGAGGTGGAGGAGGAGGTCGGCGCAGACGCCTACACGGCCCGCATCACCATGCAGGGCGACGGCGTGATCAGCTGCAGCTTCTCCCTGTTCAACGACGAGGAGACCGCCATGGTGGCCGGGGTATCCATCCTCTGCCGGGACGGCAAGGCCGTCTCCCTCACCGACGCCTATCTGCGGGACGGCGAATAACCCCCGCCGCATCCCCTTCGGAAAACAGGCCCTCCCGTCCGCCAAGGCCGGGAGGGCTTTTCTGCTGCCGGGGTCAGCGCTCAATGTATACGTCCATCTCCCTCACCCGGCCGTCCCGGACAGCCCGGGCCGGGGCCTCCGGCGGTGTGCCTCCCCGTCACTCGTCCCGGTCCCGGAAGATGCAGTCGATGTGTTGGGTCCAGCAGTATCTGTGGGCGAAGGTGCCCCAGTCGGCGGCGATGTGCAGGACGGGGCAGCCATCGAAGGCCCCGTGGCCGATCTCCGTCACGCTGCGGGGCATCAGCACCAGATCCAGGCTGGGGCAGCCGCAAAACGCGCCGTCCCCGATGGCCGTGACACCCTCCGGGATCGACACCAGCGCCAGACGCTCACAGCCGGCGCACAGGCCGAACGGGATCCGGTCAACGCCCTCCGGGATCAGCATGGACCCAAGCGCATCGCAGTCGGCGAAGGCATACCTTCCCAGCGCCCTCAGACCCCCGGGGAGCTGGATCTCCGTCAGGCCGCTCCTGCAGAAGGCGATGCTGCCGATCTCCATCACGCTGTCGGGTATGCCGACCCGTGTCAGCCGTCTGCAGCGGTAGAAGGCGCTGCCGCCGATCACCCGGGTGCCCTCCACGATATCGTACTCCGTCGCCTCCGGATTCCGGGGATAGCTGACCAGCCGCCGGTCCGGCCGGCTGTACAGCGCCTCGCCGTCCAGCTTCAGGACAGGGTGGCCCGGCGCAAGGCGGATCCTCTTCAGCACCGGACAGCCGCAGAAGGGGTTGTCGCCGACCAGGGCGACGCTGTCGGGGATCGTTATCTCCGTCATGGCGCAGCCGGTAAAGGCGCCGCTGCCGATGCGGGTCACGCCCCCGGGGATCGCGATGTCCTTCAGCTGCCGGCAGTCCGCAAAGCACTCGTCCGGAATCTCCTCCAGGCCGGCGGGGAGCCTGACCGATACCAGGCGGCGGCATTTCGCAAAGGCCCGGGGCCCCAGGCGGCGCACAGGATCGGGAATCGTCACCGATGTCAGGCTGTTCCTGCCCTGGAACGCCTCCTCCCCCACGGCGGTGACCGTCAGGCCGTCCAGCCGCTCGGGGATCGACGCCTCTTCCACGTCGCCGGGGCATTCCCGGATCTGTGCCGTGCAGTCCGCCAGGCGCACATAGCCCCAGCCGCCGGAGCACTGGATTTCTTCTTCTCTCACAGGCTCTCTCCTTCCCGGCGTCCCGGTTCACCGGCGGATGAAGACATCCATCTCCCTCACCCGGCCGTCCCGGACCGCCCGGGCCGTGGTCTCCGGCAGGGTATCCCCCGCCACCCGCTCCCCGTCCAGGCTGTAGGCCTCAATGGCATAGCCGCCGGGGATCAGGCTCTCCCGGCCCGGGATGTGGAAGCGCACCAGGGTCTGCCCCAGGAAGACGGCCTCCACCACCCCCTCCGCCGGAATCAGCCGGGCGGGGATCATGGGGGTCAGCCGCAGGGTCAGCCTGCCCGCCTCCACGGAGAAGGGCGAAAAACCGAACATCATCTCCTGCCACATGGACAGGAACTCCGCCGTGCTGCCGGAGAGCCGGGCCACAAAGCCCCGCCCGTGGATGGCCGGCGTGGGGTTGGCGCCCGAGGCGATGAAGGACACGTTCTCATAGGTGGAGCGCCCGTACACCGCCGGGTCCATGAAGGGCACCAGGGCCGTGTCCAGGGCCTCCTCATACGCCCCGTACAGCCCGGAGCGCAGCAACTCCAGCAGATACTTGTACTCCATGTGCAGCCAGATGGACTCGTTCTCCAGCCAGCCGGGGGTGAAGGCCTTGCAGCGCCCCGCCTCAAAGGTCAGCCCCGCCAGGCTTTCGTTCACCTTGTACATCCGCAGCTTTTCGTCGTAGAGCCCGCTTTCTTTCACCTTCTGCACCATGGCTTGTTTTTCCCCGGCAGGGGCGTCCAGCTTCAGCCAGCGCACGGGGCCCTCCAGGAAGGCGGGGGTGGGCCGGCCGGTGTCGGCGGGGTCCTCCGCCGTCTCGGGGGAGAAGATCAGGTAGGCGGGGCAGATGCCCTTCCCCAGGGCCACCGCCCGGGCCAGGCCCTCCGTCATGTCCGCCTCCATGGACCGCAGGATGGCCGCCGCCGCCCGGCAGCTCAGGCGCTCCTGCGCCCCGTCCACGCCGTCCGCCGTCCGCGCCCGGTAGTCCTCCAGCGCCGCCATGCGCGCCGTCCAGTCCGGCCGCCCGTCCATGGCCCGCAGCAGCGCCGCCATCTCCCGGTAGAGCCGGATTTCCCCGTCCTTCTCCTCCAGGGCCGCGGCGGTCCAGCCGATGAGCCGCTTCAGCTCGCAGGCGTCCGCCACCGAGGAGCCGAAGATCCCCGGCAGGCCGTTGAGGGCGTCGTACCAGCCCGGCTTGCCTGCCTCCATCTCGATGCCGATCCCCGCCCGATCCCGGGCCGCATACTTCACCGCGCACAGCAGCACCATCTTCGCCATGAGGCTGCTCGCCGCCCGGTTCCCCTGCCCGTGGGCCTCCCGCATCCAGCGGTGGGGGGTCTCCCGCTCCCGGAGGAAGCGCACCTGGCGCAGGCCGTTCTCCGTCCGCTCCGCCCGCTGCCCCCGGGGCAGCACCGCCGCCCGAATCTCATACCAGGGGTAGTCCTCCGCCCCGAAGAGCAGCCGGTCCTTCTCCTCCGGCCACACCGCCAGGAAGCTCTCGATCAGGTCCAGGCTGTAGGTCCAGTGGTCCGTCCAGTAGCCCTCCTTGAAGCTGGCGTTGGGCTCCCCCTCCGCCCGGGCCAGGACCTTCTCCACAAAGGCCGGGGCGTCCAGACCACGCAGGGCCCAGCCCTCCGCCGCCATGGCCAGCTGCCCCGGGGTGAAGCTCCCCGAAAGCAGCTCCCGGGCCGCCTCCCGGTCTTTCTTTTCCACATAGTCCAGCAGCTCCGCCGGTTCCTTTGTGTGGAAAGTCATCCGGTCGATCACCAGGGGGTTGTAGCCGTCGGACTGCACCAGGCTGAAGAACAGCCGGATGCCGCTGTCCCCCACCCAGGGGTGGAAGCGCACGTCGCAGCGCCGGTTCTGGGCCACGTCCCGGAAGTTGCCGTTCCCCTGGCTGAAGTGCTCCGGGGACATGACGAAATAGTTGTACTCCCGCTCCATGTCCCCGTGCTTGCGGGAGTAGCAGTAGAAGATGTTCTGCCTGTCCCCGTCGGCAAAGCGGATGGGCTCGCCGCCCCGGAGGAGGTTGTCCAGGTAGCTCTGGCGGCTGTAGGCGTCGAAGACCGGGTCGGCGGTCTTTCCGGCGATGACGGCGGTGAGGCGCTCCGCCAGGGCGTCCGCCTCCGCCCGCTTGGCCGCGAACCAGGCGCCGTCCAGGGGGAAGCGGCGCACCAGGCCCTCCACAAAGCGCTCCCGGCTCTCCGCCCCGCCGTAGAGCTCGTTGACGGTGAGGCTCTCCCCGGTGCCCAGCACCGCCCGGCGCCGGAAGAAGGCGCAGGGGAAGAGGTTGGACACCGCCTGCCGCTCCAACAACGCGTCAAAGTCCTCCCCCAGGAAGCCCAGGGGCCGCCCCAGGGCGGTGTCATAGCCGAAGACCGCCTCCGGGTCCACCGTCACCGGCAGCCGCTCCCCGGCCTCCGTCAGGCCCAGGGCAAAGTGGCAGGCCCGGATCTCGTGGATGGTGGCCGAGTCCTCCATGCTGTAGCGCACCCGGTAGATGGCCCAGCGCTTTTCCGCCTCGTCCGGCACCGCGTCCTCCGCCTGCATCCAGGCCTTGCAGAGCTGGGTCATGTTCTTCAGGAAATCCTGGTTCACGCCGGCGGGCACCAGGGCCGGCATGCCGTCCAGCAGGTCCACCTCTGCCGGGGCGCCCAGGTTGGTGAGGGTGACCCGCCGGGCCAGGGCGCCCACCTGGCAGCCGGGGAGGACAAAGTAGTCCACCGCCACCCGGGTCTCCCCGTTCTCCCAGCACAGGGAGAGCCCGTTGGGGCGGATGGCCATGTCCCCGCTGCCGTCGGCGAAGGCCTCCACAAAGGACCACGTCCCTTGCTTCCCGTCCGCCCCCGTCTCCCGGCGCTTCACAAAGCTGCGGAAGCCCGTCCGCTCCACGGTCTGATACGCCACATGGGCCGGGGAGAACTCCATGATGGCGTGGTCCTTGTCCGAGGTGCCGAAGCTGCACACCCCCTGGCCCCGGTTGGCGTAGTAGCACCACACCGGGATGCCCCACTCCCCGGCGATCCCCGGGAGGAAGCTGGCGAAGGCGGGCTTCCTTGCGTATTGCTTCATGACAAAGGTGTCGTTGCTCATGTCTGCGCATCCCCTTCCAGATCAACATAAACTGTGGCGTCCCGGGCCTGGAGAATCGCCTGCCGGGGGATCAGATCCCCCCAGGCCTTCCCGTCCAGCACGGCCTGTTTCACCTTCCACCCGCCTGCGGACGGGCCGGTTTTGCGGTAGACCACCCGCAGGGGTTTCCCGGCGAAGAAGCAGCGGATCTCCGTCTTCCCCTCGCCGTCAAACAGCTCCTCCGCCAGATGGGGCGCCAGCCGGAGGTCGCCCCCCCGGCCCCGGACGCCCCAGGTCCGGGTGATGAGGCACAGCATCAGCCAGCTGCCCGCCCCGGTGAGGTAGGGGTACATGCCCCGGCCCCGGGGGTCGAAGTACTCGGGGATGCCCGGGTAGAGGCGGCTGATCCCCGTGTCCATGCTCTGGCGGATCGGGCGGGAGAGCGCCTTCCAGGCCGCCCCGTCATAGCCCTGGCCGTACAGGGCGTAGGCGTACATCACCGCCATGTGGCAGAACACCGCCCCGTTCTCTTTGTGGCCGTAGGCGAAGCCGAACTGCCGCCCCAGGGGCGGGATGTCCGCCCCGAAATCCGTGTTCAGGCAGTAGCCGCCCCGTTTTTCATCATAAAGCAGGGCGTCCGCCGCGCGGATGATCTCCTCCGCGTCCCGCCCGGCGGCCGTGTCCGACATGAGGGCGAAGACCTGGCCGGTGAGCATCATCCGCCCCCGGGCCACGGCCTCCCCGTTGTTGTCGTAGTAGCTGTTCAGCCAGCGGTGGCCGGCGCCGTCCTCCACAAACTCGTGCTCGATGAGGTGGTCCTGGAGCCAGCAGGCCATGCGCTGCAGGATGGCCGCCGTCTCCGCCATGCCCACCGCCACGGTGGCCGTCTCCGTCTCGCACACCGCCTCGTAGGCCCGCCGGGCCGCGTTGCGCCGCTCCGGGGAGACCCAGGCGGTGGAGTCCGTCTCCAGCAGTGCCGCCAGGGCTGCACTCACCGGCAGGGTCCGGGTGCCCTGCTCCGCCAGCGCGCCGCACAGGTCGGCCAGGGCGTGCAGGTTCCCGGCGTAGGCCGCGGTGAAGGCCACGCTCTCCCCCTTCTCCGCCGCCATGTCCAGGGCGTCGTTCCAGTCCGCCCCCCGCAGCCGGATGCAACCGTGGGCCCCGGCGTCGTAGAAGGCCGTCAAGTTCTGGACCAGCAGGTGCTCCAGCACGGTGCTCTCCGGGGGCGCGGCGCCCTCCTGCCCGGCCTCCGCCAGCACCTCCCCCCGGCACTTCCGCCGGTCGATGAACCAGGGCTGCCGCTCCAGGAGCAGGGAGAGGTCCCCGCTCTGCCTCACGTACTCCTGCAGCGTCACCAGGGGCCAGTAGCCGTGGTCCATCCACACCCGGACGATGTTGTTCCGGTCGGCCACGAACTCCCCGGGCCGGCTGCCGATGATGGTGGCGTTGGTGCCGTCCCGGCGCACCCCGGCGAAGTAGCGGACCAGGTCCTCCCGCACCGGGGCCGGGTCCCGGAGCAGCAGGGCCAGGGAGTCCTGCCACAGGTCCCGCCAGCCCCGGCCGCCCCGGCCGTAGTCGTGGTGGGGCAGGAAGCTGCAGCCGCAGATCCGCCGCAGCTCCGGCTGGATGGCCGCCCAGGCGAGCCACCCGTCCAGGGCCGTGTCCCCGGTGGAGAAGGCCGCCGCCCCCACCTGCTGCCAGTGGTCCTTTGTGCGGGCCAGGGCCGCGTCAAAGGCCCCGGGGGTCAGGTAGTCCTCCCCGGCGTCGTCGATGCCCAGGGCGATGTACCAGCGTTTCTCCTCCCCCGGCTGCAGGGTGACTGTGCCGAAGCGCAGCACCGCCGCCATCTCATAGCCCTCGGCCTGGTCCCCCGGCCGGAGCCAGCGCGCCTCGTCCCCGCGCAGCAGGGCCTCCGGCCAGTCCCAGCCCAGGGCGCCCACCCAGTCCTGCACCGGGCCCAGCATCCGCTCCGGTTTTTCTCCGCCATTCCCTTGCGCCGCTATGGTGTAAGTGTGGGTTCCCGGCCGGTGGCCCCGCTCGTCGAAGGTCATGGTGGGGTGCAGGGACACCCCCCGCTCCGTCACGGTGAGCCGGTTCAGCAGGCTGGTGACGTGCCGGTGGTCCCGGATGTTGTCGGCGCTGCGGCCATAGAGGGGGAAGGCGGCGGCGGGGGTGAAGGTCAGGGGCGCGTCCCCGGTGTTTGCCACGGCCACCCGCATCAGCTCCACCGTCCGCGCGTCCGCGGGCACGAAGGACAGCACCCGGGCCGTCACGCCCAGGCGGGTGTTCTCCCGCACCGTCTCCTGCCACAGCAGGCCCCCGTACACCGCCGCGGTCTCCTCCCCGCTCCCCCGGCGCTGCTGCTGGGCCGCGGAGTTCCCCGCCGCGCTCCACAGCTCGCCCCCCGGCAGGCTCAGGAAGAAGTTCCGCCCCGCCCGGCTCTCCTGCAGGGTCTCCACGCTGGCCGGGGGCAGCAGCCAGCTGTTCTGGCCGGTCTTGGCGTCCCCCGCCAGCCGAGGGGTGATGCTGCTCATCATCCCGGCGGCGTTCACCAGGGGGAACACCATCTCCGGCGCCCGGTCGGCGTCCTCCAGCACAAAATCTCCCCGGGCGTTCAGGTATCTCAGGGAAGGCATGCTTTTTCCTCCTCTCCGTGTCACGGGAGCATAAAAACGATCATGATTCTCCTGCATTCTACCATTGTTCACCCGGGATTTCAACCGATTTCGGCTGATTTCGGCCCCATTGGGCGCCCGGGCTGCACAGATTCAATTGCAGGAATCCGGCGATGCCTGAAGAAATATATCCCGGGCTTCGGCCCGGCAAATCGGGATTGGCAGAGAACATCGCGAAAGATCCCGTGATCCGGCGGGATTCCGCGTTTTTCAGGGCATGGGATGATTCCGATCGAAGCAGGCCGCATCGCAAAGGCAGTCTGTGACGGACAAAGCCCTCCAGAGGCAAGCCTCACGAACCAGATCATGAAAACGGGAGAGAAAAGTGGCACGGATCAAGGATATGACGTCGGGAAATCCCGTGAAGCTGATATTGTTTTTTGCATTGCCGGTCTTGGCGGGGAATATGCTGCAGCAGCTTTACAGCCTGGTCGATTCCCTGATCATCGGACAGCTGCTGGGCGTCAGGTCGCTGACGGCGGTTTCGGCGTCCGGATGGCTGGATTGGGCCGTGCTGTCGGTTCCCATGGGGCTGGCGCAGGGATACTCCATTCACGCGTCCCAGTGCTACGGCGGAAAGCAGTACGCGGAGCTGAAAAGAACCGTTGCGCAAAGCTATCTGATCTCCGCGGCGGCGACGGTCGCGCTGGAGGTGACCAGCCAAATGCTGCTCCGCCCAGTGCTGACATGGATGAACTCGCCGGCAGATACCATCGACCTGACAGAAAACTATCTGCGGATCATTTATGCGGGCCTGCCGGTGGTGATGTGCCTGAATGTGTTCAGCGGCTATCTGCACGCGCTGGGAAACAGCAGGACGCCGCTGCTGGCTCTGGCCTGCTCCACGGCGGTCAACATTGCTCTGGACTGGTGGTTTGTCGGCTCGCTGGGTCTTGGCACCAACGGCGGCGCGTACGCGACCGTGATCGCACAGGTTGTTTCCGCCTCGATTTGCCTGGCCGCGGTGCTAAAAATCCAGGTGCTTCGCCCGCAGCGGTCGGATTATCGTCCGGATCGGCGTGTGATCCGCAAGCTGACGAGGCTGGGATTCCCGATCGCCTTCCAGCACCTGATCATTTCGCTGGGCGGACTCGTGCTGCAGGGTGTGGTCAACGCATTCGGTTTTGTCTTTATGGCCGGATACAACGCAGCTTCCAGGCTGCAGGGACTGGTTGAAATCGCGGGTTCTTCCCTGGGGAACGCGGCGGGAACCTTCACCGGACAGAATTTCGGCGCCGGGAGAATGGACCGTATCAAGCTGGGCCTGCGGCGCTCAGCACAGATCGCTTTTCTGCTTGCGCTTGTTGTGGGAGGACTGATGATCCTGCTGGGGAAGCCCATTCTCTCGCTGTTCATCCGGGATGAAGCGGCACTGGCTGAACAGGTGCTGGCCATCGGATACGACTTTCTGCGGGTGATGGCAGACGGGCTGCCCATGCTGTACCTCCTTTTCATATATCGAACCACCCTGCAGGGCCTGGGTGATACCATGATGCCCATGGTTTCCGGTTTTCTGGAACTGGTGCTCCGCATCGGAGCGGCTCTGCTGCTGCCTGCGCTGCTGGGATACTTGGGTGTTTATCTGGCGGAGATTGCAGCATGGGTCGGTGCAGGCGTCTTTCTGATCATAGCCTGCTATCACAGGCTGCATACACTGATCAATGCCACGGAAAAGAAGATATGACGCGACATTGCAGAATCATCGAGCATGGCAAATTCCAGTTTACCCTTCTCCCTGGCGGGACGCTGAACCCGGCCGGGGAGTTTTTCCTTGCCGTCCCCCGCCGCGCCGGCCTGTCCGGCCTTGCGGCACAAAAAGACGATCTTTGTTGCGCCCCGGCCCGGGGTATGGTAGAATAGGCACGAAACTGATCCCGGGAGGGCTTTCCATGCTGAAGAAAATCGCGTCCTTCACCATCGACCACGACCTGCTGAAGCCCGGCCTCTACGTCTCCCGGGTGGACGGGGACTGCGTCACCTACGACCTGCGCCTCAAAACCCCCAACGCCGGGGACTACCTGGGCCAGGGCGCCCTGCATACCCTGGAGCACCTCATCGCCACTTATGTGCGCTCCTCCCCCCGCTCGGAGGAGGTGGTGTACTTCGGCCCCATGGGCTGCCGCACCGGCTTCTACCTCATCCTCCGGGACAGCGTGAGCCGGGAGGACGCCCTGGGGCTGTGCCGGGAGGCCTTCGCCTTCGCGGCGGATTTCACCGGCAGCATCCCCGGCGCCCGGCGGGTGGAGTGCGGCAACTACCGCGGCCACGACCTCCCCGGGGCGAAGCGGGAGGCAGCCGCCTATGTCCGGGTGCTCTCGGCCTGCGGCCCCGACACCTTCACCTATCCCCGGGCATGACGCCCCGTCCAAGGGAGGGGAAACTCTTGCGCAAACCGTCCCTGATCCGTTTTCTGGCCCTGTTCACCGCAGGGTTTTTCGCGCTGGCTGCCCTGCTGAGCTGGGTGCTCCGGGACGACTGGTCCCGCACCGTGGTCCTCACCGATTCCCCCTCCCGGGGCCAGGTGCTGGAGGAGCTGACCCCCGGCCGGGCGCTCCGGCAGACCTTCACCGCCGGGATGGATGAGCTCACCTGCCTCTGGCTGGACGGCAGCGTGTGGAACGCCGCCCCCGGGGAGACGGTCTCCCTCACCCTCACCGGCGCCGACGGCGCTTTGCTCGCCGCCCTGCGCGTCCCGGCGGAGACCTTCGCCGGGGACACCCTGACCGCCGTGCCCCTCCCCCAGCCCGTGGCCGGGCACCGGGGGGAGTCCCTCACCCTGGCCCTCTCCGCCGGCGGTGGCCTGTCCTTCTGGGCCGGCACCGGGGTGAACACCGGGCGCTTCACGGTGGAGACCGGGGACTCCGGCGGCCTCACCCTGGACGGGGAGAGCCGCCCCGGGGCGCTGGTGATGCGCCAGCAGGGCGTCAACCGCCTCCGGGCCATGGCCTGGTTCTGGCCGGGGGCCCTGGCGCTCTGGGCCCTGCTCATGGGCACGTTCCTCCACGCGGCGCACTGCGAATCCAAGGGGAAATCCCACTTTCTCCTGCGCTGGCGGGACCTGTGGGGGCGCTACGGCTATCTGCTGCGGATGCTGGTGGCCCGGGACTTCCGGGTGAAGTACAAGGCCAGTGTCCTGGGAGTGCTCTGGTCCTTCCTGAACCCCCTGCTGATGACCGCCGTGTACTTCTTCGTCTTCAACACCCTCTTCCGCTCGGACATCCCCCACTTCCCCGCCTACCTCATGAGCGGCATCATCGTCTTCAACTACTTCTCCGACGCCACCAACCTGGGGCTCCACGCCATCGTGGGCAACGCCTCCCTCATCGTGAAGGTGGCCATGCCCCGGTTCATCTATCCCCTCTCCAAGGTGCTCTCCTCCGGGATCAACCTGGTGATCTCCCTGATCCCCCTGCTGGGGGTGATGCTCCTGTCGGGGATCCCCCTGCGGCTCTCCATGCTGCTGCTGCCCTTCGCCCTGGCGCTGCTGGCGGTGTTCTGCACGGGCATGGCCCTGCTGCTCTCCGCCTCCATGGTTTTCTTCCGGGACACCCAGTTCCTCTGGGGACTGATGCTCACGGTGTGGAACTTCCTCACCCCCATCTTCTACCCGGAGTCCATCATCCCCGCCGCCCTGCGCACCCTCTACCACTGCAACCCCCTGTACCAGCTGATCTACTTCCTGCGCTCCATCACCATCGGCGGCGTGGCCCCCACCCCCGTCACCTTCCTGTACTGCCTCATCGCCGCCTTCGGCACCCTGGGGGTGGGTGCCCTGGTGTTCAAAAAGACCCAGGACCGCTTCGTGCTCTATCTGTGAGGAGGCCTTGCCCGTGCGTCTCAAAAGGTTCCTGACCCTGGCCCTGCTGGCCCTGCTCCTGGTCACCGCCCCGGTGCCGCCCGCCACGGCCGCCCGCCTGGTGCGCACCACCTGCCTCCCGGCGGATCAGCTGGCCTCGGCGGAGGTGCGGCTTCCCGGCCCTGTCCGGCTCTCGGCGGAGGAGCAGGCCGCCATCCTCGCCGCCGGCAGCCTCGCCGCCCACCCCATGCTGGACCAGGCCCTGTCGCTGCTGGAGGAGGGCAACCCCTTCCTGGTGCGCTACAACCTGATCACCGACAGCCGGGTGACGGCCCGGATGCCCTTCGGCGTGCCCTACCTCTTCGGCGGCCAGGCGGCGAACCACGTCTTCGCCAAGGAGCCGGACTATGTGGTGCAGCAGGCCGGCAGCAACAGCCCGGCCTACTACCGCAAGGGCACCTGGTACCTCTACGGCTTTGACTGTGTCGGCCTGGCGAAGTGGCTCTGGAAGCAGAATTACCAGACGGCCTGGCCCACAGTGGACCTCCTGCTGGAGAGCCGCGCCCGCCAGCTCTGGAACAGCGCCGGCAAGCCCATGCCCGCCTGGGAGGAGCTCCCCGGCCTGCTGACCCCCGGGGACATGCTGATCTACCGCCACCCCGGCACCCACGTGGTCTTCTACGCCGGCACCCTGCGGCAGTACGGCTATACGGAGGCGGAGGTGGACCCGGCCCTGGCCCCCTGGCTGGACTGGCCCCTGGTGATCCACTGCGGCACCAACGCCGGGGTGGCCCGGCGCTTCGCCTGGCTCATCGAAAACGGCCTGAGCAAATACCGCATCGCGGCGGACACCGACGGCGGCGTGGCGGTCTCCCTGCTGGGGGTGGACGCGGTGGAGGCCCCCTACCACATCCACCAGCAGAACCAGGACACGTCCTACTTCACCCTCCCCGACGGCACCTGGCTGACGGTGGTGCCCTGGAAAAACATCGACCGCTACGCCTGGTTCCCCCTGGGCAGCGAGGTGGCGCCGGACCGGCCGGTGCGCCGGGAGGAGCTCTTCGTCCTGCCCCTGGAGGAGGGCCTCGCCACCGTGGTGGAGAGCCCCCGGGGCGCCGTGCGGCTGGGCAGCTGCAGCGGCCGGGTGGAGAGCGCCGATTTCACCGGTGAAATCCTCCCCGGCGCTCAGCTGGCCCGGGTGGGTGAGGCGGCCTCCCTGCGCTGCTGTCTTCGGGGCACCGACGCCGGCGGGGACGCCTGTCTGGTCTACCTGGACTGGGACGGCGACGCCCTCACCCTGCGCACGGACAGCCCGGCCCTCGCTCCCCTGGAGAAGGAGACCCTGGCCGCCGAGCTGGCGGAGGAGGACGGCGGCGCCACCCTCCGGGTCTTCCGCCTGGTGCAGGAGTAGCCCCGTTTCCGGCGCCGTGTTGCATTTTTCGGCGTACCGGCTTATAATGGCATCGCCCTTCGGGGCATCCCACAGGAAAAGGAGAGATGAACCATGAAGAAGATTATCGCATTGCTGACCGTGCTGTGCCTGCTGTGCGCGGCCTGCTCCGCCATGGCCGACATGGGAACGCCCACCTGGGACGCCATGCCCGCCGCGGTGATGGAGGATGAGGATACCCACGTGGATGAGGCGGCGTTCCAGGGCGACTGGATGCCCAGCGCGGCCTTCCTGGGCACCGAGTACATTTCCCCGGAGGAGCTCCTCAACACCTACGGCTATGTGTTCACCCCCATCCGCATTGCCGACGGCAAGCTGATGATGGACTATCAGCAGGAGAACGGCGAGTTCGTGACCCTGGAAGCGCCCTATGTCTTCGAGGCCGGCCAGCTCCAGAGCGTGGAGGGCAGCGAGGATAACTTCGCCGTCGACCTGCTGGAGGACGGCACCATCGCCCTGGCCATCTTCCTGCCCGGCGAGGGGGACACGCTCCAGTGCCTGACCCTGTTCATGGTGCGCCCCACGGTGGTTGAATAACAAAAAACCGCAATGAAAGGCCGGGGCATCAACCGGCGGCCCTTCCGGGTCCCCGTGATGCTCCGGCTTTTCTTATGCGGTTTTCTTCATCCGGTCTCCCGGTCTCCCCGGAGGGATGCCGTTACTCCCCGATGGTGAAGATCGCGCAGCTGTAGCCCTCCAGGGGCGCTTCGATGATCTCCTTCACGGCCGCCTCGTCCGCGTTCACCACGGCGCTGTAGCCCTCGCCCTCCGCGTCCTTCAGCTCCGTGTAGCCGGCGATGAACGCCTCCCAGCCCTTGGGCTGCAGGACCTTGACCGCGCTGGTAACCGCCTGGAAGGCCAGGTCGTCCAGCGCGCCGTACTCCATCACCAGGAACTGGGCGCCATCCGCGTTGCCGTTGGCCACCATGCTGATCTTTCCGAAGTTGATGGCGCGGCTGAGGTAGGTCTCGCCGTAGGGCTCGTAATCGTTCTGCTTCAGGACATCCTCCGTCAGCACAAAGGAGTCCAGGTCCGGCATCTCATAGGGGCCGGCCACGCTGAAGCCGATCCGGACGGTTCCATCCTCCTCCTGCCGGTAGGAGACGAGTTCGGTTTCCTTCCCGGCCATCTGCGCGGCGGAGATGTAGCCGTTGAACAGCGCGGTGTTGACGCCCTGGGCGGACACGGCGGCGTTCATGACGATCTGGGCCATGGCCACGCCCATGTAATCCGAGGGCGCCAGGGTGACGGTGAGGAAGTCCCCCTCCTGGACGAACTGCCAGACGGCGGATTCCACAAACTCGCTCTCAGAGGTCTGGGTGATGGTGATCCCGTTGTCCTCCAGGGCCGCTTCCAGGGTCACGCCCTCGAAGTACTGGGCATACATGTCCCTGCTCTGGTTGAAGTTGGAGCCCTCTGCCGTCAGCGCGTCGTAGACAGCCCGGAGCTGGTCGGAAGGCTCGGCCAGGGCGGTCCAGGACACCGTCAGAATCAGGGCCATCACAACCAGGGCCAGGCGCAGCGTCAGCTTCTTCATGCTTCAGTTCCCTCTCTTCAAGATCTAACGCATTTTGTATAATTCCCGTGCGTTGTCGTCCAGGTGGCTGCTCCGAATATCTGTGATCTTTCTGTTCCACTGCCTCTACCGCCTCCGGTTATCATTTTGTTATCAGGGTGATAACAGGGGGCTGGCTGCTGTGGCGGATAGGGTTATTCCGCAGGGATATTATACTGCAAATCGGTGGCGGCGGCAAGGGGTACGATTAATCCTCATCCTCGTAGTACCCCAGTTCGTCCTCGTACCAATCGTGCTCTGTTGGGCCGATATCCGTAAAGGCTGACTCATCAGCAAAGGCAACCGTATCCACGTTGATCTGTACAAGCCATCTGCCGTCCGGACATTTGCCAATCAACCACAGCCGGGTGCTGCTTTCATCTGTTTCGATATCAACATCAGGAAAAACACTGTCCAGGTTTTCGAAAACATCCCAGTTATATGACGGGAAGGAACAAACAACGTATTCCGTCTCTTCTCCAAAGACAAGATCCTCGGTGTGATACCAGCCCTGCAGACCGGTCTCAGGCGAGCCAATTTGCAGGCAGGTCCAGCCATCGGTCTGTTCAATGACTGTGCCGGCAACGCGCAGGGGGCAAGCTGCAATCGGTTCGCCATCCGGAGCATCATACAGGATCGCGCCTTCAACATGGACACAGGCCCAGCCGTCCGGATCAAGAATCGGATTGAATACACCTGTATATGGCGGAAGAAGCTCCAAATTGACATCCTCCAGCGCCAGTGAGACCCGCAGGCTGCCATAGTGGAAATCATCATTGTTGTCGCGATGAAAAATGCAGGTCTCTACAATATAGGGGACATCCTGGCGGAGAAAGCAGCCATCCAGCTCTCCGAGATACCAAGCCCCTGTCTCATCAGGAACAAGATAAAAGGAAACAAACAGTTCTTCCTCATCCAAATCATATCCCAACTCGATCCATTCATCATTGGAATGATAATCGTTCATCCAAATGGGCAGCGCCATCCACGGCGAAGACTGCAGGATCCATGATTCATCCGCTGCTTGATGCGCAACCCGGATGCAGCGCTGGCCTTCATCGTTTTCTACGACGGCTGCTTTGACTCTATAGGCTTCCATCAGGTCTTGCGTTTTCTCTTCTGCGGTGATCTGCAGAATCGTCTCAGAATTCTCCGCCTTCGATAGATTGAAGCACAACATGAGACACAGCATCATCACCCAAACCAGCATCAGGCGTTTCATGGTCATCGCTCCTCCTGTACAGCATGATTGAGCAGTATGTCTTTGATCAGGCTGCTTTGCCTGACTGATTGGGCATGGCGCTCAATTCGACTTGTCTTGACCGGCCAATGTAATGTTGCGAAGCCGTAAACCGATGACCTCTTCCTCATCCCATTTATGCAAAAGCACCATTGCATCAGCATCGCGATCGTACCAATAAAGGCAGCAAGGAGTCCACAGATTTACATTCAGTTCAAGGTAAACAAATGTCTGGTTTCCTGTTTCGATCAAGCGAATAGGGAACATGTCATGTTCCAGCTCGGCTATATGCTGGAAAACCCTTGCATGTGTTTCGCTCACAGGCACCTGATTCCCTGCCTCATCCTTCAGAGCCATATGGTCAAGTCGGTTCAGAACCTTGTTTCTATCCCTGTCAATGTATGATTCAAAACAACCATTTGGAATCGTGTAGAATGTGGCTGGATCAGGCTCAAACGGCTCTGATAAGCAGATGCGGTCACCACTGGCAAGCGAATAATACCTCGTTTCAGATTCTTCTCGGTTGCTCATGATTGATTTGCCAGCGATGACGATGACATCGACAATACCTTCCTTTTCCACATCGAATTGATCGTAATGATATCCCCTTGTGCAGCCTGTCATTGAAAGCGCCATGAGTACTATACATAACAACAACGCGATTCGTTTCATTTTTGCAATCTCCATATTAGTCAGCAATGAAATCAGCACCATGCATTTACGACGCATAAAAGGCTCCTCCGTCAATAGTGGGCTTCATAATAGAAAAAATGGTTTCCGAGAGGCTCCACGTAATATCGCTTATTGCTTTCAGAAAAAGGTGGCACATATATAAAACCCGGTCCTTGATGCTGCAATTCTTCACGTGATCCCAGAGAGACATTGACTGCGAAAAGATCATCCGAATCAGAATAGAATATGCCGTAATAGCTTGTGCCGGATCCGAAGCCAATGCCGCCGCAAAGCATGTTGATGCACCGCTCTTCTGCCTCAATTCGTTCGATTCCGTTGATTTCCGAAAGAGCCTCCCAATCTCCGGTTTCAGAAGCTCTGCGGAAAGCTCCTGCGTTTTCCCTATACAGGCTTACAATGCTCTCTCGGTTGGTTAATCCTCTGCATGAAGTCAGGCAGAAAATGCAGGCAGCCATCATAAAGGGGAACAGCAGAAATCTATGTCTCATGATTCACTCCCCCTGGAAACTAACGATAATCAAATGACTCATAGTACTCTGTATGGATATTCAGCGTGATGTCATTGATCTGCACATGTTCATCGTCCAACCAGCTAATGGAATTCGGCTCATATTCATGATAATGAAAGTAAACATTCCTCTCGTGTCCAGTGGCGATTTCCACTACAGAAATAGTTGTGGACCAGTCCACGGTCGCACCGCCGTCATTTCGATAGACATTCATTTTGTATGCTCCGTCCGGTGAGGGGATGGATCGGGTCAGAAGCTCTCTGGGCCTGCCGCGCTGGCTGAAGCACCCGCTGACGACAAGGCAGCAAAGGAGCAGAAGGGCAGCAAGCAGCAACCGCTTGCGATGCTTCCTCATATCTGTACGCATATCCATGGTTCTTATCCTTTCCGGTACTCCATCAGATCCCCCGGCTGGCATTCCAGGGCCTCGCACAGGGCCGCCAGGGTGGTGACCCGGATGGCCTTGGCCTTGCCGGTTTTCAGGATGGACATGTTGGCCAGGGTGATGCCCACCCGCTGGGAGAGCTCCGTCAGGCTCATCTTGCGCCTGGCCAGCATCACGTCGATGTTGAAGATGATCTCGCCCTTGTCTTCTCTTTCCATATCCATGCCGCACCTCTCAGATGGTCAGGTCGCTCTGTTCCTGCAGGTCCGCCGCCTTGTACACCAGGTGGGACAGGCAGGCCGCCACCACCGTCACGGCCACGCCCACAAAGCAGATCAGCAGGGAGATGAGCACCACGCCCACGTGGTTCATGCTCAGGAAGAGCAGGATGATGTTCCCCAGGAAGAAGTACAGGGTATCCACCGCGGCCAGCCAGGCGATGCGGTGCAGCAGCCGGGCATTCTCCCGGGAGAAGGACCGGTCCCTGCCGATGTTCACCGCGATCCTCCAGCCCGCCGCCAGGGCGATGCCGCAGGGGATGGCCGTCAGCCACAGGAAGATCTGCCAGGGCCAGTACCATCCGGCAAACTCCGGGTAGGCGGTCACCGTGGACCGGCCGATGTCGGGCAGCACGGCAAAGTATACGATGCACCCGCACAGGCCCACGCCCATAAGGATGCCTTTCAGCCAGACGGAGAATTTGTGTTGGTTCATGGTTCATTCCTCCTTCACCTGCATCATAGCACAGAGCATTCTCTGTGTCAATAAGAAATTATCGTTTTACGATATTTTTGTATCGTGTTTCGATTTTCTGTCTTCCGGACGCTTCCCGATCATGCGTGCTGAGGGCCGGGCATCATCCGCGCCTTCCCCATGGACGCCCGCCGGCGCAGCACAGAAAAGCCCTTCGTCTGCGGAAGATGGCTTCCACAGCGAAGGGTGTTTTGCGTCGCTTGCCGCGCAGACCTTACTCCGCCACAAACACGCAGTTGTCATGGGCCGCGCAGTAGTTCTCCGCAGGGCTCCCTGCCGTGCCGTACACATACACTGTGCCGCAGCCGGAGAACACATCCTTCCCCAGGGTACACGCCGCAGGAATGCGGATCTGCGTGAGGTGCACACAATCCCTGAAGGCCGCATTGCCGATGCTTCCACAGCCGACGGGAATGGACACCACCGTCATGGCGGCGCCCTCGAAGGCGCTGTCTTCGATGGCGGCAACCCCGCCGGGCAGGGTGAAGTCCGGGGTGCCAAAGGGCGGGATCTCCTGCCACGCGGCGGTCAGGGTGATATCCGCGGTCACGGGGGTTTCAAAGTCATAGTCCGCGCCCTCCAGCTGCCAGCCCAGGAAAAGGAAGCCCTTCCGCTCAGGGCGCTCAGGCTCCGCCAGGGCGGTCCCGTCGGCCACCCGGATCAGCCGGGCTTCCGAACTGCCGTCGTTCGGGTCGAGGGTCACGGTGCGCGCTGTGGCCAGCACCACCTCGCCGTCTGCGTTCAGCGTCACCGCGTAGCCGTATTTCGCCGAGGTGAAATTGTCGAGCGCGCCGTGGCCGGCAAGGCCGCTCGTGAGCACGGCGCCTTGCTTCGCGGCGCTGTTCGAGCAGGTCAGGCCGATCCGGGCGCCAGGATCCAGCGCGCCATCGACGGTGACCAGGGTGTTGGCGGCATAGACTTCCATGATGTCGGGATGGCCGGAGACGGCCATGCCCACGGCGTTCAGATACACATCCTGGCCCAGGTCCGCGTCGTTGCTCCAGAGGGAGCCGCCGGTGATGTGCACGGTGGATCCCGCGCCGACCCACAGGCCGCCGCCCTTGCCCACCGCTCCGTTGACGCAGATTTCGCCACCGTTCATGACGAAGGTGCCGCCCTCCACCCTGACGCCGCCGCCATTGCCGTCGGTGTCGTTCTCAGAGATCCGTCCGCCGTTCATGACGAGGGTGCCGGTGGTCACGGCCACGGCGCCGCCGCCATTGCCGGCAGCATTGCCGGTGATGACGCCGCCGTTCAGGGTCAGCAGCCCGCCGCTCTGTACTATGAAGGCGCCGCCCACCGTGTTTTCCGCCAGGCCGCCCGTGACCGTGCCGCTGCCCGTGATGGTCAGCTCGCCGCCGCCCACGGTAAAGACCCGCGCGCCGCTCTCCCCGGCATCGATAGTGTGGCCGTTCAGGTTGATGGTCACCCGCTGTCCGCTGAGGACCTTCAGCGGCACATCACCCTCCACGCCCCGGTAATCCCGGGTCAGGGTGATGGTTCCGCCGGCGGATGCCCCATCCATCAGCTCCTGGAGCTTCATCCAGTGTGTCTTGTTCTCAAATACCGCCGTCACGGTCACGGCTGCGGCGGGCATGGTAAAGGTATACTCCCCGGTCTCCCCGTTCCCGGTCAGGGACAGGGCCCCGCCCTCCACTGTGCAGGTCAGGGACCCCAGCAGCCAGCCCTCCTCCGGAGCCGCGGTGACGGTGATCGTTTCTCCCAGGGCGGCGGCCCGCTTGCTCACCGAGACCGTGCCATCCCCGGTCTCCTGGATCTCAATGCTCTCCGCGGAGGACAGGGTCAGCGTCGACTGGCCGTCGGCGTGGGTGCTGCCGGTCAGCGAATAGCCCGCCGGCAGATCGCTGTCATGGATCGTCCAGCTGTAGCTGGCCACCTCGCCGTTGTGGTTCGTGCTCAGGTCGGTCCGGGTATCTGCCCAGCCGGCGGCGGCTGTCAGCTCCACGGCGCAGACAGGCTCCCCCAGGTCCAGCAGGGTCACATTCACCGCCTCAGGACGGCGGCCGTCGGCGTTGCCGTCATCGTCCCAGACGATCTGTACCGCCGCGCTGGTCTTGTCCGGGATAAAGCCTGCGTCAACCGCCACGTTCGCGGCGGGCATGGTGAAGCAATACGCGCCCGTCTCCCCGTCGGGCAGAATCCTCATCGCCTCGCCGCCCTCCGGGGTCACGATCAGGCTGGCCAGGATGTGATCCGCCGCCGGCGTGACGGTGAGTGTGACGGTGTCCCCCGCATGGCAGGACGCCCGGTCCGCCGTGACCGTGCCGTTATCCATGCCCTCTGAGACGGTGACCATGTAGTCCTGTGCAATGGCCAGATACAGCTTGCCGTCCTCGCTGTGGTATTCGATCGCATAGTCGCTGTGGTCGCTGAAGAGCTGCGGGAGGGCGCCGGTGACGCCGGATACAATCCCCACAGGCCCATCCACCGTGGGCGCGGCGCTGCTGGAGATGCCGATGGTGCGGGCATTCCCGGCGGAGGCCGGATCCAGGTTCACCGTAAAACTGGTCTGCCCCGGCTCGATATAGACATTGCTCACGGCGCCGCTCGTGCGGGTGTTGCCGGTGATCACGGGCGCGCCGGAGAGACGCAGCCCGCTCCTGCCATCGCTGGAAACGCCCGCGCCCGGACTGGTGGATCGGTTGCCGGTGATGGTGCCGCCGCTGATTGACAGCGTGTTGGAGTTGGAAATGCCGCCGCCGTCAGTCCCGCCGAAGTTGCCGCTGATCTCGCCGCCGGTCATCGTCATCTGCTTCCAGTTCCAGACACCGCCGCCGTACATTCCGCTGGTATTGCCGGTGATGACGCCGCCGCTCATGATCATGGTTTGATCATTGAACACCGCGCCGCCTCTCCAGTTGCTCCGGTTGCCGGTGATGGTGCCGCCCTCCAGCGTCAGCGTCCCCTTGTTTACAATGGCGCCGCCGTCGGAGGAGGTATAGCCGCCGGTGATGATGCCGCCGCCTCTGCTGTCCCGGATGGTGAGTGTGCCGTTGTTGGTGATGACCTGTCCGTCTCCCTTCGCAGACGTCAGGCCCCTGTTGAGGGTATAGCCGTTCAGATCCAGGGTGATGGTTTTGCCGGAGGGGATCGTCAGCGCGCCGTCATATGCGCTGGCGGTGGCCTTTCCGGTCATGGTGATGACCGCGCCGCTGGCCGCCTGGTTGATGGCCGCCTGCAGCTCGGGCCAGTAGTTCCGCCATATGGCGGTCAATGTGGAGCTGTCCGTGAACTGATACGCTTCCCCCTCGGCCAGGATCACATCGGAATCCCCCACCTGCCAGCCGCCAAAGACAAAGCCGTCCAGCACATAGGCGCAATTGGCGGCGGGATGCACCGAATCCGGCACATACTGAACCGCTGCCATCTCGCCTGTGGCATCGTCATGGCCCGGCTGGTAGGTGACGGTCACAAAGGCGTTGCTGTAGCCGCAGGCGATGCAGTGGCCGCTGCCGCCGTCCTCGCCAAAGTCGTGCGCCTCCGGGGAAAGCCTGGTGAGGCAGTATTGGCAGATCGCGGTATGGGTTTCGTGGGTGACCTCATAGCTGCAGCCGATGTGCTCTGCGCACACATCGATCCTTGCGTAGCGGCTGCGGCACCCGCCGACGCGCTTCTCCACATTCTGGAAGGCCGCGCCGGAGCCTGAGGAATTGCTGCCGGAGCTGACCCGCATCTGATCCCCCAGCCGCAGGGTCCCTTCTTCATCGGCCTTTCCGCCGTGGCCGATGGCCTGCCCCTGCAGTCCGTTCTCATTGGCCCGCGCGGTGACGGTGCCGCCGGTGATCTCAATGGTGCCACGGCAGTCGCCGCCGTTCATGTCGTCGTTGGCGGTGTCCTTTTCCAGGCCGGCGCCGATACCCGCGCCCCCCTTTGCGGAGCTGGCGTTCACCTGGCCGCCGGAGATGGCAATGGTGCCGTTGAAATCGCCGGCATACCCGGCGCCGATGCCCGCACTGACGACACCGTACGCCTCCCTGATCACACCCCCCGTGATGGTGATGGATGCAGAGCAGTTTGCCTCTGCGCCGCCGCCGATGCCCGCGCCGTTGTAGCCCTTAGCCGTAATGGTCCCGCCGGAGATCAGAATCGTCCCGCCGGCTCTTCCATAGCCTCCGCCAATCCCTGCGCCGCCCTTGAGGGGTTCGCATGCGTCTGCGGTCACCGTGCCGCCCTCGATGGTGATGGTGCCGGCGTTCCCGTAAAGGCCGCCGCCGATGGCCGCGCCGCCCGAGACGTCCACATCTCCGAAGAATGAGTTGTCCTTTTTCGGATCCGCCTCAAAGCTGCCGTAGGCTTTGACCGTACCGCCGCGGATGGTGATGGTGCCGCCGCTGCCCTTCTCGCCGCCGCCAATGCCCGCGCCCTGGGCACCGCCCGTAGCTGTCACAGTGCCGCCCTGGATGGCGATATCGCCGCCGCTGCCGCCTTCGCCGCCGCCGATGCCCGCGCCGTCGTGACCGCCGGTGGCTTTCACCGTACCGCCGTAGATGCGGATGGTGCCGCCGTCCCGGTCCTCGCCGCCGCCGATGCCTGCGCCGTATTTGGTGCTGGAGGCAGTAACCTCGCCGCCGTAGATCACAATCGGCCCGCAGTCGTCGGGGCTGTTCTGCTGACCCTTGCCGATGCCGGCGCCGCTGGAGCCGCCCTTCGCAGTCACCTTGCCGCCGTAGATCACGATGTTCTGGTATCCGCTGTTATGGTTGCCTCCGCCGATGCCGGCCGCGTTGGTGCCGCCTGTGGCCTCAATCACGCCGCCGTGGATGTAGAGGCTGCCGCCCACCGTGTCCGCCATACCGCCGATGCCGGGGCCGCTTTCCGGCTTGGCGATCAGTTTGCCCGTGCCCTTGCTCTGGCCGTAGATGGACAGGCTGCTGCCCTTTTTGATGTAAACGCCGTCCCCTGCGGTCAGCTTCGCGCCGTCGCAGAGGATGAGGTGCACGTCGCCGGTCACACGCAGGGTGGTGTCCTTGCTCAGGCTCACACTGCCCCGGACCACATACCAGCTGTCGTTCGCACTGCTCAGGTCATACCACTTGGCGCTGCTGTTCGTCACCGGCGACCACTCCGTGCAGGACTGCTCCCCCAGGGCGGCGCCGCTCGCGTCATAGCTCAGGTAGTGGATGGACCCGTTGACGGAGATGTACACCTTGTCCTCGGGCATGGTCAGTGTGCCGGTGACCGCACCGCTCTCGTCCGTGGAGAAGGGGATGTCCCTGGGGAGCGGGTCGCCGAAGGTCGTGTAGCGCATGCTGTCGATGGTGTAGCCGTCCTCAGGCACGGCGGTCACGGTCAGCGTGCTGCCCGGCGCCGCATCCAGGGGGCCGATGCCCGTCTGCTCGCCGTCGGAGATCGTCCCGGTGCAGTGCAGGAACGAGCCCTCCACCGCGTAGGCTGCCGCGCCCTCCCGGGACATGGTGATGGTCACCACCACATCCGCCGGCGGCATGCGGAAGGAAGCCGTGACGGCCCCGGAGGCGTCCGTGCGGAGCGTGCAGTTCTCCCGCAGGGTGGCACCGTTGTCCGTATACCTGTACCCGATGGCATCCACGCCGCAGTTGGCGGCCGGGACAATCCGGATGGTGACATCCCCATTGACCGGGGCGCCGATGCTGCTGGAATTGATCTCGCTGCCGCCTGCGATGGCCAGTTCGGTTTCCGCGCAATACGGCATGACGCCGCGATCGAAGTTTTCAATATTGACGCTGTAAATCTCCGCCATGGCACAGCTGCACACAAGCAGGGCGCACAGGGTCAGCGTCAGCAGGATTATCAGGCGCTTGGCTGTCATCATGGTCCCTCCCCCTGTTTCCGGCTTCATGGGGAGCCGGATTAAAAATGTTTCGTGATCCGAAGGATATTCCGTCCGTCCACCCGCTCGTGGTGCATCTCATCCACCAGCTTCTTCGCCAGGAAGATGCCCAGACCGCCCTCCTGCCGCTTGTCCGCGCTGAGGCTGACATCCGGCTCCGGCGCCTCCAGGGGATTGAAGGCCACCCCCGTGTCGATGAAGGTGATCATGGCGCCGCGGGTGTCCCTGGTCCCTTCGATCCGCACCGTCACAGAGCCGATGCCCATGCCATAGGCATAGTGCGCGATGTTGCTCATGATTTCATCGATGGCGACGGACAGGAGGTGCTGTGTCTTCACAGGGCACCCCATGGCCTGCAGTTCCTCCCCGGCAAAGGCGATCACCTTCGGGATGCTCTCCACGGCGGCGGGCAGCAGGCATTCCTTCACGGGCTCCTCCGGGCCTTTGAACTCCAGGCAGAGCATGGTGATATCGTCGAATTGCGCTGCCTCGCCCACAAACGCGTCGATGGATTCCCGCATATGCGCCAGAATGCGCTGGGGCGTCTCATTCTCCGCCTCCACCAGGGCCCGGAGGAGCCGGTCCATGCCGAACATCCTGCCGCCGGCGTCCGTGGCCTCCGGCACGCCGTCTGTATAGACAAAGAGCTTGGAGCCCCGCTCCAGCTGGAGCTCATAATCCGTGTAACGGATGCCGCCCTTGATGCCCACGAACGGGCCGTGCCGGTCCCGAAGGATCTCAAAATCGCCGTTGGGATGCCGCAGGGCCGGGTATTCGTGGCCGGCGTTGGCGGCGGTCAGCCGTCCGGTCTTCAGGTCCAGGATTCCCAGCCAGACGGTCACAAACATCTGCTCCCGGTTGTTTTTGCTGAGCTGGTTGTTCACCATCTCCAGCACTTCCCGGGGGCTTCCGCCCAACTGCGCATAGTTCTGCACCATCATCTGGGAGATCATCATGAACAGGGCGGCGGGAACCCCCTTGCCGGAGACGTCCGCGATGACCAGGCCCAGATGGTCCGCGTCCAGCAGGAAGAAGTCGTAGAAGTCGCCCCCTACCTCCCTGGCCGGATCCATGCTGGCATAGAGATCAAACTCCGTCCTCTCCGGGAACGGTGGGAAGACGTTGGGCAGGGATTCCGCCTGGATCCGCCGGGCCATGTCCAGCTCGGTGCTGATCCGCTCGTTTTCGGCCGTCGTGGAGGTGAGCACCCGCTCAATATCCAGCAGGTTCCGCTCCATGTCCGCCATGGTCAGGCCGAGATGCTCCACCTCATCGCCGGTATGGATCTGCAGTTTGCCGAAGTGGTCGCTCTCCTGGGAGCCGCTCCGCTTGTCCGCCACGTAGGCCTGGGCAGCGCCGGCGATGGCGTTGATGGGATCCACCACCGCTTTTCGCATCCACCGGTTATGAATCCAGGTGATCAGCGCCGTCACCAGCAGAATGGCCAGCGTAATGGGCAGCGCGAATTTGTTCATGTCGGCCAACAGGCTCCGCATGGCCACATCCACAAACAGGTATGCGACCAGCGTGCCCTCCTCGTTCTCCACCGGGACCCCCACCGTACAGGCCAGACCGGCGTCCCGGATCAGCCGGTACTGCAGCAGCTCGCCCTCCTTGTTCCAGTCCCGGAAGGCCCTGAGAAACCCTGCCGGGACGTCCTTGCGGTCGCCGGGCTTCTGCGGGGCGCTGCCGCCTGCTTCCACAATGACGACAAGATCGCCGCTCTCAGGATCCGGCATGGCGATGCTCACGTCATGCACGTCCGTGATGCTGCAATAGTAGCGCAGCATTTCCGCCAGCTGATGATAGGCGCCGTTCCGCTCAATCTCCGCATACAGCGCCCGATAGGCCGCCGGCTCCATGGATTCACGCTCCGCCTTTGTGTGTACGGCGTAAACAGAGAGAACGTCCCCGGTCAGGGTATCATACTCCGTGCCGTGGCGGACGGCGACCGCCACCTGCTTGGCGGCGTTGCTCGCCATGTGCTCATATTCCCTCACCAGGATCAGCCCGTACAGCGTGATGCCGATGATCAGGATCAGCATGCCCAGCAGCACGCAGCTGATGGCGACGGATCGGGTCACTTTGGAAGAAAGGGACCTGTGCTTCCTCCTTTTTCCCCCGTTTTGCACCTGGTCCCGCGAGCTTTCCTGCATTGCCACTCCTCATTTACTCCTGTTGACAGAAAGGATGGTCACCGGGTGAGGTCATTCAGGTCCAGCACGACCTCCGAGAGCATGTTGGCGCCGAAGGCGGCAAAACCGGAACGGGCCGGAAGCCGCATGACACGGGTGAAACCAGCGCCTTCGGCGATCCGGACCGCCCGGTCCATGTGATAGTCGCTGCTGATCATGACGACGGGCGCGTCCTTGGAGAAGCCTTCCATCGCCGCGATGTTCCCGAAGTTCTGGCGGGTGGAGGCCGCCTGGTCCTCCAGGATCAGCCGGTCCTCCGCCACGCCCTGCCCCATGAGAATGTCCCGCATGACCACCGCTTCCGTGCGGCCCGAAGCGTCGGGGTTGCCGCCGGTCAGGATGAGCTGTGCCTCCGGGTATTTCTCAAGATAGGCCCTGCCCGTGTCCAGCCTCGAGCGCAGGTCCGGGGCGGCCTCGCCGTTTTCCAGCGCCAGGCCCAGCACAATGGCATGATCCGCCGGGCCTGCGGTGTGGATCATCCCGCCGATGACCACCTTTCCGCAGAAGAAGATGATCACCGCGCTGAGCAGGGCCAGGGCCACGCGGAGAACCCAGCCGATCCCTTTCAGGACGGCGGGCTTCCAGCAGGTGAGAAAGCCGAAGCGCAGATCCAGCGCAGAGAACAGCAGAATGGCGCACAGGATGAGCTCATAGACAAATACTTTCTGGACATCCGTCTTCAGGACCACGGCGTTGATCCGCGCCGGCATAACCAGCAGGACGTCGGCCGTCAGCAGGACGACCAGTCCCAGCAGGATGTCGCCGATGATCCTCCGGGCGGGGGAAATGGGGTCATTCACTGTCATCATCAGTCTCCTTGGGTTTCCGCCACAAACACACAGTTGTCGTGGCTCAGGCAGTAATCCTCCGCCGGGCTTTCCTCCGCGCCGTACACATAGACCAGTGCGCAGCCGTCCAGCACGCCCTCCCCCAGGGTGCAGCCCTCCGGGATGCGGATCTGCGTAAGATTCCCGCAGTTCTTGAAGGCATGGGCGCCGATGCTCCTGCAGCCGTCGTGAATGTACACCGAGCTCATGGCCGCGCCCTCAAAGGCGCTCTCCTCAATGGCGGTGACGTGATCCGGCAGCAGGAAGTCCGGCGTGCCGAAGGGGCGGTAGATGAACGGCGTCACGGTCGTATTCCCCGCTGGCATGGTGAAGGGCACAGGGTACACCACGGTGCCGTTCCCGGCGTTGATCGGGGTCACCTCTGCCAGGCTCCGGTCGGCAATGTCCCGGCTGACCCGCACGGGGGAAATGTCCGCGCCGGTCAGGTTCAGCGCCAGCAGGCGCCATCCCGCGTCATAGGCGCTCTGGTCCAGGTACACCATGGCTGTCACCCGCTCCCCCGCGGCGGCCTCCGCGTTGCCGCTGGTGCGCCAGCCCGCGTCCGCCTGGGCCGCCCAGGTGATGGTGTGGATCTGCGCCCACTGGGCCGTGAGGGTATACGCCGGCTTGTTCAGGCCCACCACGGGCATGTGTTCGGTATGCAGGACTGTCCCTTCGTCCACCAGCCAGCCCCGGAAGGTCAGGCCCTCCGGTGCGGTGAAGCCCTCCGGTACGCCGGGGCAGGTGAAGTGGGTGCCGTCGCTGTTGGTGAAGTATTTGCCGGCGCTGATGGCCTCCGCCCAGTTGGCCGCGTCCTCGCTGCTGAGGATCACGGGCTCGCCGGTGCCTTCGCCGGGGAGGAGGGTGAAGGTGTAGCCCTCGCCCCACCGGGCCCGGAGGGTGATGTCCTCCGTGATGGGCTCCAGGCAGCCGAAGCCCTCCTCCGTCATCACGCCGTCCCGCACATAGAACCAGCCCTCGAAGGTATGCCCTTCCTTCGTGGGCACTTCGGGAAGCTCGGCGGTCTCGCCGCTGATCACGGTCTGGGCCGGGATCTCGGTGCCGCCGTTGGCGTCGAAGGTGACGATGAAGGTGCCCAGCGCCCGCCAGACGGCCTTCAGGGTCAGGCTCCCGGTGACCGGGGCGGTGAAGTCATAGGCTGTCTCCGCCAGGGTGCCCGCCTCCGCGTCCAGCACCCGGTACCAGCCCTCGAAGGTATACCCGTCCTTCGTGGGCGCTTCCGGCTCCGTTGCCGCCGCGCCGGTGGTCACCATCTGGGCCTCGGTTTCGGTGCCGCCGTCGGCGTCGAAGGTCACCATGAGGCTGTGGGAGTCATATCCGCACACGGTGCAGACGCCGTTTGCGTCCGGGGTGTGCGCTTCCTCGGGGTTCTTTATCCGGCAATCGTCGCAGACCAGCTTGTGGGTCGTGGGGGTGATGTTGTAGTGCGTGTGCTCGTGGGTGCAGGGCTCGATATCGACATCATAGGCGTATGAAACCACTTCGGTTAAATCGTTCTCGATATGGCTTGTCGGGTTCTGATGGGTCTTTACAGAAATTTTCAGGTTGTCGGCAAAGTAGATTCCGTCGAAAAAACTACCACCGTGACTTGAACTGGCTGCACCTCCTGACATTCCCAAAGCACATGCCCAAGTTATTTTAGATTTATTTTGAGCCTCTTCATACTGATGTACTGTAACATGTCCGCCGTTAATGTCGACATACCCCCGAGAATAGTTTTGTCCGACAAATGTTGCGCCTGAACCGATTCCGGCGCCATAGCCTCCTAAAACCATGGAAACAACGTATCCTCCGTTGATCGTAATTCTGTTCATCAGAGGACCTTGCTGTCCGCCGCCAATCCCGGCAGCCCCACCGTTAGCTACAGTCGATACACTTCCGCCGTTGATTGTAATGTTTGGGTTTGAAGCCAACTCACCACCGCCAATCGGTGATCCGGGGCCGCCAAAGGCAACTACATCGCCTCCATTGATGATGATGTCATCGCCTGTGCCGGCCAATTTTTCACCTGAGCCAATTCCTGCGCCGTTGCCTTCAGCTTGCGCTGTAATGGTTCCGCCGTTGATCGTGATATGCCCGTTGACACCTTTGCTGTTGCCGCCTATCGCCGCATTCCCGCCCTGTGATATGGCCCACAATACGCCATTGGCGCTTGTCCCCCAAATGGTCAGCGAATGCGAGCCCGGCACATGGATTCCTTTGTTTACAAGGATAGTAGAATTCCCGTCAAGCACCAGATTGACGTTTCCTGAAATTGCCAGTCGGGTGTCAAGGGTTATATCAGTATTCATGACATACCACCCGCTGGTCAGCGTGGTCATATCCTTCGTGAAAACCTGATAGTCGTAGAGGTCAATGTCCGCGCCCCGGGGATTCTTCACCAGAATGCTGGCGTAGACCGTCGCGTTCTCCGCCGGCGCGCTGAAGGTGAAGACACCGTCGCTGCCCTCTTCGGCGAAGATCTCCTCGCCGCTGCCCGTTTTCGCGATGATGGCGTGATAGCGCGCACCGTTCTGAAGGGTTACCCGGACGATGTCCCCCTCCCCGGCGAAAACGCTGGCAAAGCCGTGGTTCAGGGAGATGACGGAGACCAGGTTCGGGGCAAGCGCGAACAGCTTCGTGGCGCTCTTCTCTGCGCTCAGTTCCAGGTTCACGCTGCATTCCGGCATCACAAAGCTCCAGCCGAAGGGCTCGTCGGGGATCAGGTGTGGCATCACCTTGACGCCGTCGCTCCGGGTGACGCTCAGGGGCGCGTTGCCGGTGGTGACGCTCTCCAGCTGCGCCTGCACGGTGAAGACCTCGCCGCCCCAGGCCACCTTCAGGTCGGGGCTCAGGGTGAGGGTGCCGCTGCCCAGCTCGCTGGCCTGGGGCAGGGTGACATACCAGCCCTTCCGCTGCACCGCCGTCAGCATCACCGGCGCGTCCGGCATCACGAAGGAGCCGGAGGCGTTCTTGGTGGCCTCGTCGAAGGCCCGGACGACCCACCCGCCGGTGACGGTCTCGCCGTTCTCCTCATAGGTATAGGTCAGATTGCTGATGCCCAGGAAGTACTCGTCCACCGCGCTGCCGCCCGTGACGGTCACCTCCACCGTCTGCCCGGCCTCGGCATAGAAGCTGCCTGCGTTCAGCGCCGTGCCGTTCACGCTCAGCGAGAAGGTGGCGCGGTTGCTGCCGGTGATCTCCTCTCCCGTGGCCTCGTCCAGCGCGCTCAGGCTGATGGGCCAGCCCGCCACGGGGATCTCCGCCGTGACGGTGACAGGGGCGGCAGGCATCAAGAAGGTCGCCCGGTTGTTGACCACATCGGACACCGTCACATCCACCCGCTGGCCATCCGCGGTGTAATACGCCAGCACCGTCGCCGTGGAAGGCGATACCGTGACGGTGACCGTCTCGCCCACGTGCGCGGTTTCCTTGTCCGCGGCCAGGGTGAAGCCGGCGGGGGTCTCCACCGTGACGGCGTAGTCGATGAACTCGAACACGGCCGCCACCCGCACGTCGTACCCGGGCATGGTGAAGGTGTAGTGGGTGTCGTCCACCTGCGTCAGCGCCAGCGTGGTGCCGCTGTCCCCGGCCTTGTACGCCGTCAGCCCGCCGGTGGCCAGCTTCGTGCCCGGGTTCATGCCCAGGGTGACGGTGACGGTCTCCCCCGCCTCGGCGGAGGCCTTGTCCACCGTCACGGTGCTGCCCGTCCCGCCGTCGTCCGCTACGGCGGCGGTCACGGCGTACACGACAGGCCCGGCCTCGGTATGGTGCGCCTCGACGAGCAGGCCGTTATTATTCACATAGGTTTTGCCTGTGGGCACAGTGAAGGTATATGTCGAGTCGGTTGACGACGTAACGTAATCCTCTGTGTCCGTCGACATACGGGTCATATTTTTGATGGCGTAGACCGCGCAGCTGTCCAGCCGGTATCCGCTGGCGGGCGTGCTGATCAGCGTGACGGTATCCCCCTCCGCCACGGTGTAATACCAGTAGATCCCCTGCTTGACATTGGTCTCGATGACCGTCCCGTTCCGCTGCACGGCAAACGAACCGTACTCTGATTCGGGAATCACCAGATTGACGTCACCCGCCAGCGCGCTCCCGCACAGCAGCAGGGCACACAGGCACAGGATCAGGGCCGCCCACAGCTTCAGACGCATTTTCATAACAGACATCTCCCTCCGCAGATCACAGACGGACAAAAGCCGACAGGGGGAACGACGCGGGCATCATTCCCCTTGCCGGCTGAAAAAAGAGCGCGTTGAACAGGGCGCAGTTATCCCGCTTGCCTGCTTGAGCGTGGCACAGCGCAGCATCCCTGTCAGCCCCTTCCCGTGAGCAGGATCGGGCATTTACAATAACCCATGGTATTGTAGCATTTTTCATGCGGCAGGACAAGGGACAGAAGAAATTTCCGTGCCCGGGAGACGGCCCGGCTTTTAGTTCACGCACAAAACCCCTGAATCCATGCAAACATTCTTGCGTTTCTCTCCGGGCTCCGCTATCATATGGTTGAACCACCCCTGCCCATCCAAATCCATCCGGGCGTCCTGCCCGAACAGAAAGGGGACAGCACCATGCAGGCCTTCAATCCCTACCTCCCCGGCTGGGAGTACATCCCCGACGGCGAGCCCTACGTCTTCGGCGACCGGGTGTACGTCTACGGCAGCCACGACCGCTTCGGCGCGCCGCTGTTCTGTCTGAACGACTATGTGTGCTGGTCCGCGCCGGTGGACAACCTGGCGGACTGGACCTGCTCCGGGGTCATCTTCCGGAAGAACCAGGACCCCATGAACCGCCTGGGCCTGCGGATCCTCTTCGCCCCGGACGTGGCGCAGGGCCCCGACGGGCGGTTCTACCTGTACTACGCCTACGACTTCCTGGGGGTCATCGGCGTGGCGGTGTGCGACAAGCCGGACGGGCAGTACCAGTTCTACGGCCATGTCCACTTCCCGGACGGCACCGTCTGGGGCCGGCGGAAGGGGGACGAGTTCCCCTTCGACCCCGGCGTGCTGGTGGACGACGACGGCCGGGTGTTCCTCTACTCCGGGTTTGAGACCCATGTGCCGGCCATCATGAGCCGCTTCCGGGGCCACAGGAACTCCGGCGGCGTGGTGCTGGAGCTGGAGCAGGACATGGTGACGGTGAAGGCCGGCCCCAAGCTCCTCTTCCCCCTGAAAACCAACACGGAGACGCCCCCGCCGGCGGACTTCCGGGGCCACGAGTTCTTCGAGGCCTCCTCCATCCGCAAGATCGACGGAAAGTATGTCTTCGTCTACTCCTCCACCAACAACCACGAGCTGTGCTGGGCGGTGAGCGACCGGCCGGACGGGGGCTTCCGCTTCGGCGGCACCCTGGTGGACCAGGGGGACCTCTACCTGGACGGCCGCACCGACGAGACCCACGCCCTGAACTACCTGGGCAACACCCACGGCGGCATGGTGCAGCTGAACGGGAACTGGTACATCTTCTACCACCGCCAGACGAATCAGCACTCCTACAGCCGCCAGGCCTGCGCGGAGCGGCTGAGGCGCACCCCGGAGGGCGGCTTCCTGCAGGCGGAGGTCACCTCCTGCGGGCTGAACGGCGGCCCCCTCCAGGGCAAGGGCGAGTACCCCGCCCGCATCGCCTGCAACCTCTGGAGCCGGGAGGGCACCGCCCGCTACGACCGGAAGTTCGACAAGGCCGCCCACCCCTTCTTCACCCAGACGGGGAAGGACCGGGAGGACAGGGATGACCAGTACATCGCCAATATGCGCTCCGGGGCGGTGGCGGGCTTCAAGTACTTCGACTTCCTGGGCGCCGGCCGGCTCGCGGTGCAGTACAGCGGCCAGGCCACGGGCAAGCTGGAGGTCTCCACCACCCCGGACTTCTCCGCCCTCTGCGCTGTGGCCGCCATCCGTCCCTCCGCCGCCCCCGCCTGGGAGGACACCGCCCTGGCCATCCCCGACGGCGTACATCCCCTGTACTTCCGCTTCGTGGGGGAAGGCGCGCTGAATTTCCACCGCTTCAGGCTGGGGTAAGCAGCGTGCCCGCTCCCCATCCTCCTGCCAAACTGCACAGAAACAGGGCCGGCTGACTTTTACAGAAGCAGCCGGCCCTTTATCCCGGAATGATGGGTTTGTGCTGTCAATCTCTGTGGCCTTGGTTCCGCTGCCGCTGCAGCCTCCGGTTAGGAGCAATCATCAGATCGGTGCCGTCGTCGTTCAGCCAGATCCTGCGGGCCAGGCCGGCGGTGTGCGCCCAGCCGGAAGCGCCATGCTCCGCTTCGCCAACGCAGCCGCCTATCTGGTGACCGCCCGCAAGGGTGCCATCCGCTCCATGCCCGAGGCGGCAGAGGTGGTCGAGCTGCTGGCGGGGAATCCGTAAAGCCGGGCTGGTCCCGCATGCACGGTCCGGACTGATCAGACGGTCTTTGACACGCGCACACGGTCATTCTCTGTGAAAACAAGCGGCAGGGTTGCATGCCCCGCCGCTTTTGCGTTCATGGCCCTTCCAGGCTTCCTGCAGCGTCTTAGCTCTGCACCGTGAACCAGTAAGTCCGTGTCGGGCTTCAGGCCGGTCAGCGCCGGCGAAAGCGATCCCATGCAATCGCCTCCGCCTGCCTCAGCGGCGGGAAGCGGTATTCTGCGGCGGGATGTCCGGACGGACATGGAAGCACTGCCGGAACACCTTTCTCAGCTGCATCGGGTAGAGCAGGATCATGGAGGCGGCGGCACCGAAACCGGCCTGGAGGAACTCAAAGGGGAGCTTGAGCACGGCCAATTCCGGGGTGGAATAGACAAAGGCGCGGCCCAGGGTGTAGCCCAGCACCATGATCAGCGCGCCCGCAGTGACGGCGACGGAGGAGGACAGCAGCTGCCGCCGCTGCCACAGCCTGTGGGAGAGCAGCGAGATCACGACGGCCTGCAGGCCATGGGTGACCAGGGAGACAAACATCGGCGCGGGGTAGAAGAAGAAGTCCCCCAGGAAGGAGCCGACGCCGCCCACAATGAAGGCGGCCACCGGGTCCAGCAGCACGGCGGCTGTGTCAATCACCACATCGCAGAAATACAGGTGCCCGCCGGGGACGGGAATCGAGAAGATGCTCAGCGACAGGACCACATTCATCGCGGTCAGGAGGCCGGTCAGGGTCAGCCAGAGCGGGCTGCCCCTGCGAAGGCTCATCGCGGCTGTGTGCAAGGAAAACACCTCCGGCTACAGCGCGGGGAGCAGAGACGCTGCCCCGCTCCCTGCGCTGCCGTCATGGATGGTTATTTGACCGCTTCGAAGGCCGCATCCAGCGCGGCAATCAGGTCGTTCACGTTCTCCGTGCCGATGGAGAGGCGGATCGTGTTGGGCCGGATGCCCTGATCCAGCAGCTCCTCCTCCGTCAGCTGGCTGTGGGTGGTGGTAAAGGGGTGGATCACCAGGGACTTCACATCGGCCACATTGGCCAGCAGGGAGAAGATCGCCAGATGATCGATGAACTGCTTGGCGGTTTCACTGTCGCCCTTGATCTCGAAGGTGAAGATGCTGCCGCCGCCGTTCGGGAAGTATTTCTGATACAGCGCATGGCTGGGCTCCGTCTCCAGGGCCGGATGATGGACGGCCGCGACCTGGGGATGCTTCGCCAGGTATTCCACGATCTTCAGCGCGTTTTCCACGTGCCGCTCCACGCGAAGAGACAGGGTCTCCAGCCCCTGCAGGAAGATGAAGGCGTGGAAGGGGGAGAGGGTGGATCCGGTGTCCCGCAGCAGGATCGCGCGGATATAGGTGGCGAAGGCGGCGGGGCCGACCGCGTCGTAGAAGGAGATGCCGTGATAGCTGGGGTTGGGCTCGGCGATCCAGGGATACTTGCCGCCGGCCTTCCAGTCAAACTTGCCGCCCTCCACAATCACGCCGCCGATGGCCGTGCCGTGGCCGCCGATGAACTTGGTGGCAGAGTGAACCACAATGTCCGCGCCCCATTCCAGCGGCCGGACCAGGTAGGGCGTGGCGAAGGTGTTGTCCACCACCAGGGGCAGACCGTGCCGGTGGGCGATCCGGGCCACCGCCTCGATGTCGATGATGTTGGAATTCGGGTTGCCCAGGGTTTCGATGTAGATCGCCTTCGTGTTGTCCTGAATGGCGGCCTCAAAGCTCCCTTCGGCGTCCGGGTCCACAAAGGTGGTGGTGATCCCGCTGGTCAGGGGCAGGGTGTGGGCCAGCAGATTGAAGGTGCCGCCGTAGAGTGTTTTGGAGGCCACAATGTGCTCTCCCGCCTTGGCGAGGGCCTGGATCGTGTAGGTAATCGCGGCTGCGCCGGAGGCCACGGCCAGCGCCGCGCTGCCGCCCTCCAGGGAGGCGATGCGGGCCTCGAAAACGCCCTGGGTGGGGTTCGTCAGGCGGCCGTAGATGTTGCCGGCATCCCGGAGGCCAAAGCGGTCCGCGGCATGCTCGCTGGAGTGGAACACATAGGAGGTGGTGGCGTAGATCGGCACCGCCCGCGCGTCGGTGGCGGGATCGGCCTGCTCCTGGCCGATGTGCAGCTGGCGGGTTTCAAAGCTCCAGTTCGCGGGATTCTGAATATCTGACATGGTTCTTTCTCCTTTCCAATTTCGGCATTATCTCATCCGAGGCGCGGCCCGGCATCCTGTCCGAGAAGGAAGGGTTTGTCCGTTCGTGCCGTATGGCGCAGCGCCGTCACATTCGGTTGCGGCTCAGCAGCACGGCATAGGATCTGCACCGGCGTCTCATCCCCACAGCCTCCTCCCGCCTGTTGCGGATTTGTTCGGTATTCCGGCCGCCTATTTTCCCACATCGCTCAGATGATAGGGCGTGATCTGGTAGACCTCGTAGTTCAGCCAGTTGGTGAAGAGCAGGTTGGCATGGGCCTTCCACTGGAACAGCGGGATGCCTGCCGGATTGTCATTGGGGAAATACCGTACGGGAACCGCGGGATGAATGCCCTTGGCCAGATCGCGGGTGTACTCCCTGGCCAGGGTTGCCCGGCTGTACTCCGGATGTCCCGTCACAAACAGGCGGTGCTTCTCCCGGTCATGGATCAGGTAGATGCCGGCGACATCGGATTCCGCCAGAATGTCCAGCTCCCGGTGCCGCTGTACCTCCTCCTTCAGGATGCCCGTATAGCGGGAATGGGGGGCGTGGAACACATCGTTGAAGCCCCGGGTCAGCGGCTCCTCCCGGTAGATCGTCCGGTGGGAATACACCCCGGACAGCTTCGCGGGCAGCAGATGCTTCTGGATCCCGTAATGATGGTACAGACCGGCCTGCGCCGACCAGCACAGATGCAGAACCGCCGTCACATGCTGGTCCGCCCATTCCATCAGCTCCACCAGTTCCTGCCAGTAGTCCACCTCTTCAAAGGGCAGGGTCTCCACCGGCGCGCCGGTGATGATCAGCCCGTCGAAGCGCCGGTCCTTCACGGAGGAAAAGGAGTGATAGTACTTCTGCAGGTAGTCCTCCGTGACGTGCTTGTACAGATGGGAGTCCAGCCGCAGAAAGGTGGGCCGCACCTGCAGCGGCGTGTTGGACAGCAGCCGGAGGAGCTGCAGCTCGGTGTCCTCCTTGTCCGGCATGATGTTCAGCACGGCGATTTCCAGCTCCCGGATATCCTGCGATGCCGCCCTCGACTCATGCATCACAAAGATCTGCTCTGCCTCCAGCTTCCGGACAACCGGCATCTGTTCGTTGATCCGTATCGGCATTGCGTTCACCTCGTCACTGCAGGATAATGGGAGTTCCGGCCTGCTGCAGCCTTTTCGGGGAATCACCGGATTGGAGGTGCTGCCCGGAATCGAACCGGGGAATGAGGGTTTTGCAGACCCTTGCCTTACCGCTTGGCGACAGCACCGTCATCGCTGCCGGGAATGGCAGCCGGGGCCTCCGGGATGAGGGAGCGGCCGCGCGGGCCGCACTCCCTCATCCCGGCCAGCCTGTCCGGAATGAAGGCTCCGGCGCTTACTCGATCACGCCGCCCTCCACCACCAGGCTGTCCGCGTCCGCGTTGGGGCCGTAGGTCTCCCGGAGGGTGGCCTCATAGTCGGCGTGGAAGAAGTTCTCCTGGCCCAGGGCGACGATCTCGTCATTGATCCAGTTGAGCAGGGTTTCGTTCCCCTTGGTGACGGCGGGATTGATCGTGTCCAGGCTGCCCAGGGACTCAATGCCCACGCTGAAGCCGGGATTCTCGATGGCCCAGGCCAGCACCTCGGTGTTGTCGGTGGACAGCGCGTCGCCGCGGCCGTCGATCAGGGCGATGTAGGCCTCCGTGTAGCTGTCGAACTTGAGGAGATTGACCTCCGGATAGTTGGCCTCGAAGAAGGTCTCCGCCGTGGTGCCCTTGGAGACGATGAGGGTCCTGCCGTTCAGCTGCTCCGGCTCGGTGATCAGCGCGGCGTCGGGGCTGACCACACCCAGGGCCACCTTCATGTAGGGCAGGGCGAAGTCCACCTGCTGGGCGCGGTCCTCGGTGTAGGTGAAGTTGGCCAGCACCACGTCCACCTTGTAGGACTGCAGGTACTCAATCCGGTTGGGGGCGTCCAGGGAGACGATCTCCAGCGTCACGCCCAGGTCGGCGGCCAGGCGGCGGGCCAGATAGACATCGTAGCCCTGATACTCGCCGTTCTCATCCACATAGCCGAAGGGCTTCTTGTCGGAGAACAGGCCGATGACGATCTTCCCGCTATCCTTGATCTCGTCCAGGGTGCGGAAGCCGTCCGCGATGGCAGCGGAGACGGCGGTCAGGGTCAGAACCAGGGCCAGAATCAGGGCGGCGATCTTCGCGATGTTCTTCATTTTGATTTCTCCTTTTTCATCTTCAAATGTGCGGATGTGGCAGGGTCACGGGAAGGGGCTGCCTGTGCGCCGGCATCGGTCCTTGGCGCAGCGGGATCGGATCGTCATGCGGAACCTCCCTTTCGTTTCAAGGAAAAGAGGCGGACAGTCTCGCAGCTGTCCGCCTCTCTGAAGGCATATGTTCTGTCTGTGCTGTTCTCAACGCAAACAGAGCTTCAGGTGAGACGGACGCCTGAAACAACACATGCGGCACATCATGAGCTTTCTGGCTGTCATGGCTCCGTCCTCCCTTCTTATTGTCCACTATGTCGGTGGACTATGCGGATTATAACCGCCTGGGTTCCTCCTGTCAAGGGGCACATTGTATTTCTCCTGTATTTGTGTCCGGCGGGGCGGCGCGCTTCCGGGGCGCGTAGTCGAAGCTCTGCAGGAAGCGCTTCGCCCGGTCCGTCTCCGGCCGGTGGAAGAAGATCTCCGGCGGGTTCCGCTCCACCACGCAGCCGTCCTCCAGAAAGACCACCTGATCCGCCACGGCTTCCGCGAAGCGCATCTCATGGGTGACGATCACCATGGTCATGCCGTCCCGGGCCAGATCCAGCACCACATTCAGCACCTCGCTGACCATCTCCGGATCCAGGGCCGCGGTGATCTCGTCCAGCAGCAGGATCTCCGGCTGCATCAGCATCGCGCGCACCAGGGCCACGCGCTGCCGCTGTCCGCCGGAGAGGGTGCGCGGGTAGACGCCGGCCTTGTCCGCCAGGCCCACCCGGGCGAGCATCCGCAGGGCCTCCTCCCGGGCCTGCTCTTTCGGCTTGCCCAGGGCTTTGACCGGCCCCAGCATCAGGTTGTCCATCACCCGCATGTGGGGGAAGAGATCGTAGCTCTGGAAGACCATGCCGATCTTCTGCCGCACCAGGTGCAGGTTCTTCCGCCGGCCGGAGATCACCTCGCCCCGGAGGAGGATCTCGCCGCCGTCGATCTGTTCCAGGCCGTTGATGCAGCGCAGGAGCGTGCTCTTGCCGCAGCCGCTTGGGCCCACCACCACCAGCACCTGCCCCTCGTCCAGGTCCAGTGAGACATCCCGCAGCACGGGATTCTGCTCAAAACCTTTGGAGATATGCCTGACCTGCAGGATTGCACTCATGCCGAAATCCTCCTATGCCCAGCGCTTTTCCAGCCAGCCCGCCAGAGCGGAGATCGGCCAGCAGATGAGGAAATACAGGATAAAGATCGTGAGATAGACCCAGAAGGGCGCCTCCCGGAGGCGGTAGAACTGGCCGATGATCTGCTGGCCCACCTTCAGCACCTCGGTGACGTTGATCATCTTCACCAGCGCCGTGGTCTTGATGATGCGGGTGGAGAGGTTGATGGCCTGGGGCAGCAGGCGGCGGACCGTCTGCGGAATCAGCACATGGCGGTAGGCCTGCATCGGCGTCAGCCCCAGGGCCGCAGCGCTCTCCCGCTGGTGCAGCGGGATGGAGCTGACAGCGCCGCGGACCAGATCCCCCATCTCCGCCGTGCCCCAGAAGGTGAACACGATCACGGCGCTGGTCTCGCCGTCCAGATCCCAGCCGAAGAGACGCGCGAAGCCGAAATACACCAGATACAGCAGCACGAGCTGCGGCATGAAGCGCACAATCTCCAGCCAGGCCCGGCAGACTGCCCGGAGCGTTCTCCTCCGGCTGAGCATGAGCAGGCCGAAGGCAAGGCCCAGCACCACGGACAGGCCGATGGTGATCAGGGCGATGCGCAGGGTCACCCACAGCCCGCCCATCAGGCGCTGAAAGTTGACGCCCTTAAACAGAATGCTGATGCCCGAATCCTGCATAGCGCATCCTCCTCTCCACAAGCGTCGCCAGCACGGACACCGGCAGTAGAATGGCCACATAGGCGATCACCAGCATGGACAGCACCTCGATGGTACGGCCGCCGCTGGTGCGCAGGGTATCCGCCACGTTCATCAGGTCCATCATGGCCAGGACGGAAAACATGCTGGTCTCCTTGATCAGGAAGATCATGTTGGCGAAGACAGCGGGCGCGGCGGTGGCAAAGGCCTGGGGCAGCACGACATAGCGCACCGTCTGCGGCAGCGTCAGGCCGATGCACTCCCCCGCCTCGCGCTGGGTGCGGTCCACCGCCTCCAGTCCGCTGCGGAAGGCTTCCGCCATGTAACCGCCGCCCAGGAAGGTGAGGCCGACGACCGCGCAGGCCTCGGCGCTCAGCCGGATGCCGATCCGGGGCAGGCCGGCGTACAGGAAAAACAGCTGCACCAGCAGCGGCGTGTTCCGGGACAGCTCCACATAGGCCCGGACCAGCGCCCGCAGCACCGGCACGCGGTATGCCAGCACCAGGCTGCACAAAAGCCCCAGCATGGCCGAGCAGGCCACGCCGTACAGGCCGAACCGCAGTGTCACCCATGCGCCAGCGAGAAAATCAGGCACATGGGCCGTGATGAATGACCAGTCCATCTTCCTTCCTCTTACAAAAAACGCGCCCGTCAGCGCGGGCGTCAGGATCTGCCGGTCACGGCGTCATCTTTCTCCGCATGCTGAACATCGGCCCATCTGCATGGACCGACAGCACATTCCATGGCGCATGTCCTTCAGCATCGCGGACTCCTCCTTCCCGGCAGCAAAAAAATAGCACAGTCCATTCACAATGTCAATGGATATGGTAGACATTGCGTGTTCTTGCTGTGTTTTTCGTTCGGACGGCTGTTCCGGAAGCGGTGCACGGCAGAGCTGTCAGGATTCCGGGACTTTGACATTTTCAATGTACAGGATTATAATGGACATTGTGTATGATATCCTCAGGAGGTGCGAACCTGTGCTGATTTCCACGAAAGGCCGCTATGTCACCCGCATGCTGGTGGACATCGCCATGCATCAGGGCGACGGCTATGTGCCCATGAAGGATGTGGCAGCGCGCCAGCAGATTTCCAAGAAGTACATCGAGAGCCTGACCGCCCCGCTGGCGGAGGCGGGCATTCTGGGCATCCGCCGGGGCCATACGGGCGGCTACCGCCTGCTGGTGCCCCCGGAAGAGGTGACCCTGTGGCGCATCGTCAGCCTGACCGAGGGCTCCCTGCATGCCGTGGCCTGCCTGGAGCGGCCGGTCAACACCTGCGCCCGCTGCGGCTTCTGCATCACCCTGCCCGCGTGGGAGGGGCTGGAAAAGGTCGTCCGGGACTATCTGGAGAGCGTCACCCTCGGACAGCTGATCGGGCAGGCCAGACCACAGCCGGAGAACATCGCAGATTACCCCTGCGGCGTCTGACCGGGCGATGCAGTCCGCGCAGAATTGCGGAGGGCTGAAGGAGGAAGCGCATGTTGAACCAGTTTTCCCGCACGCAGTTGCTCTTTGGCGAGGCGGGCATGGAAAAGCTGCAGCGCAGCCGCGTGGCCGTGTTCGGGATCGGCGGCGTGGGCGGCTACGCGGTGGAGGCGCTGGCCCGCAGCGGCATCGGCGCGCTGGACCTGATCGACGACGACCGGGTCTGCCTGACCAACCTGAACCGGCAGCTTCACGCCACCCGGAAAACCGTGGGCCGCTACAAGGTGGACGCTGCCATGGAGCGCATCCGCGACATCAATCCGGACTGCACCGTGCGCACGTACAAGACCTTCTACATGCCCGACACGCAGGATCAGTTTGATTTCACCGCCTTCGACTATGTGGTGGACGCCATCGATACGGTGAAGGGCAAGCTGACCCTGGTGGAGGCGGCACGCGCAGCCGGCACGCCCATCATCTGCTCCATGGGCGCCGGCAACAAGACGGACCCCGCCGCGTTCCGCGTGGCGGATCTCTACCAGACCTCCGTCTGTCCGCTGGCCCGGGTCATGCGCGCAGAGTGCCGGAAGCGCGGCATCCGCCATCTGAAGGTGGTCTATTCCACCGAGCCGCCCATCCGCCCCCTGGAGGATCCGTCCATCAGCTGCCGCAGCCACTGCATCTGCCCGCCCGGTGCCCGCAAGTGCACCGTCCGGCGGGACATCCCCGGCTCCACGGCCTTCGTCCCGTCGGTAGCCGGGCTGATCATCGCCGGCGAGGTCATAAAGGATCTGCTCGCGATGGACTGACACCGGAGACCCCGCACAGCCCGCTGCTCCATCCCCCTGCCTCCGCGCCCCGGCAGGCTCTCCATCCCGGTCACCGGATTCAGTCCCGGCCGCTGAGACCCTGCCGGGTTTTTGCGTGTTTGCGCAGCCGCGGAGCGATGGGCGGCGGAAGAAGTGTGGCTGGCACTGTGAGGATTCTCTGCTGACAAACTGATTCGTCATGGCTTTTCGGAGCATATAGTCAAGCGAATACAGCTGAACGGATAAGGAGCAGTTCATCCGGCGGGTCAAGGACCGCGCGATGGGAATCGACCACCTGGACGGTACGATCCTGCACGAGCGAATTGAGCGGATCGAAGTCGGCGCGTCCGACAAGAGCAGCGGAAAACGGGTGCAGCACATCCACATCAAATACGACGATGTTGGGTTCATCCCGATCCACGAGCTGACGGAACAAGAAACGGCGTGACCGCGATCACTACCCTCTCCTGTTTACCCCTCCTCCCTTGTGCATGAAACAATCTGTTACTCTGCCGAAGCGCCCGCGTACAAATGTTGGAAAGCCTCAAACGACGCCTCGCTCATCTCCCAGGAGAAAGAAATGGCGTCCTGCAGGGCCTGGGCGGGCTCGACACCGGCCTGCGTCAGCAGCCGCCGGAAAAAGCGGACCCGGGTATCCAGGTGACCGGAACGAGCCCTTCCAAGCTCCGTCAGCAGAATGTTCCCATCCGGTTCGGTTTCGATCAGGCCCTGCTCCCGCATCTGCCGCAGTGCGATGCTGACGGAGGCTTTTGAGAACCTCAGATAATGGGCCACATCCACCGCGCGCACGCACAGATACTTCTCCTTCAGCGTGTGAATCGCGTACAGATATCGGTTGAATGTTTTGTTCATGGGGAGGTCCCCTCCTGGTCGGCGAACCTGTTCCGGTTGCGGTATTCGCTGGGTGTGCAGCCCTCTGTCTTCCGAAAGATGTGGGAGAAATGCGAGGAAGAGACAAAGCCCACCGCCTCGCCGATTTCCGAGACCGTCTGATCGGTGGCGTCCAGAAGCTCCTTCGCTCTCCGGCAGCGGATCAGATGATGATAGGCCAGCGGCGTCATCCCTGTGCGGCGCTTGAAGACCCGCAGCAGGTAGCTGCCGTTCACAAACAGCGCGCCGGCCATCTCCTGAAGCGAAAACCTTTCCGCACTGTGCGCCTCGATGTAATCCTGCGCGGCTCTCGCCAGGTCTTTTCCATCGCTGTGCTGATCCTTCATGGTCAAACCTCCCGCGAACCTTTTTCGGGATGATAGTTAGCTCCTCCTAACCTTTATTAATGTTAGCATAAACTAATCGTTTTGTCATCCGTTATCCCGCCGTTTCTTCAAATGGTCAATTTCAGACAATTAGTTGAATCAAACAAGTCAATATCAGGATAGCGGGATGCGGCGGTGTTGTGTTATCATACGTCCTGCGGTTAGAAATATCTAACATCGAACCTGCTGTCCGCTCTCCTCTCCGTCAGATTCGTGACGGCAGGTTCATGAAGGGAAGGATTCTTGATGAAGCTGAGACGGCTGGCCGCGTTGCTGCTGTGCAGTCTGATGCTGATGAGCCTGTGCAGCGGTTATGCGGAGAGCGGCCCTGCCACCCGCTGGGCGGACGCTGCGGATGAGATTGACCGGTATCTGGACGCGGCCTTTGAGGCCTACCTGGACGGCGATCCTGCTGCAGCCTACGGCAATGTGAGCAACGCCTATTTCCGGGTCTATGAGACCACCGGCTTTGAGCGGCAGACCATGAGCTATGTGTCCGGCAACCGGAAGAACGCGGTGGAAATGCAGTTCTCCGCCTGCAAGGCCGCTGTGAAAAAGGAAAACACAGACCAGGAAACCATCGTCTCCGTCCGCAGCGCCCTGCAGAAGCTGAAGGCCATGATCCGGGAGGACGGCAACAAGCTGGCGGCCATGCAGGGCGGCGTGCAGAGCGAAACCAAGTTCTACAAGCGCGGGGAGCTGGTCTCCGCCGACCCCTACCCGGAGTACTCCGCCGACCCGAACGCGGCGCAGAAGTACGCCAGCTGGTACGAGGCAGCGACGCTGGTGAAGGAGCTGCTGGACACGGCCTACATGGCCTATCTGGACAAGGACTTCGAGGCCGCGGACGACAACCTGAACACGGCCTTCTACATGGTCTATGAGGAATCCGGCCTGAGCCACAAGATCTACACCGATCTGTCGCTGAAGGATCGGCAGAAGATGGACGGTTACTTCGACGACCTGCGCGCCTTGGTCGCCAATGGCTCCGTCAAGTATCAGAAGAACAAATACCGCACCACCACCGACGGGGCCAAGAACCTGGTGCTGAGGCAGGCCAGAAAACTGGATGACCAGGCGGCCGAAGCGGCTGCGGCTGTCGAGGAAACCGGCGAGGCTGCCGCCGTGGCACAGGTGGAAGAGAAGCCGGCCGATCCGCGGCTGCTGACCTTCCTGGGCGCCTTCGGCATCATTGTCCGGGAGGGCCTGGAGGCCATCCTCGTGATTGCCGCCATCATCGCCTACCTGACCAAGAGCGGCAACGGGAAGAGTCTGAAGAACGTGTACATCGGCGCGATCGCCGGCGTCATCGCCAGCTTCATCGCCGCCGCCATCCTTGCCTGGGCCAAGCAGGCCTTTGTGGGCGCCGGCATCGCCCAGGAGGTCATCGAGGGCATCACTGCCCTGATCGCCGTGTGCGTGCTGTTCTATTTGAGCAACTGGATGATCAGCAAAGCGGAGGCCGCCTCCTGGAGCCGCTACATCGACGGCAAGGTGCAGTCCTCCGTGGAGCGGGGGAGCGCCTTCGCCCTGGCCTTCACGGCCTTCCTCTCTGTGTTCCGGGAGGGCGCCGAGGTGGTGCTGTTCTACCAGCCCATGCTGTCGGAGGGCAATCCCGGCATGGTGTGGGCGGGCTTCGGCGTGGGCTGCGTGCTGCTGGTGTTCGTATACCTGGCCATCACCAGGCTGTCCATCAAGCTGCCCATCAAGGTCTTCTTCACCGCCACCTCCATCCTGATGGCCGTGATGTGCGTCTCCTTCCTGGGCAGCGGCATCAAGGAGCTGGCGGAGGGCAATGTCTTCGACCTGACGCTGCGGGTGCCCGGCGTGCCGGAGAACGATGTGATCCAGATCTTCGGCATCTATCCCTGGCTGGAGACCCTGCTGCCGCAGCTGATCCTTGGCGTCATCCTGCTGGTCACCTTCCTGATCGCCCACTACCGGGGCAAGATGGACGCCCTGAAGGCGCAGTACGCCAAATCATGATACCCCCGCGGCACCGCCCCGCGCAGTCCGCGAAGGATATACAACCAAACCAAGCTTTTGAGGAGGGTTTCACCATGAAAAAGTTTGTTGCTCTGCTGCTGGCCGCCATGATGCTGATGAGCATGTCCGCTCTCGGCCTTGCTGAAGAAGAAGCGGGCTTCGATGAATATCCGCTGGGCGTGGAGGGCGAACAGGAAGTCGGTTTCATGACCATGGAGATGGTGTATTTCCAGCCCGTGGACATGGCGCCCGTCGAGAACGCCACCCCCAAGGAGGGCTCTGACCTCCACATCGAGGTGGACCTGACCGCCAACGAGAATCCCTATGGCTTCCCCGTGGACGGCTGGGTGCCCTATCTGAGCATCGACTTCGTCATCAAAGACCTGGAGGGCAAGGAAGTGTATTCCGGCTCCATGATGCCCATGGCAGCCTCTGACGGCCCCCACTACGGCAACAACATCCCGCTGCCCGAGGGCGAGTACACCGTGACGCTGTACATCAAGAGCCCCGCGGAGAACGGCTACCTGCTCCACGTGGACGCTGAGACCGGCGTCGAGGCCGATGAGTTCTGGGCCGAGCCCCTGGAAGTGACCTGGACCGGCTGGAAGTTCGTTAAGGAGTGGTAATTCCCAGGACCTGACCGAAAACCTGTCTGCATGCTGGCACGTCATCCGCGGGGGATGGCGTGCCAGCATTGCGCGTATGAATGCTTTGATTGTGTGGAGGTTTGCCGTGTTCAAGTATCTCTGGATGGTGACCCAGGACTTGTTTGTCACCGTGATCCTGACCACCCTGATGCATGCCGTTCTTTCCCGCCTCTTTGGACGCAGGGCGCGTCTGTTTCACGGCATCGCGCTGGGCACGGGCGTGCTGTCCTCCATTGCGCTGGCCGCGGTGAAATACAACACCCGGCTGATCATCTCCAGCCGCTGGAACCATGCCATTTATGCGGTTATTCTGGGCCTGACGCTGGTGTTTCTGGTCCTGATGCCGCTCTTTGGCCGCAGGGAGAACCGAACCTTCAACGCCGGGGGCGCCCTGCTCTGCGCGGCGGGTTCTCTGCTGTCGGCTGTGCTGATTCTCTATTCCCTGCCCGGGGTGCTGCTGTATCCCTTCAGCTTCAACACCATGGGACAGGGGTATCTGTCGTCCTATTATCTGGTGCGCATGGCCGGCTGGCTGGGCGCGCTGGTGCTGCTGCTGATTCTTGCGCGCCTTCTGTACACATGTGCGCGCTCTCTCAGGCAGTATGCGCCTGTCCCGGTATGCCTGAATGCCGGCCTTCTGAGCTTTGCCGCTTACTGCTTCGGCCGTTTCTTCGTGCCGTGGGTCAACCGGGCCAATTGGCTGAACTGGCCGGTGAAGTACACGGACGCAGCGTATGGCTGGATCGGCGGCTGGATGATGTTCACCGCCAACCACGCCATGCTGTTCGTCTGGATCACGGCGGCGATTCCGGTCCTGATGGCCTTGATCCTCTTCCGCCAGGGAACCGTTATCCGCGAGCCCTATGACAACCCCGCCCAGCTGCGGAAGCTGAAGGCCCGGAACCGGCGCTGGCGGCGCATTGCTGCGGGCCTGCTGGTCTGTGTGGCGCTGTGCGCCGTCATCATGACGGTGGTCAAGACCGACGACACCAAACAGGTGGAGCTCTCCGCGCCGGAGGCCTACACCGTGGATGAGGCGGCGGGGGTCATCCTGGTGCCCATGGAGACTGTCAGTGACGGCCACCTGCACCGCTTTGAATATCGGACTGAGAAGAACATCAACGTGCGCTGGATTGTGGTGAAGAAGCCCAATTCCGCTGCCTTCGGCGTCGGCCTGGATGCCTGCGAGGTCTGCGGCAACGCCGGGTACTTCGAGCGCAGCGGGCAGGTCATCTGCAAGCGGTGCGACGTGGTGATGAATATCAATACCATCGGCTTCAAGGGCGGCTGCAATCCCATTCCCCTGCCCTATGAAGTCAGGGACGGAAATCTCGTTTTCAAGCTGACCGACATACTCGCGGGTGAAAAGGAATTCAGGTAAGGAGGGCGCTTCCCATGCTGTTTCGGATGATTCGCGGCGTGCTCTTTCACCAGAAGGGCAAGATGCTGCTGATTGCGCTGACCATTATGCTGGGCGCGTCCCTGGCGACAGGCATGCTCAATGTGGTGCTGGGCGTGGAGGAAAAGGTCAACAAGGAGCTCAAGAACTACGGCGCCAACATTGTGGTGAAGCCCAAGGACTCCTCCCTGCTGGCCGACATCTATGATGTGGGCGAAGGGACGGAGCTGAACACCGCCTGGCTGCGGGAGGATGAGCTCGGGAAAATCAAGACCATCTTCTGGGCGTTCAACATCGTGGATTTCACGCCCTTCCTGGACACAGCGGTGACGCTGCCGGACGGGAGCCAGGCGAGGCTGACCGGCACCTGGTTCAACCACCACCTGGATCTGCCCACCGGCGAGAGCCTGGACACCGGGGTGGTGAGCATACGCTCCTGGTGGGATGTGACCGGGGGCCGCTGGCTGGACGAGCAGGATGAAAACGCCGACGCTGAAATCATGGCCGGCACCCTCCTGGCCCAGCGGATGGGCTGGCAGGCCGGGGACAAGGTGCACCTGACCTGCCCCCAGGGGGAGATGGATGTCATCATCGCCGGCATCTACGACGCGGGCGGTGACGAGGACGAGCAGCTGTTCGCCACGCTGGATCTGGTGCAGGCCCTGACCGGGCTGGAGGGCAAGGTCGCCTCCATCGAGGTCTCGGCGCTGACCACCCCGGACAACGAGCTGGCCCGCCGGGCGGCCCGCAATCCCGCCGCCCTGTCCTCCCGGGACTATGAGACCTGGTACTGCACAGCCTATGTCAGCGCCGTCTGTTATCAGATCCAGGAGGTCATCACCGGCTCCGTGGCCAGCGCGGTCCGCAAGGTGGCGGAGAGCGAGGGCACCATTCTGGACAAGACAAAGCTGCTCATGATCCTGATCACCGCCCTGAGCCTGATCGGCTCGGCCCTGGGCATTTCCAACCTGGTGACCGCCTCCGTGATGGAGCGCAGCCAGGAGATCGGCCTGCTGAAGGCCATCGGCGCGAAGGACCGTTCCATCACCGGCGTGGTGATGACGGAGATCCTGATCACCGCGCTCATCGGCTCAGTGGCGGGATACTTCCTGGGCTTCGGCTTTGCGCAGCTCATCGGGCACAGCGTGTTCGGCTCGTCCATCGAGATGAACCCCCAGGTGATCCCCATCGTGGCCGGTCTGATCGCCCTGGTCACTGTGGCAGGCAGCCTGCCGGCCATCCGCATGGTGCTGCGCCTGCGCCCCGCGGAAGTACTGCACGGCGGTCATTGAGGAGGTGCGACAGACAATGACGAAGCGAAAGATGTTTCTGCGCATGATCACCGCCTCCCTGCTGCGCCGACGCTCCCGGATGCTCATTGCGCTGCTCTCCATCGGCATCGGGGCCACGATCCTGGCGGGCCTGGTCACCATCTATGTGGATGTGCCCCGGCAGATGGGCGCGCAGTTCCGTTCCTACGGCGCCAACATGCTGCTCCTGCCCCGGGAGGGGGAAACCCTGACGCGGGCGGATCTGGCGGAGACCCTGCAGGCCATCCCGCCGGAGGAACTGGTGGGCGCCGCGCCCTACCGCTATGTCCGCCTGGACATGACCAGCCGCCAGCAGTCCTTTACCGCGGCGGGAACCGATTTTGCCGGAATCACGAAGACCAGCCCCTACTTCAGCGTGGAGGGCACCTATCCCGCTCGGACGCGGGAGCTGCTGGTGGGCAAGGAGATTGCCGATACCATCGGCGTGAAGGTCGGCTCCACCATGGAACTCACCTGGCAGCCGACAGCCGCGGCCGGCAGCCTCTCCCCGGAGGAGAGCCGGGTTCCCGGCGCGTCCCTCTCCGGCAGTGCGGAGGGCTTCGGCGGCGGAATGGTCTATGTGACCGCGGTGCTGAATGAGGAAGCCGCCATTGACAGCCTCACCGTGGATGTCTCCACCCAGACGCCGGAATACGGCGGACGCATCCCGGAGGACGAGGCCTTTCTCCGGCAGTTCGTGGGCAAATCCCTGCCCCTGACCCTCGGAGAGGACGTGGACGCCCTCTCCGGCGCCACGGTGACATCGGGCGCGGTGGTGGATGCCCTGAACAGGGCCACGCAGGCTGTGTCTCCCGCCAAGCCCAGGACGGTGATCTTCACCGTCACCGGCATCCTGACCACCGGCGGCGAGGAGGAGGGCTATGTTTTCCTGTCCCTGGAGGACATGGAGAGCATGACCGGATCGGATCAGCTGGATGTGGCGGAGCTCAGCGTGTCAGCGGGCGCGGATCAGCTGCAGGCCTACGCTGACGCCATCACCGGCGCCGAGGGAAAGGCGCAGGCCCGCCTCGTGAAGCGGGTGACCCGTTCGGAGGCCTCCGTGCTGGAGAAGCTGACCGCGCTGGTCTTCCTGGTCACGCTGGTGGTGCTGCTGCTGACCATGATCTGTGTCAGCACAACCATGATGGCCGTTGTCTCCGAGCGCAGGCGGGAGATCGGCCTGCGGAAGGCGCTGGGCGCGTCGGACAGCTCCATCCGGGCGGAGTTCCTGGGGGAAGGATTGTTCCTCGGCCTGCTGGGCGGCGTCATGGGCGGCCTGCTGGGCTTTGTCTTCGCCCAGGTGGTGAGCGTGAACGTGTTCGGCTCCTCCATCACGTTCCAGCCGCTGCTGCTGCCGGCCGCCATCCTGGTTTCCATGGCGATCGCCGCCCTGAGCTGCCTGCTGCCCATCAAGCGGGCTGTGGCCATTGACCCCGCCCTGGTGCTGAAAGGAGAATAAACAATGAGTCTTCTGGAACTGAGAAATGTTTCGAAAATCTATGGGGAATTGAAGGCGCTGGACCGGGTGAGCCTCCATGTGGACCAGGGAGAGTGGGTGGCCATCATGGGCCCCTCCGGCAGCGGAAAAAGCACGATGATGAACATCATCGGCTGCATGGACAAGCCCACCAGCGGCGAGGTGCTGCTGGACGGCGTGGACATTTCCAAGGAGAGCAGCAAGCGCCTGACGGACATCCGCCGGGACAAAATCGGCCTGATCTTCCAGCAGTTCCACATGGTCAGCTATCTGACCGCTGTGGAGAATGTGATGGTCAGCCAGTATTATCACTCCATGCCCGACGAGGCGGAAGCCCTGGAAGCCCTGGGCCGGGTCGGCCTGCGGGAGCGGGCGCGTCATCTGCCCAGCCAGCTCTCCGGCGGCGAGCAGCAGCGCGTGTGCGTGGCCCGGGCGCTGATCAATCATCCGGAGCTGATCCTGGCGGACGAGCCCACCGGCAACCTGGACGAGGCCAACGAGAACATCGTGCTGGATCTCTTCGCCCAGCTGCACAGGGAGGGCACCACGCTGATCGTGGTCACCCACGACCCGGAGGTGGCGGACGCCGCCCAGCGAACCATCGTACTGGAGCACGGCAAGGTGGCCCGGGAGGTCATCAACGAGAACTTCGGGAAGTGACGGAGGAGGACAGCATGAAGAAGAGCATGATCCCCGCCGGAGTGATCCTGGTCCTGTCCCTGGTGATCGTGATCGGCGAAATGACCTTCCTCGCCCCCTGCCTCCATGAGGACGGCGCCTTCGGCCCGTGCCACTGGGCAGGCCGGGCGCTTCTGGGGACCGGCTGCGTGCTGGGGGTGCTGGCGGCGCTTGCCCTGGGCGTAAAACGTGTGCGCCCGGGCGTATATCTCAGCGCCCTGCCCGTCTGCGCGCTGGGCATCCTGACGCCGGGCACGCTCATTGATCTGTGCCACATGAGCACGATGCGCTGCCGGATGGTGACGCAGCCGTCGATGATCATCCTGTTTTCCGCGGCCATGCTGTGCGCCCTGATCGGCGCGATCCTCAGCGCAAGAGAGAGAAGCCATCATGAATAAACTGCCTTTGCCGCTTGTGAATCTCCTCCGCAAACCCGGACGCACCCTGGCCCTGGCGCTGCTCATCGCCTTCCTGGCCCTGGCGGTCTTCGGCGGGTCGGTGGTGGTGCTGTCCCTGCGGGGCGGCCTGCAGAGTCTGGAAGCCCGCCTGGGGGCGGACATCATTCTGGTGCCCTCCGAGGCGCAGAGCAAGGTCAGCTTTCAGAACATGTTCCTGCAGGGGACGACAGGCGCCTTCTACATGGATGCCTCTGTGCTGGACAAAGCCCTGGAGGTTGAGGGTGTGGAAAAAGCCGCGCCCCAGACCTTTCTCGCTTCCCTGAAGGCGGACTGCTGCTCCATCAAAATCCAGGTGATCGGCATCGACCCGGCGCTGGATTTCACCGTGCAGCCCTGGATCTCCCGGAGCCTCAGCCGGGAGATGGGCGACATGGATGTGGCGGTGGGCTGCAAGGTGGAAGCGGACGTGGGCGAAACCATCCGCGTCTATGATCAGCGCTGCAAGGTGACGGCCCGGCTGGAGCCCACCGGCACCGGCCTGGATACGGCGGTGTACTGCAACATGGACACCATGAACACGCTGCTCAGGGCCGCGGAGGAGAAGGGCGTCAGCCACCGGATCGAAAGCGGCGACAGCGTGATCTCCGCCGTGTATGTGAAGGTGAGGGACGGAGCCGACATCGACGCCGTGAACAGCTGCCTGAACGGGCACATCCGCAAGGTCACCGCGGTGCGCACCCGCAGCATGATCACCGGTGTGTCCGACAGCCTGGCGGGCATCAGCCGGACCGTGACAATCCTGATCGCGGCGGTGTGGGTGCTGGCCATCGTGATCCTGCTGCTGACCTTTGTGCTGATCATCCGGGAAAGAAGCCGGGAGTTCGCCGTGCTGCGGCTGGCAGGCGCGTCCCGGGGAATGCTCTCCCGGATGGTGCTTCGGGAATCCGCCCTGTGCGGCCTGCTGGGCGGTGTGGCCGGCACGGGGCTGGCGGCGCTGCTGCTCTTCCCCTTTGCCCAGCTCATCGAGAGCGCCCTGAACCTGCCCTATCTGATGCCGGAGACGGGCACCGTGCTGCTGCTGGCCGTGGGCACCGTGCTGCTCTCCGTGGGGGTGGCAGCCCTGTCCAGCGTGACAGCGGCGTATCGCCTGAGCCGTGTGGATCCCGGCACGGCACTGCGGGAGGGAAACTGACATGACTGTGAAAGCAGAAGGCGTTTCCAAGCGCTATTTCCGAAAGGCTGGCGGCGCCAATTATTTCTATGCGGTGCAGCCGGTCAGCCTGGAGATCGCGCCGGGCGGGGTGACGGTCCTGACCGGGCGCAGCGGCAGCGGCAAAACCACACTGCTGAACATGCTCTGCGGCCTGCTCAGGCCAAGCGAGGGCAGCGTGTGGTATGACGGCACAGACCTCTACGCGCTGGATGACAAGGTGCTCTCCCGCCTGCGCAGCGGGCAGATCGGCATCGTTCCCCAGGGCCGCAGCGCCGTCGATACGCTGACCGTGCTGGAGAACATCCTGCTTCCGGCCCGGCTGTACCGCCGCCCCCTCCCGGAGGCAGCGGCAGTACAATGGATGGAGAAGCTTGGCATCGCCCCTCTGCGGGATGCCCGTCCCACCGAGCTGTCCGGCGGCGAGCTTCGCCGGATGGCGATTGTCCGCGCGCTTGCGCAGGAGCCGGAAGTCCTGTTTGCCGACGAGCCCACCGGCGATCTGGACGATGAGAACACCCGCCTGGTGCTGTCGGCGTTCCGGGACTATGCCCATGAAAAGGAAAAAGCGGTTTTCATGGTCACCCACGAAAACGACGCTTTGCAATATGCCGATCGGGTTTATCGGATGGACAGCGGGAATATAACCCGGCAACCCGGATGAGTTTCATCGGTTCTTCCGGGTGTCAACCTTTCGCTAAAGCGCATTATTACTCCGTGAGTTGCTGTTGCACGTATGTCCGCTCCCGCCCGCCCTTCATCACAATCTCCGCGCAATACCTCACCATCAGCAGCCTGCTCAGCTCCTCATCAGCAGGCTCACATGGCTGTGCCGGATATCGTGCACCCGGATCCGCTTCACACCCGTCGCCTTGCAGCCCCGGTCCATCTCGTGGTATGACCGCTGGCGCTACCGCTACCCGGAATTCGACGACACCCGCATCCGCGCCGCGATTCCGCCGGAAGCGCCCGCGCCCAGGAAGCGTGGCCGGAAGCCCCGGCCGAAGGATTGACCGGCATAACCATACAGACACAGAAAGCCCTCCGTCTGCGGAAGATTTTCTCCACAGCGAAGGGCTTTTGGAAACAGGTTATAGATGCTGCCATTGAAGCTGTAACACAGGAGACTGATGAGCTGCAACCTATGACTGAAAGATCGTTGCAGGAAAAGGATCACGATCAGGAACGGTAATGAAAACTCCCCGGCTGGGCTGTGAAAGGCCCGCCGGGGAACACGACAAACCGGAAGTTGTAAAATGATGCTTACAGCTTTTTGCAGGTGAGTCCGTCGTACGCCACACAGCTGTCACTGAAGGTCAACTTGAGCATCCCGCCCTTCCTGCCGAACTCGTTTTCCCCGATGGGATAGAGCATGAATTCGATTTCATCG
>JAFWSH010000025.1 GCA_017519405.1 Clostridia bacterium
ACGACCTGGGCGGCGGCACCTTCGATGTGTCCATCCTGGACATCGGCGAGGGCGTCTTCGAGGTCATGTCCACCAACGGCAACACCCGTCTGGGCGGCGACGACTTCGACCAGCGGATCATCGACTGGGTGGCGGACGCTTTCCTGAAGGAGCACGGCATCGACCTGCGGAAGGACCGCACCGCGGCCCAGCGGCTGAAGGAGGCCGCCGAGAAGGCCAAGATCGAGCTGTCCGGCACCATGACCGCCGCCATCTCCCTGCCCTTCATCGCCATGGACGCCACCGGCCCGAAGAACCTGGACATGACCCTCACCCGCGCCCGCTTCGAGGAGCTGACCCGTGACCTGGTGGAAGCCACCGTGGAGCCCATGAAGAAGGCCCTCTCCGACGCCGGCCTGACCTTCGCCCAGATCGACAAGGTCATCCTGGTGGGCGGCTCCACCCGGATCCCCGCCGTGCAGGAGACCGTGAAGCGCGTCACCGGCAAGGAGCCCTTCAAGGGCATCAACCCGGATGAGTGCGTGGCCATCGGCGCGGCCATCCAGGGCGGCGTGCTGGGCGGCGAGGTCAAGGACGTGCTGCTGCTGGACGTGACGCCCCTGTCCCTGGGTCTGGAGACCGAGGGCCACATCTTCACCCGCCTCATCGACCGCAACACCACCATCCCCTGCGAGAAGAGCCAGGTGTTCTCCACCGCCGCGGACGGCCAGACCACCGTGGAGATCAACGTGCTCCAGGGCGAGCGGCAGATGGCCTATGACAATAAGAGCCTGGGCCGCTTCCAGCTGACCAACATCGCGCCCGCTCCCCGGGGTGTGCCTCAGATCGAGGTCACCTTCTCCATCGACTCCAACGGCATCGTGCACGTGACCGCCAAGGACAAGGCCACCGGCAACGCCCAGGATATCACCATCACCGCCTCCACCAACCTCTCCGAGGAGGAGATCCAGCAGCGGGTGAAGGAGGCCGAGCAGTTCGCCGAGCAGGACAAGAAGCGCAAGGAAGAGGTGGAGACCCTCAACCGCGCCGACGGCCTGATCTACGATATCGAGAAGCAGCTGCGGGAGAACGGCGACAAGCTGTCCGACGAGGACAAGAACACCCTGCAGACCGAGATCGACGCCTTCAAGAAGATCCGGGAGGGCGGGGACGCCGAGCAGATCAAGAACGCCATGGAGGGCTTCACCCAGAAGGTGTACGCCATCTTCGGCAAGCTGTATCAGCAGCAGGGCGACGCGGCGCCCCAGGGCGCGCCTGAGCAGCCCCAGGGCGGCGTGAACCCCGACGGCACCGTCAACGGCGACGCTGAGATCCACTGATTGCGGCATTGATTTCCTGCGGGTCGGCATCGGCCCGCGGGAATTTTGTCCCTTATAGCACAGGCCCCTTCGGGCCCTTGTGAGGTGTTTCCATGGCAGACGCAAAGAAAAGAGACTACTACGAGGTGCTGGGGGTAGCCCGGGACGCCACCCCGGACCAGATCAAGAAAGCCTTCCACATCAAGGCGAAGGAGTGTCATCCCGACACCCATCCCGGCGACAAGGCGGCCGAGGCGAAGTTCAAGGAGCTCAACGAGGCCAACGAGGTGCTGTCCGATCCGGACAAGCGGGCCCGCTACGACCAGTTCGGCTTCGAGGATCCCACGCAGGGCATGGGCGGCGGCAACCCCTTTGAGGGCGGCTTCGGCTTCGGGGTGGACGACATCCTCAACAGCTTTTTCGGCGGCGGCATGGGCGGCATGGGCGGCATGGGCGGCACCCGCCGTTCCGCCGGCCCCGTCCAGGGCAGCCACCTGCGCTATGAACTGCGGATCAGCTTCGAGGAGGCGGCGGACGGCTGCAAGAAGTCCTTCGAATTCTACCGCAGCGAGAACTGCGACCAGTGCGGCGGCTCCGGCGCCAAACCCGGCACCTCCCCCGTCACCTGCACCACCTGCCGGGGCGCAGGACAGATCCGCACCGGCAGCGGCTGGGTCACCATGATGCGCACCTGCCCCACCTGCCAGGGCACGGGCAAGATGATCCAGGAGAAATGCCCGGGCTGCGGCGGTTCCGGCAGAAAGCGGGTCCGCCGCACCGCCAGCGTGAACATCCCCGCCGGCATCGACAACGGCCAGACCATTGTGGTGAACGGCGGCGGCGAGCCGGGCTTGCGGGGCGGCCCCAGCGGCGACCTGTACGTCACGGTGCTGGTGCGCCCCCACAAGCTCTTCAAGCGGGAGGACACGGATCTGCTGCTGGACTTCCCCATCAGTTTCACCCAGGCGGCCCTGGGGGCCGAGCTGGATGTTCCCACCCTCCACGGCACGGTGAAGTACAAGATCCCGGAGGGCACCCAGACGGGCACCGAGTTCCGCATCAAGGGCAAGGGCATTCCCGTGCTGGGCGGCCGTGGCCAGGGCGACCTGATCCTCACTGTCCACGTGGACGTGCCCAAGCGCCTGAGCGAAAAGCAGAAAGACCTGCTGCGCCAGTTCGAGGCCTCCGCCACCGGGCGGGAGTACGAGGGCCGGCGGACCTTCATGGACAAGCTGAAGAGCGTCTTCGGCGGCGACAACTGAATCGCAAAAGCAGACCGCAGCGCGCGATCTGCTTTTGTTGTGCCCGCCGGGGCCAACGGCAGACCGTCGATTCACCCGGCTGAAAGCTTACTCTTTTTTCTTTACCATTCTGACGATGGATACCGGCGTGCCAAGATTCCATTCCTTTTTGCATCCGTCAAATTCAAAACCGTATTGGTGGTAGAAGCGAATCGCCCGCTCGTTCTTTTCCAGCACCCACACAAAGATCGTATCATACCCGCTGAGCCTGGCAAATGCTTCATTCATCAGTCTGTATCCGATTTTCCGGCCATAATACGCGGAGAGGACATAGATTGCGACCACCTCTCCCGCATTCTTCAAATCTTCATCTCTCGACGGGCCGTAGACCGCGAATCCCACCACTTTCTCCCGATCCTTGGCAACGAGCGTGTTCTCCGGGAACCGCCGCGCACGTGCGGTTGTGGCCTCCACCGTCATCGAATCAAGATACCGGTCACAGACAATCCCCCTGTAAGCTTCCTGCCAGGAAGTACAATGCACATATCCCCTCCCGCACAGCTCCTCGTCCGTTTCGGCCGGCTTAATGCAGATCGAATCATTGATTTCTTCCATCATTTTCCTCCACTGAGGATGTCTGTCCACCCGCCGGTGACCAGCGGAGATGGGCCGGCAAGGCGCATCTCGATCTCGTCCAGCCCGTCTGCAATCCGGTTTCGTTTACCCGTTTTTTGAAAGCCCATGCGGAGGTAGAGCCTCTCCGCACCGGGATTGTTTTCAAGGATCCACAGCACCGGCGTATCCGTGCACTGCCTGATGGCAAATTGCAGCAGGGCAGTCCCGTAACCCCTGTTTTGCATCTCCGGAAGCACATAGAGGTCCTCGATCAGGCTGCCGGTCACTGAAACGATTCCCACCGGCTGTTCATCTTCCATCATGTAGACCTTTGTGCCGCCGTTGATCTTGCTTTGCAGGTATTCCCGCTGGTGCTCCTGCGTGTGCTGTTCAATAAAGTCCGGTGTGCAGAAAGCCCGGTGTGATGCCTGCCAGGAGATGGCGTGGATCGCCGCGGCCTGATGGATATTCGTCTCATCAACGGGAATCGGAACCTCCCTTGCAAACATCGGTTTACCGGGCAGAACCAGAACACCGGCGCAGTACGAAACCCGTGTAAAACTGAGGTTTGGAAAGAACTTTCTCAATTCATCTGCCACAAAGTAGATCTCTTCCTCATCCCATTCGCTGCCCGCTTTCTGCCGGCATTGGTCCAATTCTGCACGGGTTTCAAAGGCAACATCCCCGATCACGATCCTGCCGTTCCCGTTGAGCCTGCTTTGCAGAATGCGCAGAAAGTCAATCTTCTGGCCATCCGTCAAATGATGCAGCGAATAGGTCGCCACAATATAATCATAGCGTTGACGCCGCAGCGGCTCAGCCAGCCCCTGGGAGAAGTCTCCCTGGTAGAGATGCGCTTCCGGCATTTTCTCAGCAGCCAGTTCCATCATCCTCGAGGAGAAGTCCTGTCCATAGATCGTGCAGCCGTGTTCATACAGCTTTGCAGTCAGGACGGCGGTACCAAACCCGATATCGAGCACCGTGGCCTGCGGCTTTTCCATGACCATCCGATAGACAGTTCTCAGCACCTCCCGGTAACCCGCAAAAGGATATGTGTTTTCCTCATCGGAGACGCCGACTGTCCGGTCATATCCATCTGCCCACAAGTCAAAGCCTTTTTCGTCCAGCATGTATACCTCTGCTCCTTCTGTTTTTTCGCCAGGTCACCAGATTGAAGGCCGGATGTCTGCTGCTGATCGTTCATAGTTCTCCGGCTTCATGCCTGTTCCATCTGAATGAGGCGGATCAGCTGCCGGGCGGTTTCCCGCGGAGGCTCCCTGTCCTCCTTGTTCAGCCAGACACAAATCACCCGGTATGCGCCATAGGTGATGAAGCTGGAATAGTACTCCACCCCCGCCGGGTCCTGTCGGGCGCTGTATTTCGCTTGGGCGGCCTCCCGCACCGCTGCCTGGGAAAACAGCTTCTGCGGGAAGAGGGGATCCACATTGTTGTTGATGATCAGCCGCACAAATTCCAGGTGGCGCTCCATGTATTCACAGGCGCTCTCGATAATCCGGACCGGATTGGCCGCGTGCCGGGTGATGGCGTTGGAGAGGAAGTCCAGCAGATCCTTCTCCATGTCCGCCAGCAGATCGAACTGGCTCCCGTAGTATTTGTAGAAGGTGGAGCGGTTGACGTCCGCCCTCCGGCACAGCTCCCGGATGGAGACGTGGTAGATGTCCGTATCCCGCAGCATGTCCGTCAGGGCGTCCTTCAGCATCCGCCGGGTCATGGAGACCCTCCGGTCTTCTTTCTTTTCCATCGCCGTCCCCCCTTTCTTTGGGCGTTCCTCAACACTTTTCCCCGCTGTGTTGACGAACAGTCCATTCGTAAAAATCTGTCGGTTGTATCATCAACACGTGTTGTCTGTGATTCTAATCAGGGGGAATGTGCCTGTCAAGGGGGTGAGCCTGTGGAATACATATGGTATATCATCGCGGCGCTGGGCGCGGGCATCGGCACCGGCCTGGCCGGGCTCTCGGCGGCCACGGTCATGGTGCCGATCCTGATTGTCCTATGCCCCTCCTTCTCCGGGGAAACCGGCGCGTACCAGGCCACAGCCATCGCCCTGGCCTCGGATATCCTGATCCACCCGGCCATTGTGCTGGAGAAATGGAATGTGATGCTGATCTGCATCCCTGTCACCACGGCGGCCAGCCTCCTGTCTGCCCGCTTTGCCAACCGGGTGAAGGGCCGCACGGTGGGGCTCGTCACCGGCGGGGTGCTGACGGTGCTGGGAGCGGCGATGCTGGTGCTGCACTACCGGGAGACCCTGTCCCGGTTTCCCCTGCTCGTCGAAACCCTCTCCTGTTTCGGGACCTTCCTGGCCTTTATCCTGCCGGCCCTGGCCATCCTGGTTCCCATGGAAGTGCGGGAGAACCGGCGAGAGCTGGAGCAGGTCATGGATGCTGCCATTGAAGCGGTGACGCAGAAAACTGATGAGCAGCAGCCTGTGCAGGATGCTTCAAAACAGAAGCACGATCAGGAACGGTAATGAAAAACTCCCCGGCTGGGCTGTGTAAGAAGCCCGCCGGGGAGAACGGCAAACTGGAATTTGTTTATCTGTTCAAAACGCAGTTATAAAAACAACGGATCCATCAGGATAATCAACTACAGTTTGGGTCGTAATGGCACAATGATAATCCTCCCTGCTCCTGCCCAACGAAATCAAGATTCAGCGCTCCGTTTGCAAGATGGAATACCAGCTTATATCGCAGATTCCTGTGTTGTTTCGGTCTGATGCACGCCTGGTCCCCTCATATTTCATTCCGCAGTGTTTCATCACCATGCCGGAATGGGGATTGTTCGGATCGTGGTAGGAACAGATGCTGTTCGGCTTGACTTGGTCAAAGAAGAAGTCCATGACCGCCTGCAGCGTTTCGGACATTATCCCCTGATGCCACCAGACTCGTCCGAGACAATATCCGACCGTTATCTGTTCCAGATCGTCATTCACAAGACCGTGAATGGTTCCGATCGGCTCGTCTCCGTTCTCTTTGAGTGTTATAGCCCAGTGATAGTAGTCGTTTTTTTCATAAAGCGGAAGCCAGGTTCCGATTACATGCTTTGTAATTTCAACATCCGCATGTGCCGGCCAAGTCAGGAATCTGGTTACCTCTGTGTCTGATGCCCAATTACGATACATGGCATCCGCATCCTCCATCGTCAGCCTTCTGTGCAATAGCCGTCTGGTTTCCAGTTTCTGTGTTCCGCAATGGTTCATGAGACTGCTCCTTCCACAGACGATAATTCCACAGTGTTCTGACATGTGCCAATTCCGGTTTGTCGAACGCTCAGCTCCCTGTAAGCATACCATATTCCCGCGCCCTTTTCCATCAGAACATGTGAACTGCCTCAAGCAACAGATCACCTTCTGCTGACGGATGTGCGCCATCGCGGAATCCAAAAACCTGCCGCGCTTTCATGACGACACGGCAGGGCGATGCGGGGCTTCCGGCAGTCAGTTCCCGTGGCAGTGATGGTCTGCACAGTGGTCATGACCGCAGTCGCCCTGGTGATGCTCGTGATGATCGCAGCGGGCGTCAGGATCATAGGCCAGTGTGCCTGCGGCGAGTGCCCGGGCTGCCTCATCCGCGGAGCCCTGCACACCGGCGTAGAGCCGGATGCCGGCGTCGGCCAGCGCCATCTGGGCGCCCATGCCGATGCCGCCGCAGATCAGCGCGTCCACCCGGGCAGCCTGCAGGAAACCGGCCAGGGCCCCGTGGCCGTATCCGTCGGTATCCACCACCTGTTCGTCCGTGATCTTTCCGTCGTTCACGTCGTAGAGCTTGAACTGCTCCGTATGGCCGAAGTGCTGAAAGACTTCCCCGTGATCGTATGTGACAGCAATCCTCATCGATTCCAACCCTTTCTCTCTGATGTTCTGCCGGAGTGCAACCGGTTCAAAGGAGCAGCAGCCGCCCGTGATCAGGAGCCGCTTTCCGTGGACAAGCGCGTCGGCGACCTTTTGCCTTGCGCTCTCGTAGATGGCCGTGACGGTCGTCCGGGCGATGTTCATTCTGGCCGCACAGGCCTCCTGTGTGAGCCCCTCGTCATCCAGCAGTCTCAGCGCCTCAAACTCGTCCACCGTCATGCGGACAGACTCAGCGGCCGTGATGTCATCCGGCGAGAAGCTCCGGTAGACCGGAAGCTGCTCAATTCTGCGGCAGCGGAATGGCCGCGGCATGCGCATCCTCCTTTCTGACATATGTCATATTGAATATAGCACAGTAGATGACATATGTCAATAAGCTGAAGCGGATTCAGATCGCTGCGGAAAACGGGGATAAAGGATTTCACTCGGACTGAAAATGCTCTGCCGATCTGTCATGACCGGCAGAGCAATGACCGTGGGCGAAGCGGCTTACCTCAGCTCCACCGGATCCCAGCCGTAATCCCGGTAGGCCGTCACGGCGAGATGGTTTGCGTCCACATAGTCCCGGATCAGCCGCGTGCGGATCTCCCGGTTCTCCGGAGCATCCAGATCCGAGGCGGCGAGATACTTGTCCTCCAGCGCCTCATCCCCGTGGGCAAAGCGGTGAATGTCCAAGTAATAATCGTCGCCGATATCGGCCTCCTCCATGGACATGACCACCCATTCCTCATCGGCCCGCTCGAGCAGGATGACGGCCGGAATCTCTCCGCCGGAGATGCTTTCCAGGATCCCGTCTTTCTGCACATAGTTCAGAATCCAGCATGTGCCGTACACCTTCGCATGAGCATCGTCGATCATTTCTGTCTGATGGATGATCGGGCAGGGAATCGTCACACAGCCCGGTTCCATCAGGAACTGCTCTGCGCGTCCGCCGGATGCCAGCGCGTTGGCAACGGCGCCCTCAATGGGATCGCCGCCGGTGTATGTGTAGGCCGGAAGCCCCGCTTCCGCATCCGCGGATACCACAGCCATCAGCATGAGCACTGCAAGCAGCATGGCCAGTCTTTTTGTCATTTTCTTCATCCTTCTTTCCGGGCGGTCCTGTGCCGCTCACTGTATGGAACGATTCATTCGCCGCGTTTACTCCGCGGTGAATGGTATATTTTCAGAAAAAACCACAGCTCGGGCTGAGCAGGGACCAAAGCCTCACTGTCCCCTGATTCTCTTTTCAAACCGGAACATGCCGCCGCCTTCTTCATAGTCTTCTTCCTCCCGGTTTGTCGAGCAGAAGCTCCAGCAACATTCTACCATCAACATCAGATTCCTGCAATCAAATCTATGCACCATTGGTGCAGAAAGAAGGTGATTTCAATGGGAGCAAAACAGAAAGGGGCGACTGAGCAGAAAGCAGCAATGACCATCAGATATGGCAAGACGCTCTACATGGTCATCTTCCGCTTTGCCGAGAAAGGGAAAGCGACCATGAACGACAAGGTTTTGAAGCTGATCCGCTCAAATTCTCTTTGTGAACCGACATCGTAAAGCGCAATTTCAAATTTCCTGTAAAAAACAGCGTAAAAGTACTTGACCCAAGGGCAGCGTACTGCCCGGGTCCCGGAAGCCCCTGCTGCACAGCGGATACCGGGTGAAAGTGCTCAATGCCGTCGCTCACTGCTGGGACACGGTGAAGAGGGAGTAGAAGTAGCCCTTCTTCTCCATCAGTCCGTCGAAGGTGCCCTCCTCCAGCACGGTGCCGTTCTTCAGGGTGAACAGACCGGTGCAGCGGCGCAGGATGTTCTCGTCCAGGTCGTGGGTGACGATGATCCGGGTGTAGCCCGTGAGGTTCAGGATGGCGTCCAGCACCTCGAAGGAGGTCTCGGCGTCCAGGGAGGCCGTGGCCTCGTCCACCAGCAGCACGGGTGTCTTGCGCAGCAGGGCCCGGGCGATGGAGATGCGCTGGCGCTCGCCGCCGGAGAGACCCGCGCCGTTCTCCCCGCACAGGTAGTCCTCCCCCTTCTCCGCCACCAGCCTGCTCAGCCCGGAGAGGCGCACCGCCCGATCCACCTCCTCCTTCGGGAAATCGGAGAACATGGTGATGTTGTCCCGGATGGAGCTGTTGAAGACAAACACGTCCTGCTGGATGATGGACACCAGGTCGTAGAGCGAGCCGGGGGAAACCGTCCGCAGCTCGGTGCCGTCATAGCGGATCTCCCCCTGATAGTCCCGGGAGGCGGCCATGAGCAGGTTGAGGATCGTGGACTTTCCGCTGCCCGAGCCGCCCACCAGGGCATAGCAGCCCCCGGCGCGGAAGGTCAGATCCACGCCCTGCAGCACGGGCTTGTCCTCCTCATAGGCGAAGCGGAGATCCCGGACCGCGATGCCCTCCGTGAGCCGGGGCGCGATGGCCTCCCCCTCGTCCGGAACGTTCCGGTGCAGGGCGCCGGCCAGCTTGTCCACGAGGCCGAAGGCGGATTTCGCCCCGGCAAAGAACTCGGGGAACACCTGGATGGGGCCCAGCACATAGTTCAGCAGCTGCACAAACACGATGGCGGTGCCGCCGGTAACGCTGCTGCCGGAGAGGGCCATGGCAGCCGCCACAAAGAACACGCCGAACTGCAGGATGGCGCCGGCCAGGCCGGAGGTACTGTTCACCAGCACGCCTACCCTGGTGCGCTGCTCTGTGGCCTCCGCCACCCCCTCGTTGTTCTCCCGGTGCATGCGGTCAATGCTCTCCTCCGCCTTGGAGCTCTTGATCACCGCGAACCCGGTGAGCACGTCCTTCAGCAGGCCGGTGTAGCGCTCCTTCCGGTCGGAGACGGTCTTCTCCGCCTCCGCCGCCTTGCCGCCGAACACCACCGAGGCGATGATGGGCAGCAGGGAAAAGCCGATGGCGATCACCGTGAGCAGAGGGCTGTACCACAGCATGAGCCCCAGGGCACCCACAAAGGCCACCCCTGTGGTGATGACGGTCCGCAGAGGCACGAGAAAGTCCCGCTCAATGGTGTTGGCGTCGTTGGACAGGGCGGAGAGGTAGAGGGCGGTGTTCTCCCCGGAGAAGGCCCGGATGCCCTTCTCCAGCAGCCGCTGGAAAGCATAGGCCCGGTACTGCCGCATGGCCCTGGCCTGGAAGCGGGAGAGAAAGACATAGTCGATCCCCGCAGAGAGCAGCAGCAGGGCCAGCCCGCCTCCCGCGATCAGCAGCAGGGTCCGGAAGCTGTAGGGGCTGACACCGGCGATCAGGTCCACGATCTCCTTGATGAGCCAGGAGATCACCAGCTCCCCCAAGGCCGTCAGGATGGCCGCCGCCACCGTCATGGCCAGGTTGAAGCGATTGCGCCGGAACAGCTCCCCCAGGAAGGGGCGCCGCAAAGCCTTGATTTCCTTCTTGCTCATGCTTTTTCCTCCTCATATCCTTCCCCGTTCTCAGGGCAGGCGGCCAGGGCTTCCTCCCACAGGGATGCCAACTCCGGGTCCCGGAGATGCTCCAGGAGGGTGGCCGCGCAGCCTCCCGCCCGCCCCATTATACCCGAAGGAACCGGAGAAGTAAACGCACCGTCAATACCATTCGTGCAGAAAATAACATACTGCCGGTATGGTTCCCGGGTTCATGCACGCCCGGCTTCCGGCACGAAAAAGGAACCGGCCGCATCGGACCGGTTCCTTGTGGTTCGGTATGATCAGGCCCTCGCGATGGCGATGGCCATGGCCTCCTTGCCCTCCGCCACGTTGACGGTGGTCTCGGGGGTCTCCACCCTGCCCAGGGTGGCCAGGGTCTCGCCGCAGATGTAGTCGGTCCAGCCCTCGGGGAGCTCCCCGCTGACCACGTCCAGCACAATGCGGTCGGTGATGTTCAGGTCCAGGGACTTCCGGGCGTCCTGGATGTTCCGGACAACCTCCCGGGCCAGGCCCTCCCGGCGGAGCTCCTCGGTCACCGTCAGGTCCAGGGACACCACGATGCCGCTCTCCGCCGCCACGTGCATGCCCTTGTTGGCGTTGTAGGTGATCAGCAGGATGTCCTCCTCAAAGGACTTCTCCTCGCCGTCCACGCTGAGGGTCACCTTGCCGTCCGCCAAGGTGAACTTCCCGGTCTGCACGGCCTTGATGATGCTGCCCCGCAGGGCAGGATAGCGCTCGCCGATCACGGGGAAGCAGGGCTTGTAGCTCACCGTGGCGATGCTGCTCACATCGTCCAGGATCTCCAGCTCCTTCACGTTCAGCTCCTCCCGGATGAGGCCGGAGAAGCGGCGGACCACCTCGTCCACCTCGGGGTTGCCCAGCACCACCTGCATCAGGCGCAGGGGCTGGCGGTTCTTCACGTTCTGCTTCTCCCGGATGGAGCGGGCCAGGCGGATCACCCGGCGGGTGAGCTCCACATCGGCCAGCAGCTTGGCGTCGGCGTAGCGCTCCGGGATCACCGGCCAGGCGGCCAGGTGCACGGACCTCTCCCCGGTGAGGATGCGGTAGAGCTTCTCGCTGAGGTAGGGCGCCACGGGGGCGTAGAGCTTCAGCACGCTCACCAGCACATAGTACAGCGTCTCATAGGCGGCCTGCTTGTCCGCGGTCATTTCGCTGCCCCAGAAGCGGCGGCGGGAGCGGCGGATGTACCAGTTGGTCAAGCCCTCCATCAGGGACACCAGGGGCGTCACATAGCCGTCCACCAGGTAGCGGTCCATGCTGCCCCGGATGGAGGCCTCCGTCTCCTGAAGCTTGGCCAGGATCCAGCGGTCCAGCAGGTTGTCCGTCTCCGGCTCCTTCAGCCCGGCGGGCTGCCAGCCGTCGCTGTTGGCCAGGGGGATGAAGAAGTTGCAGGCGTTCCACAGGGGGGCGATCAGCTGCTGATAGGCGTCCTTGATGCCCTCCTCATCGAACTTGGAATCCCCGATAAGCATGGCGTTGGACTGGTAGAGATACAGCCGGAAGGGGTCCGTGCCCACGGTGCGCATCAGGTGCATGGGGTCGGTGTAGTTCCGGGAGGACTTGGAGAACTTCTTGCCGTCGTTGGACAGCAGCGTGCCGTGCACCACACAGTTCTTGAAGGCCGGCCGGCCGAAGAGGGCCACGGACATGACGTGCATGTAGTAGAACCAGCAGCGGATCTGGCCGGTGTACTCCACGATGAAGTCGCAGGGGAAGTGGGTCTCGAACCACTCCTTGTTCTCGAAGGGGTAGTGCTTCTGGGCGTAGGTCACCGAGCCGGACTCAAACCAGCAGTCCAGCACCTCCTGCACCCGGCGCTTGGTGCCGCCGCAGGCGCAGGGGAAGGTCACCTGGTCCATGTACTGCCGGTGGAGGTCGTGCAGCTCCACCCCGCTGGCCTCCTTGATCTCCGCCACGGAGCCCAGCACCGTGCGCTCGCCGCAGCGGTCGCACTCCCAGATGGGGATGGGGGTGGACCAGTAGCGGTTCCGGGAGATGTTCCAGTCCCGGGCGTTCTCCAGCCAGGCGCCGAAGCGGTTGTACTTCACGCTCTCCGGCACCCAGTTGATCTCCTCGTTGGCCGCCAGCAGCTGGGGCTTGATCTTCTCGATGTTGAAATACCAGGCGCTCATGGCCTTGTAGATCAGCGGATTCTTGCAGCGCCAGCAGTGGGGATAGTTGTGCACCAGGGAGCCGTCCGCCACGGCCTTCCCATGGTCGTAGAGGAAACGGATGATGATGGGGTTCATCTCGATGACGTTGCGGGTGCGGCTGTCCTCGTAGAAGTCGGTGACTTCCTCCGTGAAGCGGCCCTTGGCGTCCACCGGGTTCACCACATCCGTGGGAATGCCCTTGCTGCGGCAGGTCCAGTAGTCATCCTCGCCGAAGGCCGGCGCCGTGTGCACGATGCCCACGCCCTCGGTGGCGTCCACATAGTCCGCCTCCACCACCCGGAAGGCGCCCTGTTCCTTCATGAAGGCGAAGTAGGGCAGCAGCGGCTCGTAGGTGTTGCCCACCAGGGCATCGCCGGTGCACTCCTTCACGATCACCGGCTCCTCGCCGAAGATCTTCTTGAAGTTCCCCAGGATGTTCTTGCAGGCCACAAAGATCTCGTCCCCCACGTCCACATAGGCGTAGGTCAGCCCCCGGTTCACCGCCAGGACCAGGTTGGAGGGCAGCGTCCAGGGGGTGGTGGTCCAGGCCAGGTAATACACAGGCTTCCCGCCAATGGGCGCCTCGGTCTCGGAGCGGAACTTGGTGATGATCCAGCGGTCCTGCCGGGGCCGGGTGGAGTCGGACTCCCGGGTGTCGGAGATGGACAGGGAGGTGCCGCAGTGCATGCAGTAGGGGGTCACCCGGTAGCCGCTGTAGATCAGCCCCTTGTCATAGCAGGTCTTGAAGGCCCACATGACGCTCTCCATGAAGGAGGGGGTCATGGTCTTGTAGGCGTTGTCATAGTCCACCCAGCGGGCCATCTCCTCGATATACTCCCGCCAGGACTCGTTGTTGCTGGAGACGATGCTGAGGCACTCGTCGTTGAAGGCGGAGATGCCCACATGCATGTTCCGGAAGGCCTGCCCGGCCTGGGCGCGCTTGGCCACCGCCGCTGCCACCGCCTGATGCCAGGCCGCATTGGGCACGCCGTCCTGCGCCGCCGCCTCATCGGCCGATGCCACGTCCGTGGAGCGCTCGATGATGCTCTTATCGCTGAGCCCCAGGCGCTTCTCCGCCTGGTTCTCAATGGGCAGACCATGGCAGTCCCAGCCCCAGACCCGGGGCACGGAGTACCCCCGCATGGTCCAGTAGCGGGCGATCATGTCCTTGATGAAGGAGACCAGCACGGTGCCGTGGTGGGGCGTGCCGGTGGGGAAAGGCGGGCCGTCGTAGAAAACGACCTCCCCGTGTTTATCCCGCAGGGACTCCTCAAAAATCCCCTCCTGCTTCCAGAACGAGAGCAGCTCCTTCTGCAGCTGCGGAAGGTTCAGCCGGCTGTCCAGTGTCTCAAAACTCACAATGCCACCCCCAGATGATGTTCATAACAGCGCCCATTATAGTAGATTTTCCCCGGCGCGTCAACAGAAAAACCGCCTGCTGCACGGCAGGCGGTCCGAAGCTTCGGGAGGTTCAGTCAAGGTCCGTGGGGGTGGCCTCCTCCGGCAGATCTGCCGGGGTAGCCAGGTCGGTGGGCGTGGCAGGCAGCGGCGGCATATACACCGCTTCCGGCAGCGGCAGCAGCTCATCCCGGGCCGTCCGGGTCAGGGTCAACGGGGTGTCCCCCTCCTCCCGCACGTCCCGCAGGGTCATGGTGTCCCCCTGGATGGCCGTCAGCTTGAACGCCACCTGATCCTGCAGCAGCAGCTCGTAGCCCTGCAGGCTGTAGTTGAAGGTCTCGCCGTCGATGGTCACCGTGCCGCTCTTGCGGATGATGTAGGTGTGGCTGTCGCTGCGCCAGGTGCCCAGGATGTTCCAGGCGGTGCGGTCCATCAGGGCTTCCGTGTCCCGATAGCCGATGCAGCGCTGGAGATAGGGATAGGCCCGCTCGTCCTCCCCGGCGTCCATCAGGCGGCTGCCCTCGGTGTAGCAGGCGCTGAGATAGAGCTCCTTCAGGTAGGCATAGCGCTCCGGGACGCTGGTCAGGTCCAGCTGGTCCAGCAGGAAGGCGGCTGCAGCGGCATTGCCGCCCTCCAGCGCCGCCCGGGCATGCTCCGCCGGGACACCGTAGACGTCGTCCTGGATCTGCATCAGCCGCTGGGCGCTGTCCCGATAGTCCCCCAGACGGCTGTAGAGCACTGCGCCGGTCTTCAGGTTGCCGTCCGCCAGGGCCTCCTCCGCCAGCTCATACCACAGGGCGTTGGCACGGTCCCCGGCGTCCTGATAGCCTGTCAGGGCGGCAAAGCTCTCCGCTGCCGCCTCCTTGCTGCCCGCCTCAGCCAGCGTCTCAGCCCGGGCATAGTCGCAGGCATTCACTTGCCGGGGGCAGTCCGCGTAATCCCCCAGGGCCACAAACAGCACCCGGGCATCGGTATAGTCCCCCGCCGCCAGCAGCGCTGCGGCCTGCATATACTGGGCTTCCTGGAGGCGGACATCGCTCTGTCTGTACTTGCCCAGCTCGGTGAAGATCACCGCCGCCTCGCTGTACTGCTCCCCGTTCATCAGGGCGTTGGCCTGGGCATAGCGTGCTTCCTTCGCCCGGTCGGCACTGTCCTTGTAGTCCCCCAGGGCCGCGAACTGCTCGTAGGCGCCGGCGAAATTCCCCGCGTCAAACAAGGCAGCCGCCTCCAGGTAGTGGGCGTCGCGGGCGCGCTCCGGGCTGTCCTTGTAGTCCCCCAGGGACTCAAAGGCCACCGCCGCCTCGCTGTACCTTCCCTCGGCGGCAGCCGCGGCAGCCGGCTCATAGACGCAGACCTTCCGCAGGTTCGCCGCGTCCTCATCGTCCTCCGGCAGCCCCGCCAGCAGCGCCCGGGCCTTTTCGTAGTCCCCGGCCTCCACCGCCTCCAGCGCGGCCTGGTAGACACACTGCCGGTATTTCTCGTCCGCGTCCCGGTAGCCGGGAATGCCCGCGAAGAGCTCCGCTGCCCGCGTCCAGTCGCCGGCCTCCATGGCCTCCGCCGCCGGCGTGTAGATGCACGCCTGCGCCCGGGCCGCCGCGTCCTCATAGTCCCCGGCCAGCAGGAACTCCGCCCCGGCGCCGGCGCTGTCCCCGCTCTCCAGCAGCGCATCCGCCTTCCGGTAGTGGGCCTGCTGGCAGAGCACCGCCGCGTCCTTGTAGTCCGCCGGGAGGCGGCTCAGCCAGTCGATGGCCGCGTCGGGCTCGCCGTTCTCCAGGGCCTGCTTGCCCGGGCGGTAGAAGCAGAGCAGGGCCTTGGCCTCGCTGTCCCGGTAGCCCGTCAGGGCGGCATAGGCCCGGTTGGCCTCCTCCCAGTGTCCGCTGGCATACAGCTCCTCAGCCTTCTGATAGTCGCAGGCCGTCACCTGATCCCGGCTGTCCTTATAGTCCCCCAGCCCCCGGAAAACCTCCTGGGCCTGGCCGGTGTAGCCCTCCCCCATCAGGTGAACGCCCCGCCGGTATTCCGCCTCGGTGATCATGGCGGCGCTGTCGCGGTAGCCGCCCAGGTCTCTCCAGACAGCCTCCGCGCCGTCGAAGTCCTCCGCATCCAGCAGGGCAAAGGCGCTGCGATAGCGGGTCTCCAGCAGCTGCGTATCGCTGTCTCCCCAGCCGTTCAGGGCGGAGAAGCCCTCCTCCGCCTGGGCATACTCGCCCCGGGCCAGATGCTGGGCCGCCCGGCGATAGTCCAGATAGGGCATCAGCCAGAGGCTGGCCACGAAATATCCGCAAACCGCCAGCACCAGCGCAGCCGCCAGAATCGCGGGCCAGCGGCTCTTGTGCCGGCGCTCGATGGCGTCGTCCTCCTGCCCGGCCCCCAGCCGCCCGGTGTCCTGGCTCACCACGGTCTGCCGGGATTCCTGCTCCCAGACCTCGTCCACCGCCTCCCGGGAGCACAGGGAAAACACCGTGTCCCGATCCCTGCCGCAGCGGACGCAGACGCCCGCATTCTCCGGATTGGGCCGGCCGCAGACACACAGCCACAAATTGCCCTGGCGCTCGGGGTAGCCGATGGCGTCCTCCCCGGCCACATGCCGCAGCCGGGACAGGGCGCGGCCCCGGGGCAGGGCATTGGTCTGGTACTCCACCAGGCCGCTGCGGCTGCGGCGCCATACCACGCCATCATCGTACCAAAGCTTGTCCAGGGAGATCTCCACCTTGGTGGGCGCAGGCACCAGCGTGTCCGCCGGCACCGCCATCAGCGCCTCAAACACCTGGTGGGGGGTTCCCTTCAGGTCGTGAATGCGCTCCATGACCCGCTGGATCTCCTGCCCCGCGGCGTCCAGGAAGATCAGCGTGATCTCCACGGAGACAATCGGCTTCTCCCCCAGGTTGAACAGCGTGATCTCGCAAGGCTCTTCCGGTCCGGAGGGAAGACGGCAGCTCCACACCTCCGCCGGGCATTGCAGGTCAATTCTCATACGGCATGCTCCGTTCAGCGTCCCACAGTGATATTGATCTCCGTCAGCGTGTACATCTCGAAGAGGGCCATCAGCATCACTTCCCGGCCGTCATCCAGCGTCAGGCCGTAGCGCAGGGTGACGGAGGCATCCTCCCCATAGTCCGCGTCTCCCCAGCTGCCCTGTCCCACGGTGCCGTAGAGCACCTCATACAGGCCGTCCAGTTCCCCCTCGCCGAAGCGGAAGCGCTGCATGGCCATGTTCAGGCTGTCTCCCACCCGCAGTGCCCGGGGGCCCTCCAGGTTCTGCCCGTCGATGGTCAGCACCGTCAGGCGGTAGGTCTCCTCCATGGGGTCCTTCATAAAGACCAGGGTGCAGCCGTCGAAGCTCATCACCCGCATCCGGGCGCCGCTGTCGTCAGACATCTCATCGTCGGCCTCAGGCTCCCCCAGGGCGGCCTCCGCGTCCTCCGGCGTGCAGGTCCTGACATCCACGCCCAGGAAGGACAGGTCCTCCTCGCCGAACATCGGGTTGTCCGTGCCCACGCGGGAGGAGGGCACCATGGCATAGGCACCGGCATTCTGCAGCGGCAGCAGCTCCTGCTTCTCCGCCTCCAGCGCCGCCTCGTCCGCCGTGGCATCCAGACCGAACACCCGGATGGCCACCAGGGAGTTGTCCTGCAGGGTGCACACCAGGCCGCCGTCGGTGTACAGGCCGTCCTCCCGCTGCTCATGGGCGGTGTACTGCACCGTCTCCAGCCACTGGCCGTCCCGCAGCACCCGGCCCCACCACATCCCCTCCGGAAGGCTGTCGCTCAGGTAGAGCAGGGCGCTCTCCCGGGTGCCGGCCAGGGTCTCGTTCTCGGTGTAGAAGGCCTTCAGCAGTTCCTCTGCGCTCATGAGCGTGTTGATGCCCCGGGGGCCTTCCACTTCCTCCCCCAGCACCACCGCGCCCCGCAGCACGGCGTCATCCGTCAGCTCCGGGCTGTCAAAATACAGCGTCCCGAAATCATAGACATACGCGTAGCCGTCCTCCGACAGCGCCGCCTCGTCGTGGGGATCGTTCAGGGGCTTCGCGGCCCTGCCCTGCATCTCCAGGCTCCGGGCCCAGGCCACCACCTCGGCCCAGGTCAGGGGATCCGCCCCGTTGTCGGCGCCCATGGCCGGGATCACCCACGCGCAAAGCAGCAGCGCACTCAGCAGAAGGCAGATAAACTTTCTCGCCTGATGAATCATGACGTTTTCCCCTTTTCGTGTCACAAATCGTTGGTGGGCAAAGCTACACCGCTTGAATTATACCCCAAAACCCCGGTACCCACAAGGGGGCGGCGGAGAAATATTTGCAAACAGATGAATATTTTATGTAGAATCGTAACATTTCCGCGTCACACCTTCGCACCGGCCGGCCCTGACGCCCGACCGCGGACCCGGCTCCGCCGCGGGTTGACGGAAATCCCCGGAACCGTTATAATAACAGAAAAGGACAGGAGGACGGGGACATGCTTGAGCGGCACATCTTCATCATCGGCATGCCCGGCAGCGGGAAGAGCACGCTGGGCCGGAAGGTTTCCGGCAATCTGAAGCTGCGCTACGTGGACATGGACCGCCGCATCCAGGAGATCCTGGGGGGCTCCATGCCGGAGATCTTCGCGCGCTATGGGGAGGAGGCCTTCCGGGTGGCGGAGACCAACCTGCTCATCGCCCTGACCCGGGAGGAACCCATGGTGGTGTCCACCGGCGGCGGCACCGTCATGAACCCCTGGAACCGGGAGATCATGCGGAATTTCGGGCTGATCCTGCTGGTGGACCGGCCCATCGAGCAGATTCTGGGGGACATCAAGCTGGACCGGCGGCCCAACTTCGCCGAGAAGGCGGAGGTGGAGCGGGTGTACCACGAGCGCATCCCCACCTACCGGGCCTCGGCGGATCTGGTTCTGGACAACAGCCGGGGATACTACGCCGGTGTGGCGGCCATGGAGCGCCTGCTCCGGAGCCGCTTCCGGCTGAACTGAGGGACAGGGAATGAACGCGGAACAGATCGCGGGGCAGCTGGCAGCCTGCGGGCTCCCCTGTGACGGGGCCCTGGCCGGGCGGCTGGCGGTCTACGGGGAGATGCTCCTGGACTGGAACACCCGCATGGACCTCACCGCCGTCACGGAGGAGGACGGGATCATCCTCCGGCATTTTGCCGACAGCCTCAGCGCGCTGGCTGTTCCCGGCCTCGTGCCCGCTGCGGGCCGCCTGATTGACGTGGGCACCGGCGCGGGCTTCCCGGGGATGGTGCTGGCCCTGGCCTGTCCGCAGCTGCAGGTGACCCTCCTGGACGCCCTGCAGAAGCGGCTGAACTTCCTGGCAGCGGTGGCGGAGAAGACCGGCGCTGCCAACGTGACCCTGGTGCACGCCAGGGCAGAGGACGGCGCCCGGCAGGGGGCGTTGCGGGAGGCTTTTGACGTGGCGGCAGCCCGGGCCGTGGCACCCCTGAACGTGCTGGCGGAGTATCTGCTGCCCTATGTCCGGGTGGGGGGCGTGGCCCTGTGCTGGAAGGGACCGGCGCTGGCTCAGGAGCTGGAGGCCGGCAGACGGGCCGCCCATGTGCTGGGGGGCAGGGCGGAGGAACCCGTCCCGGTGCACTTCCCCGGCCTGGACTGGGAACACAGCCTGCTGCCCCTGCGCAAGCTGCAGCCCACCCCGAAGGCCTACCCCCGGAAGGCCGGCACCCCGGCCCGGGATCCCCTGGGGCAGCCACGCGCCTGACCCCCGCAGGCGCGCCCATGCTGCCCGTCTTCATCGGGAAGAAACGCGCAATGCAAGCCGGAATGAGGAAGCCGCCATGATCCGCATCAGGCCCTACAAGGATTCGGACGAAGCCCGGGTGCTCTCCTGGTGCCGGGACGAGGAGACCTTCTACCGCTGGACCGCCGGCGTTCTGGGGGCGCCGCCCCTGACCCCGGCCCGGTTCCGGAAGACCGGGGAACTCATGCGGTTCACCGCCCTTATGGAGAGAGAGCCGGTGGGCTTTTTTACCCTCCGGAACCCGGACGAATCCCCGGATCATCTGCGGATCGGTTTTGTGATCGTGGATCCGGCCCGGCGCAGGCAGGGGATCGGGACGGCCATGCTCCGGCAGGCGCTGGTGTACGCCTTCCGGGTTTACGGCGCGGAGAAGGTCAGCCTCGGCGTGCTGGAGGACAACCTCCCGGCGTATGCATGCTACCGCGCCGTGGGGTTCCGGGAGACAGGCATCCGGGAGACCTACCCCATCTGCGGGGTGGCGCATGTGGCGGCAGAGCTGGAGATCACGGAGCAGGAGGCACGGCCATGACCGGATACATCATGGAACTGCGGAAGCTGGTGGGCCACCGGACCCTCATCCAGTGCGCCGCCAGCATTATCTGTGTGGACGAGCAAGGCCGCCTGCTGCTGGGGAGGCGCACGGACAACCACCTGTGGGGCTACGCCGGCGGCTCGGTGGAGATCGACGAGCCCGTGGAGGACTGCGCCCGGCGGGAGTTCAAGGAGGAGACGGGGCTGACGGCGGAGGAGCTGACCTTCTTCTGCGTCAACTCCGGCCCGGAGACCCACTACGTCTATCCCAACGGGGACGAGGTGTCCAACGTGGAGATCATCTACCTCTGCCGGCATTTCCACGGCGAAGTGCGGCCCCAGGCCTCGGAGATCGAGGAGCTGCGCTGGTTTTCCCCGGATGAGATCAGTCTGGATCTCATCTCGCCGCCCATCCGCCCGGTGTTCAAAAAGTATCTTGCCTCCGTCTGACCGCAAAAAAACACGAAATATACAAGGGTTTCCGCCCGCTTCATCGAATTGTGGAACGGAATTCTGATTCTATACCCGCCGAGGAGGTAGACCATGCCCAACATGCGCCTGACCAAGAACCCCATGCCCTCCCAGGATCCAGAGACCCGGAGCCATAATTTCGGGGAGGTGGCCCTGGGTTACACGGAGGAGATGGCCCTGGACGAGGCCCAGCGGTGCCTGAACTGCAAGCAGAAGTTCTGCGTGGCCGGCTGCCCGGTGCGCATCGATATTCCTGCTTTCATCCACAAGGTGACGGAGGGCGACTATGAGGGCGCCTACCAGGTCATCAGCCTCTCCTCCTCCCTGCCGGCGGTCTGCGGCCGGGTCTGCCCCCAGGAGAGCCAGTGCGAGGGCCAGTGCATCCGGGGCAAGAAGGGCGAGCCGGTGGGCATCGGCCGGCTGGAGCGCTTTGTGGCGGACTGGCATAACGCCCACGCCGCCGGGGAGGTCAGGAAGCCTGAGCCCAACGGCCACCGGGTGGCCGTCATCGGCTCCGGCCCCTCCGGCCTCACCTGCGCCGGCGACCTGGCCAAGAAGGGCTACGACGTCACCATCTTCGAGGCCCTGCACTTGGCCGGCGGCGTGCTGGTCTACGGCATCCCGGAGTTCCGCCTGCCCAAGGCCATCGTGCAGCAGGAGATCGACGGGCTGAAGGCCCTGGGGGTGAAGGTGGAGACCAACGTGGTCATCGGCCGCACCCTCACCATCGACGAGCTGATGCAGGAGCAGGGCTTCGAGGCCGTGTTCATCGGCTCCGGCGCCGGCCTGCCCAAGTTTATGAACATCCCGGGCGAGAACCTGAAGGGCGTCTACTCCGCCAACGAGTTCCTCACCCGCATCAACCTGATGAAGGCCTACCGCCCCGACGCCCACACCCCCATCCAGCACGGCCGTCAGGTGGCCGTGGTGGGCGGCGGCAATGTGGCCATGGACGCCGCCCGCTGCGCCCGCCGGCTGGGGGCGGAGGTGACCATCGTCTACCGCCGCACCGAGGCCGAGCTCCCCGCCCGTCGGGAGGAGGTGGAGCACGCCATGGAGGAGGGCATCCGCTTCTGCTTCCTCACCAACCCCGTGGCCATCGAGGGGGACGACCAGGGCTGGGTGAAGGGGATCCGGGTGCAGCACATGGCCTTGGGTGAACCGGACGCCTCCGGCCGCCGCCGTCCCGTGCCCGTGGAGGGCAGCGAGGAGGACCTGGCGGTGGACTGCGTCATCATGGCCCTGGGCACCAGCCCCAACCCGCTGATCAAGTCCACCACGGAGGGCCTGGAGACCCAGAAGTGGGGCGGCATTGTGGTGCAGGAGGACACGGGAGCCACCAGCCGGGAGGGCGTCTACGCCGGCGGCGACGCGGTGACCGGCGCCGCCACGGTGATCCTGGCCATGGGCGCGGGCAAGACCGCCGCCGCCGCCATCCACCGCCGGCTGATGGGCGACTGACCCGCTGCGCAGCAGCATAAGCTCCGGGAGACCGGAGCTTTTTTCTGTAAACCGGAAGAAAGCCACGGACTGCTTCGTTCTATGGTTGACAAAGGAGGGGACAGCCATGAGGAAACTGTTGGCATTGCTGATGGCCGCCGTGCTGCTGCCATTGGCGGCGGCCGGCGACAGCGGCTGGGTGACCCAGGAGCGTTCCGTGCTGGTGCAGCCCGGGGCCTTCGGCAGCTGCCGGGCCCATCCGGGGGCCATGATCCGCCTGGTCTACAACGACGCCTGGCAGGCTGTGGACGAGGGCGGGCATATGTTCTTCACCGAGTGCAAGGGGTACTGCGCCGACTGCGGCACGGTGGTCTGCCAGGACGTGGTCCCTGCCGTCTACGAGTCCCATGCGCTGGAGGGCGGGCAGTGCGTCTGCGGTTACAGCCGGTCCATCTGGGCGCCGGGTGTGCCCGATGACAGCCGGGCAGACGACGTCTGGGATCCGGATCCCGCCCGGGAGCGCTGCTTCAGCTTCAGCACCGGCGTCTTTGACTTCGGCGAGGTGCTGAACAAGCCCGTCTACTCCGGGCCCGGCACCGGGTATCTCCGGGGCGCCGACGGCAAGTCCCAGTTCATCAGCCGGAACTTCTCCTACGGCGGTCTGGAGGGGGACTGGATGCTGGTGCGCTGCAGCGTGAAAACCGGCACCCGCTATGGCTACATCAACGTCCGGGAATACCGGGATCAGCTCCAGGGCATTCCCCGCCTGGATTTCGCCTGGCTGGGGGCGGACATCACCCGGGACACCGCGCTGTGGGACAGCATGATGCAGGCCACCATGGGTCCACTGGGTTACCTCCGCCAGGGCACCCGGGTCACCTATCTGAGCACCTTTGTGGGGAAAGAGATGACCCTGGCCTACGTGGAGGCCACCGTCAACGGCAAAAAAGCCCGGGGCTTTGTGGATCCCGCCTGCATCCTGCTGGAGGGCGGATGGTAAGCCCGGACATAGAGAAAACAGACAGGCGGCCTCTCCGGCTTCCTGTCTGTTTTGCTGTGCTGCGGCGTCAGTTCAGCTCCACCGCATCATTCTCGATGGTGACTTCCTCCACAGAGCGGATGGCCCAGCGTGCCACCACCATGGTCATGTCCTGATTGCCCACCGCCAGGGTGACGGTGTCGTCCTTGATCTGCTTGATGGCGCCGTAGATACCGCCAATGGTGCAGATCCGGTCGCCCACCTTCAGGTTGTCCAGCATCTCCTTGACCTGCTTGTCCTTTTTGCGCTGCGGGCGGATCAGCAGGAAGTAGAAGATGATCAGCAGGGCCGCCATGGGGAGGAACATGCTGAGCAGTGACGCCCACAGATTCGGCTGCTCCAGGGTCGGGTCTCCCGCAGCCTGCGCTGCAGTCTGTGCGGTCGTCGCCGCTGCGGTGCCGGCCTCGTCAGCCCACGCGGTGGCAATACCGGCCAGGTTGTACCAAAAATCCATTCTGATTGCTCCTTTCAATGGGGTTCGCCCTATTATAGCAGAGTTTGTCTCTTTTCACAAGGGGCGAAAGGGCCGCGGCCTCCGACCGGGTCAGATCTCCTCGTCGGAGACGACGCGGTCAAACATGGTCTCCACCTCCGGGGCGGGTTTCTTATCCGCCAGGGAGACCACCACCGCCGCCAGCAGGCCGCAGAAGAAGCCGGGGATGATCTCATACAGGCCGATGCCGCTGAGGAAAACCAGCCACAGGATGTCCACCGCCGCACCGGCCACGATGCCCGCCAGGGCGCCCTTGAAGGTCATCCGCTTCCAGAACAGGCTCAGCATGATCACCGGGCCAAAGGCCGCGCCGAACACGCCCCAGGCGTTGCTCACCAGGCCCATGATGGTGCCGGCGTCGGGGTTGGTGGCGATGAGCAGGGCGGCCAGGGCGATGATCAGCACCACCAGGCGGCCGATCCAGAACATCTCGGCATCCTCGGCCTTGCCCTTGCGCAGGATGGGCTTATACACATCGCTGGCGAAGGCGGAGGCGCTGGCCAGCAGCTGGCTGTCCGCCGTGGACATGGAGGCGGCCAGGATGGCGGAGAGCAGGATGCCGCTGATCACCGGCGGGAAGATCAGGCGGACCATCTGGATGAAGACGGTCTCCGCCTGGTAGCTGTCCGCCGCCACGATCTTGTCGCCCATCATCCGGCCGATGATGCCGGCAAACACCGCGAAGCCCAGGATCAGCACGGTCCAGGAGATGCCGATGGCGGCGCTCTTCTTGATGTCCTTGTCGGAGCGCACGGACATGAAGCGGATGATGATGTGGGGCATGCCGAAGTAGCCCAGGCCCCAGCCCAGGCCGGAGAGCACGTCCTGCCAGGAGGTGAAGAGGTTCCAGTAGCCCTCCTGCACCGGCGCGGCGGCGGCGTCCCCGGCCTCCACCAGGCCCAGGGCAAAGATGGGCGCCACCAGCAGGGCCCCCAGCATCAGCAGGCCCTGGAAGAAGTCCGTCCAGCACACGGCGGAGAAGCCGCCCATGAAGGTGTAGGACACGATGACGATGGCCGCGATGTACATGGCCAGGTTGGGGTCCAGGCCGATCACCCGGTTGAAGAGCGTGCCGCAGGCGGAGATGGAACTGGCGGCGTAGATGGTGTAGGCCACCAGGAAGATCACCGCGCAGATGGCCTGCATGGCCTTGCTGGAGGAGAGGAAACGGTTGGTCAGGTACTGGGGGATGGTGATGGAGTCCTTGGCCACGATGGAGAAGCGGCGCAGGCGGCGGGCCTCAAAGATCCAGCTGGCGGCGTAGCCCAGGGCCAGGCCGATGGCGATCCAGGTTTGGCCGATGCCGGCGAAGTAGATGGAGCCGGGCAGGCCCATGAGCACCCAGGCGCTCATGTCCGAGGCCCCGGCGGACAGGGCCGACACCCACGGGCCCATCTGCCGCCCGCCCAGGAAGTACTCCTTCTCGCTGCCGCTCTCCCGGCTGCGCACAAAGAAGTACACGCCGATGCCCACCGTAAAGACCAGGTAGACGATGAAGACAATCAGTTCCGTATTCACGCGAAAACCAGCCTCCTTCGGAAAAATCCTCTTCATTTTAGCGGTTTGGGGCATTTGACGTCAATATCGCGGCCCCTCAGATTTTGCATAATTCTTGTTTTTTCTGTGTATAGCATGCATCAGAAAAATAGGGGAAAGGGACTTGACAGCGCCGGGGATGTGCCCTATCCTGCAGATACATTCTTCCTGCAGGAGGCGCCCATGGAACCGTATGACAAGCTGTCCGAGAACCTCAAATACGACCCGGAGGAGAAGAAACCCGAAGCGGTCGTGCGGCAGGCGCCGCGCAGGGACGTCGTGCCGGGAGAGACGCCCCTGCGGGATGACGGGATCTACTGCCTGGAGGACCGCAATCCCGACGGGAGCATCTATTGCTATATGTGCCTGCGGTTCTATCCCCGTCTCCGGCAGGTGATTGAGAACTCCTTCGACACGCTGCCCGCTCCGGGGCTGTTCACCCTGGCCGACGGCCGGTTCCGCAGGGCAGCCTACCAGCGGACCGGGGACAGCCTCCACTTCGAAAACGTCTCCCCCTACGGCCGGGTGGAATACCACGGCACCATCCGGGAGGACCGCCTGCTGATCCACCGGCACTCCTACATCAACGGTCGGGATTTCCCAAACTGCGTGTATGTCTTCATGAGCGATGAGGAGGTCCGGCAAGCCCTGAAGAAAAACCCGCCCTGGGAGGCTGATTAAGCCGCTTCCCCGGAACAGCCGGATCACCGAAAGCCCCTGCTCTGTGAATGAAGGCAGGGGCTTTTCAATGCAAGAAAACGGGGAGAGACAGTGAGAAGGCAGCAAAAAAGAACCGCCCCGCTGAGGGAACGGCTCTTTCCGGGTTGTATCCGCTTATCTCCGCTGGCAGGGGCGGCGCAGCACTTCCTGCATCACCAGGCTCTGCACCAGGCCCTGGGGAGTCAGAGGCAGCCGGAAGCTGTCCCCATCCTCCGGCTGCTCCTCCTCCGTCAGGGAGCGGTTCAGTTCCTGGTCGGAGTGCATGGACGGCATGTCCACCTCGCCGGTAAAGCCGTGGTCATGGTCATCCCTGCCCTCCCCGGAGTCATCCGCGTTCAGGCTGCCGTCGAACATGCCCGTGTGGTCGTGCTCCGTCACCCGCAGGGTGCTTTGCAGGGTGGGCTGTGCAGGTCTGGGCGGCAGCATGGCCGCCGGCTGCTGCACCGGCTCAGACGGAGCGGGTTGTGGATTCGTCTGCGGACGCTGGTTTGCGGCCTTCTGCTTGGCGGCTTTGGAAAAGCTGCTGAGCACTGCGCCGATCACCACAATGAAGATCCAGACCAGTACGCTCTCTTCCATGCTGTGCATCCGCCTCCTTTCCTGGTCTTCTCCGTCTCAGGGCTTACTTGGTGCCGGGATTGCCCGTGGGGGTGCTGGCCTTGGCGATGGACTCCCGCATCTCGGTATCCGCGATGGTGTTGCGCATCTGGTAATAGTCCATGACGCCCAGCTTGCCTTCCCGCAGGGCAGCGGCCATGGCCTTGGGCACCTCGGCCTCGGCCTCCACCACCTTGGCCCGCATCTCCTGGACGCTGGCCTTCATCTCCTGCTCGTGGGCCACAGCCATGGCCCGGCGCTCCTCCGCCTTGGCCTGGGCAATGCGGCGGTCGGCCTCCGCCTGGTCCATCTGGAGCTGGGCACCCACGTTGCGGCCCACGTCCACATCGGCGATGTCGATGGACAGGATCTCGAAGGCAGTGCCTGCATCCAGGCCCTTGTTCAGCACGGTGCGGCTGATCAGGTCAGGGTTCTCCAGCACCTGCTTGTGGGTCTCGGCAGAGCCGACCGTGGTGACGATGCCCTCGCCCACACGGGCAATGACCGTCTCCTCGCCGGCGCCGCCCACCAGGCGCTCAATGTTGGTGCGCACGGTCACCCGGGCCTTGGCCCGCAGCTCGATGCCGTCCTTGGCGATGGCCGCCACCACAGGGGTCTCGATGACCTTGGGGGTAACGGACATCTGCACGGCCTGGAACACATCGCGGCCCGCCAGGTCGATGGCGCAGGCCTTCTCAAAGGCCATGGGGATGTTGGCCCGCTGGGCGGCGATCAGGGCATTGATCACCCGGTCCACGTTGCCGCCCGCCAGGTAGTGGGTTTCCAGCTGGGTGATGTTCAGCTGCAGGCCGGCCTTGGTGGCCTTGATCAGCGGGTACACCAGCTTCTCGGGCTTGATGCGCCGGACCTTCATGCCGATCAGGGACCGGAAGGACACATGCACACCGCTGGCCACGCTGCGGATCCAGGTTCCGAAGGGAACGAACCGGAACAGCACCAGCAGCACAATCACAATGGCCGCCACAATGGCGATCAGGGTTCCATCAGCTCTGAAATTCATTCTGACTCCTCCTTATCAGTCTCCGCTGCCTGTGATGCAGCCGGATCCATGGTTATGCATTCTCTGTCATCGTCCTGACCAGAATGCGGCCGCCATCCACCTTTTCGATGCGGACCTGCGTTCCGGCCTCGATGAACTCGCCGCTGCTCATGACGTTGAGCCGCACGCCGTCAAACTCTGCCATGCCCGTGGGCCGCAGGGTGGTGATGACGGTGCCGGTGCGGCCCAGGAAGACCTTCATGTCCTCGTTGGCCACATACCCGTCCTCCGGGCGCTCGGTGCTGCGCAGGATCATGTCGCTCTGGCTGATTTTTCCTTTTGTAGCCGATCGCAGTGAGATGGACAGGACAATTGCAATCACCGTCAGGGCCACCAGCAGGGTCACCGCCGCAGCCATGGGGCCGGCGGTCTGATACACCATGGCCACCGCCACCGCCTCAAAGACGATGCCGGAGATGCCTGCCACGCCGAAGCCCGGGATAAACGCCTCCGCCACCAGCAGGCCAATGCCCACCAGTACGCAGATCAATGCGGGCAGGTTCTGTACAATGAAATCCATCGAACCCCTCCTTTCGCCGCCAGTATAGCACGGCGTTTTTTATTCCGGAAGGGATTGTGTCTCAAAACCTCAGTTTCCCGTCTCAATTGTCATTTTTCCCAGCTGCAGCGCCAACAGGCGCAGGTCCTCCCGGTAGACCGCCTCCAGGGCCGGGTTGTAGATGACGGAGGCGGGGTGGTAGAGGGCAAAGAGCGGCAGGGGCGTCTCCCGCTCCGGCAGCCAGGCCTCCGTCAGGCGGCCGTGGCACGCGCCCACCGTGGCCTCCGGCCCCAGCAGCGCCTGCAGGGCCGTGTTGCCCAGGGTCACCACCAGGGTGGGCTGCAGCCGGCGGAGCTCCTCCTGCAGGATGGGCAGGAAAAGGCGTTTCTCCTCCCGGCTGGGCGGGCGGTTGGAGATGGTCCCCCGGGGGCTGACCTTCGCCGGCCGGACCTTCACGGTGTTGGTGATCCAGATGGCCTCCCGCTGCAGGCCCACCGCCGCCAGAAAGGTGTCCAGGTTCCGGCCCGCCTTGCCCACAAAGGGCCGGCCCATGCGCTCCTCCTCGCCGCCGGGCGCCTCCCCCACCAGACAGATGGGCGGGCAGTCGCCCCGGCCCTCGCCGAACACCAGCCTCCGGTCCTCCACCTCCGGCTCCCCTGCCAGGCGTGCCCGGGCCCAGGCCTCAAAGTCCGTCATGCGCTGCGTCATGGCTCACCCCCTGCTTTCTCTCCGTACAAATCCGGATACAGGCCCAGCTCCATCAGCTTGTCCCGCACCGCGTCCATGTCGGTCCACGCCTCGCGTTTCTTGGATGGATCCCGCAGCAGCGCGCTTGGGTGATAGGTTGCCAGCATCCACACGCCGCTGCGCTGGTGCCACACCCCCCGGTCCCGGCTGATGCGGATGTTGGGGTCCAGCGTCACCCGGGCCGCCGTGGCCCCCAGCAGCAGGATCACCCGCGGCCGCACCAGGGCTGTCTGGGCCCGCAGAAAGGGCAGGCAGGCCTCTGTCTCCCCGGGCTCCGGGGTACGGTTTTCGGGCGGGCGGCATTTCACGGTGTTGCAGATGTAGACCCGGTCCCGGGGCATGCCCATGGACAGCAGCATCCGGGTGAGCAGCTGCCCTGCCGGCCCCACAAAGGCCAGCCCCTGCTGGTCCTCCTGGTAGCCCGGGCCTTCCCCGATGAGCATCAGCGGCGCGCTGCGGTCGCCCTGGCCCGGCACCTTGTGGTTGATGCCCCGGCAGAGGGGGCACCGGCTGCATTGCCGGATCTGTTCTTCCAGTTGTTCCCATGTCATCGTCTCCATATCAGTCCCCTATCCCCGGAACTGCACGGTCCGGCTCAGGTGCTGCAGCACCGGGAAGCGCTCGGTGATGTCCCCCTGCACCCACAGAATCAGCGTCACCACCAGCGCCACCAGCGCCAGCACCAGCAGGGTGCCCAGGATCACCAGAAAGAAATCGCTGACCCCGGCCAGCAGCCGGAGGCGATCCCGCCGCTGCAGCCGGTCCTCCCGCTCCTCGGCGTCCAGAATATGCCGCCAGGCACGCTCGGGCTGCGGCGCGGCTGTCTCCTCCGGATCCTCCGGGGGATCGTCGTCCGTCACCGGCTCGTGGAACAGCTGTTCCCGGACCGGCTCCTGTTCCTGGTGCTGAAAGTAGGTCATGGGGTCACCTCCCCTCCGGCTGTTTCCTCTGTATGCCCGATAATAATGGCATTATAGCAAATCCCTCCTGCTTCGGCAAGGGGATCGTGGGAAAGCGCCCCCGCATCCGGAGGCGCCTGTGGGGTTCACTTTCTGATGAGCCGCACCAGGGCCCCGGCCACCCTGCGCATCTCCTCCTCCGTGCCCATGCTCACCCGGAGCCAGGGGCGGAGTTTTTCTGCGGAGAAGTGCCGCACCAGGATGCCCTCCTCCCGCAGTGCCCGCTGCACCGGGCCGGCATCCGCCGGGTCCGCCTTCACGAAGAGGAAGTTGGTGGCGGAGGGCAGCACCGTGATGCCCGCGGCCAGCAGGGTCTGCCGGGTCTCTTCCCGGGCCGCGATGACCCGCGCCGTACAGCGGTCCGTGTAGCCGGTGTCCAGGATGGCCGCCGTGGCCGCCGCCTGGGCCAGCCGGTCCAGGGGGTAGCTGTTGAAGGCGTCCCGGATCCTCCGCAGGGCATCCACCAGCCGGGGATGTCCCATGGCGTAGCCCACCCGCATGCCGGCCAGGCTGTGGCTCTTGGAGAAGGTGCGCACGATCAGCAGGTTGTCGTATTCCCGGAGGAGCGGCACCGCCGTCTCCGGCGCAAAGGCCGCGTAGGCCTCGTCCACCAGCAGCACGGCATCGTGGGCCCTGCAGTGGGCCGCCATGCGCCGGATGGCCTCCATGGGCAGGAAAATGCCGGTGGGGGCGTTGGGGTTGGCCAGGGCCACCGGGCCGTCCTGCATCAGGCCATCCACGTCCACGGTGTAGTCCGCCCGCAGGGGGACCGTGGCGTAGTGCACCCCGAAGAGCTGGGCGTACACCGGGTAGAAGGAGTAGGTCACCTCCGGCGCCCGCAGGGTCTTCCCCGCGAAGAACGCCGCGAAGGCGAAGGCCAGCACCTCGTCCGAGCCGTTGCCGCAGAAGACCTGCTCCGGCCGGACGCCGTTGACCTGCGCGATGGCCTCCCGCAGGGCCGTGGCCTCCATGTCCGGGTAAAGCCGCAGGCTGGGGGCCAGCCCCGCCAGCGCCTCCTGCACCCGGGGGGAGGGGGGATAGGGGTTCTCGTTGGTGTTCAGCTTGATGAATTGCCGGTCTTTGGGCTGCTCCCCCGCCACATAGGGGGTCAGGCCCAGGGCCAGCTCGCTCTCGTATGCCATGTGATGCTCCTTACGCGTTCACCGGGCGGACGGGCACGCCCTCCGCCGCCAGCCAGGCCTTCAGTTCCGGGATGGGCAGGATGCCGTAGTGGAAGAGGGTGGCCGCCAGGGCCGCGTCCGCATGGCCCCGGGTCAGCACGTCCCGGAAGTGCTCCCGCTTTCCCGCGCCGCCGGAGGCGATCACCGGCACCGGCACCGCGTCCGCGATGGTCCGGGTGAGTTCCATGGCGAAGCCGTCCCCGGCCCCGTCCTTGTCCATGCTGGTGAGGAGGATCTCCCCCGCCCCCCGCCGGACGCCCTCCACCGCCCACGCCAGGGCGTCCCGGCCGGTGTTGATCCGGCCGCCGTTGAGGTACACATCCCAGCCGCTGCCGTCACTGCGCGCCTTCACGTCCATGGCCAGGACGATGCACTGGCTGCCGTAGCGCAGGGCCGCCTCGGTGATGAGGTCCGGGTTGCGCAGGGCCTGGCTGTTCACGCCCACCTTGTCCGCCCCCAGGCGCAGTATGTCCCGGATCTGCTCCACCGAGCCGATGCCGCCGCCCACGGTGAAGGGGATGAACACCTGCTCCGCCACCCGGCTCACCACGTCCAGCATAGTGCCCCGGCCCTCGTGGCTGGCGTTGATGTCCAGGAGCACCAGCTCGTCCGCCCCGGCCTCGTTGTAGCGCACGGCTGCCTCCACCGGATCCCCGGCGTCCCGGATGTTCAGGAACTGCACGCCCTTCACCACCCGGCCGTCCCGGATGTCCAGGCAGGGAATAATCCGCTTGGTCAGCATGCTTCGCCCCCTCTCAGCCCAGGGCCGCAAAGCGCCGGAGCATCCTCAGCCCCACGGCGCCGCTCTTCTCCGGGTGGAACTGGGTGGCCATCACGTTCTCCCGGCAGACCGCCGCAGAGAAGGGCTTCCCGTAGTCGCACACCGCCGCCGTCCATTCGGGGGAAACCTCCGCGGCGCAGTAGGAGTGCACGAAATACACGCACTGCTCCTCCCCGGCGTCGAAGAGGGGACAGGCGCGGGTGCGGATCGTGTTCCAGCCCATGTGGGGGACCTTCAGCCCCGGGGCCTCCAGGCGGGTGATGCTCCCCGGAAAGAGCCCCAGGCCCTCATAGTGCCCGTTCTCCTCGCTGGCGGCGAACATCAGCTGCATGCCCAGGCAGATACCCAGCACAGGCTTGCCGGCCCGGGCCGCCCGGAGCAGCGCCCCGTCCAGGCCACTCTGGCGCAGGCGCTCAATCGCATCCGCAAAGGCGCCCACGCCGGGGAGCACCACATGGCTCGCCCCGTCGGCCTCCGCAGGGCTTTCGGTGATCCGCGCCTCTTCCCCCAGGTACTCAAAGGCCTTCTGCACGCTGCGCAGGTTGCCCATGCCATAGTCCAGGATGGCGATCATTGTCCTTCTCCCCTTCGCAGGCGTTTACCGCAGGAGGATTTCCTCCCGCTTGGGGCCGATGGAGACCATGCGGATGGGCGCGTCGCAGGCCTTCTCCACAAAGTCCACATAGCGCCGGCAGTTCTCCGGCAGGTCCTCGTAGCGCGCCGTGCCCCGGATGTCGCACAGCCAGCCGGGGAGGGTCTCGTACACAGGCTTGCAGCCCATGAGCACCGGGGTGGCCGGGAAGTCGGTGATCCGCTCCCCCGCCGCCGTCTCATAGGCCACGCACACCGGGATCTCCGGCAGGTAGCCCAGCACGTCCAGGTTGGTGAGCACCACCTCGGTGGCGCCCTGGACCATCACGCCGTAGCGGGTGGCCACCGCGTCGAACCAGCCCACATCCCGGGCCCGGCCGGTGGTGGCGCCGAACTCCCCGGCGTCCCCGCCCCGGCGGCGCAGCTCATCCCCCTCAGGGCCGGTCAGGCGGCACACGAAGGGCCCCGCGCCCACCGCGCTGGAGTAGGCCTTGGTCACGCAGATGATGTCCTTGAGGGACGTGGGCGGAACCCCCGCACCCACGCAGCCGTAGCCCGCCAGGGGCGAGGAGGAGGTGGTGTAGGGGTAGATGCCGTGGTCCGGATCCCGCAGGGTGCCCAACTGGCCCTCCAGCAGGATGGTCTTCCCTGCCCGGTCCGCCTCGTGCAGCAGCCGCGTGGTGTCGCAGACCATGGGCCGGATCTTCTCCCCCAGCTCCTTCAGGTACGCCACCAGCGCCTCCACATCCACCGCGGGCTTGTGGTAGAGGTGCTCCAGCAGGCAGTTCTTCTTCACCAGGGCGATGGCCAGGCGCTCCCGGAGGATCCCCTCGTCGTAGAGCTGGCAGACCTGGATACCCACCTTGGCAAACTTGTCCGAGTAGAAGGGCGCGATGCCGCTCTTGGTGGAGCCGAAGGAGTTCTTCCCCAGCCGCTCCTCCTCGAACTTGTCGAAGTCCACGTGCCAGGGCAGCATCACCTGGCAGCGGTCGGAGATGCGGATCTGGGGCGCGGGCACCCCCCGCTCATTGAGCCCCGCCAGCTCCTTCAGCAACGCCTCGATGTTCAGGGCCACGCCGGGCCCGATGACGTTGATCACATTCTGATGGAAAACCCCCGAGGGCAGCAGATGCAGGGCAAACTTGCCGTACTCGTTGATGATGGTATGTCCCGCGTTGGCGCCGCCCTGGAAGCGCACCACCACGTCGCTCTTCTCGGCCAGCACGTCCGTGACCTTGCCCTTGCCCTCGTCGCCCCAGTTGGCGCCCACAATTGCCCGTACCATGTTCATTCCTCCAGACAGTCCGCTTTCCGCGGCACAGCCCTTTCATTATATATGATTCACGGGAGAATGACAAGCACGCCCGGCTCCCTCCCATGCTTTTTCGGTGCATTTTCCGGCACAGTCCGGGCAGGCGCACCGGGCGGCAGGGAAACGCGCCGCTCCGGCGTATAATTTACACCGGCCGGGAACAAATTCCCCGGCAGCAACGTCTGTAGAGGTGGAGGGCCGGGAGAGGTCCTCCGGAAAGAGGGTATTTACATGAAGAAAATCCTGGCATGGGCCCTGGCCCTGATGCTTGTACTGACGGCCGCGGGCGCCTGCGCCGAGGCGGAGGATGCCGTGCTGGAGACCCTGGCCGGGCTGACCTGGAGCTTCTCCAGCGGCGCCGGCGCCTGGTCCACCGAGCTGGCCATCCAGCCCGACGGCTCCTTCACCGGCCTGTATCACGACAGCGATATGGGGGACAGCGGGGAGGACTACCCCGACGGCACGGTCTACTGGTGCGAGTTCTCCGGGCAGTTCACCCTGGCCGGCGAGGCGGACGAAAACGCCCTGATCCTCCGGGTGGAACAGCTGCAGAAGGCGCAGGAGGACGCCGGGGAGGAGATCCGGGACGGGGTGCGCTATGTTTATGCAGAGCCCTACGGCCTCTCCGCAGGGGATGAAATGCTGCTCTACCGCCCCGGGACGCCTGTGAGCGCGCTGCCGGAGGGGATGCTGCTCTGGGCCCACGCCATGGATCCGGAGACCCCCGCCACCGAGCTCACGACCTGGTTCCTGTGCAGCCCGAAGAACGACAGCGGCTTTGTGGGCGAGGAAGCCTTTGCGGACGTCGCCCTCCCCAACCCCTGGCAGGACATGACGGCGGAGCAGCTGCAGCAGGCCACCGGCCTGGTGTTCGGCGTGCCGGAAGGGGCGCAGGACGTGCTGTACCGCTATCTGCCCGGTGAAGGCCTGGCGGAGATGCAGTTCACCCTGGAGGGGGACGAGTTCTGCGCCCGGATCCAGCCCGCCGCGCTGGCGCAGGGGGAGCTGATGAACATCTCCGGCATGTATTTCGCCTGGGAGAACGAGGAGGCCGTGGAAGTCGGCGGCTGCGCCGGCACCATCGGCGAGGCCAAGACCGGCAGCACGGAGTGGGTGGAGCTGTGCCAGTGGTATGACGCCGCCCCCGGCCTGATGTACTGCCTGTCGGTGTATTCCACGGACCCGGACGGCCTGGACCTGGTGGCCGTAGCCGAGATGGTCTATGTGCCTGTCCAGGGCGACGCGGAGTAACGCCGCAGCCTGTTTGTTGAAAAAGCCTCCCGCCGATTTGGTGGGAGGTTTTTGTTGTGGGGGGAATGGGGCAGGAGCTCACTCCAGCGTGCCGTTGTAGCCGTTGTCCCCGGCCCACTGGAGCCAGTCGGCGGAGGGGACGTAGAGGGTGACGCCGGGGTCGAAGGCGTCCGGGGCAATGGTGGTGATCCCCGCAGGGAGACGGATGGCGTCCACCCCGGGCAGGCCGGTGAAGGCCCCGGACTCGATGGTGGTGAGGCCCTCGGGGAGGGTGAGCACGTTCAGCCCCCGCACCGTCACCACACAGGACGCGCTGATGTCGCTGCTGTTCACCGCGGTAGCGGTGATGGTCACCGTGCCCGGGGCGATGCCGTGCACCGTGCCGTCGGCGTCCACCGTGGCGATGGTCTCGTCGCTGCTCGCGAAGGTCACCAGGTGGTTGACGCAGCTCTGGGTGCGCATGGTCACGTTGGCGGTGAGGGCCACGGTGCTCCCCGGCTGCACGACGGCGGTCTCCTCGGCGAAGGCCACGGCGGTGACGGGGTCGCAGGAGTGGACGGTGGTCTCGGCATACAGTCCGGAAATGCTGTCGCTCACCCAAAGCTGAGTCTCACCCACCGCCTTGCCGGTGACAAGGCCGTTCTTGTGCACAACGGCATACGTATTGTTGTAGGTGCCCCAGGACAGGTCCAGGTTGGCATCGACAGGGGTGATCACCGGGACGGCCTGGCAGGTCTGCTTGGCCACCACCCAGATTTCGGGAATGGCGAGGGAGGTGGCGGGCCTCACCACGGTCACCGGGTAGGTCAGGGCTTTGCCATCCACGGTAACCGTTATGTTGGCCGTGCCCGCGGAGAGGGCGGTGAACAGGCCTTCGGCTGAGACGGTGCCGATGGCGGGGTCATCCACGGCCCAGGTAATCACGTAGTCCGTAGACGGGGGCAGGATGCCCACCGGCAGCTGGCGGGTTGTACCGATGTCCAGCCTGACAGCATCCGGCACGGAGACCACAGGCAGGTCTTCCTGCTGAATGTTGTCGATCAGTACCACCGGGTATCCGGCGTCCGTCGCCCAGGTCTCCAAGGGGGTGAATTCATAGCAGTAGATGGTGGTGCCCGCTGGGATGGCCTTGATCCCAACAGCTATCTCTTCATCGCTTTCCCACCACAGTTTGGAAAGGCCAGAATTATTGAACACATATACACCGATGCTGGTCACGCTGGACGGGATCGTGATGCTTGTCAGGCTGCTGCAGCCAGCGAAAGCACCATCGCCAATGCTGGTCACGCCATCCGGGATCGTGATGCTCGTCAGGCTGCTGCACCTATAGAAAGCATAGTCGCCAATGCTGGTCACGCTATCCGGGAGCGTGATGCTCGTCAGGCTTTCGCAGCCATAGAAAGCATTTTCGCCAATGCTGGTCACGCCATCCGGGATCGTGATGCTTGTCAGACCGCTGCAGCCAGCGAAAGCAGAGATCCCGATACTGTTCACGCTCTCCGGGATCGTGATGCTCGTCAGACTGCTACAGTTAACGAAAGCCCAGTCGCCAATGCTGGTCACGCCGTCCGGGATCGCGATGCTCGTCAGGCTGCTGCAGTACGCGAAAGCATAGTCGCCAATGCTGGTCACGCCGTCCGGAATCATGATACTCGTCAGGCTACTGCAGATAGAGAACGCACCGCCGCCAATGCTGGTCACGCTATCCGGGATCGTGATGCTCGTCAGGCTGGTGCAGTTGTTGAAAGCATTGTTGCCTATGCTGGTCACGCCATCCGGGATCGTGATGCTCGCCAGGCTGGTGCAGTTGCAGAAAGCATAGTTGCCTGTGCTGGTCACGCCATCCGGGATCGTGATGCTCGTCAGGCTGCTGCACCTATAGAAAGCATAGTCGCCAATGCTGGTCATGCTATCCGGGATCGTGATGCTCGTCAGGCTTATGCAGCCATCGAAAGCCATTCGACCAATGCTGGTCACGCCATCTTCAATCACCACACTGTTGGCACTCACACCCCATGGCGCTGTCGTGATATAGTCTCCATTCATCTCCTTGATGCTGTAATCCTTCATCGTCCCGGACCCGCTAATGGTCAGCACCCCGTTATCGTCCAAGTTCCAGGTGATATTCCCGTCCGTCCCGCCGGCCGCCATCGCGGAAGAGCAGCAAAACAGCGCAGCCAACACGGCCGCCAGCACCAGCCATCTCAAACACTTTCTCATGTCCACTTCTCCTATCTTCACCGGCTGGATCCCCGGATTCTTCCCATTCCCGTCCATCCGTATTCCCCCCCCGTGCACATTTTTCATCAGTATGAGCACATTATAGTTATCTTTGGGGTAATCCGCAACCTCTTCCGTGCCACTTTTTCCACAGGCACCAGCATCGAGTGAGGACGGAAGGAACGGCGTGAAGATCTACCAGTACCACGGACGCTGCAACCTCTGCGGCGCCAATGTCTACCGCCCTCGGGAAGTGCTGCCGGCACAGCCCTGACAGGCGCCGAGCCGGGAACGGACGGGCGCTTTTTTATGCGCTGAAACAGCCGGCCGCAGCACCCATCGCCGCAGCCGGCTGTCTTTCGTCATTCAATCCCCAGCCCCAAAAACGAAAACCAGCGGCTTGTAACCGCTGGTACAGGATCCCATTGCGCTGTCTCAGGTGCGCTTGACTTCCTGGATGCGGGCAGCCTTGCCCTGCAGGGAGCGCAGATAGTACAGCTTGGCGCGGCGCACCTTGCCGTGGCGCAGCACTTCGATGCGGTCCACGCGCGGGGAGTGCAGCGGGAACGTGCGCTCCACACCGATGCCGTAGGAGACGCGGCGCACGGTGAATGTCTCGCGGATGCTGCCATTGCGCTTCGCGATCACGGTGCCCTCAAACGCCTGCAGACGCTCATGCGTGCCTTCCACAACCTTCACCCAGACGCGGACAGTGTCGCCCACATACAGATAGGGGCGATCATTGCGCAGCTGCTGAGCTTCGATGGAACGGATGATTTCGCTCATGATGGGTCCTCCTTCCCTCATAGACGTTCATGCCCGGCTGTTTCTTGTCCGGACAGCGGACCGTCCGTTGTCACAAGCGCCAGTATACCACACAACCGGCCCCTTGCGCAAGAGGGAAAAACATTTTTCCGTTTCTCCCGGGCCTCCGGGGCGGAGGGCTTACTCCTCCTCCTCCGAGGCCACCCGGAAGGCGTAGATGGTGGTGGTGTCATACTTCTCGCCGGGGCGCAGCACCGTAGTGCCGGGGAACTGGGGATTGTTGGGGTCGTCCGGGCAGTGCTGGGTCTCCAGGCACAGGCCGGAGAAGCGGCCGTAGGTGGCACCCTCCTTGCCCCCCTCATAGTGGGCGGTGCAGGCGGTGTAGAGCTGGATGGCCGGCTGGTCGGTGATGACCTCCATCACCCGGCCGCTCTCCTCGTGGTAGACCCAGGCCGCCAGGCCCATGTTCTCGCCCTTGCGCAGGACGAAGTTGTGGTCATAGCCGCCGGCGGGGCCCATCTGGCTGCAGCCCTCCATGGCGTCCAGGCCGTCGCCGATGAGCAGGCCGTCGCTGAAGTCCAGGGGGGTGCCGGCCACCGGCATATAGCTGCCCAGGGGGATCAGCTCATCGTCCACCGGTGTGATGACGTCCGCCTCGATGAGCACCTCGTGGTCCCGCACGGTGCCGTGGGCATGGCCGCCCAGGTTGAAGTAGGTGTGGTTGGTGAGGTTGCACAGGGTGGGCTTGTCCGTGGTGGCCTCATAGCGGATGATGAGGTTGTCGTCCTCGTCCCAGGTGTAGGTCACGGTGACATCCAGGGTACCGGGGTAGTTCTCCTCCCCGTCGGGGCTCACATAGTGGAAGGCCACGCTGTCCCGGTGTTCGCCGGGGATGGGGGTCGCCGTCCACATCTTGCTCCAGAAGCCCTTCTCGCCGCCGTGGAGGTGGTTCTTGCCGTGGTCGTTCAGGGCCAGCTGATAGGTCACCCCGTCCAGGGTGAAGCGGCCCTTGCCGATGCGGTTGCCGTAGCGGCCCACGGTGTCGCCCATGCTGCCGTGGCTGCCGCCGTACTTCTCCATGCTGTCGAAGCCCAGGGCCACGTCCCCCATTCTGCCTTCCTTGTCCGGCACGATGATGGAGGTCAGAATGGCGCCGAAGTCGATGACGGAGATGGAGGAGCCGAAGGCGTTGGTCAGGGTGTACATGGTGACCGGCGAGCCGTCCGGCGCCGTTCCGAAGGGTCTGGTGGTGATTGCCATGGAAATGCCTCCTTCAGTGGTATTTTCTGTTCATTGGGTTCATTGTATCGCAAGCCCCGGGGAGCGTCAAGGGTCATTTGCCCTCGTCCGCCGGGCAGCTGTTCTCCTGCGCCCCGTGCTGCTCCTGCCAGATGCGGTTCATCTCCGCCTCGCACACGGCAGCCACCCGCCGCCGCTCCTCCTCGGGATCCGCATCCTCCCGGTAGACAATCTCCGGGGCGAAGGTGATGGTGCGGGTATGCTTGTCGCAGAACACCGGCACAAAGCGGCAGCGCTTCCCCGTGCGGCTGTGGTAGATCTGGCCCAGCATGGCAAAGCCCGAGAAGAGGGTTCCCACCCCCTCCCGCTCATAGCCGTGGTCCTGGGCCACCGCGTTGGGGTTCTCCGGGAAGATCAGCAGGTTGTCCCCGGCCTGCAGGGCCTCCACCGAGGCGCGGAAGGTCTTCATCAGCTGGCCCGGCTTGTCCCGGTACACCGGCACGCACTCCAGCTGGTTCATGCACCACGCCCCCAGGCGGGCCAGGAGCCGGGCCGCAGGCCGCCGCCACTTTTCGGGGAGCCAGCCCCACTTCGATGTGTCGTAGCGGTGGATATAGTCGATGGACTCCTCCGTGGTGATGGCAATCCGGGAGATCACCCAGGGCCGCACCGGCACCGGCAGACAGCAGATGGAGATCACCGGGCCGTAGATCTCGCTGTGGTTGCAGAGGAAGACCATGGGGTTCTCGTCGTCCACCCGGATGTTCTCCAGGCCCCGGAGGCGCTGGCGGTACACGTTCCGGATCACCGCCCGCAGCAGCCGCGTTGCAAAGGGCTGGCGGAAGGGCTGCACCACCACCTGCGTCAGGCGGTCCTTCAGGGCCCGGTTGTTCTCCCCCGCCTCCGCCAGGCGGAAGTGGCGGCGCAGCTTGTCAAAATACCGGGCTGAGATCGGGAAGCAAAACAGGCAGACCAGGGCTGCCAGGGTCAGCAGCAGGGCGGGCTGAAGCAGGATCCACCCCACCGTTCCCTGGAACAGGCCCAGGTTCTTTGTGTTCTCCATCAGCAGCGCCGCCAGCTGCAGGGCTGCCAGGGTCTGGCCCGTCAGCACCGCCAGATCCAGGCTCGCGGCCCGCAGCGCATCATAGCCCGCCGTATCGCCCTCCGCCGTGAAGCGCGCGGCCAGGTGCATGTCCCGCTCCAGGCTGCACAGCGCCGTCAGGCACAGCGCCGCGCCGCCCACGCACAGGGCTGCTCCCGCCCAGGGACCGGCAGCCAGTTCTCCCCGGGCCGCCATGTGCCGCAGGATGCCCAGCCCCACCAGCCAGAGGGGAAAGCCCACCAGGCACAGGTTGACGGCATCGGGCTCCCGGCCCTTTCTCCGCCTGTGCCAGCCCAGCACCGCCGGCACGGCGGCTGCGGCCAGGAAAATGGCGATCAGCGGCTGCGCCATGGCAGCGGGCTTGTCCGGCATCGTCAGAAGGGGCGGGAGGGCGGTGCAGCTCAGATACAGCGCCGCGGTGGTGAGACCGGCCAGCACGCGGTGAACCCGGCAGGCATTCCCGCCGCGCAGCTTCTCCCGGAGGGCCGCTGTCTGGGCCGCATCAGCCGCTTCCTGCTGCGCCCGGCGCCAGTCCCTGGCCTCCACCCGGTCGGCCCAGAATACCAGCAGGCCGCACAGGACATATCCCGCCGCCAGCACAGCGGCCTGACCGGCGGACATGGTCCCCGGGACGGAAATCAGCACCGCCAGCAGCGCCGTCCCGTGGATCGCCGCCGTGGACAGGGCCAGCCCCCGCCTGCTCAGCCTGTCTGCCGCCCGGAGCCGGATGACCTGCCGGCCGGCCAGATCCCGGAGGGCGGCAGAGACCGCCACCAGTGCCAGCACCGGATCCCCGCCCTCATTCAGGCGTTTCACCAGGCGGACAAGCAGGATCGCCGCCGCGGGGATCAGCAGCAGGGTCGCGCCTGTGCGCAGCCAGCGCTCCGCCCGGCTCAGGCAGCCCCTGTCCCCGCGGATCCAGGCCGCGGCAGCGCCGCCTGCCGCGCGGATGCACAGATAGGCCGCCCCGCCGGAGAAGGAGCGCTCCGTCCGGACCAGGGACACGAGGATGCAGAACGCATACGAAAACAGACTGCCCAGACCGGGCAGCCGGCCGGGTCTCTCCTCAGCCTCCATTCTGGCCGCTCTTGTCATTTCTCTTTCCCCTGTTCCTCATAGTGGCGGAGTTTCTCGGTGAAGAACCCCAGCTTCCAGTTGACCTTGTCCAGATAGCGCTGCATCTCCGCCATCCGGGCCAGCACATTCTCCCGGCAGGCCCGGAGCATGGCCACCCGCTCCGCCAGGGTACCGTCCCCCTGTTGGGTCAGCTGCACAAAGCGGGCGATCTCCTGCAGGGACATGCCGGTGTTCTTCAGGCAGCAGATCAGCCCCAGCGCCTCCAGGTCCTCGTCGGAATACTGGCGGAAGCCGCCCTTGCTGCGCTGCACCCCCGTCAGCAGCCCTTCCTTCTCGTAGTAGCGCAGGGTATGGGCTGTGAGCCCCGTGCGCTGGCAAACCTCACGGATGCTGTACATGCTCACTCCTCCCCGTTGCCTGCCTCATCTGGGCAGGGTCACGGAATACACACTGTCCCCGCAGGCCACGATGATGCGGCCGCCGGAGGTGACGCCGATAAGGCCGGTCACCGTCATGCCCTCCGGCAGGGGGATCTGGTGGCTGTAGAACTGCTGGCGGTTGATGCCGGTGTGGTAGATCTGGCTGCCGGAGACGGCGTAGATGCTGCCGTTGTACACCACCGCCCCCACGCTGAGGGAGGGAATGTCGAAGCGGCGGTCCGTCTGGCCGGTCATCACCCGCAGCTCCGAGAGCCCCGCGGCGGCATTGAGCTGATCCGATTTTGCCAGCAGAATGTTGGCATTGCCCCGCTGGGGATAATCCACCCCGATCACCTGCCAGCCGTGCACCAGCTGGTTGCCGGACATGTCCTGCACAGCCTTATAGTTGAAGGAGAACATCTGCTGGGTGGTGTAGACCCGCAGCGTGCCGTTGTCATAGATCACCCGGTAGGCCAGGTACTCCCCCAGGTTCACCAGGCCGGTGTTCATCTTGCCCACCTGGAAGGTGTTCAGCACGGTGTTGATGGTGACGCCGTAGACGTCCATGGCCAGGGTCCACATGTACTGGTCCGCCTCGCCGTAAAAGCCCACGTCCAGCAGCAGCATGCCCTCATAGGCCTCCCGCTCGGAATCCACCGCACCCCCGTCCAGGTTTCTCACGGAGAGCACCGGCTTGGTATCCTCCCCGTAGACGATGGCGCAGTAGTTGCCGCTCAGGCGCGCGAACTGCACCGCCCCGTCCTGGCTGGCGTTGTAGGTGGTGTGGCCGTTGCCGTCCACCACATAGACATCGGTACCCAGCCAGATCACCAGGCCGTTGTCCGAGGCGGAGAACTGGGCGCCGGCGCCCACCGGCACACTCCATTGGATGCCCCCGGCCGCGCCCATGCAGTGGATGCTGCTGCCGTCGTAGTACAGCACCCGGTCCCCCATGATTGTCACGTCCTGGGAGGCGGCGCAGGGGAGCAGGTTTGCACTGATCCGGGTGGTCCTGTCCCGGAAAAAGATCAGCCTCACCAGGGTGACCAGCACCAGGGCAATGGCCGCCACCGCCACCACGACGGCGATCCAGGAGAGGATCCGCTTTCCCCTGCTCATGGGCTCCCTGGCCTCGTAGGCGTTGCCGTGTCTCTTGTCTCTGTCCAGCATATTCTTTCCTCAAGCAGCCAGCGCACCCGCTGGTTTTACTCCTCCGGGGCCTGGCTTTCGGCCTCCGCGTTCATGGCCTCGATCTCCGACAGGGAGACCGTATCCTGCATCTCTGTCTGCCGGTAACGCTGTTTCTTCGGGGCGCCCTCCGCCGGACGGAAGACGTCCGGAAGCCGCGTGTGCTTCTGCTTGCCCAGCTTGTCGGTGATGGTCTGCCGCATCTCGGGCCAGGAGGCCCGGTCGCAGGGAACGGCCGCCCGGAGCCAGTGGGCAGGCGCATAGAACAGCACCAGCTGCTTCTCCGGCCACAGGCCCACCCGCCGGATGCTCTTCCAGGGGATGGTCTTCTCCTCCAGGAAAAGGCCGTAGGTCCGCTGCAGCGCCGGATCCGCCGCCTCGGCGGGGCTGTGCAGACGCGCCAGAAGGCTCACCGCACCGGGCTTGGGCAGCAGCACCGTCACGGTAAGGCCGCCCTTGTCCGCCGCGATCTCCAGCACTTCCCGGCCCCGCAGCAGCAGCACCAGCCCCGTGAGCAGCACCGCCGCCCCCACCAGGGACAGCATCAGCAGGGGGAAGCTGCCGGCCATCAGGCGTTCCAGGGCAGGCCAGCCGCCCAGGGTCAGCTCCACCCCCATCGCCGCCAGGGCCATCACCGCCAGGGCCGGCAGCATGATCCGCATGGGGGCGTTCCAGCAGCTCCAGCTCAGCACCGGGATCCGCTGGGTGCGCCACAGGCAGCGCCAGGGGCCCAGCTTGCCGCCGCAGCGCGGACAGAGCGCGCCGGAGGATGTCTCCGTGCCGCACTTTTTGCACCTCGCGCTGTAGGGCATCTTCCCCACCTCCGTCCGTCTGTCCCGATGCTACACCGCCGGCGCCACGCTGATGACCTCCGCCCCGGCCTCCTGCAGCCGGCCGATGAGCCGCTGCCAGTCCGCCCGGTCCGGCGTCTCCGTCACCAGATACAGTCTCAGGGTCGGCCCCAGGCGCCGCAGGTTCACCATCAGGTCGGTGGTGTGGCCATCCAGCCGTGTGGTGATCACCACCGCCGCGCCGAACCGACGGGTCCGCTGGGCCGCCTCCTGCAGCTGCCGGGCAAAGGGTTTCCGGTCGTCGAACCGCACCCGGGCCAGGCGCTCCAGCACCAGGGGCATGCCCATCCTGATGCTCAGCTCCACCGGATGGTCCCCCCACAGGGGCAGCCGCACCTCGTTCTCGCTGTGCAGCTGGGCGTTCATGATGCTGGCGGCGGTCTCCAGCAGGGTATCCTGCAGAACCGTCCGGGCTTCCTCCGGGCTGTCCCCGCCGGTCTCGGGCGGAGTGCAGTCCAGCAGCACCAGGGCCTCCGGCAGGGTGGGTTCCTCAAAGCGGCGGACCATCAGCTCCCGCTTCCGGGCGGAGAGCTTCCAGTGCACCTTTTTCATGGAGTCCCCCCGCTGCCACGCCCGGACATCCATGGGGTCGGAGACATCCTCCGTGGCGCTGGCCACGCTGCCCAGGCCCGGATCGCTGGGGGCGAAGACCAGGGGTGTCAGCTCGAAGCACCGGGGGAGCACCAGCAGTTCATCCCCCGTCTCCGGCAGCACGGTCTCATGCTGCCGCTGGGTGATGGGATCCCGCACCGCATAGGAGGTGATGCCCGGGTGGACGGCGCCCACGTGCATGGCCGGGAAGCTCAGGCTGTAGGAGCGCATGCCCCGGTGCTGGGGAATGCTCAACTCCTCCGGCTCCCTGCCCGGGGCGGTGGCCACAGACAGCACCACCGGCGGCACCGGCAGCGGGCAGCGGTGTCCCGCCGTCACCCGGATCCGGGCCGTCTCCCCCCGGTTCACGGTTTTCGGCGCAATCTCCGCCGAGGCGCTGAAGGTTTTTGTCGTCCATAAGACCGCCGCGCGGTCCACCGCGTACAGCAGCAGGAGCAGCAGGCCCATCCCCAGCAGCAGCGCGCTGCCCGTGGACAGGGCCGCCAGGAGAAGCGCGGCGCACAGCAGCAGCATGACCGACTGCCCTCACATGCGCACCGGCACGGCGACCTTGTTCATCACGCTCTGCATGACCGCCTCCGCCGTGGCGCCCTTCATCCGGGCCTCCGGATTGACCACCAGCCGGTGGCAGCACACGGGAAGGGCCATGTGCTGGATATCCTCCGGCACCACATACTCCCGGCCGTCCAGCAGGGCGCAGGCCTGGCCGCCCCGGAGCAGGGCGATGGCCGCCCGGGTGGAGAGCCCCAGCTGCAGCGACGGCGTGGCGCGGGTGGCCGCCGCGATGGCCGCCACGTAGGAGCGGACCTGGGGGGCGCAGAAAATGCCGCCCACCGCCTCCTGCATGGCCACCACATCCTGGGCGGTGCAGACCGGCTGCAGCGTCTCCAGCGGCTTCACCTGGCCGGTGTAGCGGTTCAGCACCTCCATCTCCTGCTCCTGGGTGGGGTAGCCGATGGAGATCCGCAGGAAAAAGCGGTCCAGCTGGGCTTCCGGCAGGGGGTAGGTACCGGTGAAGGCATCCGGGTTCTGGGTGGCCAGCACGATAAAGGGGGTGGGCAGCGCATGGGTCACGCCGTCCACCGTCACCTGGTGCTCCTCCATGGCCTCCAGCAGGGCACTCTGGGTTTTGGGGCTGGTGCGGTTGATCTCGTCCGCCAGCACCACCTGGCTCATCACCGCGCCCTCCCGGAACTCCTCCTCCCCCGTGCGGATGTTCACCAGGGTATAGCCCGTCACATCCGACGGCATCAGGTCCGGCGTAAACTGGATGCGGCGGAAACTGCAGTCCAGGGACTTGGCCAGCGCCGAAGCCAGGGTGGTCTTGCCCACCCCGGGCACATCCTCGATCAAAACATGACCGCGGCAAAGCAGGGCGATGAGGGCATACTCAATCGCCTCCTCCTTGCCGACAATCACCCGGCTCACGTTTTCCAGCAACGCGCCGACGATTCTTCTGGGCTGATACATGGGGCCTCCGGAATCCGCTGAATTTCTGCACACAGTGCCCCTACAGTATACGCGCAAACACAAAACTTTTCAAGCATGCATTCATCTTTCCCGCCCCGCCCCGTCTCCTTGCCAAAGGCCCGCCCCGGGCGTATAATGGAGGTGGAAAAGGAGGCCGTAACATGCAGCAGATTCTTGCAATGCTGGCGGAGGGCGGGTATGTGTCCGGCGAGGAGATGAGCCGCCGGATGGGCATCACCCGGGCCGCGGTGTGGAAGAAGATCCGGCAGCTTCAGGCGGAGGGCTGGCCTGTGGAGAGCGGCGGAAAGCGCGGCTACCATCTGGCGGCATGCGACCGTCTGGAGCCCGCCCTGTGGCAGGGGAGCCTGGCCACCCGCGCACTGGGCAAGGGCGAAGTCTGCTTCCTGCCCCGGGTGGACTCCACCAACAGCCGCCTCAAGCGGATGGCGGCGGAGGGCGCGCCCCACGGCAGCCTGTGCATCGCGGAGGAACAGACCGCAGGCCGCGGCAGGCTGGGCCGCACCTGGGTGAGCCAGCCCGGCACGGGACTGTGGCAGTCCGTGCTGCTCCGCCCGGAGCTGCCACCGGAGAAGGCGCCGCTGCTGACCTTCTGTGCGGCCCTGGCCATGGCGCAGGCCGTTGAATCCTGCACCGGCCTGGCCCCGGGCATCAAATGGCCCAATGACCTGGTGCTGGGGGGGAAGAAGATCTGCGGCATCCTCCTGGAGCTCAGCGCGGAGCCGGAGCAGATCGAGTATGTGGTGGCGGGCGTGGGGCTGAATGTCCTGCGGGGCGCCGTGCCGCCGGAGCTGACCGGGCAGGCGGCCTCCCTGGAGGATTTCACCGCACCGCCCCTGCGCCGGAGGATTCTTTGCGCCTATCTGGCCGCGCTGGAGGCCGCCTCAGACGCGGTGGCCGCCGGAGGCTGGGAGGCCATCGCAGAGGATTACAAGGCGCGGTGCGTGACCCTGGGCAGCCGGGTGCGGGTCAGCGGCGCCCTGTGCTGCGAGGGCACCGCCGAGGACGTGGACGGGGACGGCGCCCTGTGGATCCGGGAGGACGGCGGGCAAAGGCGCCGGGTGCTCTCCGGGGATGTATCGGTGCGGGGGGTGATGGGCTATGTTTGAGCTGCGGACCGGCCTGGACCTGTGCGGGATCCACCGCATGGAGGAGGCCCTGGGGCATCCCCATTTCCTCGACCGTTGCCTGACCCCGGAGGAGCGGGCCTATCTGGCCGGGAAGGGCGCCGGGCAGGCTGCGACCCTGGCGGGGCTCTGGGCCGCCAAGGAGGCGGTGCTGAAGGCCCTGGGCACCGGCATTGCCCTGCCCATGACGGAGGTGGAGATCCTGCACGACGAGGCCGGCGCACCGGTGTGCAGGCTCAGCGGCCGGGCAGCGGAGCTGGCGGGCGGCGGGACAGTCTCCGTCTCCATCACCCATGAGGCCGGCATGGCTGCGGCGTTTTGCGTGCTGGTCCGGCCCGGGGCGTGACTTTCCACTTCAGTTCATGATGTCAAGCCTTAACTCAACTGAAGAAAAACAGGAAATGTTCCGCTGCCGATGCTGAGGACAGAGACAGCCTTTCTGCTTCCTTCGGTTCTTCAGCAACCCGATAATGCCTTCTTCCGGCACCCGCGGCGCATCCGTTTGACTGCAGGATTCCGGCGAGGCCGGCAGGACAATGGATTGGGCTTTGGCCCGACAAACCGGGATTTGTGAGGAACAGATATGAAAACAATATATCTGATCGGCGGTACAATGGGCGTCGGTAAAACGACGGTGAGTCAGCAACTGAAAAAGAAGTTGCCGAACAGTGTTTTTCTTGACGGCGATTGGTGTTGGGATGCC
>JAFWSH010000026.1 GCA_017519405.1 Clostridia bacterium
ACCCGCCTAGGGCGAACGTGGTGACTGGGGCTAAGTCGTAACAAGGTATACGTACCGGAAGGTGCGGCTGGAACACCTCCTTTCTGGAGGGTGCGCCTGAGATGGGTCGCGGATACGGAAACTGAGAGACAGAGACGAAGCGAGAGTGCCACCGGAGGTTCCGGTGCTGGCCGAGAAGACTAACAGCGGAGGGCGCGGGAGGCGCGTCCGGGACGCCGCGGCACGGAGTCCCGTAGCTCAGTCGGTTAGAGCACCACACTGATAATGTGGGGGTCGGCAGTTCGAGTCTGCCCGGGACTACAGTTATCGGCGGGGGGATTGGCTCAGTTGGCTAGAGCACCGGCTTTGCAAGCCGGGGGTCGTGGGTTCGAGCCCCACATTCTCCACCAGGGCGGGCCACGAAGGTGTCCCGCACGGTTCTTTGACAGGATTGGAAGGAAAGCAGACACAAAGAGAAAACGAAACGACAGAAAAGCGAGACTAGGCGGCGCGTGAGCGTCGCCGAACTCACGAGAGCGAGAAGCGAGCGAGGGCGTACGGAGGATGCCTTGGCTCCCGGAGGCGAAGAAGGACGCGGCAGGCCGCGAAAGACCGCGGGGAGGCGCGAGCAGCCCTAGATCCGCGGGTGTCCGAATGGGGCAACCCGCCGTGCGCAGGCACGGCATCCCCTTAGTGGGGAGGCGAACCCGACGAACCGAAACATCCCAGTAGTCGGAGGAAAGGAAAACAACAGTGACCCCCCGAGTAGCGGCGAGCGAAAGGGGGACAGCCCAAACCGCGGGCGTCGAGGCGCGCGCGGGGTAGTAGGGCCGGCACAAAGGAAGAAGCGAGCGTAGCGGAACGCGCCTGGAAAGGCGGGCCGGAGCGGGTGACAGCCCCGTACGCGAAACGCGCGCCAACCTGGCCGGTACCCTGAGTAGGGCGGGGTCGGAGGAGCCCTGTCCGAATCCGGCGGCACCATCCGCCAAGGCTAAGCACTCCCGGGAGACCGATAGCGCACAGTACCGTGAGGGAAAGGTGAAAAGCACCGCGGACAGCGGAGTGAAAGAGACCCTGAAACCGTGCGCCCGCAAGCGGTCGGAGCCCCCATGAGGGGTGACGGCGTGCCTTTTGCATAATGAGCCTACGAGTCGCTCGTCGCCGGCGAGGGCAAGGGCCTTGAGGCCCGGACCCGGAGCGAAAGCGTGTCCGAAGAGGGCATACGAGTCGGCGGCGGCGGACGCGAAACTTTGCGATCTACCCCCGGCCAGGCTGAAGGCGCCGTGACAGGCGCTGGAGGGCCGAACCGGTTTACGTTGAAAAGTGCTCGGATGAGCTGGGGGTAGGGGTGAAAGGCCAATCAAGCTGAGAGATAGCTCGTACTCCCCGAAATGCCTTTAGGGGCAGCCTCGGGGGATCCGCCGCGGAGGTAGAGATACTGATTGGGCGAGGGGGCTTCGCCGCCTACCGACCCCAGCCAAACTCCGAATGCCGCGGCGCGGACCCCGGGAGTGAGGGCGCGGGTGCTAACGTCCGCGCCCGAGAGGGAAAGAACCCGGACCACCGGCCAAGGCCCCCAAGCGCGCGCTAAGTTGCGCTAACGAGGTCCGCCTGCACAGACAGCTGGGACGTTGGCTTGGAAGCAGCCATCCGTTCAAAGAGTGCGTAACAGCTCACCAGTCGAGCGGGCGGGTATGGATAATGAACGGGCATTAAGCGCGCCGCCGAAGCCGTGGGATGGCGAGAGCCATCGGTAGGGGAGCATGCCCTGCGCCTGGAAGCCGCGCCGTGAGGCGCGGTGGAGCGCAGTGCAAGGCAAATGTAGGCATGAGTAACGACAACGGGGGCGGGAAACCCCCGCGCCGGAAGACCAAGGTTTCCTGATCAACGCTAATCGGATCAGGGTCAGCCGGGACCTAAGGGGGGCCAGCGGGTGCTGGCCGTTTCGAGGGGCGACGGGTCAACATTCCCGTGCCCCCCGCGGATGCGAAGCGGGGACGGAGGACCGGAACCGCCGCCCGCAGACGGAATTGCGGGTTGAAGCAGGAAGGTATAGGGGTTGGAGTGAAGCACCCAATCCCTGCTGAGCTGCGACAGTACGCCGAGCCTTCGGGTGAGGCGACAGC
>JAFWSH010000006.1 GCA_017519405.1 Clostridia bacterium
AAGGTACACTTTTTGCAAACATCTGAGTTCTTCAAATTCGGATTCATATACAGAGCAAGCTCATCTGGAGGATTGGTGGCATGAAGCGAGCTGGCTTGCTGGTGCTCTCGATGATATGCACAATTCTGTGTTTCACCATAGTGAGCGCTGAAGAGGTCTTTGACTTCAGATCCGATGCGTCATCATTCAGCGATAAGGTCGCTGAGCTAAACATACAACTGTCGATTTCAAGCAACGCAACAGGACGAAGAACCGCAAAGCCTGTCATGGTCTTGTTTTTGACACTTGACGCGCCTCTTGATTTTGAAGATGCGGGCTTTATTCCATTGAGTGTCGTTTATGGCCCGAAAGGGTTTTCTGCGTTGCTATGTACTGATCCGGACACTGCCATCGAGTGGCTTCTAAGACAAGAAAGTGTTCTGTACGCTGAAGTTGATTCTGAAGTATCCGGATGTACTGAAGGCGAGCAATCTGAGAGTGTTTCTTTCCACTCTTGGGGCGCAGAGACATCAGGCTTTGGCGAATACAACCGTTTTGCCAGTCAGTATGGCAGCGGATCATGCACGATTGCGGTTATAGACTCCGGAACATATCGACACAGTCTGATAACACCTAAGCTGCGAACAGGCGGTCACGACTATATCGACAATGATGATGATTCGACAAATGATCTGAATGGTCACGGAACGCGTGTTGCAGGAATTATCGCAGATTGTACGCAAGGGTTGCCGGTCTACGTTTATCCGATTCGAGTCCTTGACGCAGATGCTAATGGAAAGACATCAAACGTTATCTGTGCTATTCTGGAAGCTACGGATGCACACGTTAGCATTATCAATCTTTCCCTTGCAACATTCACGCAATCAGAATTGCTGGAAAACGCAGTTCGAAGCGCTATATCCTCGGGCATTGTGGTAGTAGCTGCAGCCGGCAATTATGCGTGTGATGCCAGTGAAGTGGCACCTGCCTGTATGACAGATGCCGGAATCATCGTGGTAGGCAGCGCAGAGTCAGATGGGTCCCGATCTTCCTTTTCAAACTATGGATCAAGCGTAGACGTGTACTTTTACGGGCGGAATATATCTAGTTGTTCCCGGAGCGGCGGATATGTGTCAGACTCAGGCACATCGATGGCTGCACCGCACATCTCAGCGCTCTGTGCAATGATAAAGCTGACGCATCCTTCCATTTCTGCAAGTGCCATCGTTTCAAGAATGCAGCGAACAACAGGTGGCAGCCTGTGTATCCCTTCGGCAGTAGCGATGGTGCCACAAAGCATAGGCTTTCACATCGAGCATATGTCAATCAGAGTTGGAAGTACCTTGGCATTGCCTGTACAGGCACAGCCGGATACTGCACAGGAAACGATCAGCTATACGGTATCCAACGAAGGAATCGCAGACATAACTGATGGCGTGCTTACAGCCAGAAGTCCAGGCACCACTGAAATTCAGGTCTCATGTAAAGGCTTTGAGGATACATCAATCAGCATGGTGGTCATTGATGGTGCTGAAACCAGCTTGGTTCTACCTTCAGGGCTGCAGGAGATAAGTGATGAAGCCTTCTATGGCATCTCGGCCGATCGCGTGATCCTACAGGGCGAACCGCAGACCATAGGGAATAATGCGTTTGACGGCGGATCAATCTGTTTCGTGTCGATCCCAGATTCCGTTATCAATATAGGAGACAACACGTTCTCCGGAGCAGTAATCATCTGTTCAGAAGAATCTGCAGCTCAAGCCTATGCAATAGAACGCCGGTTACAATACCTGACAGTTGCGAATTAACTCATGGAGGGATACAGAATGTACAAGAAGCTTCTTCGGATTCTCAGCGCTGTGATGGCACTGGTTCTGTTTGCAACAGGGGTTAATTTCCCTCTTGTGAGTTTTGCTCACGCAGAAGGTTCATCTGGAAGTTCCAATGTGCCTGCCACTCCCGATGAACTGCTTTCCATGGGTGAATGGCAGTATTGGGTTGAGGATGGCGTTGCCATAGTTGCTGGCTATACGAATCCTGACGAAGCTTCCTTGACAATTCCATATCAGCTTGGTGGCTATCCTGTCGCAGGAATCGGGCACCGGGCTTTTTCGGCAAACAGCGGACTGAGGAGCATTACTGTTCATACTAATGTGACATCAATTGCTGATGACGCGTTTGCTGGCTTGACTGGAGTAACGATTGCTGCTTATCATGGCGCTTATGCGTTGAGTTATGCGAAAACAACTAACATAAAGTCGAACAATCTATCGACTTCCGCAGTTTTCGCTGAAGGTGCAATTGATTTATCCGGCCTTAATCCAAAATCATATTCGCAGCTTACCGAAACCAGCGTGGTATTTAGGAAAAGAGAAGCTACTTTTCTATCAGCAGGTCAGATTGTATACTTTCCTAAACAGGGAGTATATAGAACAGGGTTGGCGCGTCGCATTGATAGTATTGAGGTTATCGACGACACTATTATTGCTGCGTTGTCAGAGCCTGAATGGGGAGAAGTAGTTCAAAGACTAAGCGGTTCTGAACCGCTTATTGTTGACTGGAATAATATGATCTTGGGCGAAGGAGTCGAACTCGTTGACTGCTCTTCGTCATCATTATTCAGCGCTGAAGGGCAGTTTAATCTGCTCTCAATTCCGATAGGAAACACAAATGTGGATCTAAGTCTAAAGGTTGATGTCAACAAACCAACAATTGACTATGATATAGGATGGCAACCATGGGGTCTCACAGGACTTATCAAGATACCAAATGTGAAGTATGTTAATGCGGTCATACCAATTACATGGAAGCCGAGTATTACTGTTGGAAACAAAGACAAAAGCAGAAACATCGAGATTGATCCAAAGCATATTACAAGCGTTAAGTCATACACAAAAGTGATCAATTTGGGCGCTTTGCCAGCAATTAGTTTGAGTGGAATTATTACAGGTTATATCGGAATTGATTTGTTGTGTGAAGTTTCTGGTTCGCTAGAAGTAACCTGGAATATCAATACAACTTTTACCTATACGCTGAAAAATGGGAAAACAGACAAACGACTAGAAAAAAACGTTACGACCGAAACAATAAAGCTTCAAGGTGGTTTAAAATTCGGGCCGGAGTTAAAGTTTTATTTTGACATAGGTTGGGGCGGTTTCACAATAAAGTTCTTCGAAATCAAAGCAGGCGTTTATGTCCAGATAAAAGTTTCGCCATCAGTGGAAACATGCACTGGAGCCATTGATATTCTAGTGCATGGCACTATAACTATATCTTTGGAAGCCACTGTTAAAGGGAAAATCGGACTATTGAGCCTTGGAGACTGGGATATAAATTTGGGACTCGAGCTGAAGGGTAGCCTTGGTCCATGGAAGATAAAGGATTGGCATATTGATTTCGGAAAGGAGTTTCCCCTTTATTGCAAAGTTTCGGACAGCAGTAAAGATTGTATTCTAAAGAAGCGCACGATTGTATATAAGTACGAAAAGTATGGATCTGAATACAAAAAGGATACATGTAATGTTAATGAACGGATCACACAACCCAAGGATCCAGCAAGGACTGGATACAAGTTTGATGCTTGGTATGTAGATGCTACTGCATCCGGATTAAACAGGGGTGATTATCCCTTTGATTTCAAGAACCGCGTGATGCCATATATTGCGGACGGAAAACCATTTGTTCTATATGCTAAATGGATTGATACCCGTCCGGTACTTGCGATTGAAATCAATAAAACCAGTATTACAGGCTTCAGTTATTCAGGGACAAGAGAAAGACTTTATCCAACACTGATACTCCCGACTAACGCTAACAATAAAGCGATTTATTGGGAATCTGATAATCCCAATGTTGCAACTGTTGATAGCAACGGTTGGGTCAGCTTAATGGGTGCAGGTACCGCTACCATCACATGCACTAGTGTTAGCAATCCAATTGTAAAAGCTACTTGCGCGATAACAGTCAAACAATCTCCAACAGGCATAACGCTAAACACGAATAACATCTTTCGCTATTCGGATAACATGACTGGAGAGCAGCTGACGGCTACCGTGCTGCCGTCCAGCGTTATCGACAAGTCGGTTACTTGGGAATCAAGCAACACCGCGGTTGCCACTGTTTCCAATACTGGTTATGTCACACTGAAGGGACTTGGTACAGCAACAATCACATGCCGCAGCGTGACCCACCCCAATGTTACCGCTACCTGCACCGTGGCTGTTCGCCAGGCGGTTACCAGCGTCACGCTGAACAAAGAGAGCGAGCTGCGTACAAACGCGGACATGAGCCCGATCAAGCTGGTGGCGACGGTGGCTCCCTCCAATGCCTGGAACAAGTCACTGACCTGGACCTCCAGCGATACAAACGTGGCCACGGTCTCCGCCGATGGAACGGTTACCCCGAAAGGCCTTGGCACCACTGTGATCACCTGTGCCAGCGTCAGCAATCCCGACAAAACCGACACCTTTACGCTGGAAATCATTCAGGCTGTCACTGACATTACTTTGAATGAGGTTTCGGTCACAAGATACAGTGATGAAACTACCCCCATTCAGCTCATCCCGACCATCGAGCCGGAAAACGCTGGGAACAAAGCCGTTACCTGGCACAGCAGCGATCCGACCGTGGTAACGGTAGACGCGAATGGTCTTGTTACCATTGTCGGCACGGGCAACAAGAAAGAAGCCCATGCAATCGTCACATGCCAGAGCGTCAGCAATCCCGAGGTGACGGCCAAGTGCAGCTTTACTGTTCTGCAGGCTGTTACCAGTATCGAACTCAATCAGACAACCATCAACACATCAAAAGACGAAGTCAATCCTGCTTATCTCCAGGCAACGGTTTATCCTTCCTATGCGTATAACAAGGCTGTCACCTGGACAAGCAGCAATCCTGATGTCGCAACTGTGACAAACGACGGTGTCGTCGTGTACAAGGGCGTCGGACAGGCCACCATCACCTGCACCAGCAAGAGCACGCCTTCTATTTCTGCAACCTGCACAGTGAACGTGACAGAAGCGGTCACAGGAATCACGCTGAGCGAATACAGCATTGTTCGTTACAGCAATCAGACAGATGGTGTTCAGGTGCTCGCATGGCTGGAGGCGGCCCCTGTGTCTGACCGCGAGGTAGGCTGGACCACAGATAATTCCAGTGTGGCAACAGTTTCTCCCAGCGGCATCATCACCATTCAGGGTGTTGGCGTTGCCATGATTACCTGTACCAGTAAGAGCAACCCGGACGTCTCTGCTGACTGCCGTGTTGAGGTCAGGCAGTCTGTTACCAGCATTACGCTTAATGAGTCTCAGATCACCCGGATGAGTGATGACCTTGGCACGGTTCAGCTGAGCGCATCTGTGCTGCCTGCCTCCGCTGCGAACAAGGATCTGATCTGGGAGAGCGATAATCTGGCAGTTGCGACAGTTGACGATACCGGGCTGATAAGTCTGCTAGGCCCGGGCAATGCCGTGATTACATGCAAGAGCATCAGTGATCCGGAGATTTATGATACATGCGAGGTGAATATCCGCCAGGCTGTTGAAAGCATCCGGCTGAATATGACCTCCGTTTCCCGCTACACCACAGACAATGAGACTGTCCAGCTGGCGGCCTATCTGTATCCCTCCTATGCGCCTGACAGGGATGTCACCTGGGTGTCGAGCGACACCGATGTGATCACGGTTTCTGATGGCGGGGTCGTTACGATTGTCGGAGCAGGCAATGCAATCGTTACCTGCACAAGCGATTCCCAGAATGAACTGTCAGCGGAATGCAGCTTCACCATTCTGCAAGGCGTAACGGGAATCACATTGAACAAGTCAACGCTGAGCGTGTATAACGATCAGACGTCCATAACGAAACTGGTGGCAACGATTACGCCTGATTCGGCTGCAAACAAGGATCTGGTCTGGGCAAGCAGCAATCCCAGCATTGTCAGCGTTTCCGATGACGGACAGCTTTCCATTGTTGGCACCGGAAAAGCTACAATTACCGCCAGGTCTGTTTGCAATCCGACTGCGTCCGCATCCTGCACCGTTACTGTCAAACAGGCTGTGCAGTCTATCGTTCTCAATGAAACGGAATTGGTCTGCTACAGTGATGACACAACCGAATACCAGCTCACAGCAAACGTGCAGCCTGCTTTTGCGGACAACAAGGCTGTGACCTGGAAGAGCAGCGACACGGATGTGGTTTCCGTTGGAACCGATGGGAAGCTGACCATCAATGGCGTTGGCACCGCGGTCATCACCTGCACCAGCTCTTCGAAGACATCCGTCAAGGCGCAGTGCACAGTCATAGTCAAGCAGCCGATGACCGGTATCACGCTGGATCAGACAGCCATCGAGATGTTCAGCGATGATGACGAAGGCATCCAACTGACGGCTTCCATCGTACCCGCCGATACGGATGATACGGACATTATCTGGCAGAGCGATAACGAATACGTTGCAATTGTCAGCGATGACGGTCTGGTGCAGGCAGTAGGAAAGGGAATTGCTCATATCACGTGTTCTTCTGCCAGAAGGCCCGAGACCACCTATGCGACCTGCACGGTGACCGTCAAGCAGCATGTGGAAGGACTGGATATCGAAGGCAACACCGCCTCGCTCTTGCTCGGAGAGACTGTTCAGCTTCAGGTCAACTGCTATCCGGAGATTTCCGACAACACGAATGTTGTTTGGAACTCCGATAATCCCTCTGTTGCTTCTGTTGACGACAGCGGTCTTGTTACTGCACAGAATTACGGCACTGCGGTAATTACTGCCACCACAACAGATGGCAGCGCACTTTCTGCTTCCTATACGGTGGAAGTGGAGCATGAGCTGGTTCTTGTGACAGACGTTGAGCATGATACGCTCTATGCACAGGGCAATCAGAATGTCGTCATTGCCAACGTACATCTCGGGAATGCATCCGCGCGCAGAATGACTGAAGCGGGATATGAGTTGACCTGGACGCTCTCCAGACCCGATCAGAACGATGATGTGGAGATGGATATTCTCCCCACCATCGCTATTGACCGTGATGAAGAATACGACACCACCTACGCGCTGATCAGCGGTACATGGTTCGACGCTGTCGGCAGCAGAACCTATACCGTGACATGCTCGGCTGGACCATATTCTGCCTCCACAGACATCGTGATCAATATTGACAACACGGCGATAGCAGAGGGAGCTACGCATACCCCGTCGACGATCACAGCCGGCATCAACGAACCGATTGTTATTACCAATGCGCTGAGCAGTACGGACAGCAATCCTGTGCCCGCCGGCGTTCAGATTGAGGGCATCAGTGGTGACTCGTACTTCAGCAACTGCGGCACATACAGCATCACGGACGACGGATGCGAAGTTTCCTTCGACGAATCCGGTGTCTATACCGCGACGATCCATTACGCATACAGGAACGTTGCATATGATGTGCCGGTGACATTCTACATTCAGGACGAGAACGGGATTGTTCATATCCGCGTTGACGAATTGTCGCTCAGTGAATCCTATCTCGTGCTGGTTCAGGAAGACACCAGAACACTGGATTACGCAGTTTCTCCCATTGACGCATATGACACCTCTGTGACCTGGTCTTCCTCCGATGAAAGTGTGGTCATCGTCAACCAGAATGGCCTGATTACTGCGATTCAGCCTGGTAAAGCGTCAATCTCCTGCACATCCAATGATGGAAGCGGAGCGACCGCAATCTGTGCTGTGACTGTAGAGAACTTCCTGCAGCTGGATGACAGCAATCTGGACTTCAATGTCTACACGGGCGGTGATGACCATGCGCAGCTTGGCATTGTCAACGTGACAATTGACTCTGAGCGGCGTTTGGTCGAGGCGGGTCTCAATGTCATGTGGTCGTTTGAAAAACTTAGCGGAACCGCATGCGATATCGCAGTGGAGGAATTCAGAGCGGAAGCGGAGGAAGGTATTACTGTTTCCGGCAACCGCATAAGGCTCCTCCGCATCAATGGCACCGGGACTGATACGTATCGTTTGACCTGCAGGGCGGGCGAATATACGGACAGTTGCCTGATTCAGATCCATGTGATCGAGTCCAATCTGCCCGCTGCGATTTCGCTGAATCAAACCGATTATTCGGGCAAGGTTGGAGAATTCATTACAATTGATACCGGAATCACGCCCGATACCCTTCCTGAAGGCACGCTTGTCAGAATCAGAGGCGGCAACGCATTTGAGAATGCGCTTTCTGTTGAGTATGACTTCACCGAGCCGGAGCGGCTGATATTCGACATGCCGGGCACCTTCACAGCCAATGTGGTGTTCAGCGGTGACAACTACACTTACACATGTCCTATCGCTATCGTTGTAAGTGACGAAGCCGGCAATGTACCTGTGAACATTACAGATGTCGCCATTACGCCTGAATATGTCAGCCTGCTGGTTGGAGAACAGGCTTCATTGACCTGCGCTGTTGCACCGGAAAACGCCACCTTCGGCAAAACAACCTGGACCTCTTCTGACACAGGCGTTGCAACCGTTTCTGCAAGCGGAACAGTAACGGCGATCAGTGCAGGTGTTGCGTTTATCAGCGCATCCGTTCCTGAATCCGACTTCATGGGCGGTTGTATGGTTGTGGTTGAGGATGGTCTGACGCTGCAGCAGAGTGGTATCGAGCGTACCGTCTACGTAGATGGCATTACCAGAACGCAGCTTGATATCGCTCAGCTGACATCAGCTTCCAGCCAGCGCCTGAACAAGGCACCGACGTGGAGCCTGAATCGGGTGAGCGGCAACAACCTGACCCTCAAGGTGAAGGAATACAATACAGTTGATTCGAATGGCCATCTGATTTATGGTTGCTCCATTATTCTCTACAGCCTGTCCAGAGAGGGCGATACGGAATATGAGCTTGTCTGCACTCTGGACAATGAAACGAGATCCATACCGATCACTGTCCATGCAGTCAACAGGAACAATGACTTGCCTGCCGGTCTCAGGTTCGCGCAGAATGTCTTTACAGCTTCTGTGAACGATTTGATCAGGGTGACGCCGGTGGTTGAATGCCTTCCTGAGGGGACCAAAATGCCTGATGGCATGAGGGTAACACTGGAAGGTGGCGGTCGATTCACCGATGCTGTCAACACCGATGACTTCTGTGTAAGCCAGAACATGACAACGCTGTCCTTCAGCCGTGCTGGAGTCTTTGAGGCCAACTATATCTACTCATATTCCAACATGAAGTATGTTGTGCCTGTTACATTCCGCATCATGGATACAGATGGGAGTATTCCGGTACTTGCAGCTTCTGTTTCGCTCAACAGCCGTTCTCTCTGGCTGACCGAGGGAGAGACTGCGAAACTCAGCGCAGTTTTCACGCCTGCCGATACTGATAATAAAACTGTGACATGGACCAGCACGAATCCTTCTGTTGCTATGGTTGACAGCAATGGCACAGTGACAGCTGTCGGTAATGGTCAGGCAGAGATCGTCTGCATACCTGCTGACACGTACCTGAGCAGTATGGTTTGCACAGTGTATGTGGAAGACTATCTTGCCATTGAGACGGGAGAAAGCCAGGCCAGTCTCTATAAGCAGGGAAATCAGACCAATGAGGTATTCACCGCAAACCTTACGGAAGGCACAATCAAGCGGCTGAACATCGCGGGCACTGATCCGGCTTGGGAACTGACCAGGGTAAGCGGAGACCATAGTGAAGTCATATCCACTGTTTCTGCGGACGGAGATGCTGTGACGATCACCTCTGCAGCGTTGCTCTCTGGGGGTGCAGATCAATATAGACTGACTTGCACCGCCGGGGACTACGCCAAGGCATTTGACTTCAGCCTCAATGTCGTTGACCTTGCAAATACGGCAGAAACCATCAGCGCGGCTCAGACGCAAGTGCATTTGGCGGTTGGTGAAACAGCAGTCATTGATTTCACGCCTGTAAGTTCTCCTGCAGGAACACAGATGCCTCAGGATGATCATATGTGGAGCCTCTACGCAGGTGTAGGCCAGGATTTCCATGATGCTATGGACTATAGCGTGTATGCCGAAAACGGCGACCATGTCACGGTTCGCTTTACCAAGGCAGGACACTATCTGCTCTCGCGTCAGTTCTTCCTCAGCAACCTGCACTATGAACAAACATGTGAAATCGTTGTCGGAGAACAGACCGAAAGTGGCCTTAATCTTCTGAAGCCAAGCACAACTGACGCGCTTGTGTACATGGGTGGTACTGCCGGAACCGTTGCGTCGATCACTTTCAGTGATTCAATCATGACCGACGTGTTTGCCGAGCGGATTGAATGGTCTCTGGATCACGTGTCTGGCGACAGCACAGACGCGGTTGTGAAAGAAACGGGCAACGGCGCGGAGCTCGTTACCGTAGCCACTTATCATACTGGAGAAGATGTGTGGCGTGTCACTTGCACTTATGGCGAGTATTCGGAAAGTGTCGACATCAGAATCAGTGTGAGAGAAGCCAGGAGCGAAATCCCTGAAACCGTTACTCTGAGTATCAATCATTTGGACGGCATGATGGGTAACTGGCTTTCCATGCCGATTGCAGTGGCATGCATGCCTTCTGGATCTGCACTTCCGGAGACCGGTGATGACTTCTGGTCCTTCCATCCGATCGGTATGGCAGCGGATGTGTGCGAATGGGAGATTGAGGACGGTGTCTTGCGTGCAAGATTCCTGTGGCCCGGCTACTACACCGGTACTCTTCAGTATGAAGCGGGAAATTTCAAATACGCCATGCCGGTGTATTCCGCCATCACCGACGAGGAAGGGATCCTCAATGCGCCGGCGCTTGAACTCCACCTGCTGAATATGCCCGGAACCGTTTATACAAACGGCCAGACCAATGTGGTGATTGGCTCTGTGGAGCTCAGCCACGGCATTGGTTCCTATTACGCCGGTGAGGCTTCCGCTTATATGGAATCACACGAGGGAAGCTGGAATATAAGCGTGGTTTCCGGCAGTGCCGCAACACTGGCTATTGAGGAAAACGGTAACAATAGCGCTTCCATTGTACTTGCTGCCGCGAATGGCACCGGAGCCGTCATTTACTCTGTGACATGCACTGTTGATGGCAGCACGTATACCAAGGAAGGCTCGTTTATGGTCCTGGATGGTACGGCTCAGCCTGATCCAACACTGAAGCACAGTGTCTATCACGCAGTTACCGGCGATACAATCACGATTCCTACGATTGTGTATGAACGCAGTTCCGGCGCAATTCTGCAGAGCACAACCAAATGGGTTCCTGATTCGGTGCTTCCTGCCATTGGGTATGAATACACTGAGAGAAACGATTGCCTGCAGATGGTGTTCTATAGAGAGGGCACATTTACTACATCCCTCACAGTGGTCATTGGCAACCTGAGCTACAGTATTCCGTTCACAATCGTGGTCAGCAATACGCCTGTCACTTACAGGAATGTGATGAAGCTACCGGCGGCCTTGATGACGATTGACGACTATGCGTTTGAAGGGGTAAACGCTGAGGTTGTCGATCTTCGCGGCACAAGGATCACAAGTATTGGTGCCGGAGCGTTCAGCCATTGTACAGATCTGGCGGTTGTCTACATTCCCGCAACCGTAACAAGCATTGCTTCCGATGCCTTCTACGGTTGCCTGAATGTAACGATTGTGTGCGAGAAGAATTCCAAGGCAGATACATTTGCTCAGCAGCACAACATACCGGTCGAATATGAATAATCAAAAGGAGTGATCATCATGAAGCGCATTCTCTCTTTAGTGTTGGCATTGTCGCTGATCTTGTCAGTAACTCCGATGACTCCATTCGCCGCAGTCGCTGCAGCTGAGCAGGTTTTCGCACTGCCGTCTGGATTACAGGAGGTCGAAGAACAGGCGTTTGCTGGGAATACCAGCATTACAACACTTGTGATTCCAAATGGCGTGACATCCATCGGCAGTGAAGCGTTTGAGGGCTGCACAGGCCTGACAGATGTTTCTATTGCCAGCATGAATGTCGTCATTGCCAATGACGCTTTCAAAAACTGCAGCGGAGACATTGTGTTCTATGCGCACAATGGATCCACTGCCATGCTGTGGGCTATGGCGCATGGGTACAAGTGTATCTCCCTGGACGATGATTCTGATCATCTTGCCAGATTCTCTGCGATGATTGCGCATAGTGGCTTTAATCCGAGCTTGTTGATGAGCGATACGTTCGCTTCAGGGTGTTTGATTGTCAGAACGCCAAGTGGTATGGATCGGCTCCCGGATATATCGGCATATAATCCAATTGACATATTCAGAAGTGATGATCACCTCTATTACATTCAGTTTAGTACAGATGGGCATGATGCAGAGGATTGTTTTGGCTATCTCAATGGCAACTCCGGAATCAGAGTTGAACCGGATCGCGTGGGTGCCAGCGATGATGTCTCTGCCCAAGGCGTAACCATCGCTGAAAACTGGGGAACCAATGATACGATGGGCTTTGATGTTTATGCGCCTTTCGTAGCCCAGCACAGATCTGGCAATGTGACCATTGCTGTCATCGACAGCGGCGTCAGCGAGAGCGCGTGGGGAGGGCAAAAGTCTCCGCATGCCATCAGCTTTGTAGGCGGCAGTGCCTCTTCTGACTCAGCGAGGCACGGCAGCAAGGTTGCTTCGATCATCAGTGATTGCCTTGGTTCGAACAAAAGCAGTGTCACACTTCTTCCTATCAAGGTCGTCAACAGCAGCTCCATGTACCGCACGAGCGTGATCATTGAGGGCATTAAGCACGCATATACGCATGGCGCGAACATCATCAACATGAGTCTTGGCTGGGATGTGAGCGAGGGAACCAGTCCTGAGATTGAGCATCAGCTTAGCGTTGCCAGCGGCAAGGGTATTCTGATCGTTGCCGCAGCTGGCAACGGTAGTGGCAATGTCATGTATCCTGCAAGCTGCGGTGGTGTGCTGGCTGTTTCGGCTCTTGCCTACAGTACCGAGTCCGGTTATAGTGTTCGTTCCAGAACTGGCAGTGCCATTGACTACACAGCGCCTGGTATGCATTTGACTACTTCAGCTTATGATCCTGTTGATGCAGCAGGTGATATTATTGGCACCGCATCCACGTCTTTTGCGGCTCCTCAGATTACCGCCGCGTTGGCACTGATTTCGCTTGATTCTAAGCACGGCGGAAGTCCGACTACCTGGCTGAATAAGTGCTGTATCGCTCCCGAGGGCGTTTCAAGCAGCGCATATGGACACGGTCTACCTCAATTGGAAAAACTCATAAATATTGACACGGTAGATATAGAACTCTATAACATCGACGGTGGAGAAATTCCCAGCCGGCTTTGGCTTGGAGATAAAGGCAATGACTTTATGCTGGGCTGGAATATCATCCCAGAAGACGCAACAAATCAAACAGTAACTGTCACCAGCAATAAGCCCTCCGTTGTTTCCGTGCGCAAATATGGTAACCTCTATGCACTGATCACAGCGAAGGGAACAGGTGAAGCAGTGGTGTCTGTTTCCAATGGCGAGATCACAAAAGAGATCAGCATCGTTGTTGAAAAGCCGGTTACCGAAGTTTTGATCACAGGTACTGACGGGACAATGATTGTTGGTAAAGAACTTGATCTGGCAGTTTCTGTTCTGGCAGAAAATGCAACCAACCGGGCTGTTCAGTGGAGATCGTCTGACGAGAACGTTGTTTCTGTATCTGAAACAGGGCATTTGATTGCTCTCGCTGCCGGCAAGGTGACGATCACTTGTGAAGCACTTGACGGTTTTGGAACAAAAGGGCAGGTTGAGATCACTGTTATTGAGGTCCCCGACGCAACAGATATTTCGCTGACCGCTGAGGAAAAGGACATTTCTGGCGGTCGGGTAACGCTTGCAGTCGGCGAGACACTGACACTCATTCCGGAGATTCTGCCCGAGGAAGCTCCTCAAGAGTGCAGATACAGCTTCTTCCCCAAGGGAATCGTCACCGTGACTGATGAAGGCGTTGTGGAAGCTGTTTCACCGGGAACGGCAACGATTGTAGCTACTGCGACAACTGGTCAAAACGTTTATACAGGCTTAAGCGTAACAGTTGTAATTTATCCTGAATCTGTGAGTATTTCGGCTGACAAGACAACACTTAACCCTGAGGAAACAATAGTCCTTGCTGCTGAAGTGCTTCCTGAAACCGCAACCGATAAGACTGTCACTTGGAGCAGCAGAAACGCTGCTGTCGCAACGGTCAACAGCAAATCTGGCAAGGTCACAGCTTTGACTCCCGGCACGGCAGAGATCGTGTGCACGACATCTAATGGGCTGGAAGATACGATCACAATGACGGTCCGGCAGCCCATCACGATTACCTTTGACGCCGCCGGTGGTAACTGCAGTGAACCCTCAAGGCCTGCATATAGTGAGTATGATATAGGCACCTTGCCGAATGCAACGAGAAACTACTGGACGTTTGACGGATGGTACACTGCCGCAAGCGGCGGAACAGTCGTAACTGCGACTTCTGCGTTTGCTGAGGATACAACAGTGTATGCTCATTGGACCGGTTTGCCGTATACTGTCAGCTTCAATACAAACGGTGGTACCTGTTCTATTACAACAATGGATGCCAGAGTCGGCACTAAACTGGGCACACTTCCTGCGGCAGCAAAAGATAACTATACTTTTGCGGGCTGGTACACTTCTGCTGATGAAGACGAAGGTACGAAAATCACAGCAGATTACATCCAAAACAACAACAGCAATCTTACGGTATACGCCCACTGGACGGCAAATCCGTATACGATCAAATTCAGTGCCAATGGTGGTGTATGCGATACCGAAGAAATGACAGGCACTGTAGACAAGCCTATTGGCATCCTGCCACAGGCTGCGCGTGACTACTATATCTTTGACGGCTGGTTTACGACGCTCGATGACAGCGGAACTGAGATTACCGAGTCCTACACTCAGAGCACTGTTTCTGAAATAACCGTCTATGCGCACTGGATACCGATGACATATGTCATGACGTTCAACGCAAATGGCGGAAGCTGCGACGAGCTTACAAGGACGTTTACTGTTGATACTGAAATCGGTGAGCTTCCTGTTCCCACGCGGTCCTATTATAGCTTTACAGGATGGTATACGCATGCTTCTTATCTCTACACGAAGTCTTATCAGTGGGTCAACACACCCCGGCAGGTTTTTGATGCACGAGTTGAATATCAGAATCGAACCACTGATAGCGTTCAAATCAGGGTATTCTGGAAGAATACAATCTTCAGTGGTTACTCAGCATATGCGTAGAAAGTATCAGGAACCTGTGGAGGTGTCAGTATTCCTTTAACAACGGTGGTTCCTTATAATGCTTGGAGTAATAATAGTAGTGGTATCAGATCTCGAGAAGCTTATTCAAGCTGGATTACTGTTCCGCTTAACGGTGAAGATCAAACAACACTAAGCTTGGAGATTAAGTATCATCAGTACAACAGTGCAGGAACCGATATGTCGGCGACTTTGGGTAAATATGAAGATACGTGGACCATTGTAATTCCGGCATATCAAGCTACTGTCGCAGATAATGCTCACATTACTGCTTCCTACCTGCAGGCAACTACTAATGCTATTACAGTGTTCGCTCATTGGACGCCACACGAGTACACCATGTCTTTTGATCCTAATGAAGGCAACTGCACGACCGAGAGTATCGTTGGCATAGTCGATGCAGAGATTGACACGTTGCCCGAAGCTACCAGGGATTATTACGACTGGGATGGCTGGTATACTGCGAAAACAGGTGGATCTCGAATTGATGTAGGCTTTGTGCATGATACAGATTCTGATATTACAGCATACGCCCATTGGACGCCACATACATACACTATGACGTTTGATGTAAACATCGAGGACGCATCGTGCGATCTGATGGAAAAGCAGGGTACTGTTGATTCTTCAATTGGGACTTTGCCGACACCCACAAAACAATACTATACCTTTAATGGTTGGTTTACTGACGGAACGGGTGGTACTCGCGTCACCGATGCGTATGTGCAAGGCACAGATCAGCCAATTTCGGTTTATGCGCAGTGGACACCGGGTACGTACACGATGACGTTTAACAAAAATGGCGGCGCTTGCTCAACAACTAGCAAGACTGGAACAGTTGATGCTGCAATCGGCATACTGCCTTCTGCAACCAAAGAACTATATTCGTTCAAGGGATGGTTCACCTCTGCTTCAGGTGGAACGAAGATTACAGAGAGTTATGTGCAGAGCACAACGAGTAATATCACTGTCTATGCACAATGGGACGCCCTGCCATATACCATGGTATTTAATGGGAATGGAAACTCTGCTTTCCCGGTCACTGTTCCTTCACCGAGTACCAGAACATACTATGCCGATACACCTGTTGGATCATTGCCAACTCCTACCCGCAGCTATCATACCTTTGATGGGTGGTATACTGCAGCTACTGGAGGAAACAAGATAACAACAACCTACGCGCATCCATCAACTAACCCTATCACTGTTTATGCGCATTGGACTCCATATACCTTCAGTTTGAGCCTGAATCCTGGCGGAGGGTCTTGCTCTGAAACAGTGAGAACTTGTTCTGTGGGTGTTGCCATAGGTACGCTGCCTACGCCGACCAGAACCGGTTACACTTTTAAGGGTTGGTACGATGCAGCAAATAACGGTAACAAAGTAGAAGCCACCAAGGTCTACATGACAAACAGTGCCGCAGCAGTTTTTGCACAATGGACAGCGAACGAGTATACTTACAGCGTTGTTTACAAATCGGCCAACGGTACGAGTTTGGGATCTTCGTCCGTCACAAAGACATTCGGAACGACAAACACGATTACACCACCTGCTTATTCAGGCTACACGACTCCTGCTGCACAGAATGTTACCTGGGATGCAACATCGAAGACTATAACATTTACGTATGGGATTGCGAGTGTTACATCTGCAACGACATCGGGAACATTTACCACAAGCCCGCAAATCACATATACAACCGAAACATCATACCGCAACAGAACTGCGACGAGCGTTGAGATTTGTGTTAAGTGGACCCTTACAATACATGGAAAAGGCAAAACCGTTATGCAAAACGCCATACATTTCTGGGGAACATGTGGTAGTGTATCAATACCTAACACGAAAATCACTTCCTGGAATGAATGGCAAGGACCGTACGCGGCTGGTGTAAACAAGACAAAATCAGCTACTTCCTCGTGGGTAACCGTTCCCCTTACCACAACTAATCAAACGACTCTTTCACTGAGTATGGAGTTGTGGCAGTGTAATGCAAACGGAACAAAGCTGACTGGCAATACCCATAAAACCGGACTTCCGTTGACAGTAAACATCCCAGCGTACTAACCTTTACATGCGATGAATGTCAAGGCGGAGACAGGAAGAAAGTTTCTTGTCTCCGCTTCCTTGGCAGGATATTGTAAGAGCTTCGGAAACAACAATTATCCCTAAATCAGACCAAGATTGGCAAGCAATGATTCTGTTATACAGAATGCAAATGCTTGTTGGTTGGCTCCGCCCCCAAGCCCCTGAAAGCCAGAGCATAGCTCTGTGGTTGTGAAGGCTGCCTGCGTCATCCTCCGTTTGGCTTTCGCCCATAATAGGAAAAAGCCCCTGTGCCTGAGTTTGGATTGCGCGATCAATCCGGTCAGGTACAGGGGCTTTATCATCGTTCTGTGTGCTCATCGATCTGGAGATCCCGGTCTTCTGGCAGGGTGTCCCGCAGCAGGATATCGAAGTTGAACTTGACATGATTCAGTGTTGTGATCCTTGGCTTGAGTTCCTCCAGCGCAGCATAATCTCTCTTTCGCTGGGCCTGAAGCGCGTTGTATTCAGCAGTAAGCTCTCTCAATGTGGGCATCTGTCCCTCATGAGAAGAATAGACAGCCTGCGCTGCTTTGTGTGCTTCGATCTCATCCCGATGCTCACTGTAGAATCTGGATGACCAGCCGGATTCCCGGTATTGCCGATAAACGTCCTTTGTCCGGCGATAATCCCGGATCGCCTGGCGGAGATGGTTGATCTCGTCCATCCGGCTTTTGCTCTGGCGGATGGCGGCATGCAGATTGTTTCGCTCCGCTCGGAGCGACTGCAGTTCCGCTTGAAGCTCCTCGATGGATCCGATCTGATGCTCTTTCAGGAAAATCACGGATTGGGCTACAGCGTCTATGTTGTTCCGCTCTGCCCAGATCTGGAAGCCCCGGCCTTTCCCTTCACGGAGCTTCGCCTCAATATCAATCAGCCGCCTGATCTGAATCGCGGTGTAATCGCCGCGGGGAATCCGGGGGATGTGGACATGTTGGCCATCAATTGCGGAGCGTAAAGTTGCTTCAGAGTATTCAGCACCCAGGCTTTCCAGACGGATAAAGCGCTGGCCACCTGGCGGCTTCATGCTGATATGCGCGCCTCGCTTAATTCTGCAGCCGGCTTCTTCTATCAGCTGCATCAGTGCGTCAAAGCCATCAGGCTGCATCCGCAGGGCGGCGTCCAGGATCATCCGCAGATGATCCCGGTGGGATAAACCGGCATCTTCACCCTGCCACTCGTTGTAGGAAACTGTCCTGTTCTGCGGATGCTGCACCACCGAAAGATGATGTTCCCGGCATAGCTGATCACTGATCTCCGCCACAAGCCTGCTGGAGTTCCAGCGGTTCTGATATTTTCGCTTACAGTCCAAAGTGGTTGCGCAGAAAACAATGTGATTATGGATATGGTGTCTGTCCGTATGAGTCGCCACCAGGAAAGCGTGTTCACCGCCCAGAAGCCGGGAGGCCAGCTCGTATCCAATCCTGTTTGCTTCTTCCGGCGTGACCTCTCCAGGCTTGAAAGACTGTCGGAGCTGGTAGGCGATCACCTCGTCTTTGCGCCTTTTGCCGGTAAAGGAGATGTATTCATTCCTGGCCATTACAAACTCATGATCCGCGCTTTGTGCTGTGCAAGCAAATGTTGAAATCAGCGATCCGTCTTCCGTCTTGTCCGGGTTCTTCACATAATCTACCCGAGCTTTCATACACTGCGCGATGGTTTTGCCCTGATTGATGTGCATGGGCATAATACGTGTCGTTGCCATGGGCACCTCCCAAAATACAAAAAGCGGCGATCTGTGTTTTGCACAAACCGCCGCCAAAGGACCTGTCGTTCAGCAGAGAAGGCCCTCAAAGAAGCCCAGAATATGATCCATCCGATTGAGAAGGAAGTTGGCCAGCGCAGGCAAGCCGATTGGACTGACCAGCAGTGCCAGAGCCATGAAGGCAAATCCGTTCTGCCAGTAACCGATGGCAAACTCGATTGCGCCAAGCAGAGCGAAGACGCCTGTGGCCAGACCGATCACCGTGGAAGCGATCGAAGTGACAAAAGCAGCCAGCCCCAGCATAAGACGGGTAATCAGCATCAGGGGCGCGAGCGCGATTCGTAACGTGAGCTTCATCATGGGGCAGCCTCCTCTTGCTTTTGTTCCAGCCTGGTCAGAATCCGGTTCATGACGTTCCAGACGTCATCCAGGCGGCGAAGAATATCATCCATCTCGGTCTCATACACAGATCCGCGTTCATTCAGGCGCTTCGCCATCTGGTTGACATTGTTGGTCAGGTTCTTCATCAGACGAAGCAATTCCCGGATTTCAGGGAGATCGAGTTTCAGAAGATAGCCGTTCAGTGCCATGGCCCGCAGGTAGGCTGACTGGTTTCTGATCCCGAAGGCTTTCATCTTCTGCTGGAGCAGAGCATCTTCGGCTTCGGTGGTCTTGAAGTTGTGCTGCACCAGCCGCTTCTCCTGTTCCGTCTTCATTATCGCTCCATACCACTCTTTCGGCAAGGCTGTCGCCGGGCGGCATCTCCGATCTCCGGATCTTTGGCCGGCATCGGCATCAGTCCAAATGCCCGGGAGACTTTCTCAATCGCTTTGTCGCGATTCTGTTCAAAGCCGGCGGCCAGCTGCTTTGCCTCGCTCTCCGTCATCAGCTCCAGACTCTCATCCGGCGCGCGAACCACCAGCGCGTTACCGATGATCGGATCTCCATGCCTGTCGGAACCATACAATTCGCTGGCAATACAGTTGATTGACAGATCCCCGTCACGCAGCTTTCCTTCCTCGTCGATCAGCAGCAGACAGCCCTTATCGGCCAGCGGCTCAACCTCAACAAGCTCAATCCAGTCACAGCCGATGAATCCTCTCGCGATCCCGAAGATCTCTTCCTGGGGATCGCATTCCACAACCTTCACTTCCTGGTTGTCGGTCAGCAAAACAGCGAACTTCTTTTCATCCATATCATTCACCGCCTTATCGCGCCATATCAGGGGCTTTACGTTTTGCAGGCTTCACCGGAGCCGCTACTACGGCGAGTTCCGGTTTCGCTTCCCTGGGCATCTCCCGTTCCCGGATCGCCTGCCGCACCAGATTGATGAACCCATCCAGAATAGCCGGATGGGTCGTGACCGCATAGCTGTCTCTCCGGTCGCCGCCCAGGTCATTCTTCGGATCAGGAAAGTCAAAGCTGAAAGCCCAGTCCTTGTTTGCTTTCGAGAAGCGTCCATCCCAGGCTTTCACCTGAACCGTGGCCGCCAGCACAAGGCTGACGCGCTCAGGACCGTACTTTTCCATAACGCCATCAATTGCATGACGGTCCAGGCGGAAGCCATCGAAATGTGCGGCAACAGCTTCCTCGATCTCACGCTTGCAGTCGATATTCGCAAAGTGAGATTTCCTGTACTGCTCGAGTTCACCAAACTTCCGGGCATGCGCCGCGGACTCGTGATAAACCGGCACGTCAACAATCGGTTCCATATATGTTTCCTCCCGTTTTCTTCTGATCTCACGCAGACAGTCGGACACAATCATCCGTTTTTCAGCATCAGATCCTGTGAGCAGTGCATCCAGCTGATACTCGACCGTAGCCAGATTGACGATCGCCTCCTGAAACCGTGGATCGATTTCCGCGTCCATTGATTCCGGCTCATACTGGCTTGACCACTGCATCAGCTGATTCCGGTATGCGACCAGTTCATCAAACACGAAGGATAGCCGGTGACGAAAGAGCTCCGGCTCACTGATCGTGTAGTTTTGCCGGACAGGCGAAGGCCGGGACTGCCCGTCGTACTGAATACCGAAATCAGAGGCAAGCCGCAGCGCCGCGTCCCTTGCCGTGGTACCGAAAAGGCGGCTGGTGAACCCGATCACATCACCATCCGCCTGGCACCCAAAGCAGTGAAAGCGCTTATCCACCTTCATGCTGGGATTCTTATCATCATGAAACGGGCATCTGCACATGCCCCCGTGTCCCACCCGCAGACCGTAGCGTTCCGCGGCCTGTCGGGTAGTGACACTGTTCTTTACAGCTTCAAACAGATTCATGGGATGCCTCCGTGACATCAAAAATTTTGATCTCAGATTTCCGGCTCATTGTGCTTCTTCTCCCTTTGCTGGGGCCTGTCCAGGCTCAGCTTTGCGTCCAGCTCCGCCAGGCGCGCACTCTTTCGCCGGAGCTCTTCCTCCTGCGGGAAGGGCTTGCCCAGCTCAGCCCGGGCCGTCGTCATCTGCTGATTCAGATCCGCCAGCCGGTTCTGTGTCGTTTCAATCCGTTTCGGAATGCCGGCCAGGACGTTGTCGATGCGGGTAATCACGCCGCGGGGATCTCCGCCCAGCTCCACCTGATGACTCATCGCACCCTTCAGGATCAGCATGTACTGACTCGAGAAGGGGTTGAACATAGCGCTCACGGCAAACCCACGGTACTCGCCAATGGAGACCTCCACGTCGCTGCGGATCTTCTTGCAGGCTGCCAGGATTGCTTCGCCGGCATCCTTTGCCTCGGCGAAGGTTTTTCCGCCGACAGTCATACCGACAAAGTCCTTCTCCGGCAGCGGGTGAGCCGCGAGCGTGGCAAGATCCTGCTCAAAGCCGCGGATGAACCCGTTACAGCGCTCAATCTCCTGTGGGAAATGCTTCAGCAGCCGGTCTTCCAGCCTGTACTGCTGACTCTGATGATCCGCCTTCATCAGGCGGAGCCGCGCCACATCCACATCCAGGTCCATCTTTTCCTTGATGTCAGGATCGCCGGCGCACAGGGCCTTGATCTCTGCATAGGAGAGCGCGGCCTCGTCGATATCCTCACAGGAACGGACAGGGCTTTTGCTGGTCATGACCTGGGAGATGAACTTCTGCTTGTTCTCCACGGTCTGCCAGAGGTAGGCGTCGAAGGTGCCTTCGGTCACGTAACGGTAGATCTGAACATCCGGATTGCCGTTGCCCTGACGGACAATGCGTCCGGCGCGCTGTTCCAGGTCACCAGGCCGCCAGGGACAGTCCAGATCGTGCAGAGCAATCAGTCTGTCCTGCACGTTGGTGCCCGCGCCCATCTTGGCGGTGCTGCCCAGCAGAATACGCACCTGACCCGCACGTACTTTCGCAAACAGCTCTTTCTTTTTCAGCTCCGAGTTTGCGTCATGGATGAAGGCGATCTCCTCTGGAGGCACGCCACGGGCGATCAGTTTGGCACGGATGTCCTCATACACGCTGAAGTCGCTCTCCACGGCATTGCTGGAAACATGTGAGGCATCCAGCGGCTCCGTGCTTTCTTCCAGCGGCGGCAGTTCATCCTCTGTTGATTCTGCCGGTGTGTCCAGCCTGGCCGGCGCAGCCTTATCCGCTCCCTTGGGCGTGGAAATGTCGCAGAAGATCAGCTGCGTCAGCCGATCCGCCGCGCCTTCCTGCCAGATCCGGAATACGTTTCCAACACAGGCGTTGACCTTGCTGCCCGGATCATCCGGGAGAAGCGGATTGATCAGCCGTTGATCCAGACCAAGCTTTCTGCCATCACTGGTGATTTTCAGCATGTTGTCCACACGGGGATCCACGCTGCCGCTGTGCACCTTGCTGGCACGCTCAGACAGGCTCTGCACCATGGCCTTCTGAAGCTCTGTCGGCTGCACCACAACAGTCTCATAATGCGGGGTGGGTGTGGGCAAATGCAGCTGATCCGCCGTCTTGATGTCGGCCACTTCGCGGAACATGGTCATCAGCTCCGGCAGATTAAAGAACCGGGCAAAGCGTGTGCGTGCCCGGTATCCGGTGCCCTCCGGAGCCAGTTCAATGGCAGTGGTGGTTTCCCCGAAGGTGGAAGCCCAGGCGTCGAAGTGCGTCAGGTTCTGGCGCTTCAGGGTGGCGTACTGCAGATAGCGCTGCATGGTGTACATTTCCGTCATGCTGTTGCTGATGGGCGTGCCGGTTGCGAAGACAACGCCACGCCCACCGGTCAGCTCATCCATGTAACGGCACTTCATGAACATATCCGAAGACTTCTGCGCTTCGGAGGTGGACAGACCAGCCACATTCCGCATCTTGGTTGTCAGGAAGAGGTTTTTGTAGGCATGCGCTTCGTCAACAAAGAGTCGATCCACGCCGAGCTCCTCAAAGGTTACCACGTCATCCTTCCGATCCTCCGCCTGCAGCTTCCGCAGCCGTCCTTCCAGCTGCTTTTTTGTGCGCTCCATCTGTTTGATGGAGAACTGCTCGCCGCGCATGAACTTCAGTTCCTGTACTCCCTTGGTGATCTCCTCGATCTGTTCCTGCAGCAAGCGCTCCTGACGCTCTCTGGACATGGGAATCCGCTCGAACTGACTGTGACCGATAATGATCGCGTCATAATCCCCGGTGGCGATACGGGAACAGAACCGGCGGCGGTTGTTCTTCTCAAAGTCTTTCTTTGTGGTCACCAGAATCCGGGCGGAGGGATACAGGCGCATGAACTCGCTGGCCCACTGTTCCGTCAGGTGATTGGGCACCACAAACATACTTTTGCTGCACAGGCCAAGGCGCTTGCTCTCCATGGCCGCGGCAATCATCTCATACGTTTTGCCCGCGCCGACCACATGAGCCAGCAGCGTGTTGCCGCCGTAGAGCATATGGGCGATTGCGTTCCGCTGATGCTCCCGCAGGGTGATCTCCGGGTTCATGCCGGAAAAGGTGATGTGCTGCCCGTCGTACTCCCGGGGGCGCACGCTGTTGAACAGCTCGTTGTACTTCTCTACCAGTGCGGCGCGCCGGTCAGGATCACGCCACACCCAGTCCCGGAAGGCTTCCTTGAGTGCCTGCTGCTTCTGCTGCGCCAGGGTGGTGGCCTCCTGATTCAGCACTCGTTTTTCCTTACCGTCCGCGTCTTCCACGGTGTCGTAAACCCGGACATCACGCAGGTTCAGCGTGTCCTCCAGAATCCGAAGGCCGGTAACCCGGTCTGTACCGAAGGTCATGTTGTTGGCCACGTTGCTATAGGACAGGCTTGTCTTTCCGTTGATCCGCCATTCGGAAGTGAAATTGGAATACTGCACCTGCACCGCCCGGCGCTGGTAGAACGGAATCTCGAATACTTCTTCCATGAACTGCTGGATGTATTTCCTGTCCACCCAGGTCGCGCCAAGCCGGACATCGATCTCTGATGCATCGAGGTCCTTGGGCTGTGCTTTTTCTAGAGCAGCCACGTTCGGTGCGAAGATTGGCGAAACCGCCGCGGCCTCTCTGGCCTCCCGGAGTTTCTGACGGACATTCCCGGACAGGTACTCGTCAGCGGTCACATACTGCGGGTTTCCCTGCTCATCCACCGGAGCTGGTAAACGAAAGATCACGCCGGTCAGATCCGATGCGATCTGTTCAGGCTCCATGCCCGTCAGTTCTGCCATATAGGGCAGATCCACACGCGCTCTTTCAGAGATGGAGACTGCCAGCGCCTCTACCGGTGTGTCCACGTGTTCCACAACCCGCTGCTGTCGGATCGTCCGCCGGGTGAACATGTCCGCTTTCTGCTTCAGCTGGCCATCCTCCGTCAGGATTTCCAGCGAGGAGAGGAGGTAATAGGACGAGTCATCGGAGAACGCCTGCATGTTGGGTCTGCTGTTGATCAGCCCAAATCTGGCAGTGAAATTGTCATACAGGGAGTTCAGCTCTGCCTGAATCTCATGAACGGAATAGTCATCCGCGTCATGGAGCTGTGCTTCCATCAGGCGATGCACACAGTCCCGCATGGCCACCATACCCATGACACGCTCCTGCGCTGTGGCGTTCAGGTCAGGACGAACCATGATCGAGTTTTCCCGGTAATAGACTTGTCCATCCACCACGGTATAGGAATAGTTCCGGACATTGGGATCGGCGGGAATACTGCTCCGGATGGCATCGCCCTCTGACAGATCAGGCAGTTCAGCCTCCTGATAAGTACCGGTGATATGGGACACAGCCTCCCGCAGCTGCTCAGCCAGATCCTCGCCGGGGAATGCCTGGCATGCTGTTTCCTGCTGACTGCCATACATGCTGTCATCCCAGATCATGTTGCCCAGCACCATTTCAGGGTGCTCCGCAAAGTAGGCATTGACAGGGATGCCGTTCGCCGTCTGTCCAAGATGCACCCAATCCGGTTCAATATCGATGGCCCGATCCCGCTTCTGCAGGAAAATGATATCGCTGGTGACATCCGTGCCGGCGTTAGCCCGGAAAGCATTATTCGGCAGACGGATCGCGCCCAGCAGTTCAGCCCGCTGGGCGATGTACTTCCGCACTTCCGGGGACTGCTTGTCCATCGTGCCTTTGGAGGTGATAAAGGCGACAATACCGCCGGGCCTGACTTGGTCTAACGCTTTGGCAAAGAAGTAGTCATGAATCAGGAAATTGTACCGGTCGAACTGACGGTCCGGAACCCTGTATGCGCCGAAGGGTACATTGCCGATCGCGAGGTCGAAGAAGTCCTTGCGGTCTGTCTTTTCAAACCCGGTCACGGCGATGTCGGCCTGCGGATACAGGTGCTGCGCAATTCTGCCGGTGATGCTGTCCAGCTCCACGCCATACAGCGAGCTGCCCGCCATGCTTTCCGGCAAAAGACCGAAGAAATTGCCGACACCGCAGGAGGGCTCCAGAATGTTGCCGCTCCGGAAACCCATCTGCTCCACCGCCGCGTAGATCGCCCGGATCACAGTCGGCGAGGTATAGTGGGCGTTCAGGGTGGATGCCCTGGCCATCTCATACTCTTCCGGGGTAAGGAGGCTTCTCAGCTCAGCGAACTCTTCTGACCAGGCCGGGTTATCCCCGTCGAAGGCCTGAGGCATACCGCCCCATCCCACATACCGGGACAGGATTTCCTGCTCTTCCTGAGTCGCCTGCCTGTTCTCAGCTTCAATGGCTTTCAGGGTGCGAATGGCTTCGATATTCCATTTGAATTTGGTCTTCCGGCTGCCTTCACCCAGATGGTCATCGGTGATATGAAAGTTTGCCCCATCGGCAGGCACAGCTTCCTGCACTTGCTGTTCTTCCCGCGGTGCTTCGGAAACGCTCTGTTCTACCAGCGGTTCAGTCCTGAAAGGCCTGTTCCGTTCGTCGCGGTCCAGCAGACGCCACAGGATGGACTTGCTTTCTGCCCGGAAGATCGGATAGATCATAGCCGGATCGCGGAAAGCGACATCATAGAAGCGAACCTCATCCACCGTAAAGGGACGACCATCCATGTAGATGGTGTCACCGTGCTTCAGATCGTAGGGAAAGTCAGGCATAACAGGCTGCTGGGGTTCTCTGGGGACAGGAACCTCATCCAAAGAGCGATCTGTCAGGTCAATGACGACCTCCCGCATAGCAGGCAGGCCGTCATGCTCCGGGATAATCCTCTCATCCGGGTGGAGAGGCGGAGTATTCTCCGCTGCAGGCTCCGATTCCCCAGATACCGGTTCAGTCACCGGCTCCTCAGCTTCCTCATCCCGAGTGATCGCAGCCACATCCGCTTCCACCTGCTGAACGAAAGGATTCCGGGCCAGAGCTTCGGGATCAACCAACTCGCCGTTCACAATTCCGCTTTCTGCCAGGCTCGCCCGGATCGCAGCGGGGTCAATATCGTCCAGACTATCATCTGGTTCCTGGCTTTCCGCGGGCGCGCTCTCCGTAAGCTGTTCTTCTGCATTCTCTGGGGAGCTTGCCGAAAAGGACGGATAAGCGGCACGCGCGGCTGGCACAGGAAGCCCGGTATCGGCGAACGCTACCCGCATTTCAGCGAGGCGTGCCTGTTCCGCGTCCGTCAGGTAAGAACCGCTCTCTACCAGGCGGCGGATATGCTGCTCCACAGCCGGCCAGCGCAGCTTCATTTCCTCCCTGAAGCCACGCCGGGAGAGGCGCATGCCCTGGCTGTTGTAATCCACAAAGCCGCTGGAGCCGTCCAGGTATGTATGACTGTGGCCGCCGATACCGTATTCGTCCTTCAGGAACGCCTGCGCGTCCTTCGGCGACGGATGGCTGTCATAGAAAGCAGCGATTCGCAGCCTGCCGCCCTCAAAGCCCGAGCCCCGACGGAGGACGTGGTCGATCTCCTCATCGGAAACAGAAAACGCAGAGACGGCTGTCTCTGCGCGGGGAGTGGGATGGGGTTGTTCAGATTCTGCCTGGCTTTCGTCGATAGCGGCGATCTGCTCAGCCTCTGTGGGAATCAGGAGTGAGAGCTGTTCTGTCTCCGGCTCCTGGCCTGTCAGGTGTAGATCAGCTCCGACAGGATCATTTCCTCCGCCTGCTGCTTCAGGTTGTTCATCAGGCCCACCCAGGCCATCTGATCCCTGGCCTTCAGTTCCTCGGTCACGCCGTTCTGCTTCGTCAGCAGACTCATCAGGCTCTCCAGCCTTGCGTGCGCCGTCTCGTCGATCTCCTGCAGGTGCGCCATCAGGCTGCCGTTCAGGATCAGCCGTGTGTACAGTCCCGGACGGCTCTGCTCCAGGTAGCGCTGCCTCATGATCCCGTACTTGCCCAGCGGCTTCTGTTCCGCTTCGGTCAGACCCAGGTCCGGCAGCAGGTAGTCTCCGTTCCGCTTGTAGATCAGTTCGCTCATGATTCATGCTCCTTTCAGCAGTCCTGACAGTTGTTTCGATCTGTCGCAGGATCTGTCCGCTGATGTCGCTGACAGCCCTGCCGAGTTCCGCCACGGTGGCGGGAGTGTTCCAGTCCAGCACCTCGATGAAGTCCTCCCGGCGCAGCTCCGGATCCAGGCCGCAGCGGGTCTGAATGCTGTAGGAGATGCTGGCCGCCGCGGCCTTCCGGAAGGAAGCTCCGATGCTGAAATCATCATAATCCAGCAGCGCCGGACTGTCCACGCTGTCGCGGATGTCACGGGCGTGATCCCGCCACCAGGCCAGCGCCTGCTGCTGGGCAATCTGATCGATCTGCTGGACAAGGCCCATGGCAGCGTCCGCGTAATACTGGTCTTCCAGCATCTGCCGCACCGGCTCCTGCGTGTCCACTGTCAATGCCCAGGGCTCAACGCTCCGGGAGTTCTGCCGTGTGCCGGTGTCTGACACGTCGAAGACATACCGGACACGCATTCCTTCCGATCCGGGAGCAAGCAGGGCGATGCCCTTTGAACCGCGCCGGATATAGCGCCGCATCGTGTCATTCCAGAGATCATACGAAGCGCACGCGGTGGCCTCCGGCCTTTGGGCATAAATCAACAGCTGATCGTGAAAGGGATACTTGTACAGCCGGGAGGCGGTTGTGAGGAAGGAAGTCCATTCCAGGTAATCCGCGCTGATTCTGCCGGCGGTCTCATCCGCCATGAGCGCATAAGCCTGCGCCTTGTTCGGCATATCTCTTCCTCCCGTCATTCAATCTCATCATCCGGATCCACTTCGTCCAGCCAGAAAGCCATGCCCGTGCCCCACGCGGAGTCCTCGTCCGGGAAGACCGGGGAATACTCCGGCGTCAATTCCTCGGACAGATCGTCAAAATCGTTATCGGTCATGCCTTCCAGCTTGGCGATCACACCCTGCGCAAGGTCCAGCAGATCCGTTTCATCCGGCATCAGGTAACCGATCATCCTGCGCAGCTCCTCGATGGTTCCTTTCCGGCTGCCGGGATCATAGAGCGTGATCAGGTTGAGTTCATCTATCGTAAATATCGTCATGAATCCTCCTTGGCAGAACTGTCGTCCGTTCCGTCATACCAAAGCGCGTAAGAGATCAGGTCGTCCATATCCCATCCCACAGGCAGCACATTTTTCAGGCATGGTTCACAGTCCATCAGGCCGTCAACCGGCGCGTACCTGTTTTCATAGCGTGCGGGGCAGGCATTACCGGACTCCATGCATTTCCCATTCCGGTAATAGGGGCACTCGTTCCGGAGGAGCGCCCGGATGCTTGTCCGAATCCTTCTTCTGGTCATAGGGCCTCGCTTCTGACTGCCCGGCCCTAAGGCCGGGCATAAAAGAAGGCATCACACCAATGGCGCGATGTCTTCCTTCGTCATGTAGATATTGAAGCTGGCCAACTCCGGAACGGCATTGAGCTCGGTGCAGTTCTTGGCCTCCTTGAACGCGTCTTCCTCGTCGCCTTCCTGCAAGGTGCGCAGGGAGTATACGGGCTGATCCAGGCATTCGTCCCGGAGAGCGTCGAAGCGGGTCACCAGCTTCTGACCATGCAGCCGGCACAGGTGATCAACCAGGCCCAGCAGGAAGAAAGCGCATCTGTAAAGGCCGTCGGCGTAGAACCGCTCAATCCAGTAATCCTTGCAGATGGCTTTGACAAAGCCCATGTCCCCGCAGGAACCCAGCTTGATCAAGGTGCAGTCCACCATCACATAAAAGTCCAGCATGGAAGAATCATCATGCCGTTCAGTCTTCGGCAGCTGATCCCCGCCGCAGAGCGCCTCATCGATGTGGCTGCCCAGAAGCTCTTCCATCGTAGTGTCAAGCGCGCCGGCAATGCACGCCACCGTCAGCACCTCGCAGCGGTCAAACTGCGCCTTGCCGCTCAGAATGTCCCGCAGGGTGGACTCCGGAACACCGCTCTTGCGGCTCAGTTCAGCACGGGTCATGTTCTTTTCCTTCATCAGTTCGTTCAGAAACATCATCTGTCCATTCCTTTCTGCTTGTTCGCATGCCTGGCCGGCTTTACCGGCGGCGTTGTCTCAGTTTTCTCAGCAGCCCGCGCCAGCTTGTGCGCCCGCTGGGCCTGCCGGTCGTAAATGTAGAGATAGAAATTGTAGTCATCATGCCGGGGCGTACACCGGAGACAGTATTCATACCGTGGTGTCTCCGCGTGAAAGCCAAAGCTGTCGTCACAGCGGCTGCCATTCCGACAGGCCTTGCGCATGGTTTCAAAGTCCTTCAGCAAGTGACCATCGGCACGCAGGCCTGTCATCACATCCCGAAGCTCCTTTGAGAATGATTCCGTGTTCAGATCCGGCTGATGGTCAAACCAGCTTGACCAGAATTCCTTGCCGCTGTGACCGAAATCCCCGCGCAGGTGTCCCACGCAGCCGCGCTCCAGATCCGTGCTTTTGTCCGCGGAATACAGCCAGCTTTTCTGATCCTCCTGAATGGGCGCCCAGACCAGGTTCTGCCGGCACTCGCGTTCCATCGCCTGGAGCGCGTTTTCAAACGCATACAGAGCCGTACGGGAGAACTCATCGTAATAATCCGTGGCATTACGGATGCCAAAATCCTTTGACAATCCCTGCTGCTGCACAAAGGAGGAGGAATCCGCCGCGTCCAGATACCCTGTGATCTCAGCACGCAGATCAGCGATTAACTCATGCATGCTTTCGCCATCGTCTCCGGCGTAGATCATTTCTTCCGTCCCCATATCCGGATCCTCGGAACTGAAGGACAGGGTCAGTTCGGAGCGCTGCCCAGTCCGGGTGAACTCAAGCCTTGTGTCAGCCGTATAATCGTGCGTGAAGTACCGGATGCTCCGCTCATCCGGCCCATCATCCGGGCGGTGCCTGTCCTGGAGGCTGTCCCGCCAGTTTTCATAGTCTTCCATTGACTGCATCTGCGTCCTCCTGATGATTATCTTTCGGGGCCCTTGGGATGCTTACGCTCCTTATGATGACCTTCATGAGGAGTATCCGCAGCCCCAGGCACAACCGGCGTCTCCGGGTTCCGCTCCTGCTTCGGCCCATTGTTGATGATCCCGTCAATCATGCCGTAATCATCCTCCAGGGTCATCTCCGCGTTCCGGAGCGGGTTATCCGGCATGAAGTCCGGCAATTCCCTGAAACCGAAGCTGTCGGTGTAATAGCACCGGATCGTATCATGCTGTCTCAGCGCTATCACATCGCTGACACTCAGGCTGTGCCCGTGGAAGTCCGCTGGCCGATCAAGGTTGAACCTGGCGTAAAGGCTTTCCAGAATGGCAAGCGGCTCACGGGTGTCATCTGACGGGAGCGTACCGGTGTAGATCAGATCGTAATGTGCCGACCGGATACTCTGATCGACCGCTCTGGTATCACAGCCTTCCAGCCAGCAGCAGTTGGCTCCGATGCTCAGGTAAAGAACCGACTCCTGCATAACCGCGTTCCGGACAGAGATCATCTGCGAATCTGTATTGGGGATCACCGTAAATCCAGCGTCCCGGAGATACTGTTCAGCAGCAGCTTTGTCCGGGAAAAAGATGCCTTCCGCTGTTTCAAGAATCTTGTGCACATCCCGCCGCAGGCGCAGCGCGTCACGGTTCAGATCATCCAGGCTGGCAAATCGGAGCATGTGATAATCCGGGCCGTCCTTCAGCTGATAAATCGCATAGCTGTTATCCGGCATTGCTGTCACCTCCAAAAGACATCAGGCCGGATGCCCGGAAAGCATCCAGCCTGAAAGAGATTACTCAAACACCATGCCGCTGGTCTTCGCACCATCCGAGAGCACCAGCGCATACTTGTACTGCCCGTCCTGTACGCTCTGGCGGCAGATGCGCAGACCGTAGAGTTCCACCGAGTCACCACGGGCCAGGGTCAGCTCAAACTCAGAATCGTTCCAGTAACGGTTGCGGGCGCTGTCATAGTAGTCAATCGACCAGGTGCCGGACCATTGCACCTCGCGTCCGCTTTTCAGGGTTGACGTGCCGGTCACAGTACCGTCCTCATGGAATACAATCCGGCTGGCATCCATCGCGCTGCCCACATAGAGCTTCCAGCTGCCGACCACGGCGTGCCGGGCTTCCCGCAGGGTTGTGACTGTGCCGGAAAGGCAATCCGTGGGCACAAAGCCCCGGAACGGAACGCCTTTGTCCTCAGACTCAATGTAGGTCCAGGTGCCCATGGTGCCGAGACACGTAACCTTCGTGTTCTCAGCCAGTTTGACCAGAAGCGCCTTACTGCCCAGGGGATCGTCTGTGACCTCAACATTGTAGTTGACGATGGCGGTCGCCTTTGTCAGCCTGAGTTCAGGCACCTCGGTGTCCTTCGGCAGTGCGTTCTTGTAGATATATCCGATGCGGTTGCGCTCTCCCTTGATGTCATACTGCACCAGGATCCAGTCGCCCTCTGATCCGAAGACCTGAATCCAGCCGTTCGTACTGACACGGGCGCGGCCCTTGGCACCACGAATGCTCTTTTTGTTGGGAGCGGAGTAAACCGCATAGGTCTGATTGCCTGTGAAAGAGACTACCTCGGCACTGAAGGTTCCCCCAGGAATGGCGGGGACCTTGGACGTGTCCATGGTGATCACTGTATCCGCCATCGCGGCAGGGCACAGGAGCAGGCAGATCAAAAGCATCGACAGAAGTTTCTTTATCATGGAAAGCCTCCTCATTTGAAAGTTGGGCGAAGAAACGGTTTTCCGTTCTCGTTGTAATCCAGGTGCAGCGTCGCGTTGTACTTGATATGGGACTTTGCGGAAACAAGGCCCTTCTTGAACACCGAGCCCTTTTCCACCAGCGCTTTCACATCGCTGGCTGTGAGCGGGTGTTCTGCGCCGGTGAGGATGCCGCCTGTTTTCCAGAGCACAAAACCGCAGATCCGGTTTTCGCACATAAAGCCTTTGGCATGATCCGTGATCGCCGCACCACACCTGGGACAGGCACAGATTTTCTGCCGCATGGGTGCAAAGAGCGCATCCGCGTTCTCCGCGCGGGTGGTATCCTTTGTCAGCTCCTGAACCCAGGCGCGAATGTCCCGCATGAAGTCCTCCGGCTTTTCTTCGCCGTTCTCGATTCGCTTCAGCCGCTGTTCCCAATCAGCCGTCAGCTGGGCTGAACAGAGCCGCGCAGGCAGCACAGCTGTCAATGCTTTGCCCTTGGCTGTCGGGATCAGCACGCGCTTTCGCCGGTCGCCGGTGCGCTCTACCAGCTTTGTTTCCAGGAGCTTTTCCAGGATCGCTGCCCGGGTAGCCGGAGTGCCGATGCCCTTGTGCTCAGCGTCGTCCGGCATATCTTCCGCGCCGGCGGTTTCCATGGCGTGCAGGATCGTGTCCTCTGTATGATGGGCAGGCGGCGTGGTCTTGCCCTCCGCCAGTTCGGCCCGGGGCAGCGGAAGCTCATCGCCTTCCTTCCAGTCAGGAAGTTCGGTGTCCCTGGTTTCATCCTCTTCCTTGTCACGCGGAACGCGGCTGCCGATGCTGTCCCGGAATGCCTGCCAGACCTGATACCATCCCGGCTGAATCGTCTTCCTGCCTTTCAGGCGGAACTCTCTTCCGGCGCACTCCACGGTATAGGTGGTCTCTTCCAGCACACGGGGCTGGGAGAGTGCGCAAAGCAGCCGCACACAGACAAGGTTCAGCAGATCCGCCACACAGGAAGGCAGAGCGGAAATCGCCGCTGCCTGGTTCGGCATGGATTCTGTCGGAATGATGGCATGATGATCCGTCACCTTGCTGTCGTTGATCACACGCCCAGCTTCCGCGGTGAACTCGCTGCCGCTTGTGTACGGCAGCGTGCCGTTGACGCGGGAGGCCAGCTCCTGCAGTCCGGACTCCGCGTTGTGCGTCAGGAACCGGCTGTCAGTGCGCGGATAAGTCAGGAGCCGCTTTTCATAGAGTGACTGTGCATACTCCAGTGTCTGCTGAGCGGTGAAACCGAAGACACGGTTTGCGTCCCGCTGCAGAGTGGTGAGGTCATAGAGTAAGGGCGGGTTCTCCGTTTTCTGTCTGCGCTCCACACGCTTGACGATGGCATTTGACTGGTTGCAGGATTCCATCAGCGAACGGGCCTCTGCCAGATCCTGAATCCGATTCGAGTGTGCCTGCTGTCCGTCGCCCAGATTCAGCTTGACGGTATAGAAGGTTTCCGGCCTGAAGTTCGCGATGCTGTCTTCCCGCTCGGTCAGCATGGCCAGCGTCGGCGTCATGACCCGCCCGATATGCAGGGTGGAGCCATAGAGCAGCGAGTACAGGCGTGTGGCGTTCATGCCGATCAGCCAATCTGCCTGCGCCCGGCAGAGGGCAGCCTGATACAGGTTGTCATAGGCGGACATGCTTTTCAGGCTGTGAAAGCCCTCCTGAATCGCGCTCGCTTCCATGGAGGAAATCCAGAGCCTGCGCACCGGCTTCCTGCATTCCGCCATCTGATAGACCAGACGGAAGATGAGCTCACCCTCGCGCCCGGCGTCCGTGGCGCAAATGATACCGTCCACATGTTCATCCTTCATCAGGGAGGAGACAATGCCGAACTGCTTCGCGCTTTCCGGAGAAATGTTGTATTTCCACTTTTCCGGGATGATCGGAAGATCCTGATAACGCCAGTGCGCATACTCTGCCTTGTAGTCCTCCGGCATGGCCAGCTCCACCAGGTGTCCCACGCACCAGGTCACAATCATGCCCCGTCCCTGCATATAGCCGTCCGCGTTTTCATTCACGCCAAGCACGGCGGCAATTGTTCTGCCCACGCTGGGCTTTTCCGCAATGATCAGTTCCACAGTTTTCCTCCTGTCCGATGAAACTCCGCAAAAGGTGGCTTTTTGCGGAGCGTTGTTCAATGGATACACCCCGCGGTTTGCATGTCCCGCGGGGTGTTTCGGTTACTCGGCGCTTTCGCCGCTGTCCTCGGCATCATCGTCGTCCAGATCAAAATCCGTATCCGCGGATCGGGTGTTACCCTTGCCCTTGTTGCGGAAGAAGAGGAACGCGCCGACTCCCGCGAGCAGCACAATCGCCGCCAGCGCCAGGATGGCCGTCATCTGATCCGGTCCTTCCTGCTTCTCTGTTTCCACGGAGACAGTTGTCGGCTGAGGAACGGCGGTGGGCTCCGGGGTCACGTAGATGATCTCCGGAGTCGGGGTCGGAACCTCCTCCTTCTCCTCATCGCTCATAAGCGCCAGCAGATCCCGCTCATCCACGAGGTTCAGGAAATGCGTCTCATACATTTCCGCGTCCTCATCGATGGGCTTGTCGTAGTCGATCACCAGGTAGAAGGTGTTGCCGCTCTTGCTTTGCAGGGTGATGAACTGCTTGTTTGTCGCGGCGGAGTACAATACATCGAGGGTATGAGAATTGCCATCCGCCAGGTAAGGCATGCCGGGGCCAATGGTGATGTATTCCTTCTCAATGATCGGCTCCGGGGTAGGGGCAACAGTCGGCACCGCGGTAGCAACGGGGATATCCTCGTCGGAGACATAGATCAGGGAACTTCCCAGACCCGGGCGTTCGGTGGCCGCAGGCAGTGTGGAATCATCCGGCTGCAGAACCGTTACAGGCGCAGGCGTCGCTTTTGTCTCTTCGGTCTCCTTTGTCGGAGCCGGCTTTTTCGTGGGCTTCACCGTTGCTGTGGGCTCCGGCGTGGGGTCCGCGGGCTTCTGATAATGCGGGTTGTCCATGCTCACAGGATCCGAGAAATTGCCGGCGTAATCAAAAGCCCTGACCGCCAGCCGCTCGAACTGGTTCATCTCCTGATCCAGCTCCACATCCAGATCTCCGCCGGTCACAGTGGTGAACAGCATGCTGTTGACCTGCACGCCGGCAACACCGGACAGATCGTCCCGGATGTCAATGTGCAGCGTTGTGCCGTTGATCCCGGCGTTCACGACAGGCGGTGTCCGGTCAATGGTCGTAACCTCCGCGGTCTCCTCGCTGATCTCACCGTTGGGGCCGGTCACGCGGAGCGTAAAGGTGCCGTTCTCATACACGGTGATCTCCGCCTTGTTCTGATCAAACAGATCCTCGCAGTCTGACCAGCTGCCCTGATTCAGGCGGTATTCGATCTTCTGCCAGCCAATACTGTCCGGATCATTGACCGTCGCCCTGATCACCGCGCCCTGACCGTCTGTCCAGCCGCCGGGTGCCGTCAGCACAATCCGGTAGGGCGAAACGCCCTCGGCGCTGACCGTGTATACAGAAGCAAGAAGCGTGAAAGCCAGCAGCAGAATAACCCACGGCCAGACCTTACGCACGTTCATCGTCAATGGAATCATCCTCCTCATCGGGAATCTCTTCTTCCGCGCCGGTCAGGGGACTTGCCGCCGTTTCCATCATGGGCACAGACGGCACCGGCCGATCGCGTTCGCCCTTCATGATCTGCATGATCTCGTCAAACATCTCAGGGGTCACATGATACAGGGCAGCCGTGGCGTTGATCGCCGTGAAGTCCGCCTGCTTTACCCGTTCGCGCAGTTCCTGCACCTCATCCTGAAGTTCCCGCAGCTCCTGCTCCTTTTTCTCCAGCAGTGCGTGCAGCTTCAGGCGGTCCGAAGGGTATCTCTTCTTCTTGTTCTCGTTATTCTGGTTTTCGTTCATTCAGTCCACCTCAGTCGATGGGCAGCCGGCCATAGGCATAGATTTTCTTGGCCCACTGCCCGTTCTTCAGGTCCGCAAACCCTACCGGGTCGCCAGCATGGATCATCATGCCATTGCCCACATAGATCCCCACATGAGTGATGCCCTTCGTATTGCCCATGGTTTTCTCGAAGAATACCAGGTCTCCGGGGCGCACTTCCTCAGCCGGAATATCCTCGCAAACACCGTACAGCCCAGAAGCGCCAAGACGCTTGGTCTTGTAAACCCCGGAGTGATTGAACACCCAGCAGACGAACCCGGAGCAGTCAAAGCCCGTGTCCGGGCTGCCTGCGCCGTACACGTAGGGATAGCCGATATACTTCTCCGCCTCGATCATCAGGGCGAGGAAATCCGGATCCGCCGCAAGCAGCTGCTCTGGGATGGTGTACCTCACAAGCTTGCCTTTGGACTTCACACCGTTTACTTTGACGTTGCTCTTGCCTGCGGAGCTGATCACGGGAAACTCGTACTCATCCTCGTCATCAAGCATGAAGAATTCCGGATCGTCGAGGATGACGTAGGCGTCGCCCCAGTCTTCTTCCTCCTCAAATCCTTCGGCGTAACCGCTCATCCCGGGCACCAGGGCAGACATCAGGATCATGGCGAGCAGCAGAGCAACGAACCGCTTCGCGGTGAACATGGTGAAATCATACTTTCTCAGAATCATGGTCATCTTCTCCTTCCGGCTGCCTGGCAGCCGCAAATAAGGCAGGGCCTGTTTCAGACTCCTGCCGTTTGTCAGTACGGGACACGCCCGTAGGAATGGAAGTGTTTGCGCCAGTAGGAATCGTTCAGGTTGGCATAGCCGATGGGGCTGCCACAGTGGATCATCATGTTGTTGCCAACATAGATGCCGCAGTGTGTGATGCCGGCCACGTCATCGCCCATAGTACCGTCGAAGAACACGATATCCCCGGGGCGCACATCCTCCGGCAATACATTCCGGCACAGGCTTCGCAGGCCTTTGGCTCCCAAGCGGCCCGTGTTGTACACACCGCTGTTGGTGAAGACGTAGCTGACAAAACCGGAACAGTCAAAGCTGGTTTCCGGATCAGAGCCGCCCCACACATAGGGATAGCCGACGTACTTGTTGGCTTCTTCCATGAGGCGGGCGAAGGTGGGATCCGCGTCCAGGGTGGCTTGCGGGATGTCATACAGCATCGGGTCTCTGAGCGGGGTGGCATGGCCGCCCCGGAAGATGCCTTCCATGTTGCCGTGGGTGCCCATGTACAGGGCGTACATGCTCATCATGTGATGACTCATGCTGACCACCGGCAGATGGGACAGATCCTTGTTCTCCAGCGTGACATTGCAGATGGTGTAGGTATAAGGAACGCTCTCACCGTTCACCGTCCGATAACGGGTCTGGGTGGTTACGGTCTCCCTTACCTGGTACTGCAGGTCAAAATACTTGTTGATGACAGGCATGGCCGAGTCGATATCCCACTGTTCGCCGTCATGGTACGCGGAGATGATCGCGATCAGCACATAGGGATCATGCCAGATTTCATCCGCGTCGACATGGTACTCGTCATACCCGGGATGATACCGGCTGTAGTGATCCATCTCATCCTTCAGCGCTCTTTCCTTGTCCGCGTAGGCACGCTCAGCAGCCCTGACATCCGCTTCCTCAGCCGGATAGGTGCCGATCACGATGGATTCCAGCACGGCCTGTACCAGCGGGCTGCAGGACTGCAGGGCACTGACCAGGAAAAGAAGCATGGCACCCAAAGCCAGAATGACCAGGATGGTCGGATGCTTGCGGACCGTATCCACCGCTTTGCCCGCGACCTCACTGGTCTTTTCAGCCGCCTTGTCAGCGGCTTTGGCTGTCGTGTGAACGGAGCCTTTTCCGCGTTTGGCGGCGGCATACTCCCGGCGGATCGCCCGCTTCTGCTGCCAGCGGGAATAGGGATTGCTGGTGAACTGCGGATGTTCCTGCTGACGTTTGGCTTCCAGAAATCGGATGTTCGCCTGATCCAGCTTCTTTTCGGCTTTCTCTGCCTGCCGGTAGTGCCGCACGTTCTTCGCGTGATAGGCATGCTCACCGGCCTGCAGGGCAGTTTCCCTTACGTCGTCGGCTTTCAGGACAGCGTCGACCGCCGCGTTGTCATCCTCGTTGGCTTGCGCGACCTGCCGGTGCAGCTGATCTCCCGCGGTCCGGATGGTCTTTTCAACGGAGTGCGTCAGGTGAGAAGGCTTTTTCTCCCGGGTCTCCTCGAACTTCAGCCCGACTGCCTTCCTGCTTGCGGGGGCATCTGAACCGGTTTTTAGATTGCCGCCGCTCTTTCCGCCGGTCGTGGCGACAGGCTTCTTCGTGCCGGAGGCCGCTTGCGGAGCAGGGGTGTCAGGCTGTGCCGGATTCGATTTTGCTCCTGGCCGCTGCCGGGTGTTCCGGACAGCGGGGGCCTGGGGATCAGTACGCTCACCAGGAACAACACCCTCAGGCACGCCAGCAGCAGGCTCCGGCATGGGTTCAGCCGCAGGAGCCGGTTCAGCCTCTTCACGGGACAGCCTCAGCCGGTAGTGCTTCTTCAGCTTCTTCCGGGCTTTATCATACCTGTCCGCTGCCTTCTCCGCTCTCGCGATGGGGCGGGAAAGCGCGTCGTTCTCCAGCTCCTCTTTGGAGAACTGGAGGCGAGGAGAACCCCTGTTATGCTGCTCATCCATCAGGCATCGACCTCCTTATGCTCCCGCTGCCATTCCTCGAAGAGCGCTTCTTCCCGCCGGTCAGCTTCAGATGCCGCGGCACAGAGGGCCCACATCATCAGGCCAAACAATGCGGCCGCGGGAATCGCAATGATGAGAAATACCGTCATGCGCGTCCTCCTCAGCTCCCAGCGGCATGCACCTCGGTGGGCTTGGTGGTCATGATGCTGTAGAGCTTCGTATTCTTGGGGAACCGGTCCTGGAAAGGCAGGATCACATTACCGTAGAACAGCAGTCCTTCACCTTCGCCGCTCTGGGTCACATACGACAGCTGATGCGGTGAAATACCCAGCTTCTTCGCCAGAATCTCACGGTCGCCAGCGGCCTGGTTGAGCATGTAGATGTAGTCGCTGTTCTCAAAGATGTTCTCGATCTCCTGACTGGCCAGCAGATCCTTCACATTCTGTGTGATCCCAGTGGGAATTCCGCCCCACTTGCGGAAGCGCTTCCAGATCTCCACGCTGTAGGCAGCCGTCTGCTCCTCCTTCAGGAGCAGATGGAACTCGTCCATGTAGTAGCGGGTGGACTTGCCTTCGGCCCGGTTTTCGGTGACGCGGCCCCAGACCTGATCCTGCACGATCAGCATGCCCAGCTTTTTCAGCTGCTTGCCCAGTTCCTTGATGTCGTAGCAGACAAGACGATTCTGTACATCCACGTTTGTCCGGTGATTGAACACATTGAGTGAACCAGTCACGTAGATTTCCAGCGCTGTCGCCAGGGACTGTGCTTCCTTTTCCTCCTGCTGCCGCAGGGCGTTGTACAGATCCTCCAGGATCGGCACATTCTCCGGGCACGGATGGTTCAGGTAGGGCTGATAGATGATGTGCACCGCGCGGTCGATAATGGTCTTTTCAATCGGCTGAAGCCCATCCCGGCCGCCGACAATCAGCTCACACAGCGACAGGATGAAGTCGGATTTCAAGGACAGCGGGTTCTCATCGTCCGAATAGTTCAGGTTGATGTCCATCGGATTGATGTACGAATCACTGGTGGGCGAAATCCGGATGACCTGACCATGGAACATGTTGACCAGCGGGTAATACTCGCCCTCGGGGTCGCAGATGATCACGTCATCGTCCGTCAGCAGGATCACATTGGCAATCTCACGCTTTGCGGCGAAGGATTTGCCGGAACCGGGCGTGCCGAGAATCAGGCCGTTGGGGTTCTTCAGCCATTTCCTGTCCACCATGATCAGGTTGTTGGACAGGGCATTCAGGCCGCAGTACAGGGCTTCCTTGCTGGTCTGGAACAGCTCCTGTGTGGTGAAGGGCACAAAAATAGCGGTTGACGATGTGGTCAGACCGCGCTGAATGTGGACCATGTTGTGCCCCAGGGGCAAGCAGGACACCATGCCGGCCTCCTGCTGGAAGTCCAGAGGAATCAGCTGGCAGTTGTGCTGCTGCGCCAGACTCTGCGCCTGTTTCACATTCAAGCTGAGCTGCTTTTTGTTGTCAGCCGTATTCATCACCAGGAAGGTGATGAGGAACATGCGCTCATTCCGACTCTGCAGATCTTCCAGCAGCTTCTTGGCTTCGCCGCCGTAGGTGGCCAGATCACTGGGGATGATGTCCATATCGTAGCCGGCACGGACTGCCTTTTTCTGTTCCTCAATCTTCATCTTGTCCAGGTCGGTGATCTTCCGCTTCACATCCTTGATAGCCGCCACCTGGTCGATCGCCTGGATATGCAGCGAAACGATCAGGCTGGATTCCATCGCCAGGAAATCCGCCAGACACCGGTCGTTCAGGTCGGCAGCCAGAATCGAGAAGAAGCTGACTTCACCCTGCTTGCTGCCCATGCCGAAAGTGTTCTTCTGCCGGAAATCGAAGGAGGCCGGCGCGATGAAGTCTTTGGTGGACAGTCCCGTCGGGGCCAGCCATTTCCAGTCGAACTGGAAGGGGGCCTGGGTGTCCATGTGAAACATGCCATGCATGAGCTTCAGGCGTTCCCGTCCATCCAGCGGGCTTGCCGCCACACCCAGCCGCTTGAAGTTGTTCAGAAGATCAATCTCAATGCGCTCCAGCCGTGGCTTGGCTGCCTTGTAATTCTCCGCGTCAATGCCGAAGGTGATGAACTTGGTCTTCGTCAGGCCGTTGTTGCCCTTGGCCAGCTGGCTCTGCAGCATTTCGGCGTACTCGTGCCGGACATCGTTGAAGCCATCATCCCGGTCAGGAATCACAATGCTCTGCTCGAAGGTTTCCGGACTGGCTGTCAGGTTCAGGAAGGAAAACTGCAGGTGAATGCTGGAATCGAAATAGTTCAGGAAATCACACCAGCCCTCAAAGATCGAGGTCTTGTCATCGTTCTGGGCCAGCTGGTAATTGATATCCTGGAACTGAATGGTCTTGGTATAGTAGCTGTCCGTGACCCGGCAGATGCCATCCGGCCACATCCGCTGATACGGAATGGTTGCCTGGGCAGTGCGCGGGCCCTTCTTCGTCTGCCGCTGATTCCGGGCCATGAGCTCCTGCAGCTGCTTTTTCTCTGACCGGGTAAGGCGGAGCTTCCTGCCCTCCGCCTTTTCCCGGCCCCTCTCATTTGTCTTTGCCATGAAGGATCTTATTTACCTCCTGTCGGTTACGGATGTTCTGCTCCACCGTTGCGTAAAAGTTGTCCGTCTCGTACACCCGCGTCCGGGGCCGGACGAAGCGGGCCTGGACGTAGTGCTTCAGGAGAACCTCCAGGGGCTGTCCATGCCGCTCAAACATGGCGAACATGAAAAACGGCAGCATCACGACGATCATGAGCGCTGCCGCCATGCTGACGCCGATGACGTTCTTGGTCAGGAAGAACAGAGGCACACCCACCAGCGCGCCCAGGCCGAAGCAGATGACCTGGCGCTTGGTCAGATTGAAGAGAAACTTGGATTTAACCCTTGTAAGGTCCTTGGGTACCGGCACATAGGCCATTTCTTATCCCTCCTTCCCACGTCGGGGCTGATTCCGCCAGCAGCAGTTGCGCTGCCTCTCCGGCAGGATCTTGCCCCGCTGATCCCGGCTGCCTTGCCGCTTGGGCTTGCGCTTCCGCAGCCGTCCACGCTGCTTCTGCCTGCCCTTCGGCTCCGGCGGCTTCCCGAAGACGGAAGCGATACTGGTCGCTATTTTCATATTGCTCATCGTTTGCTCCTCAGGCTTAATGGGCGTTAAAGATGGACTTCGCCACACTGCTGGACTTGAACAGCGTGAAACACAACAGCACCGTGTAGCCAATGCATGTCCAAAGCGCCGCACTCACATCGCTGCCCACGCTGATGCCCTGCACCAGTACCGCGTAGATGCCGACACAGACCATGATCAGGAAAGCCTGGAATCCCAGCGCGAACAGGGAACGCAGGTAGTTCTGTCCCATCTGGCCCCATTCCCGGTTCACCATGGTCGCCATGGGGATCGGGGCAACGGAGGTCACCATGTAGATCTCGATCATGCGTCCATAAACGATGATGAAGATGCAGATGCTGAGAACCCACGCGATAATGCCCATGAGGGAAGACTGGAACCACAATCCGAACAGCGGGCCGATGTCCATCTCCATGAGCCGGGCTTCCATGTCTCCCAGGATCGTTGACACATCCAGCGCGGTCTCTCCGATGATCACGCCCGCCGCCTGACTGACCACATGCTGCGCGACGTCAAATACGGCCATCACGATGTTCCAGGTGTTGGTGACGATGAGCACAGCCGCAAAAGTCTTGATGATCCATTTGAAGAAAATGAACGTCTCAAACTCGTGCATGTTGTTGCGGTCGATCAGGAGCTGGATAAGCTCCATGCACATGACGAAGGTCAGGATAATGCCCGCAATAGGCACCACCACGTTTTCCGAAAGGGTCCGGATCATGCTGAAGATGCTGCCGTTCCACGCCTGGGGCGTCTTGCCCACAGTGGAAGCCACATCGGCCACACGGGTATTGATGCTGTCAAACAGCCCGGAAAGGTTGCTGACAATGCCGCCGACCAGGAGCCCTTTCAGCCATTCTGTGATCTTGTCCCATATGAAGTTCAAAGGGCATCCCTCCTAAAAGCCCCCTCCCGCGGGCTGCGGGAGAGGGCGGTTGGTGCTGCGAGAGGCATCAGCCGAAGAGACCGCTCAGCAGAGGAACGAGGGTGGTGCCGATCAGGGCGACACCGCCGCCGGCCATCAGCTGCTTGATACCCTGGGACTTGGCACCGGGGTTATCGTTGCCGTAACCTTCCAGCAGATTGATGACGCCCCAGATGCCGAGACCGGCACCGATGGCAATCACAAGCGTCTGCAGCACAGTGACGGCAGAGGAGAAAAAAGCCATACACATACCTCCTTGTACGTGAAAGGGCCGCCGTTTCCGGCAGCCCAGGTGGAATGAATGCCTGTTCGGACTGGCAGCGCTCTTCACTGCCACGACAGGCGTATTATCTGGTTATTCAGTTGTTGGCAGGACCATCAGAGCAGGTTGTCATACCCGTCTGTCAGCAGCGTATCGTCCGTCATATCCTCCAGAAGCGCCTCTTCATCCTCTTCTGTTACATCCATCTCCCAGACCTGGCTTTCTTCCTCCAGGCGTAGTTTCATCTGCCGGTGCAGATAGCTTTCGATGTGGAAGGCGTTCTTTGGATCGGAATCTGACAGATACCGGTAGTTGGGGTGTGCCGTGATGTCATACTTGTCCGACAGGAAGGGCCGAACGCCGCGCAGCTGCAGAATGCACTTCCCGCCGTCCATCACAGCCAGCTCATCCATGGACATCAGGCTCTTGCCGAGCTTCTGGTAGTTCAAGCTGTGGGAGATTTCCCGGCCCCGGCTTTCACCGGTATTGAAGGTGTCGATGGTTTCCTTGCCCAGCAGTTCTTCCATCTCCTTCAGGGTGGTCTTTTCCTTTCCGCCCAGGAACAGCAGCGTATCGCAGTTGCCCACAATGGTATCCGCGTTGTCCTTGTAGATGGCTTTCAGCTGGGACTGGGCCTGCAAGACGATGCACGCGGAGATCTCCCGGCTGCGGATGGTGGCGATGAGCTTTTCAAAGTTCGGAATCTGTCCGATATTGGCAAACTCATCGATCAGGCACCGCACATGCACCGGGAGCCTGCCGCCGTAGACATCATCCGCCTTCTCGCAGAGCAGGTTGAACATCTGACTGTAGGCCATGCTGATCAGGAAATTGAAGCTGGCGTCCGTGTCGGACATGATCAGGAACAGGGCTGTCCGCTGGTCACCGATGGTGTCCAGGTGCAGCTCATCATAGGCGGTGATGTCCCGCAGCTCCTGAATATCGAAGACCGCCAGGCGCGCGCCGCAGCTGACGAGTATGCTCTTGGCCGTCTTGCCGGCAGCCATCCGATACTTCGCGTACTGCCTGACGGCAAAGTGCCCCGGTTTCTCCCTGGCAAGCTTTTCAAAGGCCAGATCCACCTCATTCCGGAAGTCCTCATCGTCCTCCCGGACCTCCATCTTGTTCAGCATATCGATCAGCTCAGAGAAGTTCTGACGCTCCGGGGGCAATTCATAATGAATGTACCCAATCAGCGCGATGTAGAGCAACGTTTCCGCCTTCACCCAGAAATCCTCGCCGGCCTTGCCTTCACCCTTGGTATTGGAGATCAGGACCGTGACCAGCTTCAGGATGTCCTTTTCACTGTGAATGTAGGCGAAAGGATTGTAGTGCATCGACTTGCCGAAATTGATCGTATTGAAGGCGCGCACGTCATATCCGGCGGCGACCAGAAGCTTGCCGGTTTCAACGATCAGGGTCCCTTTGGGTCAAGTACTTTTACGCTGTTTTTTTCAGGAAATTTAAAAAAAACCTTTACGATGTTGGTTCACAAAGAGAATTTGAGCGAATCAGCTTCAAAACCTTGTCGTTCATGGTCGCTTTGCCCTTCTCCGCAAAGCGAAAGATGACCTTGTAGATCGTCTTGCCATATCTGATGGTCATTGCTGTTTTCAGCTCAGTCACTTCTTTCTTTTCCTTGTCCATTGGAATCACCTCTTTGTCTTACTCCCCGGCAGAGCCTTTCACAGCCCAGCCGGGGAGATTTTATTGTCGCTCCTGATCGTACTTTTTCTCCAGCACGGGGCTTTTCGCCACAGGCTGCTGCTCATCATCTTCCTGCGTCACCGCATCAATGGCAGCATTCATAACCTGTTCCAGCTCACGCCGGTTTTCCCGTACTTCCATCTGCTCTGAAAAGTCTTCCCGCTCCGGCAGCGCATCCGGGATCGCCTTGCGCGTCCAGTAGCGGAGCTTGCTCAGCTGATCCAGCTCTGCATGAATCTGTCCCAATTTGGGACGAAGTGATTCGTTCTGTTCTGTCAGCTCTTGCCGCTGTGCTTTCAGCTTCTTCACGCCGGCCTTGTCCAGGGGAAGGGAAACACCCAGCTTCTTCGAGAGTTTCTCGCGAAGGTAGGTTGCCTTGCGGAGCCGCTTCAGTTCATCGGCGTGTTCGGCCTGGAAGGCTTCGCGCCGGCCTTTGAAATGAATCCTGTCCAACTGATCCTGGAGAGGAGCAAGCTCTCTGTAATCCTCGATCGCTGTAAAGAAGTCATCGATATCACGAATCACTTGATTGTTGCTGCGGACATCGCCCTGCATCAGTTCAAGCTGAACCCTGGTGTTGGACAGTCGAAGCGCCAGATCTTCCACTGTAGTAATGCCGGTCTCTTTCATCAGAATGATCATCTTGGACATATCCTGCAGATCTCTGATGCCAGCCTTTTCACGTGCGTATTTACCCCAGCTCTCCCGGCCTGCTTCGCGCATGGCCCGGTAGCTGAGGATCACATCGGTCAGGGAATGAGTCTGCGGATTCTCCAGCACTTCCTGGTGGTGGATTGCTGCCATCAGTTCCGCGATCTTATCGCCCAGCTTCTTCGCTGCCCGTTTCAGAGAACCGAGAAGTCGATTGATGCTGAGAATCTCACGATTCTTTTCGCCCATCTCCGTGACGGTGCCTTTCCGCTCCATGGCGGCTGCGGCGGGGCCGAGATGCCGTTGAGGCAGACGGTCTTCAATGCCTTGTCGCTCCAAAGAGCGCATGTCGATTCGCTCCGGCCTGCCAGCAGCTTCAAGGGCAGCGTTCTGCATCACTTCCCAGTCATGTCGCCAGATCTCGGCGTACTTGTGATCGTTCCAGTCTACAGTGTTGACGTTGCGGCGTTTCCATTTCCCATTCTTGCCCTTGACACGGTTGCCTCGTTCATCCAGCACGTATTCCGTCCGGGTCTTATCGAGCCACTTGCCATGCTCGTCCATAGCCCGGAGAGTCAGCAGAAGATGAACATGGGGGTTGCCGTCGCCTTCGTCGTGATAGTACAGATCACAGATCATGCCTTTGCTGACAAACTCCTGCTGGCAGTAGTCCCGAATCAGCGCCAGGTTCTGCTCATACGTCAGTTCCTTCGGGAGAACAATGAGCATCCGTCGGGCCGTCTGAGCATCCTTTCTTTTCTCAGCGGCATCCACCGCATTCCAGAGTGCCTGGCTGTCAGCGTATTCCCGGGGAGCGTTGTCTGGCAGCATGACTTCCCGATAAACGACACGCTCCGGGCTGCTGTGTGGATGCTTCCATTCATGATCGCGCTCGGAGTACATTTTCTCTCCGGCGTTATAAGCTGCAGTAGCCATGACGGACTGATCTTTGCGGCCTATATACGATATGGAAAACGTGGGACAGGGAATTTCGTTCTCACCTCCGTTTCTCAGCGCTATGCGCTGTAAAGGGGTAGCTGACGCCAGTCAGCGCAGGGGCTTGCCCCTGTGATGCCACAAAGGCAGCGCCGACTGGCATCGAGCTCCCCGCAGGGGCCCTCGGAGAGCGCACTGTGTTCCGAAGGAACACATAAGTGCGCCCTCAACAAGTTGAGGGATCAGCTTGTTGCCGAAAACCGTTCCTCCGTCCGGGTGGCCTGCGGGGCGGTCTGCGGCGTGGTCCGGGCATTCTCAAACAGCTGCTCCATGGTGATCCTGTTCTCGCCGGAGCGGATTTCCCGCATCTGGGTCAGCAGCTTCTGAATGCCGGAGAAGCTGAACACATGGTTCAGGAAAAGCTTGATGTCTTCGTCGGTGAAGACTTCAGCCTTGTCGCCCAGGTGCATGGTCAGTTCGCCGCCACGCTGATAGATACTGTGGTTGCGATCCTTCCGTGCCTGAACTTTGATCTTTTGATCCAGTTCTGCCTTTTGTGCCTCAATGCGCTGCATCGAAGCTTTCAGCTTATCCAACTGTTTGCTCATCGGAATCCTCCTTCCTCATTGATACTTTTGCTGGCCAGCAAAGGAAAAGGCACCGGCTGTTTTGATCAGTCGATGCCCTCTGCTTTGATGGCCGTTCAAGTGTTGGTTCTGATGCCGAGTCCTGCTGCTTTCGCTTTCTCGCTGGCCGCACTCCGTTTTTCCTCGCTCATGGGCGGGAGAAGCCGGATGGACACACGATCCTTCTGAATCTCGTACTCGGCATAGTCCGGATACTTCTGCTTGTCAACGCGCCGGCACACTTCCGGGTATCGGGTGGCAAACTCCCGCAGGCGTCTGCGCAGGCCAGGGTCGTATGTGCAGATGGTTACGGGATCGCGGCTCTGGTTGTAGAGCAGGACGGTCTCTTTTTCGTGCTTGGTGAGACGATAGGACATGGGAACCTCCTATTTCGATAACTTGTTTCATTTGGCTGAAATCTCGCCAAACTAATTGCACCTATTCGTTCTATTCGTTAATTGCCAAAAAGCCCTTGATACATAAGGGATTTGAGCTACTTTGAAATGCAGTTCCTTCCAGAATCGCATTTTCCACCATTATCAATATATAGGCATCAATTTAATGGCGCATACTATATGTTGTATTAAACGCCCTTGAGGAAGAAAAACAATAACGTCGAATAGAACGAAAGCAAAAAATACATTATTGACAATGTTATAGTTTACATGTATACTGGCATCAACCTATAGAAGGAGGTGCAGTACATGGTCTCTTATTCTGGAGATGCGTACAATGCGCTTTACGGCAACATTACCCCCACAATGATGGCTGGTCCCCGCGAGAAGTGCATGTCTCAGTGCACTGGCTGTAAGTGCAGCTGCAGCTCTAAGTGCAAGTACACTGACAATCGCCCTGAGGTTACGGACGAAGAATGGGAGGTTCTGTAACATGAGTGCAACCACGAACGAGTATGCCCAGATGTTCGGCAACATCTCTGATATGAGCAACATCTCCATGGCAAAGTGCGCCTGTGTGAAGTGCAACTCCTGCACTTGCGCCTGCTCCTGCTCCAGGTGCAAGCGGGCTCCTGAGAAGGAGGATATCGAATGGTAAAGCTTTCTCGCTTTGCACATGAGTATGACCTCGGTGATGCGATAGCCCTTTATCACTCGCTGAGGATGAAACCTGTGTATTTGACGAGAAAGGCTTATGAGGACTTGCAGGTGTGGCTTGCAAGTCCTCTTTGCTCTACACCCGAAAATGCACCGGAGAATCTGACCAACGAAGTCGCTGAACTGATAAAATGCAAGGTGCTTACCAAAACGGATGATGAAGATGATAAGGTGCTCAGGTTTATCCGCTCCAGAGCACCTGTCCCCGCTATTAGTGTCTGCTACATGATTCTAAGTGAGCAGTGCAATCTGGCCTGCAAATACTGCTTCCTCGGAAACAACGATGAAGAAAAACGGCGGCAGTTCTTGCTTGAGGATATGAGTGCTGAGACAGCAGATCAGGCAATTGATTTTTTCATCAGGCAGATGAAACTTTCTGATCTGGATTTTGAAGACGCAAATCCGGTCGTGATTTTCTATGGCGGCGAGCCAATGGTCAATTTTCCGGTACTTGTTCACATTGCTGAAAGACTCAATGCACTCAGGAGTGTTGAGAAGTGCGTTAAGAATGTCGAGATGTCCATGGTCACGAACGGATTATTGCTGACTGAAGAACGCATTCTGAAGCTCAAGGAGCTCGGCGTCTCAATTGCTATCTCTTGCGATGGTTTTACCGATGCCGCGAACAATATGCGTGTTGATCTCGGTGGAAACCCCGTCTTTGCCCGTGTGCTTAAGACTCTAGACCTTTGCAAACGCTTGGGCGTAGACGTCGCACTCTCTGTGACACTGAGTGAGGAAACAATCAAAGACACCGTGAATATTCTGAATCTTGTAGACAATTACGGTGTCAAGTCCTTTGGGTTTAACATCTTGATGTCGAGTGATACATTCGTTCTTCCGGAAAGCTACAATGAAGCAGCAGCTCAATTCATCATTGATGAGTTTGTAGAGCTTCGGAAAAAAGGCATATACGAAGACCGTATGATGCGGAAACTCGACTCTTTCTCCAAGGCGCAGGTCTATTATTCTGACTGTGCCGCAACAGCGGGCGGACAGATCGTTGTGGCACCTAACGGCCAGGTCGGCATCTGTCATGGATGCCTGTACGATAAAAAATACTTTGTCACTTCGATTTACGATCAATCATTTGATGCCACAAAGGATCCAACGTTTATCGAGTGGTCGCAGCTTACACCGCTGAACAAAGATTGTTGTCTCGACTGCCCGGCCCTTGGAATCTGCGGCGGAGGCTGCCCGATCAATGCGATGCACCTAAAGCCCGGCAACACGATTCATTCCGTTGACGAGCGATTCTGCGTGCATGCCAAGAAGACGCTGGATTTCTTCATCCGTGATCTATATCGCATCATATGCGAAAGCAGGGGTAAAAATGGCTGATGTCATTCGGGTTGAAGGAATCGAAACCAACAATCTTAGAGGCCTTGATGTTGAGCTTGAAAAAAGAGCTCTTAACCTGATTATCGGGCCATCCGGTAGTGGAAAGTCATCTTTAGCATACGATACAATTGCACAGATTGGTCAGCATGAATATATGGCCATGTTTGCTGACGATGTTGCTGAACCCTCTTACAAGGTTAAGGGGTATCACAATATGGTTGTTGCGGTGCCGATCAGACAATCTAACAGCAACAATAATATGCACTCAACCATTGGAACGTATTTCGGTCTTAACCGGAGTATCGCTTTCATTTTTGCGTCCATGACAGGTATCCCAGAGGAGCACTTCACATTAAACCGAGCTGCTAATCTGTGCGAAAACTGTCATGGACTTGGTTTTATCAGCGTTATTGACGAAAACAGGATTATCGATTACAGCCTTCCGATCTCACAGAATCCTTTCCGATGCTGGAATAAATTCAAAGATTTCTACCGCCAGATTCTTGTCGCTTACTGCCACGATGTAGGAATTGACCCGTCAAAAACATTCCGGCAGCTGTCGGAAAAAGAAAAGCATCTGCTTCTCTATGGTGAAGGGAAGACTAAGTACAAGTTCCTCTACAAGCGAACCAACGGAACCTCACAACGTACATCCTGCTATTATGGCATCATGACTGGGAAAGCGATGATGCCAGATTACAGTACCGCGAGCAGGTTTTATAGCGAGAGGACTTGCCCATGTTGTGGAGGTCAGAAGTACGGAGCTGAACAACGGCAGTACCTGTTTAACGGTCTGTCAATTGGCGACTTTATGACTATGCCCTTTGCGGAACTCATCAATTTCGTAGAGGAATCAAAGAAAAAGGTAAAGGATGTTCGTATCTCTTTTGCTTTCAATAGTCTCCACTCCTTTCTGAAAAAGGCTATTGATCTAAATCTGGGGCATCTGTTCTTCCATCGCGCAATACCGACTTTGTCTGGTGGAGAATTGCAGCGCCTGAGAATGGTGCAGGTTTTTAATGCGCAGCTTTCTGATATGCTGGTTGTCCTGGATGAACCTCTGGCAGGGTTGTCGGGACGCGAGAAGAAAGCAATCTATGAAAACATCATAGCTCTCTGTGACCGTCATACTGTTCTTGTGGTCGATCATAGCGACGTGTTTGTCAGCAAAGCCCGCAGAATCTATGCTCTTGGCCCAGGTGGCGGTTCAAAGGGCGGACAGATGATTGATGCTGCTCAATATATCCAGCAAGAGAGTCAATCGCGCTCTTTGAGTGTGTTCAAGACTGATGCTATGCTACCAATAGAGGTATCAAGTCCTGTCTATCAATATCAAGGCACCAGAATCGCGATCATGCAGTCTGCTATGAATATGATCACCGGGCCTTCCGGGGTCGGAAAATCAACACTGCTTCGTGAGTATTTCCCGCAGGTTTTTGATGAGTACTTGTATATAAACCAGAAACCAATGATGGGAAACAAAACTTCCAGTGTTATTACAGCTCTGGATCTGTTTGGAAGAATCCAGGATCTATTTGCGAAGAAAACTGGGAAAGACCGGCGTTGGTTCTCCAACCAATCCGGCTGCGATGGAGCTTGCCCGGTTTGTGGTGGCGCCGGCTACATAGAGTACGGATACGATGCCAGGACAAAATCAATACTGCCTTGCGAAGAGTGTGAAGGAACAGGATTCAACAAAGTTCTGAAGAAATATAAGATTGATGGCAAAACCATATTTGATATATGGAACATGACCATTGATGAAGGTATTCAGTACTTTAGAAAGCTCGACTCCAAGATCAGTACTACCTTCGAAGAAGCATCTTCAATCCTCCTGGGGCACTTGAAGATTGGGCAACCTACTTCCACTCTTTCAGGTGGAGAAAATATCCGCATCAAGATCATGAAGGCTGCCAAATCAACAGCGAAGGTTCTCGGCATTGATGAACCGTTCAAAGGGTTAAGTCCATCTGAAATATATCTTGTCGCTTCTTTCTTTGATCGCATTCGAGCGAAAGGTAAAACGATTGTCGTTGTAGATCACTCAGAGGAAGCTGAGAGATACTTTGGACACAGGATTGTATTAGCACAGAAGGACGGCATACTAATAGAATCTCGGAGACAAATATAAACGCTACATGATAGACACCGGGCGCACATCTGTAGTTGGGGGTGACGACATGGGACGTCCAGAGGACGAGCGGGTGAAAATTCCAGCCTTGCTACATCTGACAAGGCTTGGTTATAGCTACCTCTCGCTCCAGGAATGCGAGCATGACGAGGAAACCAATATCTTCCTCTCCATATTTCGCGACTCCCTGGCACAGATCAACATGCAGCCCGTAAGCGAGGAGAAGGCTGCTGACATCATCCGAGAGATTCGGAACGCCTTGGATAATGACGATCTGGGTCGTGAGTTTTTCAAGCTCCTTCAGGCTGGCTGCAGCGGGTTGAAGCTGATTGACTTTGAGCATCCAGATCAGAATAGTTGGCATGTGGTCACTGAGCTACCCTGCAAGAGGGATCAGGACGAATTCAGGCCTGACATCACGCTGCTGATCAACGGATTGCCGCTGGTGTTCATCGAGGTCAAACGACCCAACAATGTAGATGGCATCCAGGCTGAACGGGATCGGATGGATCGCCGGCTGAGTAATCCAAAGTTCCGGCGGTTCATCAACATGACCCAGTTGATGATCTTCTCGAACAATGGAGAATATGATGATTCCGAGACGCCTCCGCTCTCCGGCGCTTTCTATGCGACCATCGGAAAGAAGCGACTGTTCTTCAATCATTTTCGAGAGGAACAGGAAGGCCGGTTTGCGCAGATTGCGGATTTGGATCCCACGGCGGAACGGAAGATCCTGCTGGACACACATCTCCCTGCCATCAAGCACCATGCAGAGTATCTGACCAATCTGAGCCCTACCACACCGACGCACCGCATTCTCTCTTCCATGGCCAGCAGGGATCGACTGCTGTTCTTGCTGCGCTATGGTTTGGTCTATGTTGATCGGGTGAACGATAACGGCATCACGGAGACAGAGAAGCATGTGATGCGCTACCCGCAGTTGTTCGCCACGCAGGCCATTGAGAAGCGAATCTCTGATGGCGGCCGAAAAGGTGTCATCTGGCACACCCAGGGAAGCGGTAAAACAGCATTGGCCTACTTCAATGTCCGGTACCTGTCGGACTATTTCCAGCATCAGGGAGTGATCGCCCGGTTCTACTTCATCGTGGATCGGTTGGATCTGCTTCAGCAGGCAGCGGATGAATTCCGCGCCAGAGGACTGACGGTCAACGAAGTCAATTCCAAGGATGCTTTTGAAAAGGCTTTGACACCGGTTCGGGAGAGCAGCACCTCCGGCGGTCTCTCCATAACCGTGGTGAATATCCAGAAGTTCTCCGATGAAGCGGTAGCTCAGCCAAGTGACTACGGCCTTCGGGTACAGCGTGTGTACTTCATGGATGAAGCGCACCGCAGCTACAATCCTAAAGGCTCATTCCTGTCTTATTTGCAGGCTTCGGACCGGCAGGCGATATGGATTGCACTGACCGGCACTCCGCTGATCGGTGAAGGCTATAACACCAAAGATGTCTTTGGACCCTACATTCATAAATACTACTACAATGCCTCCATCAAGGATGGCTATACCCTGCGGTTGATGCGGGAGGGTATTCGCACCGAATACCGTGTGCAGATGCAAGGCGTTCTGGAGAGCATCCGCACTCTCGAGCGCTCCATTCAACGGGAAGACCTCTATGCCCATGAGAAGTATGTTCAGCCGTTGGTGCAGTATATCGTGGAGGATTTCACACAAGCCCGCGTCAGGCTTCACGATCCCTCCATCGGCGGAATGATCATCTGCGATTCCTCCAAGCAGGCCCGGGAGGTCTTCCGGCAGATGAAGGATCTGCCGGATCTGAAGGTCGCGCTGATCCTGCACGATGAGGATGACATCGAAACCAGAAAGCAGGAGCGTATCGACTTCAAGAAGGGCGCTATCGATATTCTGATTGTCTTCAACATGCTACTGACGGGCTTTGACGCACCTCGGCTCAAGCGGCTGTACGTAGGCAGAGTGATCAAGGATCACAACCTGCTGCAGGCGCTTACCCGTGTTAATCGACCCTATGGACAGCATCGTTTCGGCACCGTGATTGACTTTGCCGACATCCGGAAAGAGTTCGACAAGACCAACCAGGAATACATGCGGGAGCTGCAAACGGAGCTGGGTGATGCTTTTTCCGAGTATGACAGCATCTTCATGACCGAAGATGAAATCAGGACCGCTCTGACGGCTATTGAGGACGTACTGTTCCTCTATGACCGGGTCAACATCTCTGTCTTCACGCAGCAGATCTCTGACAATGTGGGCAAACCGGAATTGCTTCAACTGCAAAAAGCTCTGACCCAGTATCGAGAAATGGCGAATGTTGCCCGGCTGTATGGCTATGATGCCCTTGCCTCATCGTTCACCGTGAGCAACGCTTCCGCCATGCTGACCGAGGTCACTAATCGGATCAAATTGCTGAATCAGCGCGAAACGCTGGATCAAGCCGTTGATATGCAGTCTGTGCTGAACATCGCCATGGATCAGATCCAATTTGTATTCAAGCGGATCTCCAAGGATGAAATGGTCATCGCGGACAGTTACCGGGAGATGCTGGAGCGTACCCGACAGACGATGCACAGCAATCACGACCCGGACGATCCGGAGTATGTCACACTGCTGGAAGAGCTGCAACGGCTGCTGCAGAAGAAAAAGATCGAGGAACTGACCGCCGAGGAGATGCGGGAGGATATGGCCGCCCTGGATCGCATCCGGACACAAGCTGCGGAGCTCAACCGTCGGGATGCAATGCTGACCCAGCGTTACGAGAACGATCCACGCTTTATGCGCATCCATAAGCGCCTGCGGGCCAATCCGCCGCCTATCGGGAGCGATGTGCAGATCCATCAGGTGCTGATGCGCTTGAAGCACTCAACAGATGAGAGTGTGATGATGAACAGCGGCATTCTTCGGAACGAAGCTTATTTCACTCAGGCGCTGATGCCTCAGATCATTGACGCTCTACGTTCCAGCCATCTGCCCTTCACCCTGCCGCAGGTGCAGTTTGTGGGACAAACAATCTCCCGGGAATACTTCCGTGAAAGGACATGGGCCAGCTGATGGATACGATTGAGATTACCCGGCAAACCAAGGCCATGATTGATGGTCTGAAGACCATATGCGCCAATTTCGGCCTGGGCAATGCCGCCAGCGAATACAAGATCATAACCGAGGTTTTCCTCTACAAATTTCTGAACGACAAGTTCCTCTGGCAGGTACGGAAGGTGGTTCCAGCCCTGCAGGGGTGTACCGACGCACAGGTAGAGGAGTATCTTGCTACACTCAGCGAAGACGACTTCACGCTGATCCTCTATCAGCTGGCTCCCGACACCGCCCGTCTGCAGCGGAATCAACTCATCTCTGCTCTGTACAATCGACAGAATGAGGAGCGCTTCCATGAGCTGTTCGACACGACTCTGAAGGACATCTCCGATCAGAATCTTGAGGTCTTTTCGGTGTCGGCAGGCACATCCTCACGCATCCGTCTCTTCGGCGGCCTCTCTCAGTATGTGATTGAGGAAGAAAAGAAAGCGCCCTTCTGTCGTGCGCTGATCGGACAGCTGGTGTCGGATTCTTTCTCCGCTGTGTTCGACCAGAAGTATGATTTCTTCGCTGACATCTTCGAGTACCTGGTGAAGGATTACAACAAGGACAGCGGTAAATACGCTGAGTACTACACGCCCCATGCCATCGCCACGATTCTGGCCCGCATCCTTGTGCGAGAACCAGTGCAGGATGTGTCCGTGTATGACCCCGCAGCAGGATCCGGCACGCTGGTGCTGGCCACCGCTCATGCCATCGGCGAGAACAAGTGCACCATCTATACCCAGGATATCAGCCAGAAATCCAATGAATTCCTGCGCCTGAACCTGATCCTGAACAGCCTGGTGCACTCCCTGCCCAATGTAATTCATGACGATACTCTTGTGAGCCCCCGGCACCTGAACGCCCGGGGCGATGGCATCGCCACCTTCGATTTCATCGTCAGCAATCCGCCCTTTAATATGGACTTCAGCAAAACCCGGGATCAGCTGGCTGGTGAAGCCTACAAAGCCCGCTTCTTCGCCGGGGTTCCAAATATCCCCAACAAGAAGCTGGACAGCATGGCTGTCTACCAGATGTTCCTGCAGCACATCATCGTCTCCCTGAATGAGCACGGAAAGGCAGCGGTAGTAGTTCCGACAGGCTTTCTGACTGCCGGTAGCGGCATCCCGCTGAATATTCGTCAGCGCCTGGTGGATCATCACTGGCTCCGTGGCGTTGTGAGCATGCCAAGCAATATCTTTGCCAATACCGGCACCAACGTTTCCGTGGTGTTCATCGATAAGGATCATACCGGGGACGTCATCCTGATGGATGCCAGTAAGCTGGGCAGTAAGGTCAAGGTGGATGACAACCAGCGAACCGTCCTTTCCGACGAGGAGATTGAACGGATCATCACCGCATTCAACGCTGGAGAACCTATCGAAGATTTCTGCGTTGTCGTCAGTGAGGAGCAGATCAAAGAAAAGAAATACAGCTTCTCCGCCGGGCAGTATTTCGAGGTGAAGATTGAGTACGTGAACCTGACCCCGGCCGAATTTGCGGAGAAAATGCAGGACTACCAGTCCCGGTTGCAGGCAATGTTTGAGGATGGACATCGGCTGGAGGCAGAGATTATGGAGCAGTTGGGGCGGGTGAAATATGAATAAAGTCAAGCTTATAGATATATGTGATGACTTGAGCGATGGACTCCATGCTGCCCCCGTTTTTAATCCTCAAGGGGAATACCTTTTTGTGAATGCTATCAATCTCGAAAATGGATATATCATTGACACAGGGGATGGGAAGCGCGCTGATTATTCCGAATATGTAAAATACAGGATTGACTTGAATGACAGAACAATACTGTATTCAATTGATGGTACAATCGGAAAGATAGCGCGATATCGTGGTGAAAAAGTCATTCTGGGAAAAGGGGCTTGTTATATCAAGCTTAAAGAGACTGTAAATGCTGATTACATCTATTACTTACTCCAATCATCTATATTTCAAGCATACTTAAAAAGCATGACCACAGGTTCGACAATACACCATATATCACTCGAAACTATGCGGAACTTTAGCTTTGCATTACCGGATCGGGTAATTCAAGATTGTATTGCTAAAGTTCTATTAGTCATAGATCAGAAAATCGATCTTAATACTCGCATCTGTACTGAGCTGGAATCCATGGCCCGCACCCTCTATGACTACTGGTTTGTGCAGTTTGATTTCCCGGATGAAAACGGCAAGCCCTACCGCAGCAGCGGCGGGGAAATGATGTGGTGCCAGGAGCTGGGGCGTGAGGTGCCGAAGGGATGGAAGTTGGGGACAATTGGTGACCTGGGAGAGGTTGTTTCAGGAGCCACCCCTTCAACAACAGAAGACAGTTATTATACTGATAGCGGTATAGCTTGGATTACTCCGAATGACCTCTCAAACAATGGACAAAACATGTTCATTGCTCATGGTGAAAGAGATATTACAGAAGCCGGATTACAAAGCTGCTCTTCTGTACTCATGCCAGAAGGCAGCGTTCTGATGAGTTCCAGAGCTCCTATTGGATATCTTGCAATTGCCGCAAATGACGCATGTACAAACCAGGGATTCAAATCTATCATCTGCAATAAGGGATTTCTGTCTCTGTATGTTTACTATACGCTAAAGAGAAATGTGGATGGAATTGCAAGGCAGGGGGTCGGCACCACCTTCAAAGAGGTATCGAGAGAAGCGCTTACAAGGTACCCTGTTCTTCTCCCGCCACAATGTATCGCTGAAAGATTTGAATACCTACTGCAACCAGTAGGAAAAGCGCGGCTAAAGTGCGAGCAGGAAGCAAGCGAATTAGTTCATCTCCGCGACTGGCTCCTGCCGATGCTGATGAACGGGCAAGCAAAGGTGGTACTATAAAACAGAAAGCGAGGAAAGAATTCATGGAAAGAGATATGGATTTGGTTCGTCTGATCCTGCTGGAAATCGAGAAAGAGTACAAATCAACAGTCCTTTATGATTTGAAGATCGATGGCTATGACATGGAAACGGTAGCCTATCATTGCAAAATACTTCATGAGGCAAAACTGATTTCAGCATATAAAGGCATGTATGCCGATAATGCCCTTCAGGACTTCGCAGTAGGATCTCTTACATGGGAAGGTCATGACTATCTTGATAAAGTTCGTGACAACAGCCGTTGGGGAAAGATAAAGAAATTACTGAAGGAGAAGACCCTCCCGCCAACAATTGAGGTTATCAAAATGCTGGCTGATGGTCTGATCAGCGCTGCAACTGCCGCTGCTGTCAGCAGTATTACCGGGGCATAACAGAAATATTCCTTTATCAGTTTTGAATGGCGTAGAGGCGGCACTCTCCAACAAGTGTTGTTAATCCAGCGCCCACTCCACGCCTTCCTCGTCATCCATCCATTCTTGTGAATCAACCAGCGCTTCAACGCCCACACTGAGTTCCCCAAAGGGTTTCGATCCATCATACGCCGGCTCCACACAGACAACCTGTGTGGGGCCGTTTCTGCGCCAGTTCAAATCATCATATCCGTTGCGCTCCATGGCGATCTCCACGGCTTCCTCTTCGCTCTCTGCTTCGATAGCGTCCTCAAATACCAACTGCCGGCACAAAGTCACGTTCCACATCATGTTTTTTCCGTCTCCTTCCTGCCAGTGGGAGTGGCGTTTCGATTGAGCAGCTTCAGTAAAATATCCTGATGTACGCCTTGCAAAATGAACTTGGAAATCAGATTGCTGTCGGTGTTACGGGCAACAAGTACATGCTTCCGGTATTCGTCCTCAAAGTCGGGATCATCGAGTGAGGGCAGTTCATCGCAGACACGGCGATTCCGCAGATACCTCTTGGCCTTCCGGTCAAACCCTCTCAGATACTGCATGAGCATCCTGGACTTTTCCAGACTTTTTAGCTGGTCTGGATGTGCCATACGAAGGTACAGGTAGTGCAAGGTGCCGTATTCGCTAATTCCTTTAAGCTCGGGCAGTTCAGGGCTGTAGGGAATGTAGATGCTTCCGCAGAGGCGGTAGTTGATGCCGTTGATGGTGACGTTCTTCTTCATTTTCGTCATGTTGATCTCTCCTTGTGTTTATGGGAATGGAAAAGCCGCCTCCGAAGAAGCGGCTGGGTGACAAAGTGGGTGTTAAACCGGGTGATAAATCAGGCTGTGATGAAGTCCAGCACTCTGTACAGCAGGTCGGCGGCTTTGCCGATGATCCAGCTGGCAAGGTGCGGTGCTGCCAAAAGGAACAGGCCCAGGCCCAGACATTGATACGCCATTGCCGATGGAGCACCGGCAATCCACTCGATGGCGGCACCAAAAATGAACAGCCCTGCGACCAGGTTTGTGACCATAGAACCGATCCCGATCACGATGGCACAGGCCGCATGACACAGGAACAGTGCCAGGGCCGCGGGCATGGCAATCAGCTTCAACGGCAGTCTGATGATGCGTCTGATCATAGTCGGCACCTCCTGCATCCATTCTTTGTGCAAAACTCCAGTCTTGAGTCTATCCGTTTCTGCTCCGGGCGGGCAACGGTGATCTTGCCCACCCGGAGTATCGGTTCCCAAAGGTCTGGTCTGGAACTTACTTTTTGAGCTCAGATGAAGATCAATTCAGCCAGGATGATTTCTTCCGCTCTATTCCTGATGCTGTTCATTCTCCCGACCCACAGCATCTGGTCCTGCGCCTTCATCCTCTCATCAACGCCCTCGCTGCACTGCATCTGCCGGATGATGACTTCCAGCCGGGCTTGGGCTTGCTCGTTCAACTCAGCCAAGGTCTGATACAGCTTGCCGGACAGGATCAGCCGGGTGTACATTCCGGGCCTGTGCTCCTTCAGGTAGTTCCGATGCATCCGGCCCCATTTCCCGATGGGCTTGGAATCCGCTTCCGGGGCAGTGAGATCCGGGAAGTAGTAGTCACCGTGGAGCGTGTAATCCAGTCCGTTCTGATTGTCGTGAATGTGCCGGGGAAGATGGGGATTCATGTTCATACTGGTTTCCATAGCCATTCTCCTTTCGCCGTTTGGTCATACTGCCTGCTGTGCTGATGGTTTATGCGCTGCGTAGTAGTCTCTTCGGTGAGCAAGATGCTTCTCACGTTTGGCTGCGGCTATCGGATCGGTGAGGGCTGCTTGGTTGAGCTTTCGCCTGCTCCTGGTGGTTGCTTCGACTTGCTTTGCCCGCTCGGCAGTAAGCCTCTCCGCCGCAACGGGATCTGTTTCAGCCTGTGCCCGAAGCTCAGCGCGCCGCCGTTTCTGCCGCTCGTTATTCTTACGCTGCTTTTCCCGCTGCTTTGCCTCATATTCAGCGGCAAACTCAGGATCATTGGCGGCTCTCTGCTTCTGTCGTTCTGCAAATGCTCTGCCATAGCTGCGTCGGCGTTCTATCTTTTCTTCCAGATCTCTGGCTGCTTCAGGATCGGTTTTGGCCCGTTCCGTAAGATCATCCATCTTCGCCTTTGCTCTTGCATTAGCTGCTGCATTCTTCGCTTTGAGCGCCTCTGCAAATGCAGGATCTGAAGCTGCCTTTTCTTTGGTCTTTGTCCGGTACTGTGCCTGCTTTGCCCTCCCGTAGGCTCTGCGTTTTTCCAGCTCTGCGGCCGCGGCGGGATCGCTGTCAGCAATCTGGGCAAGCTCTTTCTGACTCATGGATAGGAATGGGTTCGGTGGAACATATGTGCCATTCGCAATGGCTTCCTGCTTTTTCTCTTCTTGCCGCTTCTGCTGGTAGGCCCGGTTGTATGCCCGCCTCTTTTCCTTTTCCGCTTCGAGCTTCGCAGCGATTTCCGGATCGTGCTCAGCCTGTTCGATGAGCTCAGCCCTTCTCCGGGCTTTTCGTTCTTTTTCCCTCTGTTTCGACTGCTCGTCCAGGTTACGCTTCCGTTCTGCTTTCTCCGCAGCCTTTCTTGCCCTGGTCTGGGCGATTTCAAAGGCAATAGCTTCCGGTGCGGGCTGGTAGCTTCCGATGAAGGAGAAGGTGATGTCGATCTGCTGGATGCGTTCGCCGGTCTTGGTATCGGTCTCGGCTTGATGAACATCGACCCGGTCGATCAGTTCAAAGACCATGTCTTGGGTCAGCTCGTCGAATTCCCGGTATTTGCGGATGGCTCTGAGGAAACGGTCAGGGTCTGATCTTCCGGCCTTCGTGTCTTCGATCTTTGTCTCCAAAGATGTGATCTTCGATTCCAGATCTTCCTGCTCCTGGTCATACTGGGCAATCAGTCTGTCCACCTGTCTGGCCGGCATATGGCCAAGCTGCCGATCCTCATAAAGACCGCGAATCAGATTGTCGAGTTCCGCAATCCGTTTCCTGGCCGCAGCGAGATCTCTTTTGCTTTCGTTCAGCTCACTGCTGTGCTGTTCAGCCCACTGCTGATTGAGCTTTGTCCTGAAGGATTCTTCGTCCTCAAGCGCTTCTGCGGCAACAACCTTGAGTGCCAGCCTCACAGCCTCGGTCAGTGCCGTTGCGGAGATGGAGTGGCTGGTGCATTCCTGATAGATACTTTTGTAATGCCGGCATCGGAAAGAGTAGTTGTAGTAAGCTCCGTTCGTTTTGTTGCGGATCAGAGCCAGCTTCGCGCCGCAGTCTGGGCAGAAAGCCAGGCCGAATAACATGTGCGTATGCGTCCCGCTGGGGCTGCGCCTGGTGCATCTCTTCCGCAGCTTCTGAGCCTGATCCCAGATGTCCTGATCGATGATTGCCTCGTGCGTGTCCGGGAAGAAAAGGCGTTCATCCCGTGTGGTTGGTCGGCGCTTTTTACTGCGGAAGTTGACTCGCACTGACTTACCCAGAATCGTATGGCCGAGATACTCCTCCCGATCAAGGATTGTGCGGATCGCATGAGGGGACCACAAACATGGATCTATGTACGATCTGCTGTGGACTGCCTCCGGGTGATACTTGGCGGCATAGGCTGATGGAATCAGAATCTTTTCCTCTGTCAGCATTCTGGCAATACCCGGCGCGTTCATACCCTGAGCGGCCAGTTCAAAGATTCTTCTGACCACCGCCGCCGCTTCATCATCAACCACAAGGGTCTGCTTGTCTCCCTGAAGCCTGATGTATCCATATGGCACCGAACCGCTGCACCGCAATCCTTCTGACATTCTGGATTTGAAGATCGCACAGATCTTCCGGCTAGTATCCTTGGCATACCACTCGTTGATCACATTCAGGAACGGGGTAAACTCATTCTCTGTCGGGTTGTCGCTGTCCACATTGCTGTTGATAGCGATGAATCGGACACCTTTCTCAGGAAAGTGGATCTCAGTGTAAAGGCCGACTTCCAGATAGTTTCTTCCGAATCGGCTCATGTCCTTGACGATCACGGTGCTGATCAGACCGGCATCAATATCGGCCAGCATCTGCATGAAGCCAGGTCGGTTGAAGTTAGTGCCGGTGTAGCCATCATCGGAATAGTGCCGAATGTTCGTGAAACCATGCTGCCTCGCGTAGTCTTCCAGATACCTCTTCTGGTTCTGAATCGAGTTGCTTTCCCCGGCAGAGTCATCATCTCTGGAAAGCCGCTCATATAACGCTGTAATGCCGCTTTCTCGCTTGGTTTGGTTCATATGTTTTCACCCCCTTCCTTCGCTTACAAACCCTGTAGCCGCTGTTTACAAACGTCCGGCACATGGACAGCTTACCAGATTCTGCCCCTTCGGGTCGGTCACCACAATGGAAGTGCCTTTCGTCTTCGTGCACTGCATGATGTTCGGCTTGATGAAGAACCGCGTTTTGCCGGAGCCGGAACCGCCCACAACCAGCACGTTCTTGTTCCGGGCGTTCCGGGGATCCTTGGGGCGGCTGCGCATGGTCAGGCTTTCCGTCTTCGTCAGGATGATGTTGTTCCACGGATCCGGATCGATAAACGGCGCGATGTCCGCGTGCGTGCCCCAGCGGGCGGAGCCGTACTCGATGTTGTGCCGGTACTTCTTGGCGTTCTTGCCCTTCTGGTAGACAGCGAACCGGAGCAGACCCCCGACCAGCAGCCCGACCAGCAGATCAACGGGATGGAAGCTGGGCAGCAGGGACTGAAAGGCCGCCGAGAAGCCGTCCAGCAGATGCAGCAGCTTCTGGGAGGCGTCCGCGCCTTCCGCCAGCCGCCAGGCCTCGCCAAGCTTTGTGGCATAGAGGCCGATCAGGACATAGGGCAGATTCAGGATCAGCTGCTTTTTGAGCCGCTGTGTGTTCATCGCTGCTGTCCTCTCTCCCTGGTCCGGTGCCGTCTCCTGTCGGGGCTCAGCTCGCCCAGCGGATCCACCACGGCCTCGATGGGCGCGCGCGTCCTGCGATGCTTTCTCGCGAACTCCGCTGCGTAGGCAGCCATTGCCTGATCGATAGCCGCCCGGTCACGGGCTTTGAAGAACAGCATGTACCGCTGCTTTCCGTCCGGTGAGACGCCTTTTTTGATGGCATAGTCCACGCCGTACTGTTTGGCGATGCGGTCAAACCTTCTTACCTCGGCCTTGTCCGCCAGCTCGGTTTTCTCCACGCCCTGATTCTGTTCAATGAGCTCCCTGACGGTCTGCTTGCCCTGAGGCTTGACGTCCTGGCGCTCCTTATGCTCCTTCATCTTGTTTCTCGAATAATTGAGAAACTTCGTAAAGGCGGCGGCCAGGGTCCGAGCGGTCAGCTTGCTGGAATTGATGATCAGCGTGACCGATTTGTTTTCAAGATCTTCCTGCGTGATGATCACCTCCCGGTGAAGGAAAGGACCCGGGGACGCTTATCCGGCATCCCCGGGTCCGGAAGAAACCGCTTTTCAACGGTTCCTTCGGGAACTGCGCTGTCACGACGCCTTCCGCCGGCGACGGCGGCGCACCAGGCCGACGATCCCGCTGGTGACCATCACGGCGAGGCCCACCCACATGATGCCGGTAACCGCCAGGTGCACGCCAGTCTGGATCGTGGTGTAGTTGACCAGCCTCCGCATCTGTTCCGGAACGGCGTAGTACGCGTCCAGCTTGACCCTGATGACCTCTCCGGTCACGGTAAAGCCTTCCAGGGTCTCCGTTTCCCGGATCACATAGGTGCCGGGCTTCAGGCTGGTGAAGCGGACAATGCCGTCCTTGTCGGACTCCGCGGTGCCCAGCTCCTTGCCGCTCTCGTCCTCCAGACGGAACTTCACGCCGGCCAGGGGCTGACCAGAGCTGTCCGTCTTGATGAACTCGTAGTGGTCGGGAATGTTCACGCACAGAATCGGCTTGGGCTCTGTCCAGCCGTCACCCACACGGAAACGGACGTCCTCCATGCGGCTGTAGCCCTCAGGGGCAGCCGTTTCCCGGATGATCCACTCGCCATAGTCAAACCGGTGGAAGGTAAACACGCCGTCAGCGTCGCTGACCGCGGTTTCCACCTTTTCCATGGTGGTCGCGTTCCAGAGCGTGAACTCCACGCCCGGCAGGGGCTTGCCGGAGGGATCGGACTTGATGCACATGATCTTCTTCTCCGGGTTCACCACCGTCGCGGCGGGCTCCTCAGCGTTGGCATAGCCCTCGTCAATGCTCAGGCTGATCACCTCATGGGTCATCAGGTAACCTTCCGGAGCGGAAAGCTCCCGGATGGTGTACTTGCCATAGTCAGCGCCGATGAAGCGGGCCAGGCCTTGCGCGTCAGAGACAGCGGTCATGACCAGCCGGCCTTTGCTGTCATACAGCCCGAACTCCGCGCCCTGCAGGGGTGTGCCGTTCTGGTCGGTTTTCCGGATCAGGATCACGGACTGGACGTTCACCAGCGTGGCCACAGGCTTCTTCGGATTGACGAAGGTGCCGTCCACCGTGATGGGCACCACCGTAGCGTTCAGCAGATAGCCGGGCAGCGCTTTGGTTTCCCGGATCTCATACTGGCCATACGGAATCTTTTCAAAGACAGCCAGGCCATCCTCACCGGTGACGGCTTTCGCCTGCAGGGTACCGTCCTGCCTGAAGAGGCCGAACTCTACGCCGGCGAGAGGACGATGCTTTTCGTCCTCCTTCCGGATGCTGAACCGGGTATAGTCATCCGCGACCGCCGTCTTTCCGACGATCTTGCCGTCCTGGCTGATGGAGAAGGACAGCTCTGTCACAGACAGCTCATAGCCCTCCGGAGCCAGGACTTCCCGGTAGGTATAGGAACCGGGCACCGCGGGGAACGCGGGCAGATAACCGTCCTCACCGGTATAGCCCTTCAGCACAATGGTTCCGTCGCTGTTTCTGATCTCGATCAGGGTGTGCGGCAGGTAATCCGATCCGGTCAGGTCGGTCTTGGAAACCCTGACTTCCGCGTGAATCAGACGGTTCAGGACAGGCTGCTCAAAGGCCAGCCGCATTTCGCCATCCTGGATCTGCGTGTCCGCCGGGAGGCTGAACACGCGGGGATTGGGATTCAGCGTCCAGCCCTCAGGGCCGGAGAGCTCCCGTACCTCATACGTTCCCGCCGGGAAGCGGCCATAGAAGGAAACCGCGCCGTTCTTGTCCGAGATAGCAGTGGACATCAGGGAACCGGCGTTCAGGGAACCGGACCTGCTGTTCAGCTGATCCATGCAGAAGAGGCCGAACACAAAGCCCTCGCCGGGCTCAATCGCCAGCGTGGTGGTGACCATGCCGTCCGCGTCAGTCACGGTGGACAGGACTTCCTTTTCCTTCTTCAGGCTGATCCTTGCCGGCATGAGTTCGTTGCTGGCCGCCAGGGTGACCGTGAGCACCGGCGTCTCATGATCCCGCGCATCCAGCACCACATCAAAGCGGGTGCTGTCAAAGGCATAGCCATCCGGTGCGGAGACCTCGGTCACATAGTAGTGGCCCAGGGGCAGGAGCTTGCTCTGATCCGTCTTCTCACCGGTGGTGACAATGGTATCGGCCATATCACCGGCCCTGAACCATACCGTGCCGTCCTTGCCGACGATGTCTTCCACGGCGCGCACCTCAAACACGGCCCCTTCCAGATACCCTGTCCCGTAGATCGGCGTGTACACCAGATTCCCGAAGGGATCCTGATGCTCGTTGAAGCCCGTCAGGACAGGCCCCTGCTTCTCAATCTGGATCAGGCCCTTCACCGGCGTGTTGGTGATCGCGATTTCCGCCGTGCCCGCCTCAGCGAAGGCCATGGCGGGGATGGTGAGCAGCAGCAGGAGCAGAGCAATCAGGAGGACCGGCGTCTTGTTTTTTGTGATATACATCCGTTATACCTCATTTCTCTGTCGGCATGGAACGAAAAGGGGCAGCGGAGAAGCCCGCTGCCCGTAACGTTCCATGCGCCGGGTTACTTCGTGCTGCCTTCGGTGTCCATGGGAATGCGGACGCGGACCGTGTATCCCTCGTCCAGATAGTTGTCCGGGACGCTGGTCTCCACGATCTCATACTCACCCCAGGTCAGCAGCGGAGTTTCGGCGATGCCATCCTTGCCGGAGGTCAGCACCGCGACAATCTCGCCGTTGTCATCCCCGTTGTGGGAGGGCAGGCCGGAAACGCGGGTCACGGTAAAGACCGCGCCGGGCAGGGGCATGCCTGTTTCGCTGTCGGTCTTCACAATGCGGATCTTGCCCTGAATGGGCTTGTTGGTCACAGTCCGGGTGATCGTCTCATCCATGCCCAGGGTAATGACCTCGCTCCAGAGTTCATCGGCATAGCCGGTGGGATTCTCGCGCTCCTTCACCAGGTAGGTGTTCGGGAACAGGGCAGGGGATTCAGCCATGCCGCTCTTGTCGGTGACAATGGTCACCACCAGATCGCCGGGATTGCCGTCATCGTCAACCTCATAGATATCAAACTGAACGCCCGCGATGGGATGATCGTCCAGCTCGTCCTTCTTCAGGATCGTGATGCGGCCAGGCGCGGGCTGGTTGATGACAGTGGCCAGCAGCTTGCTGGGGTTCACATAGGTGCCGTCGATCACGATGGACCATTCCTCATCGGAAGCGTGATATCCGCTGGGAGCGCTCAGCTCACGGATGGTGTAGCTGCCGTAGGGGATCTTCGAGAACAGCACGATGCCGTCCGCGTCCGAAACGGCTTCCTGCACCTTATTGCCCTTCTCGTCAAAGAGGCCGAAGACCGCGCCGGGCAGCGGCTCATCGCTGTCGGTCGTCTTCATCAGCATGACCTTGTTGACTTCATTGCGGATTTCCGTCTTGCCGGTTACCTTGCCATCCGCGCTGACGGTAAAGGTCAGAGTCTCCACGTTCAGGGCATACCCGCTGGGCGCGTAGGTTTCCTTGAACGTGTAGGTGCCGGGCACCACGGGGATGTCCGGGATCTCGCCATTGGCGTCGGTGTATTCGCGGCAGATGACCGTACCGGTCGAGTCATAGACCTCGATCAGAGCGCCGGGAAGGCTGACCTTGCCGGTGATATCCTTCTTGGTGATCGTTACGGGCGTGTAGATGAGGCGGTTCAGGATGGGCTGGGCCAGCACGACGTCAATCACGTCCTCCTCGGAAGACATGTTGGCGGAGGTCAGCTTCACAGGATACTTGTCTGCGCTCTGCAGATAGCCCGCGGGAACAGCGAGCTCCTTGAGGTAGTAATCCCCGTGGGGATACATGCCGGAGAACACGAGAAGACCGTCAGCATCGGTCTTGCCGGTGGCCATGAGCGTTCCTGCGGGCAGCTTCTGATTGTCGCCATACGTGATGACGCTGCTGTTGTACAGGCCGAACACAAAGCCCTCGCCGGGCACTGTCTCCACCTCCTGGTGGATCATGCCTTCCTCGGTCTCCGTTCGCGTCAGCGCTTCTTTCTGCTTCCGAAGGGTTACGCGGACAGGCAGGTAGGTGTTGGAAGCGGACACCCGGATCTCCACAATGGCCGTCTTGTTGTCCACGGCGGAGAGGGTCACGTTATAGGGCCGGCTGTCAAAGATGTATCCGTCAGGAGCGGAAATCTCCGTCAGGTAGTAGCGGCCCAGGGGCAGGATCTTGGACTTTACCGCGCCGGTTTTGCTGGTGGTCAGCGTTTCCACGAGGTCGTCCTTTTGGTAGAAGACCGTGCCTTCCTTGCCGACGATATCCTCGGCGGCGCGCAGTTCAAAGATCGCGCCTTCCATGTACCCGTCCTGATAGACGGGCTTCATCAGGGTATTGCCGAACTCGTCTGTCTCATCGGCAAAGCGGACCAGCTGCAGGCCGGTTTTCTCCAGCACGATATCGCCCTGGACCGGCGTGTTGGTCACGTTCAGGACAATGGTCACCGGCTCGTCGTCGGCCAGGACCGTGGGCACCTGAAAGCAGGTCATCAGAATGACAAGGGCAAGGCCCAAATGCAGCATTCTCTTCATGAAATTCATGTCGTTTCCTCCCGATCATTCGATCTTGACAATTGTAGTGAATCCGGAGTCAACATAGCCCTCAGGCACTCCGGTTTCCGTTACCTGATACTCGCCCCAGACCAGCCAGGACGTTTCCGCAATCCCGTTCTCATCGGTGGTGATTACCGCGACCACCTTGCCGATATTCGTGACATCATAGGAGTCCGGCCCGGAAAGGCGGGTGATGGTGAACACAGCGCCGGCCAGCGGCTGCCCCGTCACGGTGTCAGTTTTCATAATCCGGATCTTTCCCAGGATGGACTTGTTCGCAAACGTGACCGTGCTGGTCGTGCCGGCTGTCACTTCGACCTCCCGGGACGGTTTTGCCGCCAGCTGGAAGCCCTGAGGCGGCGTTTTCTCACGCACGGTATACTTGCCCGGCTGAAGACCAGTGAACGAGGCGATGCCGTTGGCGTTGGTGGACGCGGTCGCGATCACGCTGCCCGTGCTGTCCAGCAGTTCAAACACGGCCCCCTTCAGAGACGTCCCGTCGGTCATGGTCTTGGTGACCTGGATTTCACCCTGGCTCAGTTCAAAGACCAGCGTCGCGCTTTTCAGAGGATAAGGATGCCCATAGAGGGGGACCATGATCTTCTGAATGGAAACGGAGGGAACGCCTACCAGGAAACTCGCTTCCTCGTCATCCGAGGAAATGGATTCCATGTCAACGCTGAACAGGCTGCGGGACGAGGTGACCCGGATGGTGTCGCCGCTTTTCACGTAATAGTAGTCGTTGTCCGAGCCGCCGGTATTCCCCGTCAGGGTTCTGCTGGCAATCTTCGGAATGCGGATCAGGTCAGCGTCCGTTCTCAGCGTCGCGGTGCCGATATACTGATCTCCGGAAATGCTGGTGCTCATGTTGGACACGGTGATGTCCCCGGTGATCCTGGAACGGGCAATGCCGTTCTCCGCCAGCCAGCGGGCATAGGTCAGATACACAGCGGGCGCACCACCGGAGAAGCTGTAGAAGTTGTCCATGTTCCAGTAATCCCGGACATACTGCGCGCCTTCCAGCTGCTTGATGACCTCACGCATGGCAAACTGTCCCGCGACACGGCTCCAGACCTCATTGTTGGCGTCCGAGCGGTTCAGGGCCATGAAGGGATAGGTGTGGCGCAGCACCCAGGCCAGCGCGTGCATGGTGGATTCGCTGTAGCGCACACCGGTTGTGCCGCCGTAGTTGGGATCGTTGGAAAAGGTCTCCATGTCCACCAGAACATAGGAGCCTTTCGGCTGCTGGTTGGAGCCGGAGCCCTCGCCGGGACCGGACAGCTTGTGCTCCAGGCAGAACACGGTAAAGCCATCCAGGTAGTGGGGCGTGGCGTACACAATGCCATGCTCCGGGGATTTCGCGATCTGCGGGTACTCGCTGTCGTGGCCGGAAGAGCCGTACAGACCCGATTGCCACTCATAGAATCCGCCGATGCTGCCGCTGATGTTCTTCAGGGTAAAGCCGTTCATGGGCGTGGACCGCAGCGACCGCTGGCTGCTCCGGTTCATCCGGAAGTATTCCAGCGTCCAGGCAAAATCCGTGACCGTGCAGGAATCGCTGGTCGCGTCGCCGGTCTCATCCGCCCTGATCCAGGCCGTGCTGTAGTCCGTCCACTTGAGCGTTCCGTCAGTGAAATCATCGCCGTACAGGAAGCGCACCTGGTACCAGACGCCGCCGCTCTTGTCCAGCTCCACAGACAGGACCTGCACCGTGGCGGCCTTCACAAAGTGCCCCAGATATTCGCCGCTGTACTGGGTTTCCGCGGCCTGCTCGTCGATCCCGGCAAACACGCGGGTGCTCCGGGTAACGCCGATGTAAGCGCCGGGCTCCGCGTGCGCGGGCGTTTCCTCAGCATCCTCGGGCGGGAGTTCCGTGTCAGTGGCCGGGGACTCCTCCAGCGGATCTTCCGGTTCATCGGAGGTCTCGGCGGGGTCTCCGTCTTCCGGTTCGGGCTCCTGACTGGTCTCCACGGGCTCGGAGGTTTCCTCCGGAACATCGGTTTCCTCAGGGTCATCCTGCGGAATGGTCTTATCCTGTTCGTCAGGAAGAGGTTCCGGGATTGTCTCCGTCTCGCTGCCGGGATAGAAGCCATTCACCACAAAGAGGCCCATCAGGCCAATGGAGGTCATGCCTTCACCCATGGGCAGATAGTTGATCTCCGCCGCGTCCTCATCCAGCAGGAAGTGGTCGTCCAGGTTTTTCACGCTGACAAAACCCTTGACCACATACCCCTCCTCGTCCAGGAACCAGACCACCACCGTGTCATGCTCAGTATACGCGGTGGCCAGCACCAGAAAGATGTCGGAAGTCGTGGTATAGATCAGCGTGTCCGCCTTCAGCACCGGACTGCTGTAGACACTGGTTTTCCGGACGGTCGGGACATAGACGTGTCCGTAGGTTTCCAGCGCGATTTGCAGGGGATGCCGGTCGTCCACGGACTCATCCTGTTCGGGCTCGGTGACATCCGACTCGGTGGTGTCCGAGGAAGCATCCGTCTCCGGGACTGAAGGATCCTCGCTTTCCACGGGATCGGCAGGCTCCGTTTCGGACTGTTCAGGAACTACCGGGTCCTCAGGCTCCGTCTCGTCAACGGGCTCCGGCATGGACGTGTCAGAAGGAGCAGTCGTGCTTTCCTCATCCTCTTCTGTCACAGGATCCGGGGAAGCCTGCTGCTCTTCGGTATCGTCAGGCGCGGATGTCTCTTCCATCGACAGCACAGGTGCGTCCGCCTCTGTTTCTTCAGCGGGCAGATCAGCAGCCGGCTGTTCTTCCGGCAGCGGCTCCTGTTCCGCGGGAGAGGAAGCAGCAGACTCTTCGCCGGAATCCACGGGAATGACTTCCACGGTAACGCCGTCCTCCGGCACCGCCGTCTCTTCCGCCAGCGCGGCCATGGGCATACAGGTGAGCGCCATGCACACGGACAGAATGAGGGCGGCAATACGATTGAGTTTTCCTTTCATTTGCATTCGCAGATCTCCTTTATTCTTGTACAGCCATGACGATCAGCCGCCCGCTGACGCCGCCATAGCCGCGGTCGCAGGTGATCAGGGTCAGGATGTGATCCGACGCCGTCACCTGAACACCGGTGTCATACAGGGCTTTTCGTCTGGCCCGGTTCACAAAGCGCATGAAGCTCTCGTCACTGGCAAAGGTAGCCGTCGCCGCGTCCCACTCGCTGACGTTCATGTTCACCACCGCGAAGACGCGATAGTCGCGCGCACCGTACAGGGTGTCCAGATGAATCATGGAGTGGGCGTTGCAGTACGCCTGATCCTTGTACTCGAGCAGGGTGCTGAACATGGCGTCGCTGTGGCTCAGATGATGACCGTAGATGGCGATGCTCCGGCTCGGCGTCCTGTAATCCGAGCTTTTCAGGGAGAACAGGGTGCCCAGCTTGCTCTGCTTTCCGGTGAACAGATGGTGCAGGTAGTATTCGGTGTTGTCAGAGCGCACCACAGGGTAATCAATCCCGGTCCCGGGGATGGTGATCCACGCGACGAAGTCCCGGTTCTGCGCCAGACAGGCCTCCAGATCCACACCGGACTGCGGCTTGGGCGTCGGGGTAGCCGGCGCGGGCTTGTCTGTCGGCCGTTGTGTCGCTGTGCCCGGGTCAGTCGTGTTCCTGGGCGGATCACTGGTTGGTTCTTCTGTCACCGGTGTATCCGGTGTGGCATCCGGCTCAGGCTCCACGGGCGGTGAAGCGGTCGCTTCCGGGGCGGGCGTTTCCGTGCAGGTTGCTTCCGGGGCTTCGGTTCCCGGCGGTTCCTCTGGCAGAAGCCCGTTGGGATCGGGCGGTTCCTCCGGTGGCGCAGGATCAGCCGCGTTGGTTTCCGTCGGTGCGGGCGTCGGACGGATTACCGGTCCGGTTTCCTGCAGGCGGACCTGTTCCGCCATGGTTCCGTACTCCTCGTCATCCGTCTGATAGGAGACCCATTCGGAAGCCATCGGCCAGACGAACATGAACGCGCCGATCAGAAACAGGAGAACCAGTATGACAGCGCTTCGCTTCTGAGATCCATTCTTCAATTCGTACCTCCAATTGAAAAGACGCACATCTCACGACATGCGTCTATCGCTGCTCCTTGGCCTGCTCACGTTTCCGGAGCCAGCCGTCCAGGAGCTTCAGGATGACGGCTTCCATCTGCTTGACCGTGTACGACCTCGGAAAGTACTTCTTCAGCGTGTCATGGCTCAGCGTGACGGAATTGTACAGGGGCTTCTTTTCCTCAGAAATGATCTTCTTGACCCCTTCCTCGGTGAGCGTTCCCGCTTTGCTCTCCTGCTTGATGCGCTGCGCCTGGGAAAGAGACGGTGTCTGCTGTGTCTCTTCCAGTGCGGTGAACACCCATTCCTGCTCCTGCGGCTGCAGGAAGGACAGCTCCACCGCCGGCGTGAAAGCCAGCTCACCCTGATCCACCTTGTCCAGGAGGGGCGGCGTCAGGTCATTCAGCCGTATGAAGCGCTGGACTTGCCGTTCGCTCGTTCCTGCGTCTTCTGCCACTTGGGTCACGGACAACTTCTCGCCAACTTGGCGAGAAGTTAGGTCACGCCGTGCACCTTGATGGCTCAGCGCATCCATCTTCATCTGGTACGCCTTCGCCCGTTCGCTGGGCAGGATGTTCTCCCGCTGAAGGTTGCTGTCCACCATGATGATCGTGGCTTCGTCGTCGTCCAGGTCGCGGATGATCGCCGGGATCTCGTCAATCCCGGCCAGCTCACAGGCACGCTTGCGCCGGTGGCCGGAGATGATCTCATAGGTGCCGTCGCTCAGGGGCCGCACAATGATGGGTGACAGAACGCCGTATTCCCTGACGCTCTCCACGGTTTCCATCATGCGCTCATCGTCCAGCACACGGAACGGATGGTTCAGGAAGGGCACCAGATCGGTCAGCGGAAGATTCTGCACCTGTACACGCTTTTCGCCCTGACGATCCGCTTCCGTGGAGAAGATGTCATCGAGCGGCGTTAAGCTGATGTTTCTGCCGCTGCTGTTCAAGCTGAAGCACCTCCTTCGTCAGCGCGTGATAGGCCTGCGCCACCTTTCCGCCGGGATCATGCCGGAAGATGCTGGTGCCTTCCGCGCTGATCTCCGCCACCCTGACAGACCGGGGAATCTCCGTGTCAAAGATCCTGATCCTTGAACCGTAGGTCTCCCGGAGCAGCGCCGCGATCTCCCGGCTGTTGGTGGTCCTGCTGTCCACCATTGTCAGCAGAACGCCGTCAATCCGAAGGCGGCGGTTGATATTCTGCTTGACCCGGGCAACGGTGCCCAGCAGCTGCTCCACACCCTTGATGGACAGGTACTGCGCCTGAACCGGAATGATGATCCGATCCGCCGCTGCCAGCGCGTTGATGGTCAGCATGCCCAGCGAAGGACTGCAGTCCAGCAGGATCTGGTCGTAATCCCTGCCGTAGTTCGCCAGTACGCGCTTCAGCGTGGTCTCCCGGCTCATGGCGTTGACCAGAGAAACCTCTATGCCGGCCAGCGAGATGTTGGCAGGCAGAAGATCCACGCCTTCCTCATGGTGCAAGATGCCGCCAGGGTCGATAGGCCTGTCAGCCAGCACCGCTGTCATTTGATCCGCCAGCGTGTTGGGAAGAGCGTCCGGCTGCGGATGCCCCAGGCTGATGGTCAGGCTGCCCTGCGGATCGCAGTCCACCAGAAGAACCCTTTTCCCTTCATGCGCCAGATCGACACCCAGGTTGACGCAGGTGGTCGTTTTGCCGGTACCGCCCTTCTGGTTGACTATACCGATTACGCTTGCCGCGCCCATTATCAATCCTCCTTCGCATTGGTCCAGGCAGCAGCCCATGCGAGTGCAGCGGTTTACCTGTCCATGCCATAGCTGCGGTGCGGCTTCGGCTTGCCAGGAGTAACAGCATCCTGCTTAACAGCACCGGGCGCATCGATCACATGGCCCCGGTCCTGGGTCTTATAGGATTCGACCATTGCCTTGAGCTCGATATTCGTCACGCTGCGCCTCTGCTTTTCATAGATGCCCTTTCCGCTTTCATCGTATCCGGTACGGACGTCCCTGCTGACAGTAGTGCTGCCGTGAAGGGGAAGCTTGATCCACAGGCCTTTTCCGAACTGGTTTTCGTGAACGGATTTCGCGGGCACGACGAAGTACTGCCAGGGCGACTTGTCTTTGGGATCCTGGTTGGGGATCTGAATCCGCATATACTGCGTTCCGTCCTTGCCGGTGAAGGCCTGCGCCAGCCCTTTGCCGAATTTGATCGCAATCTCGCTTCCCGGACTGTCTTGATTTGGGGTGTTCTTCATTTCAGTCATGATTCGTTCCTTTCTGCGATGTACGCGCCGCGTTGTGAATGACAGACGTCAGATGAAAACCGATACGCCCATGATCAATCCTCCATTCTGTGGGGCCAGTCTGGCAGAACTCTTATGAGCTTCTGCGGCCTGTCGGGGAAGAAAAAGGAGAGTACCAGCGCTGTGCTGATGCTCTCCCGACCTTCTTTGACAGGATACAGTATAGCAGGTCAATAGGGCGACATGAAGACGACATTAGGGCGACAAAGGGCGACATCAGGGCGACATGGGGCGACATCTTTCAGACTCAGCAGAGAGACGACTACTTGACATTTATCAAGTAGGATGCCAAGCAAAACAGCATAAACGATTCTGTAGGAAAATGCTTTCCTTCATGGCTCCATCAGGAGAACATACAACAAAGCGGCAGACAGAGACGTTCTGGATTTCTCTGCCTGCCGTTTTTGTGATGAGGCGCCTTACTCTGCTTCTGACTCGTTCAGGACACGCTGATAGGCAGCCACCGCGTCCTTCAACCTGCGCTGAGCCTGACGTTCTGTCACGAACAGAATCTTTCCAATCTCCGGGAATGTCTTTGCCTCAAAGAAGCGTTCAATCAGAATCGCGCTGTACTCCGGGGCAATCAGATTCATGAGACTGAGGGCTCTGTTCTTCACCAAAATGAACGCTTTGGTCTCCTGATCGATCTCTTTTTCCATGTCCAGAATCAGAGCAATGGAATCAGCCATCGCACTGACATTTCTGGTGTGAGAGACAAGCTCCTGATCCATAGCCGGGGTGATGCAGCCGAGCCGGTCTTTCAGCGTCTGGAGCTGCTGCCGCCTCATCTGGAGCCTGAGTTCGGCTTTGCGGATGGATTCCAGGTATTCCTTCGCGTCAATCATCGCCAAACACCTCCTTGTCCAGCCTTTCGAGTATAGCCGCTCCGTCATCGCTTCCGCTGAGAAGACAGAACCAGTTGCTGAGAAAGAAACGGGAGATGGATTTCATTTCACCTTCCATCCGCTTTCGTTCCAGATCGCTGCCGGAAGCTTCGATCCTCCTGCCCAGGGAGCGGTAATCATCCGCCGCCTGCCGGATCACAGCCAGAGCCAGCTCCTGATACGGTCCAGGTGCCTGTCTGTTCTGTTCTGTGTGAATCAGTATCATCGGCTGCCCTCCTTGTGCGGTGTGACCGTCTCCGTTTTCTCTTTGGGCCAGGCCTTAATCCACGTGGTATGTGCGTCACGCCATTCGCGTTCACGCTTTTGCGCCTCCCGACGCTCCTGCTGCTTCTGGTTGCGGATGGCAGCCTTTTTCGCTTCCTCCGCTCGCTTCTTTTCCTCGGCCGCTTTCCGTCTGGCCATTCTTTCCTCATGGGCAATATGGGCAAGAGCGGCTCCGGCTGTGGGATCCGCGTAATGTTCAGCATTCCGGTACAAACTCGGCCACCTCCTCGGTTTTCTCTTTGGCTTTGTATTCCAGATACTCATAGATCGCCAGCAGGAAGCCGCGCATCAGCGGATAGTCCTTCCACTTCTGATCCAGTGCGCACACGTCCGCGGCGGCTGCTGTCCACCAGGCAACGGCATCTTCATCCTGATTGGCCGGCGGGCTGCAGTGAGAGGCAAAGTACTGGTATGCCTCGCTGAAGATTGCTCTTTCCTCATTGGTGATATCTCTGTTCATATGCTCATCTCCATTCCGGCGGCAGATCGGGGTCATCCACCTCTGTGAAGCCCTGCATCGTCATCTGCTCAATCTTTTCCGTCCAGGCATGCTGCGGCGGAAGACCCTTCACATCGGACAGGGTACGGCTGCGCCGGTCGAAATACAGCTTGATGATCTCATCCACAATGCCCAGGTCCCGGTTCTTCATGATCTCGATCACGGTACTGACATCCGGCTCAATCACCAGCTTGGGGTAAACGGTTCTGTATCGCGCCATGAAGTCGGCGTTGACCCGGTGAACCATGAACACGTTATCCGCGACATTCGTCAGGTCCGCCGTGCCTGAAATGTCTCCCTTCCGGAGGAAAGCTTCGGTCTTGCGGGGATGACAGATGAAGTGAATGTGAATGTTCAGCTCCCTGGCCATGGCCGAGAAACGCTTGGCGACCCTGGACTGCATGTCATACTTGTCCGCTGCGCCGGTGGGGAGATCCAGCGCCATCAGGTTGTCGATGATCACCACGGACGCGCCGTTTCTCCTGACCCAGTCGTAGATCGTGTTCGTGACAAGCTCCCAGTCTGTGCCGAAGTCGTTGTCATAGATGGATAGCTTTCCCGTCAGCATGGCGTCGAGCTTCGCCTCAATGCCCGGTTTCAGGCAGAAATGGCTGGGGCTGAGCCGGTCCTGCATGACGAAGTCCGGACCGGCCGCCTGAAGAAGCACCCATTCCCGGACACGGGAAGCGGTCATCTCACCGGAGAACATGGCGACCTTACATCCCTCCGTGACAGCTGCCAGTCCGATCTGGCTGACCAGGGTGGATTTGCCTGACGCGTTGCCGCCGCTCCAAACGGACATCTCGCCGCGATTGAATCCGCCAATCCTGCTGTCCAGCGACTGAAACCGGGAACGTACCACGACGATCTTGCTGCGGTCATAGTTCGGGATCTCGGCGAAATCCAGCATTCTCGGTCCGGTCTTCATCCTGGCTGCCGGCAGGGCCTGTGCCGAGGAAGAATCGCCCGGCATGGGCCGCTGGGGCGGCTGCGGGCCAGCGGAGGAACCAGTGCGTGGACTGTTGGCATAGGCTGCCGGATCAACCTTTTCCCGGAACTCATGCCAGTGGTAGCTGGCGCAGCTGTTGTGGAAGCAGTGGAATCCGAAGCTCCCGTTGGAGAAAGCGAAGACCGCGGCGTCACCATGCCTGTGCGATGGATCAAAGGGACATTCAGCCAGCTGGTATTTCACGCCGCTGCTGATCGGGATCTTCTGAATGACCTGAACGCCGTGATCCGCCAGGAACTGATCCAGATCAAACGCCGTGCTGTTTCGGGAACGGGGGTTTTCAGACAGCGGAACCGCACGCTGACGTTCGGCGGCGATATTTCTGACCAGGTCCATAGGTGTTTTCTGAAGCTGCGCCGGCTTGCGAATGATGCAGCTCTGTCTGTGAGGTCTTTCCAGCGTGCTTGCGCCTTTTCTGGCTAAGGTGCCGTACAGTTTCGTGATGCGCGCTGGATTGAACACTGCCGTATCGATCTTCACGGACTCCGTGCTGAACCACATGTCCAGTACGGAGAGAAAGTCAGCAATAACCTGGCGATCGTCCACGCCTGCATGGATCTTGAAGAGCAGATGGTAGCCGTTGCCGCTGTCTGCGACGATGGGCTCGCTGAATCCCATGGCCATCAGCTTTTTCATCACCATGCCCGCCACCCTGCGCGCAGCTTCCTTCTCCTCCTTTGAGGCGCTGACACCGCTGGGACGGACAGGATCCGCGTCTACAAGGATCCACTGGTAACCGTTGATGTCACTGTCGGAAGTGGTCTCATGCGGGCGTTCCATAAGCCGCTCATGCTGTTCCCTGGCATAGCAGGCATTCTTCAGGCGGTTCATGGTCTGATAGAAAGTGCGATTCGGATAGCGGGCGATCTCCTGAGCGATGGCGGGACTGTCCGCCCTGAAATAGCCGCTGATGACCGGCTTGGGATCAATGCTCCTGATTTCGATGATCTCGTCCGGTTCGTGCAGCAGATCCAGGCCGCTCATTCTGATGTCCATGGCGGATCATCCTCCTCGTGTTTGTCCACAAAGCCGCGCCAGGCTTCTTTCTGAAGCCATTTCACAATGCCGGGTATGAACCGTCCGTTCTCCTGCTGCCAATCCTCAGAATTTTTGTCCGCCTCAAGAGCGGCCATCAGGGAATCGATGGTAGCTCCGTCCCTGTATGCCTGTCTTACCAGTGCCGCAGCTTCGGCACGCTGATTTCTCCTGTTCAAGGGGTAGGCGATCCAGAAACCCTGAAATCCTGCGGGTTCCATCTGACAGGTAACTGTAGAAGATGATGTATTATTAGATATATTGTTATCTTCTATAGGGTTATGTCCCATTCTGGAACCACTCACGCTGGGATTGGCTCCGTTCTGGTGCCACTGTGGTTCCGTCTGTGGTTCCGTCTGTGGCTGTGGCTCCGTTTGTGGCTCCATCTGTGGCTCCATCTGTGGCTCCGCCTGTGGCTTCGTCTGTGGTTCCACCGGTGGCTCCATCTGTGGTTCCGTCTGTGGTTCCATTCTGGACATCTGATTCCAGCTTTGTGTTCCATTCGGGAGCCGCTGATTTCCGGTGGTTCTGTCTTGTGGCCAGTCCGTTATGTGCAGGATGGTTCCCTTGCCGGGGATCACAGATAGGGATATCACTCCGGCTTCCTGCATCTCTTTCAGCTTGCGGAGCAGTTTGTTCCGTGACCAGGCGAGAGCTTCTGCCACATGCCGTTCCGAAAGCGGCATATCGCCAGGCTGAAGCTTCCTTCCTCGCCAGATATAGGTGTTGTGACTTGCCCGGGACAGGCAGTAGAGGTACAGCTTGAATAAGCTGTCATCTAGCCAGGCGGGGCTCTCCATGGCAAGGGGAACACCTTTCGCAAGGTTGATCAGATCAGAAGGCATGATGGCCTCTCCTTTCCGCCGTGCGCCGGGCGGGGATCCCGCCCGGCATCGACGGCTGGATTTCTGTCAGGTTGTCGTGTCCTGCGACTGAATGGTCACGTGAAGGTCCGTCTGCATCCGCAGCTCTGCCTGGACCGAAAAGCCGCTGTCGCCGCGTTCTGCTGTGCCAGGGCCCGGACCCTCAGGCGGATTCGCGCCTCCGCACCCTGCGCACGCCTCTGCTGCTTCATCAGAATCAGATTCCGTTTCATAGCTGCCATCGCGTTCATCCTCCATGACTTCATTGATCACATGCTGGGCAATGCGGACGTAGATCTCCACGACCAGGTCTTCCGGAAGCCCGTACTTCGCAGCTTTCATCATCCATGATCCGAGAACCAGGAGGTCGATTATGCCGGCGGCAACCTTTTCCAGGTTTTCCACAAACTTGGAGGTATTGTCATCTTCGGGGCTCTTGTCATCAGCCGCGGTGTCATCCTTCTCCGCATCGCCCATCAGGCGGCACAGCGGGCAGATGTAGGTTCCTTCTCCGATCTCACGGAGATGGGTGATCAGCTCGTCCGGCGCGAGAGCGACTTCCTTGCCGCAGAGCAGGCACGTGGTGGTCGGGACATACAGGCAGGAGTTTTCCTCCTCAGGCGGTTTCTCACAGCAGCGGTTCTTGTTGGTGATCATGTGAGCACTTCCTTTCCGACAGTTTTTTGCTGTCACCTCTCTATGTAAAAATCAGGGGCTTTTGCCTAAAACTTCAGAAATATTTTTTTGCGTTTTCCCGGAAGTACCGGATCAGCTTTTTCAGACGGTAATCAACCGTACCGTGACAGATGCCCAGCCGGTCAGCAATTTCACGGTTTGAAAAGTTCTCTTCAAACCGGAGGCGCAGGATCTGCCCGCCCTGGGGAACGACCGTGTCTGCGACCGCGTACACCTTTTCCATCGTCAGCCGGGACAGTACTTCCGATTCCACATCCTGGGATGACACCAGCGTAATCGCACGATCTTCCACCATCAGGCTGATGGTTTCCATGCGGCCGTTTGTGTGCCAGCGGCAATTCTGACAGTCTCCCCAGCATTGCGCGTAGTTTTCCTGTGCGCAGCGGAATTCTGTGCGCGCCTGATAGTGGACGCTGTTGTTTTCCTGGCGGATCGTCCGATAAACCTCACGGGAAACCGCGACTTTCTCGCCATTTACTTTCAGGTACCAGATGCGGTTGTTCTCTCTGCTCTCCATATGGAAAGCCCTCCTTTCGGTCGTTGCCGAATGGAGGGCCAGAGAGATAAGCTGCCAGCACAAAGCTATACAGCCGATGGATTCTGTGTCTCCATTCGGCTGCAGCTGCACTTCCGATGCTGGCTGCGTCGTATTCAGTTCAGGCACGCTTTGTGCGGAAGAGGCTCTGATCAGGAGCCATCACTCTGCGTTCCTCCGGCCTTATTTCCTGGCCGTGGTGTAAGCATATCAGATGACTTCTCAAATCGATTTCACGTTTTGAAATCTCCGGAAAGCGTTGAAATATAAGGATTTCCGATGTTTGACCTCCGCCGCAGGAACAGAAAAACCGCCTTTTCAGCGGCTTTTCACAGCGGAAAATTTCACGAAATGAAATTCTTTTTTTTCACACCCTCCAAAGCGTTCAGCGGCACGACAAAAGGAGCTCTTTGGGCGAACGTGATCCCGTAGTGACATCAGAGCAAAAAGAAAAAGCCTGGCCACGTTTTGCGCAGCCAGGCATCTGTATTATGAGAATGGGAGTATCACGCGGATTGGGATTCATTGAACAGGTTCTTGTGGGTGTCCACGACAGTCTCAATATCCTCCATGAAGAGACAGTCAATGATACACTGATACTGGTAATGGCTGACCATCATGGCACGGGTGAACCCTGTCATTTCCAGGAAGAGCGCTGATAGCAGCGGAGGAAGCTCCAGGCCGATCACGATCCGGGTAACATCCTGGATAGAATAACGATAGGTGTCATCATTGCACATGTGGCTGATCTTGGATTCGCTGAGACCTGAAGCAGCCGCGAGCGCTTTCTGTGTTTTGACCCTGTCCTTGATCAGTTTCGTCAGTGCCTTCGACGGTCGGCGCGGCAGCTTATCCAGATAATCCGCGTTCCGCTCCATCAGCTCGTCCATGTTCATCCCCGCGATGTCGAAAGAGTGGATCATCAGGTAGCATGCGTTATAGTCCTCATCCGAGTGAAGCTCACCGACAGCGAACCCTTTCGTATAGAAATGATAGACGCGCAAGAATTTCATGCAGCACTCGTTCGCGTGAGCGAGGCCGTCTTCCGTGAGGCGGAACCCCTTGTCGGTCCTTCTCACATACCGGGTCTGGTTGACGCAGACATGCCCGTCCGCGTAGACAAAGCAGTGGCTGTTGATCAGCTCCCGGAAATCAGGGTCTTCTTCATACATCTCCGTAAACTGAGACCGGCTGATAATAAAGGTCTCACTGGAAGTCAGGCTGTCCGGATCAAAGGCGAAGTCGGCGATGTAAACCCCGTCAACCCAGTTGTCTGCGCCTTTGGCTGCCACAGATCCCAGCTGGATCATCCGCGTTTTGACACAGGATCTTGGTTTCTGCGTCTCATTAGCGATCCGGCCAATCACCAGCGAAATCTTATGTCCAAGATTCGCTCTCTCATTCATGACTTCCTTCCAGAACCTCTGGGTAAGAGGCGTGAATACCGGACGAGGGAACATGGCCGCCAGGCTGACAAAGTTTGCCTGACGCTCAATCATGCGGATATCCTTTTCAGCGGGCTTGGAAGCCTCGTCCGCTTCCTGGTAATCCAGCAGCCTCAGATCTGATGCGTGCGTCTCCTGCAGCTCATAAAACATGGAGTGCCACTCGTAGTGGCCGCATTCGTGGTAAATCGCCTTATCCAGATCGCTGGTACGCTCCCGGTTGTCATTGATCAGAATCGTCCGTGCCGGAATAACAATGTCATCATATGGCTCATCATCGCTGCCGGAGCCAGTCGCGCCGGAGGCAACAACACGAACCGTTCTGTCCTTCAGATAGAGAATGGACGCTGTATGATGATTCCGGTAAAGCGAGGCGTGCCTTATGGTCAGTCCCATGGCCCTGGCCAGTTCCTCGCCGCCGGTTGTCCTGTCTTTGAGCGCGTTTTTCCCAAGATAATGCTGGAGCATCTCCAGCACCAGAACCTCCATTTCATCGTTGTTCAGAACGGGTACCATGTATTTGGTCAGGGCAGGAAGCTCCCTCTCCGCCAGCGTCGAGGTCGTCATATCATGGATGCCCTGTTCCAGTGTAATGCCGCCGTCCAGTACCACGTTGGCGATGAAGTTGATGTACCGGATGACATAACGGGGAATCCTTCCTTCCCTGGAAATACCGAACTTGATCCGCATCTTGCAGACAGCCTGGGCGTGCGTCCGATCCACCCGGTACATGTCCGCTCGCAAAAGATCGGTCTTGTCCTGAGCCACAATGATCTCGCCCTGGGAACAGTCCATATCCAGGCCCGTCACTTCACCGAGCTTCATGCCGGCGGTGATCTCCTGGAGCAGTTCGTCCATATAGTGATTGGCCAGATAATCCTTGATTGTCTGGAGTACCGGGGCCAGCTCGGCACGTTTCTTCTTTGCCATAATCTTCCTCCATCAGTGGTACATGGGGCCAGGCATTTTCACGGTCTCACACTTGTCAGTCGCCAGCAGCGTGGGACGTTTACAGTGACATGCGGTATGGATGATGTCCCTGCCAAATCTGGTGCGCAGTTCATCAATCGCCCGATCCAGCTGGTTTCTCCTGTCAGACCACTCGAAGTCGCCGAACAGATCCAATTGAACAGGCGTTTCCCATCGCTCAAGCTTTGTCGCGGTGATTGTCAGCGCTCTGACCGGCTTTGCCCATCCGTAGTCTGAAAGGAAATGCTCATACGCCGCCTGGGCAATGACCGCGGCACTCTGGGTGGGATAGTGAATCGGGGCGATATACTCGTGGTAGCAGAAGGTGTTGTCTTTCACATAGAGATGAACGACCCTTGTTTTGCATTCGTTGGAGATCAACCGGTGGCTGACGTCCTGGGCCAGCTCGTCCAGCGCCAGCCATACGGAATAGTTGTCTTCCAGATCCCTGGTGCAGGTTGCCCCATGGCCAATGGACTGCGGAGGCGGACTGTATCCGACAGGAGCCACTGCCGAGCAGTCAGTTCCGTTGGCAAACGCCTGGACCATGAGGCCGTTCTTGCCGAACTTCCTGGCGATCACATCGCTGGGCATCTCCGCCAGCTGGCCTATGGTGGTCACACCCAGACCCAGCAGCTTTTTCGTGGTTCGCGGCCCAACATACAGGAGATCAGAAACAGGCAGACCCCAGCATTTCTCCCTGAAATCCTTTCTTCCCAGAACGGTCATGGCATCCGGTTTCTTCATGTCGCTGCCAAGCTTCGCCAGCGCCTTGCTGAAGGATACGCCGATAGACACGGTCAGACCGGTCTCTTCTCTCACAGACTGCCGAATCTCCTCCGCGATACAGATGGCGTCCTCCTCGTCGTAGGGAAGGCCGATCCAGCACTCATCCATGCCGAAGGGCTCCACCTGGTTGCTGTAGCGCCGGTAGATCCGCTGCAGCAGCCTTGAATACTTGAGATACAGATCATAGTGCGGATGAACCACAACCAGATCCGGGCATGCCTGCAATGCCTCCCAGTTGGCCATGCCAGTCTTCACACCCCTGCGCTTGGCAGGGTAGTTGGCGGTCAGTACGATCCCGTGCCGCTGCTCCGGATCGCCGCATACAGCGACACGCTGATCCCGCAGATCCGGATTCTCAACCATTTCGACCGACGCGTAGAAGCAGTTAGCGTCCGAATGGAGAATCATAAGGGTGTCACTTCCTTCCGGTGTCCACATCGACGGCAATATTATAGGCAAAGTTATTATCCCTTTGCAAGAGTACAAAACCGCATTGGCAGTTTTTCCTGCCAATTACTTATTTTCGCTTGACAAACGTTTCTGACAGCTATAGTATTATAGACGCAGTTATTATCACTGGAGGGATGAAGGATGGCACGACGCAAGTTTGACACTCTGCAGGATGACCATAGCGCGATTCTTCCCATCGAGCTCCGGAACGCCGGCGTGTATCATCACAAGCTTTATTTCGCGACCCGTATCAAAGAGCTTCGTCAGGCGGCACACATGACACAGGCGGAACTGAGCAGTGCCCTGGGTATCTCCTTATCTGCCGTAAAAGGTTGGGAGGCTGGACGCTCACGCCCTGATATCGCCAATATTCCCATGCTTTGCCGGGCCCTCAATGTACGGGTATCTGAGTTCTATGCTCCCGACGATCAGGAAGAGAACCGGGACAGGGAGGAACAGGAGCTCATCGCCAGCTACCGGGCCATGAGCGATCCGCATCGGCATATTCTGGTGGGACTGGCTCACGACTTTGAAACGATGGATCGGGCGCTGGTCAGGACCATAGCTCCTGTTTATCGCCTTCGCGGGCTGCCTTACGCGGACGACTCCCTTGCCGCCGGTGTCGGCACCGCCGGGTTTGAGGCGAATTGCACGCTGCGCTATGTTCATGACGTTCCCAGCCTGCGGGATGCGGACATTCTCTTCCGGGTCAACGGCGACAGCATGGAGCCTGATTATCCCAATGGCTGCACGGTCATGGTGAAAAAAGAGCCGAACCTGGCGTTCGGCGAAGTAGGCGTATTCGATGTGGACGGTGTGCTGTACATCAAGGTAGTCCAGGAAGACGGCCTGCACTCCCTGAATCCCGCCTACCAGCCCATGCTGGCTGAAAGATACGGAGAGATCCGCTGTATCGGGCGCGTACTGGGCATTATGGATGAACAGGATTTTGCAAGCGAGGAAGAGGTTGCTGAGTTCAAAGCACAGAAGTGAGGGATCGGAATGAAGTACCGGAAGCAGTACATCGATGTCGATGTGGCCATCAGCGCTTCTGGGCAGATGATGCCTCGGATCATCCACTGGATCGACGGCCGCACTTACGAGATCGATCGCGTGAAGGCCATCACTCCGGCACCGGCGCTGAAAGCGGGCGGACAGGGTGATCGGTACACAGTAGTTCTGGAAAACCGGGAGCGCTATCTCTTCTTCGAGAGGCCCACGGACGCGGAAGACAGCTTTGTAGTTGGACGATGGTTTGTGGAAGCCCCGGTCTGAACGGACTGTACCAAAGCATATGACAGGAAAGGTTGTGACCAGAATGCCAGCGGAACGCAGCAAGGGTAAAGACAGGCTGCTCTTTATTCTTCAGCATCTGATCCATAACACGGACGATGAGCACAGGATCTCCCAGCAGGACCTGGCTCAACTCTGCGCGGCTTCCGGGCATGGAAGCGACCGCCATCTGATCAGCCGGGATATCGATACGCTGTGCGAATACGGCTTTGACGTGATCCGCACAAAGGACGGAAGGAAAAACTTCTACCATTACGGCTGCCGTGAGCTGGATATCGCCGAGCTGCGCACACTGATCGACGCCGTGGAATCGTCGGTCTTCATCAGCCCGCGGAAGACAGAGTGCCTGATCGGGAAGATCGCGGGCTTGTCCAGCCGCCATGACGCCGAAAAGCTTCGCGCTTCCGTCTATACCGGCAAGGTGGTCAAGTCAGAAAACCATCAGGTTTTCCTGACAATTGACGTCATCAACCAGGCGATCAACGAGGGAAAGAAGATTGCCTTCCAGCATTATCTCTTCGACGGAGACCGGAACAAGGTCATGCGGAACAACGGGGAGGTCTATACGGTCTCGCCTTACCTGACCATCTGGAAGGATGACCGGTATTACCTTGTGGGCTGGGCTGACAACCGGGATGGCATCCGCACGTTCCGGATCGACCGCATGGCGATTCCGAAGCTTCTGGATGAGCCCGCAGTGCCCAAACCGGCAGACTTCGATCCCGAGCATTATTACTGCACCCTGACGAAGATGTACGGGTCTGGGCCTGAGATGGACATCGTTCTGGTCTGCGACGATACCCTGATGAACAATATGATCGACCGTTTTGGAGAGGATTTCCCCTTCGAGCGGGTGGATGATGGGCATTTCCGGGCAACGGTGCACGTCAACGCCAGCGGCACCTTCTGGGGCTGGGTGTTTGAATATGTTGGCCGAATGCGCGTGGAAGGCCCGGAGGAGGCCCGGAAGGCATACCGGGAGCGTCTGGCCTTCGCGTTGGACGAGTTATGAGGAGTGGGATCAATTCAGTATGGAACGTGATGCTTCGCGGCGCGAGCGGCCGGAACATGATCAGATCGCCGGAATACTCCGGGAAGAAGAGCAGTTCTTCCGGGACTGCCACCACCGGGAACCGGTGGGCAGGGAACATGAGGACGTAGTGGATAATGCCTGGTCCCGGATCATGCTCAGGCATGGCAACAGCCTTTCCTATACCGATGTTGCTGGAATTTACAGTGAGATGAGGTGCGATCATGCCGGATATTGAAAAGCAGAAACAGGAATTCCTTACGCTGTGCAGGGAAAACATCCACCGGGAGGGCCTGGAAGACCTTCTGACCTGGCTTCAGAAGTCCGATTTTTTCACCGCCCCTGCCAGCACGCGCTACCATGGCGCTTATGAGGGCGGCCTGTGTGAGCACTCCCTGGATGTGTACCGCATGGCGAAGAAGGCCATCGCCGGTTATGAGCTGCAGCTGGCGGAAGAGAGCGTCGTGATCGCAGCCCTGTTCCATGATCTGTGCAAGGTCAACTTCTACCGGAAAGATATGCGCAACCAGAAGATCAATGGGGAATGGCAGGAAGTGCCCTGCTACACCGTTGAGGAGAAGTTCTGCTTCGGCGGGCATGGCTCCAAATCTGTCTTCCTGGTCCAGCAGTTCATGAAGCTGAAGACGGACGAGGGTGCGGCGATCAACTGCCATATGGGCTCAACGCCCGGCGGGGATGCCGTCCGTGACAGTGGAAACGCCTTCATGGCTTTTCCGCTGGCGTGGGTCATTCACGTGGCCGATGAAGCCGCGACTTATCTTCTGAAACGATAAGCCCGACCCTGGTGTTCTCACAGATCCTCCGCAGGTTTCGGAGGATTTTTAATTTTTTTTAGGCAGTTGGCCCGATTTTTTACATAGATAGTTGTGAGGATGTTCCTCAACAAAAATCGCAAGGAGAATCAGCATGCAGATGAATCAGAGCCAGCAGTCAATGAACACCCGGGAAGGCGAAAGCCGCGAACGGCTTTGCTACACCGTGGAAGAGCTGATGGAGATCCTGGGCGTGGGCCGCAAGGCTGTGTACTCCCTGATCCGCAAGAAGGCTTTCCCCGCCATCCGTATCAGCAGCATCGGGTACCGGATCCCGAAGGAGAGCTTTCACGCCTGGATGTACCGGCAGTAAGACTTTGCGGCAAATAGACCGGCGACAGACTAAAACTTTGGCGGGCGTTGGACTACAATCTTTGTTAGCAAACGGAAGGGGGTGATCCGGGCATGGCTGCCAGAGAGGCAACCACGATGACTGTCATGGAGATGGGCAGGCTGCTGGGGCTCAAGAAAACAGACAGCTACTATCTTCTTCACAAGAACTGCTTTGAGACGGTTCAGGTGGCCGGCAAGACACGCGTCGTGAAGGCCAGCTTTGAGGCGTGGTATGAAACGCAGGACTGGTACCGGAAGGTGAACGGTCCGGCTCCGGGAGAAAAGCTCCGGGAGCAGATGTACTCCATTCAGGATATCGCCGACATGCTGTCCCTGTCCAAGGACAGCGCCCGTGAGCTGATCCACCGCGAAGGATTCCTGATCCTGAACGTTGGCGGCAAATTCCGGGTGCCGAGAATGCTGTTCGACGCATGGTATGCCAGCCAGGGAAGGTATCGGACAGCGGATGATCGGGAACGGGATCGGGCATTGCTGGCCATGTCCATGACAGTGCCGGACATGGGCCGCCTGATGGGGCTTGACCGGCGAAGCGCATGGAAACTGTACCATGATGCGAAAGACACGCTGGATCTCATCCGGGTTGCGGAGAGGCCGCGAATCACCATGGCCAGCTTCCGATACTGGTATGCGCAGCAGGATCGATACAGGCTGCTCCCGCTGGAAAGCAGGCCCGACTGCACACCCTGGAACCAGTACATCACACCGGCGGAAGCCGCATCCCGGCTTCAGGTGGACGTGCAGCGTGTCTACAGACTGAGAGACGATCCGGAGCTGCACTGGCTGAAGACTGGAAACGCCTGGTTCATCTGTTACTACGAAGCCCTGTACAGGCTGCTGTGAGGAGGAAACGGTTATGGCATCAATTGTCAAACGCAACGGAAGATTCTGCGTCGTCTACGCGGTAGAAAACAGCGACGGCAAGCGGAAGCAGAAGTGGGAGACCTTCGAAAAGCTGGATGAAGCAAAAGCCCGCAAGTCGGAGATCGAGTACACCCAGAGCATCGGCGAATTCAGGATTCCGGTCTGCGGCACACTGTCGGAACTTCTGAGTGAGTATGTCAATCTGTACGGAAAAACGAAATGGTCGCTCTCCGTCTATCAGTCCAACACGGCCATGATCCGGCATTACATCGTGCCGTTCCTCGGAAAGATGAAGCTCAGTGAGATCACATCGCGAACGCTGGAGAAGTATTATCAGAAACTGCTGGAGACGCCCGCCGTCGCGCAGATGTGCCAGAAGAAGTATACCCAGGAAGTGCGCATGGTGACGCCGGCGACGGTTCGCAAGATTCACAATCTCCTGCGCAGCGCGTTCTCACAGGCCGAAAAATGGGATCTGATCGAGAAGAATCCCGCCCGGTACGCAACCCTTCCGAAGCACGAAGCCAGGAAGCGTGAAATCTGGGACGCGCCGACCCTCTTCAGGGCGATTGAGTGCTGCCGTGACGAGCGGCTGAAGCTGTGCCTGAATCTGGCCTTCGCCTGCTCGCTGCGGATGGGCGAGCTGCTGGGACTGACCTGGGACTGCGTGGACATTACCGAAGAGAGTATCCTCTCGGGGGAAGCGTCCATTTCCATCACGAAGGAGCTCCAGCGGGTCAATAAGAAGGTGCTCGAAACGCTGGACTCGAAGGATGTCATCACGGTGTTCCCGGAGCAGGGGATCCGGAACAAAACTGTGCTGGTGCTGAAGAAGCCCAAGACCCTGTCCAGCGTCCGTAAGGTTTTCCTGCCGAAGACCGTCGCACAGATGCTGGTGAGCTGGAAGGAGCAACAGGAAGAGATCAGGAGCCAGATTGGCGGCGAGTACAGGGATTATCTGCTGGTGATTGCTACGCCGATGGGCTTTCCCACTGAAGCCTCGCAGATCCGGAAGGCCCTGGACGATCTGATTAAGGAGAACGACCTTCCGCCGGTTGTCTTCCACAGCCTGCGCCATTCCAGTGTCACCTATAAGCTGAAGCTGACCGGCGGCGATATCAAGGCTGTTCAGGGCGATTCCGGCCACGCTCAGGCGCAGATGGTCACCGATCAGTACTCTCACATCCTGGACGAAAGCCGACGGACGAACGCGCAGCTGATGGAGAGAGCATTCTACACGGGGAAAGGCGCGGAACCCCTTGAGGGTGGGAGAACCCAGCATGAAGCCAATCTGGAGAAGGTTGCCGCTGCAGGCATTGATCCGGCACAGCTGGCACTGGTGCTGGGGAACCCGGAGCTGATGAAGATGCTGCAGATGCTGGCCCAGGCCCAGACCCAGGCGAAGGGGTTATAAGAAAAGAGCATGGCTGCTGAAGGTGGCCATGCTCTTTTTCGAAATGATGATAATAAAACACGCTGTGTAGAAATCTGTTTCGCATTCACGCGAGCATTATACTGAATCTGCTATCGGGAACCTGCGATCTTACTCTCTATGAGTTCTTTTGATAAGACTTCATCATAGTTTACGCATATAAGCGTTATTCCCTGCTCAAGACATAATTCCTTTTTTCTTTTGTCATGCGCCTGCTGTTTTTCAAGTTGCTCGTGGCCACCCCAATGCTCCACTGCAACAAAATGTTGCATTCCTTGATATTCAAAGCCTATCAAATCGTCAGGAACGTAAACATCAAGCTCTAATCCACACAGCCATTTGGGCCTGTAATGACGTAATATCTGTTTGCCAGGATAGATTGTTTCAACTATGTGGAACATCATGGTTTCACTGACCCATGCTTCACCAACTTTTCGATAACCTAATTGCTCTCGAACTGAATTCTCTATTATTCGTGAGATTGAATTATCTCCAAGTCCAGACTGTGATATTCTTATGATGCTGTCATACAGTTCTGGCGTACATTCATCCGGGAGTACATTGGCTTTATATATCTGATACGGATCAATCCCAAGTCGAAAATACTCTTGTTTTATATACCATCCAAAGTGCTGCTTAAACTGTCCACCATACATGGGATGGCAAAACTTTAATTTGGGAATAGCCTTATTGCATCGAAAACACAGATTGCTTTCAAAGCGGAATTGCATTAATGGATTACCATGAAACTCATTTGACATATTTGCTACTATAGGGGGAAAGAAATCTCCCCCTAACGGATATATCTTGTCACCAGTATAATTGGTCAGTGGCATTTGATAACGAAGACGAACATAATTCTCTATTGCTTTACGTTCACATTCGCAAAAGCAAATTGGACTACCAATGTCATCAGAAAACGCAAAGAAAGCACCATAATGATTGGGATAGTAAACAATGGGTTTTGGTAAATGTTCGTATGTTATATGTCCTAAGGCAACGTCAGCTCCATGGGAATGTAGCATGACAGAATATTTTCCTGCACTGATTCTAAGCTTATCGTAAAAATCATAGAGATCAAAACTGCTTCGATATTCCTTCTCAAAGAGCATGATCTTTGAATTCTTCCATTTGGTAACGATTTGGATTAATTCAATGATTTCTGACTGGCATTTGATAAAATCAAACACAGTATCAACTGTGCAGATAATGTGATCGCTCTCGGTACTATACATCGATAGCAATGCAGATATTGTGATTGCCCGATCGTATTTCTTCGATCTTGACTTATAAAACTCTATCCAAATGATATGACTCATCTTCCCACAGCTCTTTTCTGGCAAGGTAACGCTATTATGGGTTCTGAGAAAAGCCAAGTATTCCAGATCACGGGAATGGTTTCTCATGAAATAAACCTCTTCCTGCCCACGAGAAATGGCTGTTTACTCGCAAAAATACCTTTCAATTCCTTTATGGCACCAGGCTTTCACATTTTCCAGATCTTCCGGTGTAAGCTGCTTCATGAGCTGCTTATAAAACTGCAAAGTTCCAAGCTGCTTTGCGTGGTGCATCACATGCATGTCCTCAAAACGTTTGAAAGGCATGCTCAGGATCAGCCGCTCCACATCACGCTGGGTATAGCCGCCCCGAGTGAAGATACAGGCTTTCTTTTCAACCTGCAGGCCGTTTGCCCGGCGCGTCTCATAGAACTGAGCGAAATCGCGGGCGACATCCTCAAGCCGTGCACTGCCGGTCTCATCCATGTTGTTGATGAACGCGAGCAGGAAGACCGGCTTATAGGAGTAGCTCATGGTCATCGTTTCCGCCATTTGCAGGAAGATCGCCTTCATATTCTCACGGGTGATGATAGTCCATCCGAATTCCTTTGCATAACGTTGGACGGTTGCTTTCTCGAAGAATTTGAAGCTTCTGTGTTCGCTGACCGGAACCTCCATGTCCGGTATGATCTTTCCTTCACGGATATAGCGCTCAATGGTTTCGGATTGGACGTTGACCATCTGCGTGAAGGCAATCTGAGAGATCATATCCTTGGCCTTGTCCTGCCAGTTGAAGAGGTCAATGGTTTCAAAACCGGTCATATGGACGGGATAGTCAACAAGGACTTCTGGCTTCTTTCCCTGGCGGAACATATCCTGATCAAACTGAATTCCGTGCTTCGTCCCCAGGACCAATCCACCGGCGGTGTATTCCGATATGCCCAGCATCCGGTGCATAGAGTATGGCATATTGAAGAGGTTGGCGTTGTCAACGAAGTCAAAGACCATCAGGAACTCTTTTCCGGGTGATTTGCGCATGCCGCGACCGAGCTGCTGCATGTATATTGTCTTCGACATAGTAGGCCGTGCCATGAAGAGAACCTGGGTATGCGGAGAATCCCAGCCTTCATTCAGCAGATCACAAGCGCATAGAACAGGAATCCTGCCGGCTTCATAATCCGCGAGAATCCGTTTGCGTTCAGATGCTTTTGTGCTTCCGGATACGCAGGCAGCATCCACACCGCTGGCCCGGAAGCGCTCGGCAATCTCCTCGGCATGATGAACTGACGCACAAAAAACTACCGTTGGCTTGCCTTTTACATATTCGCAGTAGGTGTCGACGAGTAGCTGGTTGCGCTCCGGTACGCGGATTGTGGATTCCAGATCCTGAGTGTTGTACTTGAAACCACTGATCCGCACATCCCGCATGTCAATGTTTGTCTTGATCCGGATACAGCGGACAGGGACAAGAGTATCCAGTTCAACAGCCGTTTTCAGGTCGAGCTTATGAGCGATATTCTGGAATACCTCAAGCAGATCTTCGCCATCAGCGCGCTCCGGGGTTGCTGTGAGCCCCAGCGTAAACTCCGGCTGGAAATAGGACATGACCTTCCGGTATGTCTCCGCAGTGCCGTGATGGCATTCGTCAATCACAAGATAGCCAAAGTCGTGTGGATCAAAGGCTTCAAGGTTCTGAACAAGGCTCTGGATTGTTGCGCATACGACATAGGTCCTGGTGTCATGAATGCTTCCTTCATAGCGGCCCACGGTCACTTCCGGCCAGATCCGGTGAAAGGCGTTCACAGCCTGATCCACCAATTCATGCCGGTGTACCAGGAACAGTGTCCGTTTTCCGAATGCTTTGGCATCCGATACCGCTGTGACAGTCTTGCCGGTACCGGTTGCGTGGAACAGGAGCGCAATAGTCTTATGCTCCCGGCGCATTTGTGCGAGGTTTTCCAATGCTTCCTCCTGATGATCCATGAGTTCCAGTGCCTGGCCTTGCTGCGGCGGGAGCGTATCTTCGATATACTGGAACATCGGAGACTGGCCAAGGAAAGTGACGAGTTCATCCTTGACCCGTTCAGGAGACCGGTCAATCTGGGCAGAAGTCCAGCGGTAAACACGCCAGCCTTCAAAAACCATGCTGTTTTGTTTCAGAAGGTCGTCGTGGTATTTGTCCTCTGACACTCTGCCCGGCTGATGCCAGGTATTGCCGTCAACCTCTATGGCGACACGGCCATCCGGGAGCCTGACTGCAAAGTCAATCGTGCGATGACCACCATAGATATCCACCATCGGATACTGAAGGTAGACAAACTGACCTTTGTCCGCTCCAAATGCGTCGCAGAACAGTTCAATAAAGCGGTCTTCCGCACCGCTGTTTCCACCTGCGGTTCTGATAACAGTTGTCATGTCGACACCTCACGGTTCTCTGACTTCCAGGAGCCTGACACCTTTCTCGAAACCGCCACGCTCGTCACGTTTGTGAATGCGTGCAGCCTCTACTTCGTCCCAGGAGATCCCTCTGTGATAAGCAATCCCATGCAGGACTTCCAGGATATCTGCCATTTCCTCAACGCTGGCGCTCTCCAGGTATTCCTGGACTTCTTCCTGAAGTTTCCGATCCAAAGCTGCTGCCATGGATTCATTTGACAGGATATCAGTGACAGGTTCTTTCCCTGCCTGACGGATAACATCCGGGATCTTGTCCCTGACAAGCTTATTATATCGAAGATTGTTCATATCCAGTCTTTGTCTCCTTGCTTATCACTAAGTGATTCATATTGCATCTATCCTTGTCGAAACCAGCAATAGAAGCAACTGGATCAATCATTCTATGCGTTCCTAAAATATCCGGTTGTTTGATCTTCTTCCCTTCCTATTAGGGCAGCTCGATCAAGCAACAGATTCCGCATCGTACACGAAGTTTCAGGAAGGAGTGCGCATTGATGACATGCGGCATAGTTCAGCCCAAAGAGCCCTTGTGCATTAGTGCCCGTTGAAGTCATACACAATGGGTCGCCTGAGCACCATTCGGCTTCATCCAAGAGTGCATCAATGATTTCAGAAACATGCTCAGGGGCTGACTGTGCCACCAAGCCGCCGAGGCTACCTTCTGAATCAGAAGAGGATGTATAGATCAAAACACCCGCCATCGGCTTTCCGCCTTCATAGGTAGAGTATATACGCTCCTTAAGAGCTGACGTTTGGTATCCGCAACGTTTTGCCAGTGCCCGTATAAACAGATGTGAAAAAGTGTGCAGTAGGACATAGCGCGGTGACGCGTTTTCACAGTGTATATGGTTTTCTGCCACTCTCTCCATCATTGGCTGATAGATTCTGCTGTTCCTTTTCTCCCAGGATGCTATCGTGCTTTCGCTAAATCTGATAAAGATACCCTCTCCATGCATATCAACTGCGGGAAGCCAAATTGTTTGTTTGCGTGAGAAAATCGGTGCTAAGCACGGGCTTTCCATATCCCCATCCCAGCCCTGTAGCCTTGTAAATCCGACCATAGCAACTATTTCGGTGAGACGATCTACAGCTGCAACGCCGCTGATTAAGTGCTGATACTTATGCGGGACATCCACACGACGTGAGCAGAAGTCTGCGTTCTCATCCTCTGCCTCCTCGCATAATGCAGAATACTCTTCTTCATAGAGCTCTCGGAGAGAATCAGGATGTTTTTGCTGTTGATCCGAAGTGAGAGTTTTGTACGTAGCGATGATTTGACTTATTGGGATATTTGGTAGAAGGGAACAGATTCTTCGCTGAATATACGACAGAAGTGCGTCATCGCTTTTCCCTTCCATTGCATCTAAATGGTTCAATAGTACCTTGCTGACATTTGTACTCCATGGCGGGATATTTAGTGCTCCAATATTCACTGGCATATATACACCGGTTGATGCGCGCATTCGTACTACGGCTTTTTCTGTGCACGGCTGGAAATCATCGTGATCCAACCATGGCTGGCTTCCTTTGCACTTATAGACAGCACCTAGAGCATCAGGCACGAATGCCTCTTGCATACTCCGAATCATTCCACAGTCTTCACATGAAACCATCAAGCTGCCCAAGCTTGTCCTGCCGTTAATGTTGAAAAGTTTCAGATGAGGAGTTGTCCCATTCGCAGCTTTTTCACATTCCTTTCCTCTGTGAACCCAAGCAGAGTATGGGAAATCGTCCAAATGTCCATGGCGGCAAAGAACAACAAAACGTGAAGGGACAAGGCGCTTTCGACAACTTGGACAGCGTAGTTCGCCTTTCTGCAGCCCGGCTAATTCGTTTTCTGAGCAAAGACGCATACATGCAGGACAATACAACATGCGAGGAAATCGATATGCTGCTATATCATGACTGTACGACCGCTTATAGATTGCGCGCTGCTTTGTGTCACATCTCGGTTTCACAAAGAACTGTCTGTCAAGGATTTTTTCAAGATTGTGACAATGAATGATTCGGCTTTCATCTTCGCCAGTCGGACGGTACCAATCATCCGCACCAGCTAATACAGCCGTTTCATCGCGAAAGTCAACCATAGCTCCGACGCCCATCGACGTTATAAGTTGTGACGTGCGCAATTCTCCGAGCTCTTTTACCTCACGCCTGATCATCTTTCGCATGGTCACATTCTCCTCTTCAGATAAACACCAGATTGTGTATCTACATTTCGCATTGAGTTCATGGTCGGGGGGAAAGCGGCGTCATCGCTTCGCTCTGCCGGTATCAGGAGTGCGTCTGTATCATTTTCTGATCGATTAAGCAACTGGTATTGAAAATGAGAACCACGCAATGCTGCTGCTCTATCCCACATATATATGAACTCGTCCAGAATCTCTTCGGCATAATCTGCGGTTTCAGATGAACGCAGGCGTATCAAGGCAATCAGATCATCTCGGATACTCCGAACAGCTTGACTACTTTCCCGGAACTTCGATGCGTCTTGATTCTTGGAGAGATCAGGGCATAAATGTCGAATCATGGTCACAAATACAGCATGAAGTGCCTTGTCGAGCGTACGACAAGCATAAGGGGTCGCACTTGTGGGTTCAACCATCTTGTTCAATGCCTGATGATAAGATTGGAACTGCTCAAAATGGCTTTTGTCACGCGTACGCAACATATGAAGAAGCACTATCACAAGCCCCGGGTTAGACCGGCCAACACGGCTCGTTGCCTGAATGTACTCAGATGTTGATTTTGGCTGTCCATATACTGTCATCAATCCTAGTCGATTAATGTCGATACCTACTGAGAGCATATTACTGGATAGCACATAGTTAAGAGCAGCCGGGCTTGGATAATGCTCCTTATCCAATTGATTCCTTACTTCCAGGATCTCACGCGCGTTTTTCCTGCTCGTCAGTTCGCCATACTCATACTCGGTGGATATTGGTGTCATGTCAACCCTTGCTGCATCATCCGCGAATTTGTGACGCCGTAACGATTCTGCGTAAGCGCATACTCGGTCGATAATCAATGTGTCTGCAGACCCCAAATCTTTCAGTGCATTGAAATAGCCGACGTTTGTCCAGAACTGATCAATAATACTGTCGTCTATACCAAGGCATTCAAGATACTGCAGCGCAAACTTCACTGTTCCGAATGTTCTGACAATTGCATCAGACAAACTGCCGCCAGTTTCACAGTATCCAAGATACATACGTTGTGGACGCTCATCAGGGCTGGCAGATCGAGCAAAGAAAGAATCATCTGCATCAAACCCGGACGGTGGAAACTGAAATGCCTTCTTTCCGTATAGCGCTTGAATCTGACCGCTGGCATTGCAAAGTGTCGCAGTCGAAGCCAGTATCTTGGGCCTGACACCATGCTGGGCAATCAATTTTTCAATAGCGATCTCATATAAACCGCTAATCGACCCAAGCGGGCCAGAAATCAGGTGAAGTTCATCCTGAATCAACAGTTCCGGGGGTAATCCTATGCCGTCTTCAGCAAATAGTGACTTCGTTTTTTCTTCCCAAGCAAGTCGAGCGAATTTATCAATGGTCCCTATAAGCAATGTAGGCTTCCGATCGTAGATATCGTCGTCCACCGTGACGACTGGCAAATCATCATGAAAAGGGCAAGCCGTACTAGGACAGCGCGCTTTGAAGTGCCGCTGAACCACGCTGAATGCTGTTTGTGGATCCAATCTGGTTCCACAGTATGGGCAGTCTGATAGTTGAACAGGGGATGTCTTCACCTCATCTATTAATCCAGATTTTAGCTTTTCCAATACGGTTTCAGCTGACTCTGAATCAGGATTATCAGAAACCGCATGGTTAGGCGTTACTTCACTTCCAACCCAAAGACCTATCGATATTTCACCTCCAGGCAAATGCTCCTCGCGCCGAATCAGATCACATTCACAGATTAACGCTGCAGCACGCTCGAATTGTTGCGAAGTAAGCATACGAAGAGTATAGCGCATTAGCACGGTAATGCCCCGTCCAATTTCGCCTTTTGTAAGTCTGCGATAGAAAATCGTGAAAGTTGCCACGCCCAGATAGGCTTCCGTTTTTCCTCCACCCGTCGGGAACCAAAGCAAGTCGACGCTGTCACGCCACGGGGATTGAATGTCGACAATGTCTGGTATACACATTAGAACATAGCACAATTGAAATGGATACCAGGAAACTTCTGATTCTGGTTGATGCCGTCTCTTTGCTGACTGCCTCATCATTGCTCTGTTTGTTAGGCAAAAAGCTGTCCAGGCAGTATCACTGGTATGAAGAGTTTCAACACCTGCTTTTAGTCTGGTTATACATACTCCAATCTTGGCTAGGATATCTTCTGCAGTCAGCCGATAACTTTTTGGTATGTGGGGAAGCTGCTCGCGAAGGGTGTCCGCCCAGAGAGCATATCTTTGAATATATGCTGACAGTTCTGCCAATCCGGTGTCTCGAAAAGAGTCCTTCCAAGGTTCCATTTTGAAACACGAGGACTCTGTATCCGTAACTGCTATCATTTGAAAGACTATTGCCTTGGGAAGGAATGTGCTGCTGATCTCAACTACCTGTTCAGCATCAGTGTCCCAAGCTGCAGAACACCCGTGGCCAGCACCATACCGATGGGTATTGCGATAAAGAAAGTCCATCTTTGCACGATCTTCATCGCCGGAAGTCCTAGTAGAATCATCTATGGGGACAAAAGTGCCTCTGACAATCAGCGAACACTGGAATAGTGCAGATGTATTCTGGTCAATCTCGTTTTGAGAGGCGTTTTGCGTGTTTTCAATTGATATGGTCCAAAGTGAGTGGTGGTTTGGCAACTGATGCCGACGAACGATTTGCATGCCAACAAGATCACCGAACAGCTTCTTCTTCATACGCCGGGGAGGAAGGTCAATCGACATAATCCCGGAATCAAGTGCAACTCGGCTGTAGTCGTGAAGTGTATACTTCTTCTCCGGGACAGGCCTGTCAATGTTCTCGTACCTTGCGCATGTAAAGGAAACATCGATTGTTCTTTCGCTGTCAGGGAGCGCAAAAGACAGCGCCATAACAGAAGGACGAAACTGGTTTGCCTCACGGATGACGTCATCAACCTCATCTTCGAGATCAGTCCCGGAGTCACTATCTGCTGACTGCTCTTCACCGGCTTCCGCGGGTGTGTTAGGTGGTGTGCAAACCATACCAGTCGGTGTTTTCTTTGGCCAAAGAATGCCACATACATAGGTATCCAGAGGTGGTTCCTGCAGGGTTTCGTCCTTGCAAATAGGACCAAAGGCATCCCGAACAACAAAATCGAGGATGATGTCGCGTGCTGCATAGTACGCATTATAACGCATCATAATCATCTCCTATTAGTTATACCAGCTTATTGTTGGGAAACCTCCAAGTTCAACGCCAAGCCAACATCCTGAGATACCATAGCTCTGTTCAACGCGTGGGTTGTCCGGTGCTACCACTGTCGTGACACCTGAGATGTATACATCAGGAATGTAAGCCGGCCAGTTTTTGTTATGATTTGTTGCTTCGAAACCAGCAAATAGTGCCATGGTGAACTCAATTGACGTTGACCCAATCTGCTGACCTTCAAAGTATATGTCGAATATCCCAGCATCCTCATTCGGATACAATGTAACCGGCATCCCCGGTTCAAGGCAGGAAAGAATGGTTTGGAATGCTTCAGCATTCCCGCGTTTAACAAATGATGTCACGTCAACATCTTCAGGCAATAATGCGATCCCCTTACAGTAAGGCCTCTTGCTAGCTCCCCAGCCGATCTGAATCCATCTTGTATCGCTGATGGTTCTCATGTACACACGTTTTTCCTGAGCGAGCATGTGTATGTCAGTCTTTGCACGTGTCGCCGCCACGTATGCTGCTCTAATCGAATCTGCCAGCGTTCCCTCCTGTTCCCCCTGACCATCGAATACCAACGGTGAATCAAGCCAGTAGACATGTTCCGCTTCGCTTCCCTTTGCTCTGTGCACAGTTGAAACAATCACATCATTTTGATGCTGATTCAGACAGATTTCAGGCAGACTGTCTTTTCTGGTTAATGCGGCGAGTACTTCTTTTATATGAAGAACGGGTGCATGCGGATGGCCGTCGATTAGTTTTAATGCACTCCACTTTTTATCCGGATCAGCAACACCAAACTGTTCAGCATTTTTCATGAAGTCAGCTCTCGACATAAAGCATCCATCATTGCCATACAGCAGTTTTGCGATCCAAGGAGCAAGCGACCTATGTCTCGAAGACTGTTTCATTACATGCCCGACCTGGGTTACTGTCTCAAACATACACTGACTGACAAACGCGGCTTCACCGTTGGTCTTGCACAAAATCAAGTCGCTATCGCTGCTCACAACCTGAGGAAGCGCCTTTATGGTATACGGGCGCCATTTTTTCCGAACCCACTCTTTGAACCCATTCACCGAATGCTCTTGTTCTTCTTCACTGCCGGTCAGCAATGTCTCGCGAAGCCGTAATGCCATTTGCGCTAGTTCTCCGCTCTGGCGCCTATTCTCGGAGAGTTCAAATCGTTTGAACATTCGCTTTGCGAGGTTGCTTGCAAGAAGGCTGAACGGCATATCATTAGTATCGCGAATGGTCCAGTCAAAGATTGCCTGGCAGCTGTCCCCAAGAAGCAAAACGCCACACTTCAGTTCATCCAAGAGAGCCAGAAGCATCCGGGCTCGTACACCAACAGTATCCTGAATCTCATCAACGATCAGGTAGCCCAGCATTTCATTCAGGCTTCCCTCATGCGCTTTAATCATGTGGATGAACGCATCGATTCGCTGATTGTAATCCCATGCCGGATTCAGTTCGTCTTCAAGCATATACGTGGCAAATGAGTCAAATGTTCGGATGACAAGTTGACCATCTTCAATGAGAGCCGTTGCAGTATGCCCCATCGCATGATCAAGACGGTCACGTATCACTTGGACAGCATTGCGTGAGAAACACAGTACAAGAATAGTGCCGTTGATACCTTCGTGCAACAGCTTCTTCAAGCGCTCAATAACAACAAATGTCTTTCCTGTACCAGGCCCTGCGTTAACCCAAATTCTATCAGCTGTATCAGCTTCAATAATATCTTTCTGGCTGACTCTCTGTGTTACGGACCCGGTGGGTTCCACAACAGGAATCTGAACCTCTGTGACGGGATTTGTTGTTATGGTTTCCGGTATTCTGGCGTGTGCAGTCAATTCCGCAGACGCTATTTCTATAAGCGGCTCCACTTCTTTTCCCACGGGTAAACCAGGCTCAACAGAAACAAAAGAAGATGCTTCATCTAAAAGATCTCGACTTGCCGATTGCACTTCAGGCTGCTTGATGCCCGACACGTCTGCTTGCTCTGCAACTCTCGAATGGACAACAGCATCAGCATCTTGTTTCCCTATATCCGGATCTCTTTGGTCTCCACTCAAAAGCAGATCCGGATACAAAGGTAGTGGGCTCACAATTCGTGCAGACACTGTACCTTGCGGAGTGTCAGCTTTCTCTCGCTGAACATCCTGGAAATTTGCGTATTTTGAACATAGTGAAAACCGTGGGCAATCACGTTGTTCACAACGGCAAACCATGTGTCTGCCTCCCATAGGGATGCCCCAGGACATGGTGCCCTTTTCAAGTGAACAATTTGGCTGTCCTTGTCGAAGTATTTCCAATTGGCCGCTCGTCATCAGATGTGTAAAGGGGCTGAATTCATAGGGGTTTCCACGTAGCCTCTTCAGAATTCTGTAGTCAGTAATGTGCTGAACAAATCCCTTATCATCACTGCGTGCGGTAAGGTTGATATATACGTTGCTACGGAGCGTAACATTGCTGCTCATATCCTCACCGCCTTCATTGGATTTGATAAGTAAACCCAAGTTGATTCAACTCATCCGTAACCGCCATTCTTTCTGCATAATCACTGAAGATTCTCAGGTGAACGATCATATCTCCGTCAATCTCGCATTGCAAATGTATGCCTTCAGCGGTAAAGCCCTTAATAGGAACACTCCTCCGTTTAAGAACAACTTTGGATTCATCTGCGAAGACAAACACGGCGCTGGTTGTGTCTTCCACAACGCCGAAACGCAATTCCTGTGCTTTGCACGGGACGACTTGGCCTGCTTCGAAAACAGGATAGAACGAATCATCCGATAACAGAACACCGAATGCCTTCTGTAACTTGTATGCTGGTTGTTGTTCACTCAGAACTGCCGCTCCGCCTGCAACTGCCCACTGTATACCGTCTGGGCGGTATATACTGAGATGATACTCCTCGCTAATCCTCTCTAACCGTTGAAAAATCGGCTGCATCTCACAACTGCCGCCTACCATAAGAATAGCATCCATTTGTCCGATACCGACACCGGCCTTTTCAGCAGCGGCATGGAGAAGGCTTTCTGCGTCGTCAATTCTGGAGGCGATCAGCTTTGAAAACTCATCCAGCGTGACAATATCCCGGATCATAACCTTTCCGGCATACCGCATCAGTCTTATTGGCGCGGTATCGTCAGTGGAAAGGCGCTTCTTGGCTTCCTCAGCACGTTCGAGGATCTGATCTCTTTCGGCAGGAGTCAGATCATCAAAGGTTCTGGGATCTCCTTCTTGGCGAGATATTTTTGCATGAAGATGCCTTGCAAGCATTTGGTCAATATCATTACCACCTAGCCGTTGGCCAGTAACGGCAAGTTCAGAGACTTCATGCTTGTCGATGGAAATCAGGCTTATATCAAGGGTGCCGCCACCCCAGTCGAACACAGCGACATTACTGGCACCAGCAAGATCCTGACGACAATTCACATATGCTGCTGTCGGTTCACTTACGAAGGATTTGATCTTTATCCCTGCTTTTTCAGCTGCGGTTCGTAGACTGCGTCGTTGTTCAGGTTTGAAGTCGACTGGAATAGCCATGACAGTCTCTTCCAGTTTTCTCCCTGCCATGCCCTCAACACGATGTTTAACATAAGAAAGGAACAGCGCTGTCACATCAACCGGACTGTATTCTTTCTTGCCGACTACCACTCTTTGATCGCTGCCGAGTATGCTTTTGAAAGAGGCAACAACGTGATAACCTTCGGCAATCAGCTGGCTGCGCCGTTTCTTCACCTCCCACCCAAAGACAGGTTGCTTGTCTGGATGCAGTGCAACAAGCGATGGAAACGGCTGATTGTTCTCTCCATAGGGAGTTTTTGTCATGCCATGTTCTGTAATCAGACACTCTACAACAGATGTGTTTGTGGTGCCAAAGTCAATGCCAAAGGAAGCCATGCTCAAGTCTCCTCTATCGCAATGCCATTGTGCCTGAGCGTATCAAGCACTTCTTCCATCAACGCGTGGTATACTTCTGCTTTCTCCGCATCTGTGAAGTCTGAAACGTCACCGGAAAAATCCTTGAACGTGGATGAGAGTTCTGCAGCAAGGGAATGTTTGAACCCCTCAAGCTCTTGGCGAACAGAGTTATCGGTCATTGCTTGTACACGGCCAATTGTGTCTTGTGCTGCTGCTTTCTCCTTATCCAGTAAGGTGATACGCTCTTGAGCTTCTTGAAGCCGTGCCAATAGATCTGCTTCTTTCTGTCTGAGCTTTTCAATGATCTGCTCCAGTTCATCGATCCTTGTTTGATGCGTTTCTATCAATGAGTTCGCATGCTGAAGTGCAGACGAAGTATCGGCAAGCCGGGTGGAGAGGGTCATAGCGCGATCTGTTTGCTCGTGTACCCAACGCAGCATTGCCTCTGCTAGAGCTACCCCTCCTGCCGGTATAGCTGTCTTTGGCTCTGAAACATCTCTTTCATTTACTGGTTGTATCGGCTGAGTTACGGAACCTTGTGCCTGCTTTTGTGATTCCGCAGCTGAGGAGGGGCCTTCCATCGCGACGGCTGCCTCAACAGCAACGGGTTTCACTGAGCTCTCAGATGGAGACTGAGGTTTTGATTCCGGTACTTCGTCAACATATCTCAACTCGTTGCGGGTAAGGAAGCCCTGGTATGATGCCTTGGTTTCAGGATCGGTTGCATCAGCAAAGAGAATGCCAAAAAGCTTTGCTATCTGTTGCTTTCCGGCTTTCCATTCACTCATGTCCAGTGCAAGCAGTTTGCGCAAATTTGACGATTTGCTTTTTTCCTTCACGCTCCGAATTGCTGGAATAGTACGATCATCCTCATGTAGAGAGAGCCATCGTAATTCTGGTAGTACATCAGTGACCGCTTCTGCACGCCACAGTTTTTCCTGGAGAATCAGAGCAATTCTGATTGTGGCTGGTACAGACGGCTTCTTGTCGTCAGCCCAACTAAGCATTGCATCATCCCACTTGGCTCTGTCAGGCAGATGATCCCAGTAGTGAAAACGGTAAAACGGTTCAATGACTTTTGCATCAAACCTGCACAGCGTGGTAACACACTCGTCATAAGTGTTAGTTCCCTCCTTTAACGCTGTGATGACTCGTTGAAACAGCTCTTCTTGCAACTGCTTGTTCGGCTTGTTGCGCGCGTATCTGTCAAACGAAGCTGCCCATTCGATGATGCTTTCCATAAGCTGTCTCTCCTTTTTGTTATGCATGTTGTGAGGCTACCATTGATCAATAATACTGTTCTACATACCCATAAGCTTTACTGAGTACTTCTCTGTCACGGATCTTATACTTAACGCCAATGATCTCTTTAATGGTCTTGGAGATCAACTGCCTGCCAGTACTGGTGTTCTGCCAGCCAGGGAAGCGGACGATCTTCACCACGCCGTCGATATCGTTCACAAGGCGTTCAACAATAACAGGTGTGCTTTCCGTCCGGACACTTTCAAACAGTTTTGTGAGAGCAGCTTTTCCTTTCTCTTCGGATTCCACAGGTTCCGCTGCTCGCTCCATCTGTGCAGCTTCCTTGGCCAGATCTAGCAGTGATTTCACAAACTCGATACTGGTCAGCAATCCTGACTCAACCTTCATGCGCAGCTCTTCCACGCGTTTCCCGAGGGCAATATAGCGCTCATCGTCCTCATGCCGGTGGATGAGTGAGACAAGGCTGATTTCAAGCTTCTTAGCCTTCTTTCCAGGATCACCGCCGCCGTTCATCAGCTGTTCGATCATCTGTGCTTCAAGGGCAATTGTTTCTTCTGGCTCGGGATCTTCTTCAACACTAATATTCTCATGGACAAGCTGTAGCGTCTTGCTTCCAAGGGCTGCCCAGATCAGCTTGCCAGAATCATCACCGGGGCGTATGGAATCATACACCTTGGACAACCACCTGTAGTCTGTCTTATAACGCGTCAGGCAATCGTCCGGTGACAATGCGTTCCATACTCGGTTAAGAACCCGGTAATCTGCTCCAAACGCATCCCGTTGCTCGTCCGTTGGGAGACATGACTGAGCTTCCAGCAAGCCCTCCCAATCTGTTCTGGTCCGGTCAACGCCTGGGAAATAACCAATGCACTTCTCAACAAACTCACCAATGCGGCTTCGGAGTTCCTCGATATTGGTGATGATTTTTCTTGCGGCTTCATCATCGAAGTCGAGAGCTCTTGCGACATCATCAAAAATACCGACATAATCCACAATCAGGCCGTAACTCTTGTCATGACCGTAAACTCGGTTGGTCCGGCAAATCGCTTGCAAGAGCGTATGATCCTTCATTGGCTTGTCAAGATACATCACCTGAAGGATTGGCGCGTCGAAGCCGGTCAGAAGCTTACTGGTCACAATGACAAGCTGCAGCGGATTGTTGGGATCGCGGAAGTCATCCAGTACCCGAGCTTCTTCATCACGATCGCGCCGCCATTGCCGATAGCGATCTTCTTTGTCATTATTGGTATCCATGACAATGGTGCTTGTCTGTTCACCGAGAAGCTTATCCAATTCTCGCTTATACAGCACGCAGCATTCACGGTCATAGCAGACAATCTGCCCCTTGAAGCCATTGGGATTGATTTTCTCCATGAAGTGCTGTGCAATATGCTCACAAACTGCGTGGATGCGGGCAGGATCCTTCATGATCGCTTCCACTCGGACACGTCTGGCCAGCTTGGACCTTTGCTCATCTGTCAGGCCCGCTTCCTGGGTCAGCCGCTGGAACTCCTCATCAATCACGTCCTGCCGGACATGAAGCTTTACCGGCACCGGCTCGAAGTGCAGCGGAAGCGTTGCGCCGTCCTTCACCGAGTCCGCGAAAGAATATCGGGACATATAGCCAGTGCGGTCTTCCATTGCGCCGAAAGTACGGAAAGTGTTATGATCCAAACGGTTTATGGGCGTACCGGTCAAGCCAAAGAAGAAAGCATTGGGAAGTGCGGTTCGCATTTTCACTCCCAGATCGCCTTCCTGCGTTCGGTGGGCCTCATCCACCATCAGGATGATATTGTCGCGGTAATTCAGGGCGTGCGTCACCTTTTCAAACTTGAAGATCGTTGTGATCAGGACCTTGCGCACATCGGCTTTCAGTTTTTTCTCGAGTTCGTCACAGGAGGAAACGCCCTCCAAGTTAGGCACATCGGCCATGGTAAAGGTGCCGGCGATCTGTCCTTCAAGATCAATACGGTCGTTGACGATGATGACGGTCGGGGACTCAAGCTCCTTCATCATGCGCAGCTTCATGGCCGCAAAGACCATGAGAAGCGACTTGCCGCTGCCCTGGAAGTGCCAGATAAGGCCCTTCTTGGGATAGCCGGCCTTGACGCGCTCCACGATCATGTTCGCGCCTTCATACTGCTGATAACGGCAAACCACTTTGATCTTCCGGTTGCGCTTATCTGTGGAAAAGAGGGTGAAGTACCGGAACAGGTCCAGCACGGTTTCGGGTTTCATGATGGATGTGACAGAATTGGCCACATCTGCAAAGGTGCCTTCCTGATGCTCAATTCCCGCAAACCAGGGCCCCCACACCGTAACCGGTGCGCCAACAGAACCATAGCGGAAGCACTTGCCTTCTGAAGCAAAGTTGAAGATGTTTGTCACGAACATCTGCGGAATGGATTTTTCGTATTTGCCAATATCCATGGCGCCGTCCACCCAGCTGATACTGGGCCGCGTCGGAGATTTCATCTCGCCGATGATGACCGGAAAACCATTGATCAGCAGGACTATGTCAAGCCGCTTGCCGCCATTAACATACGGGTAAACCCACTGATTGGTGACCACGAACTCGTTCTGCGAAAGATCGTCATAGTCAAAGAACCGGATGCTGATAGAACGCCCATCCGGCGCAAAGGGGAACGAGTTCTCCTCGAAGACAAGTTTTTTGAAGCGTTCGTTCTGCGTGACCAAATCGTGGGGCTGCACGGTGCTGATCAGCGAGCGGAGCTTGTATATGACGGTATCGGCATGAGCCGGATGCTCGGCAATGCAGGGATTCAGGCGAATGAGGGCAGATTTCACCATCTGGTCCACAAGCACATCCCCGTAGTCCCTCGGCAGCTCCTCGGCAGGAACATACTTCCATCCGGCGGTCTGGCATGCGTTCAGCACCATCTGTTCCGCATGGGATTCATTGAAAGACTCTGGCATTTTCGCTCCTCCTCGTTTGGTTGCTAGCCTTATTGTATCATATTTTTTGTTGTGAATGGTCACTTGGCGGGCGACTTTTATGAAAGTGTCTTGCTAACCACAGCGATATTTTGATTTGTCGGCTTGATGGACAAAGGCAGAAAATTCCTTTTGTACCCTTTGACTTGGTACGACGATAGTGTACTTTCTTTGCGTTGTTATTGGAACCTGTTTTCGAGTTGACTGTTGCATCTCTCCTTCGTATTGCCTAACAAAATACGAATTTTCAAGATATGCTTTCAAGTATTCAGGAGTGAAATGCTCCTCGTTACACCTAAATGCGGTTAGTGAAGTGCCAAGAATAACAATTGGTGCGTCTGTTCTTAGTATAGCAACAGGGCCAACCGTTGCATTATGAGCAAACAACACATCATTATTCCTTGCTATTCCTTTGCGGAATCTTTTTGAGCGCTCAACAGTGACATATTTAGCATTTTGAAAGCAGATGATGCCATCCGAAATGCAATTTGCACTGATATACGGGACACCTGAGTCAACAAATTCATCTGCTCTCGGGTATTCTCCTCCATGATTTCCATCAAGGTGATAAGTTATCCATCCCATGTCGATGAGCTTCTGAAGACTGTATTCAGGCCAGGTTATTATTCCAGGTCTATAGTCTCCGAACATCTCCACAAATTGCGATTGGCAATCAGCTTAGGAACTTCCGGTGGCTAAGCTTCACATTGCTCTGATCCACCATAGCGTACTCCATTGTCGTCTCAATCTTGGAGTGGCCTAAGAGGCGCTGCACCTGTTCCACAGGCATCCCTTTGTCTATCGCACGGGTAGCCAAGGTGCGCCGGAACTTATGCGGATGTACCCGACCAACCTCCAATCTCCGACCAAGTTGCCTTACCCTGATTTCGACACCGCTGATCTCAAGACGCCTATGTGGATTTTGTAATGATACGAACAGTGCGGGGTTGTCATCTGAGCGGCTTTCCAGATAGTTCCGCAGATGAACCTTAGTCCGTGCATCGAAGTATACAGGCCGTTCTTTGCTTCCTTTGCCAAAGACAACGCACTCCCTTCCTTCAAAATCGATATCTGCCCGGTTCAGCCGTACCAGTTCGCTGACGCGAATACCGGTGGAAGCCAACAGATCGATCATGGCCAAATCCCGCAGGCAGGTACACCCATCGCGCAATGCTTCCAAAGTCTCGTCGGTGTAGGTTTCCTTGACTTGCTTCTCCGATTTCACCTTGTGAATCCTGCGCACAGGGCTTTTCAAAATGTAGTCCTCATCCTCCAGCCAGGAAAAGAAGCTGGAAAAGATTCTCCTTAAGTTGTCAATGTTCGCTTTGCTGCAGTCGGTGCGCTGACGATAATCTGAGAGATAGGTACGCAGATCTTCCGTTTTCACCTGAGTCATCGGCATATTGAGACCGGCGAAGAGCTTTCTCAGCGTGGTTTCATAATACCGAACGGTCTTTCCACTGCAGCCTTCCACCCGTTTCGCATCAAGAAACGCAGTCAGAAGTTGTTCGTTACTCGGCTCTGATGTGGCAGCTTTTCCCTCGGAAGGTGTGATGACGACTCTAGCAAGGCTTTCCTGAAGAACAGACTGCAGCTGCAAAAGCTGGGCGTTGTTGAGGGCGCTTTGCATTCCACGGAGGATGTTACTGATGAGCTGATCTTTCATGTTGATACACCTCTTTCATTGATGTACCAACATCCTGCACCAGCTGTAATCAGCCAAAGATTCTGTTCATGATTGCTGTTCGGCTCTTTTCGAGGGATTCGAGGGCTTGTCGGATTGCCAATTTTGATTTGTCAGTCTGTCTGTAGAACTCGACCAGATACTTCTGCCCCTCTTGAGGAAGATCTGGAACTGGGAATAAACGTATATCTTTCAAATTCAATCCGACTTGCGCAACACCCAGTACACTTTTCTGCATAACCTCCTGCATAATAGGGCTTTCCAATACACCCTTAACAAATAATGGGTCATACTTTTGCTTCAAAGAAATACGGGCTGTATGTTGTGTGATATTTGCGCCTTCAAGTTCCTTTGGGACAATAGCGACACGACCAATCGTTCCACCGATGGATAAGAGCACATCACCCTTAAGAAGTGTAGACCGCAGATACTTAGAATTTAATTCCGGGCTTGTGTGAAGCATGTCATCAGTGTGAATTGTTCCATCAGTATAATCTTTCACGCGTACTACCGGAACACCACCTTCGTAGTTAGTACCGGGCTTAACTATGCCATAAGTAACTGGACGATCGGCTGCAACCATATCCTGAATCAATACTACTTTTCCACTTTCAGCATAAGGTTTAAGCATCTCTACAAATTGCGATTTCACAAGATCATCTGTGGCGACAATTAAGCTGAGATAATGACGTCTCAAGCGTTCATATGCCCAAAGCAAATCAGTAATATAATGTAATTGATCACCTTCTGGCAATTTGAATTCATATCCTTCAAAGTCTTTCCAGTTCAAAAAGTAATTTGTTGAACCATGTCTGTGGGCTGTTGCATAACTCCAAAAAGCTTCGGTCTGAAAGATAAATGGTATAAGTCGCTGTGGCAGTATGCTCTCATCGCGTGTCCGGCACACATAACTAACATCTGAACAAATGCCATCAAAGTTGACAACCCCTGCTTTGCGAAGATGAGGATTTCTGGACATCAACAGTACATCACCCGGACGAAAACGCATATGGAAAGCAGGGCCGATTGTACTACCTTGAAGAATGCCACGTTTGGTAATCTGTACCTCGCCACAATCAAAGTGCTCTCCACCAACATAGTATTCAAGCTCAGTGTCATCTTTATCAACTATTTCTTTGACGCGACATATGACATCTCGAAAAGCTACTTTCCTCACGCAACATCCCTCCTTTCACGGCGTTTGGGGCTTGTCTTGCCATCAATGAGATCCAGATATTTTGATTTGTCGGTCCGAATAATAAGGCTTTCGTATGCTGTTTGCAGCTCTATAGGCGGGAGCATGACCGGGATGGTGTCCATGTTCTCACGATTAAGCTTTTTTTGATCGATGCCTGTAACCCAGTGACTTATATCCATGTATTTTATGTAATATTGTAGGAATACCATGTTCAGTTCTGGCTTGCATTGCAAAACATGCGCATGATTATTGACCCAAATCTTCCCGGTAACAATAAACGCAATATCATAGTTCCGAAACTCCAGAGCTTTCCCATCTTCAGATATAAGGAGATAAGTGCCATCCAAGCGAAAATCATTGACATGATCCACTATGCCTGTGGCTCCATAATATGGATAAGGGCCCTGCATGGCTTTTCTATCGCCCTCCTTAACCGGCTTTCGTTTGCTATCAAAGCAAACGGTCAGTTCCCCCAAGGGTACGGTTGCAAATCGTGCGGATTCTTTATTTGGTTCTCCGAACATCTCCACAAATTGCGATTTCACGAGATCATCCATCTGTGACAAAAGCCGCTTATACGCTTGACGAGTGCGTTCAAATCCCCATAACAGACGAGCCAGTTCTCTCTGTTTATCAATTGGAGGAAGGCTGAATTCAAGCTCCTTTAGCGTTGACCAGTTGACAGTTGGAGATAAGGATCCCACGGAAATACGAATGGCTGCATCCATGAAATAATCCGAGGCTATAAAGAATGGGAAGAAGGAAGGATCAACGACTTCCGTCTTTGGATGAAGAATCATACCATGTGCCGAGAACAATCCGTCATGCGGAGCGATTGCTGCACGCCTCAGATATGTATTCCTTCTGCCGAACAGCAAATCTCCCTTATGCATGACCAGCTTTTGACCAGTGATGTCAACATCGCTTCCCCAACGATGGACTGTTAAGTCACCTGTATCAAGGTGCTCTAGCCCAATATAAGTTGCTTTATCATCAGGTGTAGGGATGCGCTTTTCCTTGCTGTTTTCAGCTATCTGGCAAAACTTATATCGCATCAGTATTGCCCCCTTCAATCAAGTCCACTACAGACTGGCATTCTTCTGAACAAACAGCAGCTACTTCCATCCATTCTGCAATAGCATCTTCAACGGCGACAGTATCATCTGCTTCAGTAAAGCTCTGAACATATAATGGAATGCTGAGCTTCGAATCATTTGCCAGTATTTCTTCAATGGTGGCTATCGAGGAGAACCTCTCTTCCTCCTGGTAGTTGAGGTAAGCATCTGCTACACGTTGAATCTGTTCTTCTGTCATGTAGCTTTCAGCGTTCTTTCTGGTAACTTCCAGCCTTGCATCAATAAACTGGACTTTGTGCCTGCGTTCTATTGGCTTGTTTGTTCTGCAGATGACGATGCAGGCTTCCATGGGCGAATTATAGAAAAGATTCTTGCCGAGCCCAATGACACACTCAACAAGATCGCTCTCTACCAGTTTCCTGCGCATATCTTTTTCTTCTTCACGGAAAAGCACGCCGTGAGGGAACAGGATCGCGCATCGACCAGTATCTGGTTTAAGACTCTTCAGAATATGCTGAAAGAAAGCATAGTCAGCACGGCCCTGTGGTGGTGTACCGAGGAAATTTCGACCATACTTATCGCTTTCAAACGCAGTGCGATCCCACTGTTTGATAGAGTATGGCGGATTAGCCAGCACCAGATCAAACTGCTGAATCTGTCCGCCCACCACGAAAGCCGGATTGCGTAAGGTGTCTCCGGTGACAATGTGAAAGTCCGAAACTCCGTGAAGAAACAGGTTCATTCGACCGATAGCGCTGGTCAGGTCATTGATTTCCTGGCCATAGATTCTGACATTCCGATATTCCTGCCCATGTTCCCGGATCCAGGCGATAGAGGAAATCAGCATGCCTGCGCTGCCGCAGGTTGGATCATAGATGCTTTCCTGGCTCTGGGGCCGGAGCATCTCCGTCATCAGGTGAACCACGGTGCGGTTGGTATAGAACTCCTGCGCCGTGTGACCGCTGTCATCCGCAAACTTTTTGATCAGGTATTCATAGCCTTGGCCAAGTTCATCCTCGGGACAGTTCGCGATGGAGAGTGTAAGCCGGGAGAAATGCTCAAGCAGATCCTTCAGGAGGCGATCCGGTAGACGACTCTTGTTCGTCCACGCACCGTCGCCAAAGATGCCGGTGAGTTTCTCCCCATTGGCCTTTTCGATGGCCCGGAAGGCGTTCACTATTGCCTGACCGACATCTTCAGTCACCATACGAACATCTCTCCAATGGTGCCCCTTCGGGATGATGAACGTATGCTCATCGGCAAACAGGTCAGCGTCTTCGCCATACTGCGCTTCAAAAGCCGCGGTCTCTTCATCATAAACATCGCACAGCCGTTTGAAGAAGAGCAGCGGAAATATGTATTGCTTGTAGCTGCCGGCATCAATATTTGTGCGCAGCAATACGGCAGAACCCCACAGATAGGATTCTAGTTCCGACATCGGGATGCGATCAGCCATTGATGTAGCCTCCTTCCTGTAGGAGCCTTGTCAGTTCGGCTTCAGCGGCTTTCACTTCCTCCAGTGCAGCCATGAAACGCTGCCGGACTTCAGCAGGAGAAATCGTTGGGGCCTGCGTCTTTTCAATGTAGGTGTTGACAGATAGTGTATAGCCCTTTTCGCGGATCGTGTCCAGATCCACTACAGCGCACAGATCGATGACATCCTCATAGCGCTGCCACAACTGGTACACCCTCGCGATGTCCTCTTCTGTCATGATATTCTGCGCACGCTTCGGCGTAAAAATCGTACTAGCATCGATCATGCAGACTCTGCCGCGATGGGAAGCAGGCTTGTTGTTGTTCAGGAACAGGATGCAGGCGGAGACGCCAGCCCCGTAGAATACTCCGCCCACCAGCGTGATCACGGCTTCCAGCTTGTCAGACTCGATCAGTTGTTTCCGGATTTCACCTTCTTTGCCGCCATGGAACAATACGCCTTGCGGCATAACCACGGCGCAGCGGCCAGTGTCACGCTTCATGGAGCAAACCATATGCTGGAGCCAGGCGAAATCTGCATTGGAGTCCGGCGGGCAGCCCCAGATATTCCTGCCAAACTGATCCTGAGAGAAAGCTTCTGCGCCCCAGCCTTTGAGGCCGAAAGGCGGATTGGCTAATACGCAGTCAAAGCGCCGGATGGACCCGCCGGAGAGAAACTGCGGATGCGTCAGCGTATCCTCCCGCAGGATACTGAACTCCTTTGCACCATGCAGGAACAGATTCATCCGGGCGATGGCAGAAGTCGAAAGGTTCTTCTCCTGTCCGAAGATATGTCCATAGGCCGCCTGCTCATTGCCCATCTGACGGATTGCTTCGATGAGCATGCCGCCGGTTCCGCAGGCCGGGTCATACACAGTATCACCGGGCTTTGGGGCCAGCAGCTGCACCATCAGCTTCACAATGGAACGGGGAGTATAGAACTCGCCTGCATTCTTTTTGCTCAAGTCGGCGAACTTCTTGATCAAGAATTCATAGGCATCGCCCATGATATCCGCCGAATAATTCTGATTTCCCTTTTTGACGGAGCTCATGTGCTCAATCAGATCTTTCAGGTCTGCATCTGTCAGTTTACCCTTGTCAGTCCAGCTCGCGTCATCAAAGGCAGAATACAGACCGGCCAGCGTGTCGGGATTGGCGTGCTCAATCCCCATCATGGCATTGACAATGGCTTGGCCTACGTCCTCGGTTGTTTGCCGCAGATCATTCCAATGGCATCCCGGCGGAATGATGAAGGTATGGATCTCGGATTCCTCGAAGATTTCACTGTAATCGTCTCCGTACTGTGCGATGGCTGCCTGGGTCTCTTCATCGTAGCAGTCCGATATGCGCTGCAGAAACAGCAGCGGAATGATGTATTCCTTGAAATTCTCATGGCTGATATGGCCATGGAGTACATTGCAAGCCTGGTACAGGTGGCTGAAAAGCCTGCTTGCTGTTGTCTCCCGACTTTCGATTTCTGTTGAAGCTTCCGCCTGTTCCGTTATGCCGATGGCGTCCAGCATGGAAAGCTGGCGTGTTTCCTCCTGTGCCGGAGCAGGGTCTGCGGCAGCTTTCCCGGGCGTGAAGGACACCGGACGAGTCATGTCGATGCCTACCTTCTTCTCCAGCGCAATCCCATACGTGCCTTCGAAAGCATTCAGAATACCAAGCTGTGTTTCGTCCAGAAAGGTCAACACATGATTCCGAATCTCCGCCGGAATCCCATAATACGCTTCTGCAATGCTGCCGGCCATCGCAGCGATGGTATCGCTGTCACCGCCGATGGATATGGCATTTCGGATCGCATCCTCGAAGCTTGTAGACTCGAGGAAGGCTTCAATTGCCTGCGGGACACTGCCCTGACAGGAAACATCAAATTCATAGGTGGGTCGGATCTGATCAAGCGTGAAATCGAGTGGATAGTACTCCTTATGGATGTGATCCCGGATTTCTAGCATGCTGGCACCTTGACGCGCCATAAAGATGGCAGCTGTGATTGCACGGGCGCCTTTCATACCTTCCGGGTGGTTATGAGTGACTCCTGTTACGACGTCTGATAAACGCAGTGCCTCTTCCATGGAAGCCGCTGCCCACGCGCAGGGAGAGACACGCATCGCTGAGCCATTTCCCCAGCTGCCATAGGGAAGAGGTTTGTCTGATTGGAGCCATTGCCGAAAACGGCTACCATAACCGTGAGGGTATTTCTGACCCAGCTTGCGCATCGAGTTGGTTGTTAGCTCTGACAGTTTGTTCCAATCACCATGGCAGTCCAAAATGGCTTGCGCTATCGCCAGTGTCATATTACTGTCATCTGTTGGATGGCATCGATAAGTCAGAAGCTCAAAATCCTTGGATTTGTGGTTATTCCACTCATAGCGTGAACCAGAGATGTCACCAATGATCGCACCGAGCATTGTTTTGCCTCCAAACTTCAGGTTTCAGCCTTAACGGGATCTCGGACTACTTCAACAATATCGCCAATATCGCAGTTGAGAGCTTCACATATGCGTAGCAGAACATCAGTAGTAAGGTTATCTCCACGTCCCAGCTTCGCAATACAGTTTGGGCTGATCCCTGTCATTTGCTGTAGTTTACGTTTGTTGAGGTTCTTGTCGATCAAAAGCTTCCATAGCTTATTATAACTGAGTCGCATGCTTACCTCCTCAATGATGCTGTGGACTGCACAATAATCCATATTATTTTACCAGATTGTATCTCAATCCTCAAGATGTAATTCACGATTGGTTACAAAAGCTTCCACGTCATGTAGTTGATGATCTGTTCTGATCGTCTGCTAATTCTGGCGGCCGTCATTAGAAATCTCACTTTCTCGTTAGCAGTCAGCTAATCAGCCTTCAAATCTGTTAGCTGTCAAGTTTGCTCACATAGGGAAGAACAGGCTGTAGCGTCTTTGTATGATAATCGCATAAAGACCGCCAAAGTGCATAAGCAGACCGCCTTTCTGTCGAATAATCCGCCACGCGTTAGCTGAGACTTTGGTGACGCAGAGATTTGTTAGCAGAATAATCCGCCAAAATTAGCTGGAAACAAGCCCGGTACCAAAATCTCGCGTTAGAAACCGAGGCATTCCGTTAGCAATCTGCTAACAGCCAGTTGAATTCTGTTAGCTGGAAGAACCCTGAAAAAGAAAAACGCCCGCTTTTGTTAGCAGGCTGCTGTTAGCAGCTTTTGCTTCCAAAATCAGGCAATTTTGGTGATCCCGGCGGGATTCGAACCCACGGCCTGTCGCTTAGGAGGCGACCGCTCTATCCTGCTGAGCTACGGGACCATGTGCCCGGAAAGCCTTATTTTTCAAGGATTTCCGAAGCTTGAAGAATTCTGTCTCTTGGTATATACTGGCAATATCCGTTAGCAGATCGGGTGACCTGTTAGCTGGAATCTTGCCTTGGTCGGGTATTAACACCTCATTTTTGACTGAACGCCCGCCTTCTGTTAGCAGTTTGGCGGCCGTCCAGATCGCTTTGGAAGTGCAGATTTGCCCTGTCAGGGGAATCCCGTCACTCATTTTTGGCGGGCGTCAACCGCTTTATTAGGAGGCGACCGCTCTATCCTGCTGAGCTACGGGACCGTATCCCGGAAGGGCTTCCTTGTGGCGATCGGTGGCCGATGGCCGGCGAAGCTTCCGCGACGCTGCCCATTATAGCACAGGGCAGGCCATTTCGCAAGGCAGGAATTTGGGTGTGGCTGAGGGGAACGGAGATTCCAATCAGTCACCGGGAAGAGGGGAAACCGAAAACCTGGCCCGAAAACTTGTTGAATCGATGCCCTGGTGGTATAATGGCGGAAGACATGAGAACAGCATCGCCAACAGGCAGGGTTGACCGATGACCATGGCCATCCGGCAGCCGGATCACAAACTGAAAGGGGGAGGAGCGAATGCCGATCCGCGTGGCGATTGTGGAGGACGACCGGAGTGCCTCCGACCGGCTTCAGGAATGCCTGCAGCGCTATGCCGGGGAGAATATGCTGCAGCTGCGCATCAGTGTCTTCGAGCATCCGCTGCTCTTTCTGGAGCCCTACAGGGCGGACTATGACCTTGTGTTCATGGACATCCAGATGCCGCTGATGAACGGCATGGACGCCTCCCACAAGCTCCGGGAGGTGGACCCGAAGGTGGCCCTGGTGTTCGTCACCAGCCTGACCCAGTTCGCGGTGGAGGGCTATGACGTGGGCGCCCTGGCCTACATCGTCAAGCCGTTCAACTACTACGACCTGTCCATCAAGCTGACCCGCATCCTGGAGCGGCTCCCGGCCCACGAGGGGGAGGACATCCTGGTGCCCACGGAGGTGGGGCAGGTGCGGCTGAGCTTCGACAGCATCCGCTATGTGGAAGTGCAGGGCCACCACCTGATCTACCACACCAGCCGCGGGGAATACACCCAATACAGCACCATGTCCAAAGCGGCAGAGAAGCTGGAGCCCTACGGCTTCGCCCGCTGCAACAGCTGCTATCTGGTGAACCTGCACTGCGTGGAGGGGGTCCGGGGCTACACGGTGACAGTGGCGGGGGAGGAGCTGCGAATCAGCCAGCCCCGCAAGAAAGCGTTCATGCAGGCGCTGGGCGGGATGATCGGCCAGACGCGCTCCTGATCCCAAGGCGGCCTTCGGGCCGCTTTTCATAATGTGTGCTGTTTTTTCAGGAGTTTGCGACGTGCTGCTGTCCTCTGCCGGCTGGTGGTGCTATGCTGCAAACAGACGCCTGCGGTTCTGCCGCCAGTCGAAAAACGTACTGTCCAGAGGAAACGAGGTTGCCGAAGATGAGAAGAATCCTGATCGCACTGCTCGCCCTGATTGCCCTGCTGCTCCCCCTCGCCGCAGAATGCGAAGAGGGGTATGAGGAACATCCGATGGTCAGCGAAGGCCTGAAGGTATACGGCCGCTTCTATACGCCGGAGGGAACGGAGGGTCCCTGGCCGACGGTCATCCTGAGCCACGGATTCGGCGGCACATGGGAGGAGAGCAAGCTGTACATCCCTCTGTTTCTGGAGCGGGGTGTGGCCTGCTATGTGTTCGATTTCCCCGGCGGTGCGCCCAAGAACCAGAGCGAGGGCAGCTTCCTGGAGATGTCTGTGCTGACGGAGAAGCAGCATCTGCTGAACATCATCGACGAGGTCTGCGCGATGCCGCAGGTGGACAAGGTGATGCTGCTTGGTTTCAGCCAGGGCGGCGTGGTCACCGGGCTGGCGGCCGTGGAGCGTGCTGAGCAGATCGTGGGGGAGGTTCTCTTCTATCCTGCCTTGTGCATCAGCGACGACGGACATGCCGCCTACGGCGAAAAAGAAAACATCCCGGATGACCCCAAAGCCTTCTGGCAGACCGTCGGCAGGGTGTACTTCGAGGATGTGTGGGATCTGGACCTGACCGGGATGGTCACGGCCTATGACGGGCCTGTGCTCATGTTCCACGGCACCAACGATCCGGCGGTCAATCACAGTTACTCCGTCCGCGCGGTGGAATTGTTCCACCACGGGGAACTGGTGCTGCTCAGCCGGATCGGACACGGCTTTGCCCAGCAGACCGTCAATCGGGTCTTTCCGGAAATCGTTCGCTTCATGGATGCCGTTGGCCTGACCGGCGCGGAAGAATGAGAAGAGGAGGAAATTGTCATGAAAAGAACGCTGTTGATTCTGTTGACACTGCTGTTGGCGCTCTCCTGTTCCGCTGTCTGCGCGGCCGCGGCTGAAGCCCCCGTGACCACCGTGGTCTGCGTAGGCGACAGCATCACCTTCGGCGCGGGCGTGACCGGGCGGGAGAATACTTATCCCGCCATGCTGCAGACCATGCTGGGGGAAGGCTTTGTCGTCAAGAACTGCGGCGAAAACGGCAGAACGCTGCAGCGCGAGGGCATGCTGAACCCGCCGGATGCCAGCTTCAATTTCCCGATGACCTTCTGGGACAGCCGGGTGATGAACGCTGCGGTGGAAGCTGCCCCGGACATCGTGATCATCATGCTGGGCACCAACGATGCGAAGGCCTGGAACTGGAACGCGGAGAATTATACCGGCCAGTACGTCGAACTGATCCGGTTTTTCCGGTCGCTGCCGGGCGAGCCGCAGGTGTTTGCGGTGATTCCGCCACCCGGCTTCGACGCGCACGAAGGCGTGAATGCGGCGGATCCCATCGACAGGGAAATTCTGGCTGCGCTTGGAGACTGTATCCGTGAAGCGGCGCAGGCCTGCGGCTGCCCGGTGATTGATCTCTACAGCGCCTTTGAGGGACGCGGAGACCTGTTCCCGGACGGGATTCACCCCAACGCAGAGGGCAACCGCATCCTCGCCCGACAGATCTATGAAGCGCTGACCGCAGAAGCGGAATGAGTCATCTTCATCTGAAAAACCGCAGCTCTGGCATGCAATCAGATGCTGCGGTTTTTTTGCCGGCGGTGTGCACGGGTTCTGTCACTGGAGGCCGGCCGGCTTTCCGTCGTCGGCTGCAGGCTTCCGCAGGGTGATATAGAGCCGGAAGATCCCGCTGCGCGCTTCCATGGCCATATGGCCGTGGTACTGCTCGGCGATGTAGCGCATGCTCATGGTGCCGAAGCCGTGGCGGTTCACGTCCTGCTTGCCGGTAAATGCCACGCCGCCGCGGATGTCGGGCTCCTCGGCGTAGTAATTGGTGACGGTGACGGCGACCTCTTCCCCCAGGTCCTCCACATTCATGCTGATGATCCGCTGCTGGGGGTCCTCCACCTTCCGCACTGCCTCCATGGCGTTGCGCAGGGCGTTGGAGAAGAGGGCGTAGATGTGCCGGGTGCGCATGAAGGACAGGGCCCTGCCGTCCGCCAGGCAGGAGAGTTGGATCTGATCCCGCCGACAGGCCAGCTGGTTCTCGTAGAGCACCACGTCCAGTACCTCGCTGCCGGTTTTGATGGTGCTGTCGTAGATGTTCATGGCCTCCTGCAGCGAGCGGACCTCCTCGTCCGTCAGCCGCCCGGCCAGGTTGGCCAGCTGGTGCTTGAGATCGTGGCAGCGCATGTTGATGAGGGCAATGTTCTCCCGGTTCTGCTCATACTGCTTGCGCTCCTCGGCCATGACACGCTCCATCACCGCCAGCTCCGTGCGGGCTTGGCCCTGGGAGACAATGCCGGAGCGGATCAGCAGGATCAGCAGGGCGAAGGCCAGCCCATAGACGCGGGAAATGATGAACAGCGGCTGGCTCTCCCCGCGGTGCTCCAGCGTGAAGGTGGCAAACAGGGTCACCAGCACGAGGATCGCCATGCTCAGCACCGCCAGCTGCCGCAGGCTCCGCACGTCGTCGGAGTGCAGCCTCCGCCGGCCGAAAAGGAGATACACCGACAGGGTGAGCAGGAAGCGGATCAGGAGATAGACCAGCAGATCCCAGCCCATGTCCCCGGTGGTGAAAAAGAGCAGAGCCGCGGAGGTGTCGACGCCAAAGGGAATCATGAGCAGATCGTAAACCGTCGCCACGATCTCCTCCGCCGCCACCGCCGCGCACCAGGTGCTCAACACCGAAAAGGGGTGATCGTCCAGGATCAGGAAGAGCACCGGCAGGGTGAAGCCGACGTTGATGAGCATCACCGGCAGCCTGGTGGCCGCGTCCGGCCAGTGGGTTCGCATCCAGACCGCCGGCACCAGCAGTGCCAGCCAGATCCCGATCGATACCAGGATTCGCGGCCAGAGGGGCCGGCGCTTTTTGATGGGGATGGCGAATAGCAGGGCGGCCATCCAGAACTGCAGCTGGGTCATGCCCACAGTAAACAACTGCCGGGTGTAAATCCCCGCCAGATTCGCAATCAGGCTGTACAGAACGCATCCCTCCTCCCGCTGCCTGTATTTCAGTAACAAGAGTATATCCCCGCCCATCGTCCGGGTCAAGACCGGGTTTCACGCGGTTTTTAGTTTGTGCCGAAAACTTGCAGCTTATGCTGTTCCGGTTGCGGCCCTCCCGCGTCAAGGGTATAGTGAAGCCATCAACCGGACACACCGGACCGAATGAAGGAGGAAATCCCGATGAAAAAGCTGATCGCCCTGCTGCTCACCCTGTGCATGATGCTCTCCGCCGCCTCCGTGATGGCCGAGGACTGGACCGCCCACGAAGGCTGGCTCCAGGAGGACTGGGACGCCAAGACCGTGAAGTATCAGTTCACCGGCGAGTGGGAGCTGGCCGAGTACAACATCCACTTCATGTTCCTGATCAACCTCTACGAGGACGGCTCCGCCCTGGTCGATCAGCGGAGCATCGCCTCCGCCTCCTCCTACTGCCAGTTCGGCTACTGGTCCGAGGAGCAGACCGAGGACGGCAACGAGATTGCCTTCGACACCCTGTACTGCACCTCCGTGGATGGCTCCGAGCTGGTGGCCCACGAGTACAGCTTCGAGCTGTATGAGGAGGAGGACGGCAACTACTCCTTCGGGTACACCTTCGGCATCGCTCCCGGCCAGTACTTCCGCGACGTGGACATGACCGGCGGCGCCGAGATCGCCTATGCCACCCTGGCGGCCTTCCACGAGGCGGTGGACGTGCCGGCTGCCGAGTAACCGGAAACAACAGCAGCGGGAGGTTCGGCACAGCCGGATCTCCCGATTTTGAACGGAGGGAAGCGCAATGAGCGAGAAACAGAAGAACCGCCGCAGCCTGTGGCTGGGCCTGTGGTGCCTGGTGCTGGTGCTGGTCATCCTGATCAACTGCTGGGTCACCTCCTACGCCGTCAGCTGGGACAGCGTGCTCACGGGCTATTTCGGCATCATCGAGGACAAGCAGCCGGAGACCGATGCATCCCAGGAGAAGCCCCAGCGCTTCGTCGACCTGGACGCCCTGCGGGAAGCCGAGCGGGCCGCGGAGCTGGAGATCGTGGACGAGGGCGTGGTGCTGCTGCAGAACAACGATAACGCCCTGCCCTTGGCCAAGGGGAGCAAGGTCAGCGTCTTCGGCCAGACTGCCCAGATGTGGATGACCAAGGAGAAGCTCACCAACACCAAGGACACGGTGTTCCTGGAGTCCCTGGAGGCGGCGGGCCTCACCGTCAACGGCTCCCTGCGCAAGATGTACAAGCAGAGCAAGCACACCAAGTGGGGCAATGGCGCCAACCTGGGCAACGGCGGCATCGCCGGCACCTGGGCGGTGGACGAGGTGCCTGCCTCCGAGTATAAGGACTCCGTGAAGGAGAGTTTTGCCGAGTACCATGACGCGGCCATCGTGGTCATCACCCGGGGCGGCAGCGAGGGCGGCGACCTGCCCCGCTACATGGGCCGCTACAATGGCAGCGACGAGGACGACTACCTCTCCCTGAGCCCTGAGGAGAAGGACGTGCTGGCCATGGTGGGCGCCTCCTTCGACCGGGTGATCGTGGTGCTGCACACCACCAACGCCATGTCCATGGCGGAGATCCTGGACCCTCAGTACGGCGTGGACGCGGTTCTGTGGGTCTCCGGCACCGGCGAGGACGGCGTGCAGGAGATGGGAAAGATTCTGGTGGGAGACGTCAACCCCTCCGGCCGGAACATCGACACTTATGTCTATGACAACTTCTCCGCCCCGGCCATGCAGAACTTCGGCGACTTCCGCTTCACCTCCGGCGGCAAGCTGATCGACGCCACCACCACCACCGTGGGGGGCACCTACTCCTATCAGCACTACGCCGAGGGCATCTACATCGGCTACAAGTATTACGAGACCCGCTACGAGGACAAGGTGCTGGGCGCGGCGAACGTGGGGGATTACGACTACGCTGCCACGGTGGCCTACCCCTTCGGCTGGGGCTTGAGTTACACCACCTTCGACTGGTCCGGCTTCCAGGCCGCAGGTCCCGACAAGGACGGCAATTTCACCCTGTCTGTGACGGTGACCAACAGCGGCGCCGCCACTGGCAAGGACGTGGTGCAGCTGTATTACCAGGCGCCCTACACCGACTATGACCGGCAGAATGGCGTGGAGAAGGCGGCTGTGAATCTGCTGGACTTCGGCAAGACGAAGCTCCTCCAGCCCGGTGAGTCCGAGACCCTGACCATCACCGCCCGGCTGGAGGACATGAAGTCCTACGACAGCAAGGGTCACAAGACCTACATCCTGGAGGAGGGCGACTACTGGCTGACCCTGGCCCGGGACGCCCACGAGGCCATCAATAATATCCTGGCCGCCAAGGGCTTCTCCGCCGCCAACGGCATGACGGCAGCGGGCGACAGCTCCCGCGTTTACCGCCACGCCCAGGGCGGGATGAAGCTCCTGGACAAGGCTGTGACGGGCGGCACCATCTCCAACCAGTTTGACGACTGCGTCCTGGAGGACGCAGTGTACCTCTCCCGCAGCAACTGGGCTGCCATGGACAGCGACGGCCTGCGCTACGCCGACGGCAGGGTGGAGGGCGTGTCCGAGACCATGGACAGCACGAAGTTCGCTTATACCCACGAGGCCGCGGAGTGGATCGTGAAGGCGCTGACCAGCGAGGGCTGGGATGTGGCCGGCAATCCCCTGGCCATGGACGACACCGCCTGGCCCGAGGTGAAATACGGCCAGGCCGGCAGCCTCAAGCTGGAGGACATGGTGGGCAAGCCCCTGACGGATCCCGACTGGGAGCGCCTCATCTCCCAGCTCACCCAGGCCGAGCAGCTGGAGATCATCGGCAAGGCCATGTACGTCACCCCCGCCATGGACAAGATCGGCAAGCCGGTGGCCAACTCCCTGGACGGCCCCCAGGGCATGATCGACTACGTCTCCGGCGGCACCGGCTACCAGTTCACCGATGAAAACATGCTGGGCGCCACCTGGAACAAGGAACTGGTGGAGAAGATGGCGGACCTGACCAGCATGGAGTTCACCATGAAGGGCGTCACCGCCTGGTGGGCGCCGGCAGTGAACATCCACCGCACCGCCTTCTCCGGCCGGAACTTCGAGTACTATTCCGAGGACGGCACCTTCACCGGCATCATGGCCACGGTGGCGGTGAAGGCCGCGAAGGCCAACGGCGTCAACTGCCAGGTGAAGCACTTCTTCCTCAACGACCAGGAGTTCAACCGGGGCGCCAACGGCCGTCTCGCCCCCTTCTGCGGGGAACAGGCCATCCGCGAAATCTACATGAAGCCCTTCGAGATGGCCATCGTGGACGGCGGCGCGGCGGGCATCATGCTCTCCATGGCCCGCGTCGGCACCCGCATTGCCCCCGGCAGCTGGGCGGTGTGCACCGGCATCCTCCGCAACGAGTGGGGCATGACCGGCGCCATCATCACCGACGCCCAGTCCCTGACCCCCAGGGAGGCCGAGCAGGCCCTGGCCGCGGGCTGCGACCTGGTCTGCACCACCCGCATGACCGAGTACCTGGACAGCACCCTGGCCTCCCGGGGCGGCCAATACAGTCTGCAGAACGCGGTGAAGCACACCCTGCACATGCAGGCCAACAGCGCCTCCTTCGACGTGAAAGTGGCCACCGGCTACCCCATCTACAAGCTCCTCCTCATCGCCTACAACGTGCTGACCTTCATCTACATGGCCTGGGCGACGCTGGAGATTGTCCACAAGCTGTACCCCGAGAAGAAGCTGCTGAGCAGAAAGGGTTTCCTCATCCTCCGGATCGTCCTGGGGGCCATCGGCCTCATCATCCTGGGGGTGCTGCTGTACATGTTCTTCACCACCTGGCTTCCCGTGCTGCAGTTCGCCCTGCAGACGGCGGTGTAATCCCGCAGTGCCTGACCCGATATGAGAAAAGAGCCTTCGAAGACCGGGAAACCGTGCCTTCGAAGGCTCTCTTTCCATGTTTTGGACGGAGTGTGATAACTCCTGTTACTCAGCGAGGAAGACCGGATCCCATCCGTAGTCCCGGTAGGCCGCAATGGAGAGTCCGTTGGCCTGCACATAGCCGCGGATGAAGCGGCAGCGGGCTTCCTGCGTGATGGCGCTCCGGGCGTCCGAGGCGTCGCCGAATGCCGCCAGCAGGGCCTCGTCGTTCTCTGCAAGGGCCTGCAGGCTGCTGCTGTAGGCGTCTCCCTCCTCGGGCACCGCGAGGGAGACCACCTGCCAGCCATCCCCCTCCCGGACCAGGGTGGCGGCGCAGGGGGTCAGACCGCCGGCGATGCACAGCAGCGTGTCCTCCTGCCGGACGTAGATGTCGTCCCAGAGACAGGCCCAGACCTTCCTGTGGGTCTCATCGACGTCAGCCGTCTTCAGGACGATGACGGTGGGAATCCAGGTGTCGCCGGGTTTGCGCAGGTACATGCCGGCCTGGCCCTGCTCCACCATCCAGGACACCAGGGCTGCCTCCACGGGATCCTCGCCGGTGCAGGCGTAGGCGGGCAGGCCGGGGGCACGCTCGAACCAGGTCACCTCCGCGTCCTCCCCGCCATTGTGCCAGGCCAGCAGCGGCGCTTCTTCGCTGCCGCCCGGGACGAGGCTGCCCTCCAGATGCTCGGCGGCCGGGGGCACGATGAACCCGCCTTCGCTGTCCATGTCAAAGCGGGTGCCATCGGTGTAGACCAGGGCGTTCAGCGCCGCGTCGTAGCGGGCAGTGCAGGTGATGCGGTATGCGCCGTGGGTCATGGGGGAGGTGATGACCACCTTCCAGCCGTCGTCGGCGTCCCGGATGTCCAGGGTGGTGAATTGGGTATCCTTTTCCTGCCACTCGCCGTACACGAGGCTGTCCGGCGCCTCAGACGCCGTGTCGTCAGCGGCGGCGAGCCCCGCGAGGAGGGCCAGGACCAGTGCCAGGATGAGGGAAACAATGCGCTTCATGATGAACTCTGTGCCTCTTTTCCTTGCTTTCGGGTGCTGTGCGCACCCGTCCCATTATACGCCTCAAAGGCCGGTTTCGTTCCCCGGCGCGTGAATTTCTTTTTTTGCCGGCGTGCCGGTGCCGGGTTCCTCCGCTGCGGCCTGCTTGCCATTCCGGCGGAATTCTGGTATGATGCCCTCAGCAGCAAGGCATTGTGATGTGTTCGGAAAACAAAAAAGGAGCATCGCCCATGAATGTATTTGACATCATCGGCCCCGTGATGATCGGCCCCTCCAGCTCCCACACGGCGGGTGCGGTCCGCCTGGGACGCGTGGCCAACAAGCTGATCAACGGCCGGGGGCTTACGAGGGTGGAGATCACCCTCTCCGGCTCCTTCGCCCGGACCTACCGGGGCCACGGGACGGACCGGGCTCTGCTGGCGGGGATCATGGGCTACCACAGCTATTCCCCGGAGATCCGGGATGCGCTGGAGATCGCCCAAGCCCGGGGCATCGACTATGCGTTCCTGAAGCGGGACATCAAGGGGGCGCATCCCAATACGGCCCTGATCCACTACTGGACGGAGGACGGGGACGAGGGCACCGTCCAGGGCGCCAGCATCGGCGGCGGCAACATCCTGGTGAGCCGGATCAACGGGATGGACGTTCGCCTGAGCGGCGAGAACAATACCATCATCGTGATGCACCGGGACAAGCCGGGGGTGATCGCCGCGGTGACCCAGGTCATGCACTGGCAGTATGCGGACCTGAACATCTCCAGCTTCTACCTCTCCCGGGAGTCCCGGGGCGGGAACTCCATCATGACCATGGAGGTGGACAGCCTGCCGCCGGAGGACCTGATGGCGAAGATCCGGGAGATTGACCATGTGACCAACGCGATCCTGGTGCGGCGGCTGTGACAGCGGGAGGGACAGGCATGCTGAGGTATGAATCCGTCAGTGAGCTGGTGGCGGCCGCCCGGGACCGGGGCGTCCGGATCAGCGATGTGGTGCTGGAGGACCAGGCGGCGGTGATGGAAAAGACGCCCCTGGAGCTGTTTGAGAAGATGGAGATCGACCTGCAGGTGATGCGCAGCGCCATCGCCGACGGGGAGCGGGAGGGCCAGCGGTCCATGTCCGGCCTCACCGGGGGCGAGGGCTTCCGGATGAACCGGTATGTGGCGGAGAAGGACGGCGGCCTGTGCGGGCCTTTCCTGGGCAGGGCCATGGCCCACGCCCTGGCGGTGGCGGGCTGCAACGCGTCCATGGGCAGGATTGTGGCGGCCCCCACGGCCGGCAGCTGCGGCATCCTGCCGGGGTGCCTGATCAGCCTGCTGGAGGAGGGGCGCATACAGGAGCGGGAGGCGGTGATGGCCATGTTCACCGCCGGCGGCTTCGGCATGGTGATCGCCGGCCGGGCCAGCATCGCCGGTGCCCAGGGCGGCTGCCAGGCGGAATGCGGAAGCGCGGCAGCCATGGCGGCTGCCGCGCTGGTGGAGCTGATGGGGGGAACGCCGGATCAGTGCGCCGATGCCTGCGCCATCGCCATTGCCAGCCAGATGGGGCTGGTGTGTGATCCCGTGGCGGGGCTGGTGGAGATTCCCTGCATCAAGCGGAACGTATCCGGCCTGATGATCGCCTTCTCCAGCGCGGACCTGGCGCTGGCGGGGGTGGAGGCCCGGATCCCGGCGGACGAGTGTCTGGACGCCATGCGGGAGGTGGGGGACGCGCTGCCGGCGTCCCTGAAGGAGACGGCGGGCGGCGGCCTGGCGGCCACTCCCACCGGGCGCAGGCTGCAGGAGCAGGTCTTCGGCGGGGAAAAGTGAGAAAAAAGTGAGAAACCGGCGCCCGTGCCTCAGGGAATCCTCAGCAGCAGGGTGCCGGTGCCGTAGGTGGTGATCCGCCGGGCCAGCCGGATCCGGAAGCTCCGGTATTCCTTGGCGGCGCTCGCCCCGCTGCCGGCCTGCTCCCGGAGGGAGGCCAGCTGGGCCTGGTTCTCGGGCAGGGGCTCGCATTTCACCACGGTGGGGGAGAGATGCCAGGCGGCGTAGTTGGTCCGGAAGGCGGTCAGCTTGTTGTTCTCGGCAAAATAGTATTTCTTGGTGTATACCTCCGACAGCGCCTCGCCCCGGACGGCCCGGGGGTAGGAGTCCAGGATGTAGATGCTCCCGTAGTCCAGGAACTGGCCCACCTGGAGGGCCATGCTGATGTAATGCCCCTGGCTGCCCATGTTGAAGGGCGCGCCGGTGGAGGGGGTGCCGCCGGATAGGGTGGCGAAGGTGATGGTGGCCTCGTCCAGCCCCTGCTCATGGAGGTAGTCCACCAGGTCAATGATCTCGCCCCAGTTCTGGGAGGGGTTGATGCGCCCCATGATGACGGCGCTGCCATCCACTGCCTTCACGGCGCTGATGAGGCTCTTGGCGCTGCCGGCCTTCTTCAGCCAGACCACCTGCTTCACCGTGCCCTTCAGGCGGGTGAGGGTCTCGTACTGGTCACAGATGGGCTCCGTCAGCCGGGACATGCGCTTGTAGTTGACGCCGAACTGGGCAGGGTTCTGGAAGTCGGCAGTGATGGTCATGACCTCCAGCAGCAGGGCGTCGCTTACCTCCGGGTCGGTGACGCGGAAGGCCATGGCCAGGCCGTTGTGCAGCGTGGCGGGGCCGCAGCCGTTTACCACAAAGCGGTCGTTTTTGTATTGGAAGGTGGAGGTGTCAAAACGGGGGTCCAGCTGGGAGATGATCCGGTATCCGGCCAGCTCCCGGTCGAAGGCGGTCCAGACGTGTCCGCTCTCATCCGTCTCCTCTGCCATCCCTGCGGACGTCAAAAGCAGGGCCACCATGAGGATGACCGCACACAGACGGCGCAGGACAGTGCGCATGAGCAAGACCTCCGAACCAGAATTCAGAGGGAAGTGTACCATATATAGGACCGGAAAGCAAGAAAAACACCAAAATCTGCTCACAAATGAAAAGAGACGCGGCACGAAGACCGCGTCCTGTGAGAAGAGGCGCGTGGACGGATTCGAACCCTCAACTACCGGAGCCACAATCCGGTGCTCTGCCATTGAGCTGCACGCAACAGGAAGTGCACAGAGCGGGATTTGAACCCGCAAGCCCTGGGGGCGCCGGTGTCTGAGGCCGGCTTGTTCAGTCCCGTCAGGGTACGGCAAAGGCCAGTGCAGATCATGGGGCAGACTGCACTGCAGGAATTCAGGCGCAAGGGTCCGGCAGATCGGGTAAACGGTGCGTACCATCTGAATTCCTCCTCTCCTGACGTTTGATTCTCCGGTACGCCGCCATCATAGCACCCCGCGGGGAATAAGCAAAGAAACCTGCGGTATAATTCCTGCCGCCGAAATTGCCGGATGGGCGGCCCGTGTGAAAACAACTTGAAATGTGTGGCATATTTTTACTGGAAGATAGTGGACAAGCATGGAAAATTGTGCTATACTGCAACCCAGAGACGGATCGCACGAAAGGACTGGGTTTTTCCGGCTTTGCGTATTCCGTCAAGCGTTCAGTGCACCCCGAAAAACGAAAGGAGACGATGCCCCATGAACAAAGGTGATCTCTGTCCTGCTGGCTGCCATGCTGCTCCTGAGCTGCCTCTCCTTCGCCGTCGCTGACGAGGTGAAGACCTACCGGGTGGGCGTATCCATCTATCAGTTCACCGACAACTTCATGACCCTGTACCGCAACGAGATCGAGGCGTACTTCAAAAGCCTGGAGACCGACACCGTCCACTATGAGATCATCATGGCCGACGGCAAGAACGACATGGCAGAGCAGACCAACCAGGTCCGCAACTTCATCACCCAGGGCGTGGACGTGATCATCCTGAACCTGGTGCAGACCTCCTCCGCGGACGCTGTGATTGACGAGATCGTGGATGCCGGCATCCCGCTGGTGCTGATCAACCGTGAGCCCCTGGCTTATGACGCTGACGGCAACACCCTCGACGAGGCCTATGAGGGCATCCTGAACAACCCCACTGTGTGCTATGTCGGCGCTGACGCCCGTCAGAGCGGCACCTTCCAGGGCGAGATGGTGGCTGAGCTGGCCAACCATGGCGACATTGACGGCGACGGCAAGATTTCCTACATCATGATCGAGGGCGACCCGGAGAACATCGACGCCCAGTATCGGACCGAGTTCTCCATCAAGGCGCTGAAGGATGCCGGTTACGAAGTTGAGTGCCTGGACGACCAGGTGGGCAACTGGGATCAGACCAAGGGCCAGGAGCTGTGCGCAAATGCGCTGACCTCCTATGGCTACAAGGTTGAGGTCGTGTTCTGCAACAACGACGCCATGGCGCTGGGCGCTGCCACTGCCATCACCGCTGCGGGCCGCGTGGTGGGTGAGGACATCTACCTGCTGGGCGTGGACGCGCTGGAGGAGGCCGTGGAGCTGGTGAAGACCGGTGAGATGACCGGCACCGTGCTGAATGACCACATTGGTCAGTCCCATAAGGCCGTGGATGTGGCCATCAAGCTGCTCAACGGCGAGGAGATCGAGAACTACTACTGGGTTGACTATGTGAAGGTGAACAGCGAGTACGTGAACGCCCAGTAAAGCCGGCTTCTGTGCATGACCTCGGTGGGCGGGTCTCGTGTTGACTCGCCCACCCTTTTTGTTCAGTATCTGTTGAGAGGGGGTATGCCGGAGTGTCCGAGTTTGTTCTTGAGATGACGGACGTCTCAAAATCCTTCCCGGGAGTCAAGGCGCTGGATCATGCACAGCTGCGGCTCCGTCCCGGCAAGGTGCATGCGCTCATGGGGGAGAATGGCGCCGGCAAGTCCACGCTGATGAAGTGCATGTTCGGCATCTACAAGATGGACGAAGGGACCATTCTTGTGGACGGGAAGCCAGTAACCATCCACGATCCCATGGAGGCCCTGAGAATGGGCATTGCCATGGTGCACCAGGAACTGCAGCCCATCCCGGCCCGCACGGTCGGAGAGAACATCTTTCTGGGAAGATATCCCATGAAGAAAGTGCTGGGCTTCATTCCGGTGGTGGACCACAAAAAAATGTATGCGGACACTGCGGAACTGCTGCAGAAAGTTCGCATGACCTTTGATCCGAAGCAGAAGGTGGGCGAGCTCAGCGTTTCCCAGATGCAGTCCGTGGAGATTGCCAAGGCGGTCTCTGCCAATTGCCGGGTGCTGATCCTGGATGAGCCGACTTCCTCCCTGACGGCCAACGAGGTGGAGGCGCTCTTTCGGATCATCGAGGATCTCAAGGCGGAAAACGTGGCGATTGTCTACATCTCGCACAAGATGGACGAGATCCTGCGCATCTCCGACGAGGTCACCATCATGCGGGACGGCCACTACATCGGCACCTGGGAGGCAAGCGAGCTGACCACGGACAAGATCATCACCCAGATGGTGGGACGGGAGATGACCAACCTCTATCCCCACCGTGAAAACACGCCGGGTGAAGTGGTGTTTGAGGTGGAGGACTTTACCTCCATCAATCCGCGGTCCTTCCGCCATGTCTCGTTTTCCCTGCGCCGTGGAGAAATCCTGGGCGTGGGCGGCCTGGTCGGCGCTCAGCGCACCGAGCTGATGGAGGGACTCTTCGGCATTCGCTCCCATACCACGGGCGTCATCCGCTACATGGGGCGGGAGCTGAGGATCAGCCGGCCCAAGGATGCCATTGACCAGGGCATTGCCATGCTCACGGAGGACCGGCGCGGCAGCGGCATCATGGGTGTTCTTTCCGTTGCGGACAACATATCTGTTGCTTCTTTGTCCAAATACCTGGACTTTGGCATTGCCATCAACACCCGCAAAGTGGAAGAGCTGGTGCAGGACAACGTAGAGAAGATGAACATCAGGACGCCCTCGTCCCGGACGCAGATCAAATCGCTGTCCGGCGGCAATCAGCAGAAGGTGCTGGTCGGACGCTGGCTTGCCAACAATCCGGAGGTGCTGATCCTGGATGAGCCCACCCGGGGCATCGACGTGGGTGCCAAATACGAGATTTACTGCATCATCGCAGACCTGGCCAAGCAGGGCAAGAGCATCATCATGATCAGCTCCGAGATGAGCGAGCTCATCGGCATGTCGGACCGGATCATGGTGATGTGCGACGGCCGTGTCACCGGATTTGTGGAGGGCGATGAAGCCACCCAGGAGAATATCATGGCTTACGCCACGCAGTTTGAATAAGGCAGGAGGACGACAGCATGCAGACCATATCCAAAGAAAATGAAAAAGGCCGGACCCCCTTTATGCGCCGTGCGCTGAAGTTTGTGTCCGGCAACCCCATCGTGTTCCTGCTGCTGATTGCGGCAATCATCGTCGGCGCCTTGAAGGACAACTTCTTCTCCTGGGCCAACCTGTCCAACCTGGTCAGCAATACGGCAGTCCGGTTCCTGATCGCACTGGGCGTCTCAGGCTGCCTGATCACCAAGGGCACGGATCTTTCCGCCGGACGCCAGGTGGGCTTTGCCGCCGTGGTGGCGGGCATCCTCTGCCAGCGCGGCGACTACACCGGGCGCCTGTGGAAGTGGGCGCCGGAGATGAGCATCTGGCTGGTGCTGCTCATTACCATCGCGCTTGGCCTGGTCTGGGGCCTGATCAACGGCCTCATCGTCACCAAGCTGCACGTGCCCCCCTTCATCGCCACCCTGGGCACGCAGACCATCATCTACGGCATCTCCCTGGTGATCTCGGACGCGCAGCCCATCGGCGGCTTCCAGAAGATTTACACCACCCTCATCAACGGCCGTGTGGGCAATGTGCGTTCCTTCCACCTTCCCTATCTGCTGTTTGTGGCGCTGGTGTTCGGACTGCTGTTCTATTTCATCTACAACTACACCCGCCACGGCAAGTACATGTACGCCATCGGCGGCAATGAAACCGCTGCGGAAGTCTCCGGCGTCAACACCACCACCACCCTGATGCGCATCTATGCTACCGCCGGCGTCATGTACGCCATCGCGGGCTATCTGCTGGCGGCCAAGTCCGGCGGCGCTTCCACCTCCATGGGCCAGGGCTATGAGCTGGAGGCCATCGCAGGCTGCACCATCGGCGGCGTCTCCACCACCGGCGGCATCGGAACGGTGCCCGGCATCCTGGTGGGCGTGCTGGTGTTCGAACTGCTGAAGATCATCCTGCAGTTCCTCGGCGTCAACCCCTATTACAACTATGTGGTGCAGGGCCTGGTGATCGTGCTGGCCGTGTCCCTGGACATCCGCAAGTACATTGCAAAGAAGTAAGGCCATGGACGACAGGGAAGAGAAACTGGCAGCCAGGGAGGAAGCACTGGCCCGCAAGGAACGGGAACTGGAGGAGCGGGAGCGTTCCCTCTCTCCCCTCTCCCGGGCGGTAAAAGCCAGAAAAGAGCAGCTCTATGACAAGGTGAAGCTGACCACCGGCCAGCTGGACTGGATCATCCGGATCACCTGGGTGCTTCTGGGCATTGTGGCGGTGCTGATCATCCTGGAGGCTGCCGGGATCTTCAAGCTTGGCTGAGAGGACGGCGCCGGATGGCTCGCGAACCGGGAACGCCCCGCAATTCTTGCGCTTATTGATTCCGGACGGAAAAACCCGCCGGCAGGCAATTGACGCCGGAACAAAACCGTGGTAAACTCTCTGTCAGACAACTGGCCTACTCAAACAACAAGGAGGAGTTTTGCCATGATGACCAACATCCCGGAAGTCAAGATCGGCCTTGTCGCCGTGTCCCGCGACTGTTTCCCGATCCAGCTCAGTGAGAAGCGCCGCGCTGCCATCGCCGCCAAGTGCGCCGAGCAGAAGCTGCCCGTGACCGAGATCAAGGTGACTGTGGAAAACGAGCTGGATATGTGCAAGGCCGTGGAGGCCCTGAAGGCGGAGGGCTGCAACGCCGCCGTCGTATTCCTGGGCAATTTCGGCCCTGAGACCCCCGAGACCCTGATCGCCAAGTACTTCGACGGCCCCGTGATGTTCGCGGCGGCGGCCGAGGGCGACGGCGACATGATCAACGGCCGCGGCGACGCCTACTGCGGCATGCTGAACTGCTCCTACAACCTGGGCATGCGCCACCTGAAGGGCTACATCCCGGAGTATCCCGTGGGCACCGCCTGCGACATCACCAAGATGATCGCCGACTTCATCCCGATCGCCCGGGCCGTCATCGGCGTGCGCAACCTGAAGATCATCACCTTCGGGCCCCGGCCCCAGGACTTCTTCGCCTGCAACGCCCCCATCAAGGGCCTGTATGAGCTGGGCGTGGAGATCGAGGAGAACTCCGAGCTGGATCTGCTGGTGGCCTACAAGGAGCACGCCGACGATCCCCGGATCCCCGAGGTCTGCGCGGACATGCGCAAGGAGATGGGCGAGGGCCGCTACTACGAGGACATGCTGGTCCGCATGGCCCAGTTTGAGTTGACCCTGCTGGACTGGGCCGAGAAGCACAAGGGCGCCCGGCAGTATGTGGCCTTCGCCGACAAGTGCTGGCCCGCCTTCCCCTCCCAGTTCGGCTTTGAGCCCTGCTATGTGAACAGCCGCCTGGCCTCCCGGGGCATCCCGGTGTCCTGCGAGGTGGACATCTACGGCGCCCTGAGCGAGTACATCGGCGCCTGTGTGACCGGCGACGCCGTCACCCTGCTGGACATCAACAACTCCGTGCCCCAGTACATCTATGACGAGGAGATCAAGGGCAAGTTCGACTATCGCCTGACCGATACTTTCATGGGCTTCCACTGCGGCAACACCCCCGAGTGCAAGATGTGCGACACCCGTGCCATTAAGTACCAGCTGATCCAGCACCGCCTGCTGGAGCCCGCCGGCAGCGATCCGGACTTCACCCGCGGCACCCTGGAGGGCGACATCGCCCCCGGCGAAATCACCTTCTACCGCCTGCAGTGCGACTCCGAGGGCGTTGTGCGCGCCTACATCGCGGAGGGCGAGGTGCTGCCTGTGGGCACCCGCTCCTTCGGCGGCATCGGCATCTTCGCCATCCCGGAGATGGGCCGCTTCTACCGCCATGTGCTGGTGCAGAAGCGCTATCCGCATCACGGTGCCGTGGCTTTCGCCCACTGCGCCAAGACCATGTTCGAGGTCTTCAAGTTCCTGGGCGTGCAGGACATTGGCTGGAACCAGCCCAAGTCCCTGCCCTATCCCACGGAGAATCCCTGGGCCTGAGAGGCGGACACCCGGGCGTCGCGCTGTTGACCGGCGCGGCGCCCTTTTTATCCAAAGATACAGAGAAAGTGGGACATTGATCCATGACGGCGGAGGAGCAGCGGGTCTGCATGGAGCTTTTGCAGCTGGCGGGCCAGATCATCATGGTCAGCGGCGGCGAGACCTACCGGGTGGAGGAGACCATCACCCGGATGGGCGCGGCCCTGGGCCTGGGCGAGGTGGGATGCTTCGCGGTCCCCAGCGGCATCATGATCAGCTTCCGCCTGGCCGACGGAACGGCGGAGGCGGTGGTGAAGCGGGTCCGGCCGGGGAGCACTGACCTGTCCCGGGTGGACCGGGTGAACGGGATCTCCCGGCTGCTGGAGGCGGGGAAGATCACCATGCCGGAGGCCCTGGAACAGCTGCAGGCCATCCGGGACGAACCCTCCTCCGGCCGGTGGCTGCCCCTGGCGGCGGCTATCTGCGCCGGCGGCTTTGCGCTGATGTTCGGGGGCGGAATCCCCGACTTCCTGGTGGCCTTCGCGGTGGCGGGGCTGGCCCAGATGCTGCTGGGCCTGCTGACGGGCAGGATGCACATGCAGAGCCTGGCGGCGGCCTTCCTGGGGAGCATGGTGGAGACCCTGCTGCCCATGCTGACGGCCCTCCTCTGGCCGGTCATCCGCCCGGAGACGGTGATCGCCGGCGCCTTGATGCCCCTGCTGCCGGGCCTGGCCATGACCAAGGCGGTGCAGGACACCCTCCGGGGCGACATGCTCAGCGGCACCAGCCACGGAGTGCAGGCTCTGCTGACGGCGGCGCTGGTGGCGGGGGGCACCCTGGTGGCCTCGGCCATCTTCCGCCTGCTGACGGGAGGTGCTGCCGGATGATGACGGAACTGCTGCGGGCGCTGGTCTCCTCCTTCCTGGGGGTGCTGGGCTTCGCGGTGCTGGTGAACGCCCCGAAACGCTCCATGCTGCCTGCGGCCCTCATCGGCACGGGGGCCTATGTGGTCTACTGGGCGCTGCTGCAGCTGGGGGCCTCGGAGCCTGCCGCCGTGTTCGTAGGGGCCATGACCGGCTCCATGGCGGGGCTGTGGTGCTCCGGGCGTATGCGGATGATCGGCACGGTGTTCCTGATGATGTCCATCGTCAGCTTTGTGCCGGGCCTGGGGCTGTACCGCTGCATGGAGTTCCTGGGCAACGGCCAGACGGGCCTGGGGGCGGAGCAGGGGGTGGCCGCCATGATTGACATCGCCATGATTGTGCTGGGACAGGGCCTGGGCAGCTACCTGTTCCGGTCGCTGAAGCGGCTGCTGTCCGCAAAACAGGAAAGGAACCGGCAGAGGACGCCATGAGCAAGACAAAGGACAGAATCCGGGAGAGCCAGCTGCGCTACCGGCATGAGCTGGGGCAGAATTTTCTCTACGACGAGGCGCTCCTGGCGCGCCTGGCGGAGGCCGCCGGCGTGACCCGGGAGGAGGACGTGCTGGAGATCGGCCCCGGGGTGGGCAGCCTGACCCGTCACCTGTGCAGCCGCGCCCGCCGCGTGCTGTCCATTGAGCTGGACGAGCGCCTGGTGCCGCTGCTGCAGGCTTACATGACGGGACAGGACAACTTCAGCCTGGTGCAGGGGGACGTGATGAAGCTGAACCTGCCGGAGGTGACCCGGGACCTGAAGGCCCCCTTCCACGTGGTGGCCAACATCCCCTACTACATCACCACCCCCCTGATCCAGCTCCTGCTCACCGCCGGGCTGCCCCTGAAGAGCATGGCGCTGATGGTGCAGCGGGAGGTGGCGGAGAAGCTGCTGGCCGGCCCGGGACAGGAGGGCTGGGGTCCGCTGGCGGTCCGCTGCCGCTATTTCACCGAGCCGCGCCTGGCGCTGGACGTGCCCGCCGCCTGCTTCACCCCGCCCCCCAAGGTGGACAGCGCCTTTGTGGTGATGCCCTTCCGGGCGGAGCCCGCTGTGCATCCGGCGGATGAGGCGGACTTCTTCCGGGTGGTGGGGGCGGCCTTCTCCCTGCGCCGCAAGACCCTGGTGAACGCCCTGATGGCCACGCTGCGCCTGCCCCGGGAGGCGGCGGCAGCCCTGGTGACCGGGGCCGGGCTGGATCTGCGGGTCCGGGGAGAGCAGCTCTCCCTGTCGGAGTTCGCGGCGGTGTCGGACGCCTGGACCGCCTATCGAAAGGAGCAGGAGACATGAATGCCATCGCCCGATTTGCCCGGGTCTCCCCCGAACAGTACCGACGGGATGCCGCCGCCTTCCAGCAGGTGATGCCGGTGGAGGAGATCCCCCTGCCCAGGCGGGCCACCCGGGGCAGCGCCGGCTACGACTTCATCTGCCCGGTGGAGGCGGAGATCCTGCCCGACCAGACCGTCACCATCCCCACCGGCCTGCGGGCCTTCATCCAGCCGGGCTGGGTGCTGATCTGCTGCCCCCGCTCCTCCATGGGACGCAAATGGGGCATGCGCCTGGCCAACACCATCGGCGTGGTGGACAGCGACTATGTGAACGCGGACAACGAGGGCCACATGCTGCTGATGGTGGTCAACGGGGGAGACAAGCCCTTTGTCCTGCACCCGGGCGACCGCTTCTGCCAGGGGCTCTTCCTGCCCTTCGGCCTGGCCGAGGAGGAGGAAGTGACGGCGGAGCGGCACGGGGGCTATGGCTCCACCGGCCAATGAGGCTGCGCCGGACCGGGAAAATATGACAAAACTGCGTCAACTCTTTACGAAATGGCAATAGTATGGTACAATCCCCCTGAAATCACAGAAAAAACAAGCTGGAGGTGGGAACGGTGAGATCGTATTCCTCAAGAACCATGCTCTCGGTGGGAGATGGCAGGGGAGCGTCCCAGCGGGTCCTGGGGATTGTGTGTCTGGTGCTGGCGGTGGCGCTGGCCGTTGCCCTGGCGGTGCTTCTGCCCCGCTCGGGCGATCGGGGCCGGGCCCATACATTCATTGTCAGCCAGATGCTGGAGGAGTGCGAAAACGCGGTATCCACCACCCGGAAGCTCAGCCGTACGGCCTCCATCTCCAGCTATGAAGCCATTGCGCGGGTGCGGAGCAGCGTCTACGCCGTCGACACCCTGAACCGGGCGGAGCACGAGGCCACGGGACGGTACATGATCCCGACGGAGACCTTCACGCGGATCTACGATCTGCTGGACAACTACAACAGCAAGCTGATCATGGGAAGCCAGACGGGGGATCTGCAGACGCAGCTCACCGGGGAGCTGGACCAGCTGCACCTGCTGGTGGAGAACCTGCAGTAAAGCCTGCAGCAAAAAGGGAGACAGCGCCGTCCGGGCCTGTCTCCTTTGCAAAGGGGGATGACCATGCCGCTACAGGATGCGGTGCGCTATTTCACCCGGGAGGACGGCTCCCTGGCCTGCATGTCCATCGCCTGCGGCACGGCGGCGCGCTGTTATACGGCGGAGGGCGGCGAGACGGCCCCCGGGGGCCCGCCGGTGGCTCCGGACAGCGTCTTTGACCTGGCCAGCCTCTCCAAGCTCTTCACCGCCCTGACTGCCATGCGGCTGTGGGAGCAGGGCCGGCTGGACCTGTCGGCGCAGGTGCGGTCCCTGGAGCCGCGGTTTGCCTGCATCGGGGACATCACGGTGGGGGAGACCCTGGGCTTTGAGCGGGCCATCCGCACCCCGGTCCGGGTGGACGCCCAGCCGGATGCCCGGGCTGCCGAGGAGGTGCTCTCCAGGGCGGAATCGTGTCCCAACGGGGACGGCAAGGCCTACAGCGATATGCACGCCATGGTGATCCGGTACGTCCTGGAGGCGGCCACCGGCCAGAGCGCCATGGACTGCGTGACGGAGGCGCTGCTCAAGCCCCTGGGCATGCACGAGACCTGGTGCCGGGTGCCGGAGGCGGCAAGGGGGCGCTGCGTCAGCTGCGACCGGGAGCACCGCATCGAGGGCAGCCATTGGTTTGTCCGGGAGGGCATTGCCCCGGGGACGCCCCACGATCCCAAGGCCCGGGCCCTGGCCCCGGCGGGGGAGCACTTCTGCGGCCACGCGGGGCTGTTCTCCACCCGGGATGACATGGTCCGCCTCTGCCAGGGCATCCTGCAGGGCCGCGTCCTCCGGCCGGAGACCCTGCGCCGGATGGCGGAGAACCGGACGGGCCGTCCCCTGCCCGGCGGCGGCTGGACCCAGTTCCTGGGCTGCCTGTGCTATGTGCGCCACCCGGTGCAGCGCCACAGCGAGGTGCCGGTCTACATGGGGGAGGAGGCCCTGGCCCTGAGCGGCTTCACGGGGAACCACCTGGCCATCGATCCCCGGAAGGGCCTGTTTGAGTTCTACCTGGGCAGCCGGGTGCAGAACCGCCTCTCGGTGCTGCTGCCGGAGGAGGGCAAAACCCGGGGGGACTACGGCCTGGATCCGGACGGCCACGGCACGGTGGACTGGCCCGGGGAAGGCCCGGTGCGCTCCTCCGTGGACTTTGTCTACCGTAAGGACGCCCACTACCACCCCCGGGTGGCGGAGGCCCTGGGCCTGTGAGACATTGCGCAAAAAAAGCCTGCCCCGGCAGAAGCTGAGGCAGGCTTTTGAAAACCACGATTCAGGGGGCTGGCGTGGGGATGGGGCCGGGGGTGGGGGTGGGCACCGGGGAGAGCTCCGGGGCGTAGACCGCCTCCAGGGTCTCCACCGTGGCCACGCCGTTGGCCCGGAGGCCGTGGTCCGCCTGGAAGGCCTTCACCGCCGCCGCCGTGCCGTCCAGGTAGGTGCCGGAGGCTTTGCCGCCGTAGTAGCCCAGGTCCGTGAGCTTCATCTGCAGCCAGTAGACGTCCTCCCCGGTGCTGTTTTTCTCCAGCTTCCGCAGGGGAAGGGGCGGCTTGGCGCCGGAGACATAGACCGGCTCCTGGGTGGGCCGGGGGGTGGCCACGGGCAGCATGGTCTTGTAATTGAGCTCCGGCTTCACGCAGGAGGCCTTCAGCTCGGGATCCGCCGGGAGGGACTGGGTGATGGTCACCACCGTGCCGGCGTCCACATAGTCATAGATCCACTTGGCGTCGGCCACCTGCAGACGGACGCAGCCGTGGGAGGCACGGCTGCCCAGCCGCTTGTAGCTCTTCACCGACAGGTCCTTCACGCTGACGGTGTTGTAGATGACGGAGTGGAAGGCAATGCCGGAGTTGATGCGGGTCCAGTACTGGGCGTAGTCTCCCCACTTGGGGAAGAAGCACCAGGGCCGCTTGTAGCCGCTGAGAATCCAGTCCCCCAGGTCGGAGGGGTTGGCCCGGGTGCCGGAGGAGCAGATCATCTGTTTCACCGGCACGGTGTACTCCCCGTTTTCATCCCGGGCGTAGGCGATGACCACCTGGTTGGTGACGTCCACCACCATGTGGAAGGTGGGTTCCTCGGGCTTGGGACTGGGCCGGGGGGTGGCGCCGGGCAGGACTACGTAGGGGTCGTTGAAGATGGCGTCCCAGGTCTCCCGGTTCGTCTTGCCGGTGGCTTCCAGGGCGTTCTGCTTCTGGAAGGCCTTCACGGCGTTGCGGGTGTTGCCCAGATAGTTGCCGGAGACGGGCCCCGTGTAGTAGCCCAGCTCCGTCAGCCGCTCCTGGAGAAGCTTCACCTGGGCACCCCGGCTCTCATAGGCCAGGGCTTTCTGGAAGGGCACCCGGTTCTCGATGTCCTCCTCCCCGTCCGGGACGGCCAGCACCTCCTCCTCCGCCGCCGGGGCAGGGGTGGCGGATGCCTTCTCCACCTTGCCCGGGGCGTCCGGGTGGAAAAGCTGCTGCTGGGTGGCCGGGTCCGCGTCGCCGGTGGCGGGCAGGCCGGTCTTGGTCTGGAACTCCTTCACGGCGGCGGCGGTGGCGGCCAGGTAATTGCCGCTGACCTTTCCGCCGTAGTAGCCCAGCCAGGCCAGGCGCGTCTGCAGCCGCTTCACGTCCGCGCCGCTGGAGCCCGTGTGCAGCGGGCGGTAGTCGGTGCTCTGGAGGGCGGCGTAGACCATGCTGTCCACATCCTGGCCGGCCTCGAAGCCGAAGTCCTCCCGGAACTGCGCCACACAGGCGGCTGTGTTCTCTCCATAATGGCCGCTGACCTCACCGGTGTAATAACCCAGTACGCTGAGCCGGGTCTGGACGGTCCGCACTTCCTCCCCCACAGCACCGGGGGCCAGGCGGAAGCCGTCCTCCGCCGTGTCCGTCAGCAGCACGGTCTCCTCCTCCGCCGCGGCCCCGGCCATGGTCAGCGCCAGCAGGGCCGCCAGCAGGATCAGCAACAATCGTTTCATACGTTCACTACGCCTCCGAGATTCACAAGATACAAACCGTATTTTAACAGAATCGTCATCAATTTGCAAGAGCACAGCAAAAACTCGGACGCAAAGGCGGGAAAGGGGCGCCGGAAAGACGGATTTCCTTGTGCAGCCTGTTGTCATTCGGGGAAAAATCTGTTATACTGATCCCGGCTCAATCAATTGGGCTTTTCATCGCATGCATGCACAGGAGGGACACAGACGTGGCAAGCAAAAAAGATAACCAGCTGAGGAAGGTGGAACCCCAGACTGATGAAAGCTCCACCATCATTTATGCCCCCGAGGTGGTGGCGACCATTGCCGGCATTGCGGCCAACGAAGTGGAAGGCATCGCCGGCATGAGCACGACCCAGGGCGGCAAGATAGCCGGCAAGAACAAGAACGTGACCAGGGGCGTCAAGGTGGAGGTTGGCCTGGAGGAGGTCAGCTGCGATATTTACGTGAGCATCGAGTATGGCCGGCCCATCCAGAAGGTGGCCCAGGAGGTGCAGGAGAGCGTCCGGCGCTCCCTGGAGGCCATGACCGGCCTGCACGTGGTGCGGGTGGACGTGCACGTGCAGAGCGTCAGCTTCGAGAAGGAGAACAGCGCCCTGACCGCCGGCGCCCGCAACGCCCGGCTCACCGAGCGCACCGACGCGGGTCGGGAGCAGCCCAAGGCGGAGGAGCCCGCCCAGGAGCCGCAGCCCGCTGCGGAGCCCGAGACGCCGGCGGCGGAGACGGAAAGTGAGGCATAACCCATGAAAACAAGAGTCAGAGACCGGATTTTCATGCCCATCGCGGGCTTGATCCTGCTGGCCGCTGCCGCGGCCGCCGCGGCGCAGATCTACTTCGGCCGCAATGTTTCCGGCACGATGCAGTGGATCTTCGCGAAGGAGGATCTTGTGTGGAAAATCGGCCTGGGGGTGGCGCTGGCGGTGCTGGTGGCCCTGGCCGTGTACTGCATCTCCTTCCTTTTCCGCCGCAACCGCAACAAGGGCATGATCCGGCAGAAGCGGGACGGCGGCAGCCTGACCATCTCCGTGAAGGCCCTGGAGTGCCTGGTGGAGAAGTGCCTGGAGACCCACAAGGAAATGAAATGGAACCGCATCCGCATCGCCAGCGAGCATGACGGCAGCGTGATCCTGGTGGAGGGCACCATGCGCATGGGCACCAACGTCCCCATGGCCACGGACGGCCTCCAGAAGCAGATCCGGGAGTACCTCACGGACTGCACGGGCATCGATGTGAAGTCCGTCAACCTGCAGATCACCGGCATGCACAAGGAGGACGAGGTTTCCGCCTACAGCGTGCCGGACCCGGTGGATCCCATGGCGGACCGCGCCGGTCTGGCGGAGCCTGCGGAGCAGGAGCCGGCGGAGGAGCCCGCACCGCTGCACCAGCGGATCTTCAGCCATCAGGAGCAGCCCATGGACATGCCGGAGCCCCCGGCGGAGATGGCATCCCCGGAGCCCGCGGAGGCGGAGGACACAGCGGTAGAGGAGGCGCCTGCGGAAGCGGAGGCGCCTGCAGAGACGGAGGAAACCGCGGAGCTGGAGGAATCCGCCGAGGCGGAGGAATCCACGGAAGCGGAAGCACCTGCGGAGCCTGAAGCCGCCGTGGAGACGGCGGCGGAAGAAGTGAAGGACGCGCCTGTTTCCGAGGAGGCAGCGGAGATCCCGGAGGAGGCCGCCGACGATGAGACGCGGAAGGCCGAGAACACAGAGTTCCCCTTCCTGGCCGTGCTGGACGAGCAGCACGAGAACGGGGAGAACCGCGCATAAGCAGCGGAAAGGCAGGAGACAGCAATGACCATGAACGAGATGGAGCACAGTGTGCCGGTCATCGGCGATGTGGAAACCCCCGGGGAGTCCCTGGTGGAGCAGCCCGTGGAGGAAGCGGCGGCGCCGGCGGCGGAGACCGCCAGGCCGGAGGCCCAGCCCAAGGTGCTGCTGCAGCCCACGGCGAAGGAGGACGGCAACAGCTTCCGCAACAAGCTCATCGGCGCCGCCTGCGGCGTCGCCTTGGGCGTGCTGCTGCTGACGGTGGGCTTCTGGAAGACCCTGCTGCTGGCGGGCCTGGGCTTCCTGGGAGGCTATCTCTTCGGGGTGTCCGACAAACAGCAGTCCCTGAAGGAGTTTATCAACCGGGCTTTCCCGCCCAAGGACTGAGTACACAGGAGTAGAAAGCCATGGCAAGAGCGACGGCCCGCGTGGCCGCAATGCAGATGATCTTCGAGCGGTGCGCCGGCGGACAGGGCGGCGAGGACACCCTGCAGATGATCTATGAGGAGCTGCGGGAGGACAAGGCCCGGCCTGTGGCCGCGGAGGACCCCGGACTGGCGGATCGCGCCTGGATCGAGCAGATCCTGCAGGGGGTGCTGACCAGCCGGGAGGAGCTGGACCGGCGGATCACCGCGGCCAGCAGGAACTGGAGCATCGACCGGATGGCCCGGGTGGATCTCACCATCCTGCGGCTGGCGGTGTGGGAAATTCTGAACGAGCCGGAGGTCCCGGGCAGCGTGGTGATCAACGAGGCCGTGGAGATGGCCAACAGCTATTCCGGGGAGAACAGCGGCCGCTTCATCAACGGTATCCTGGGCACCATCCTGCGGGCCCGGGAGGCGGAGAAGGCATGAGACGCGTGGTCGTCGGCTTCGACACCAGCTGCTATACCACCTCCTGCGCGGCGGTGACGGTGGAGGGCACGGTGGTGGCCTCCTGCCGGCGGCTGCTGCCGGTGCCCAAGGGGGAGCGGGGCCTGCGTCAGAGCGAGGCGGTCTACGCCCATGTCCGGCAGCTGCCGGAGCTGGCGGAGAGCCTGGCCCGGTCGCTGGAAGACAGCGCCATCGCGGCGGTCTGCGCCTCCCGTACACCCAGAGACGACCCGCAGTCCTATATGCCTGTGTTTCAAGTGGGGGATGCCCATGCCCGCGCACTCGCGGCGATGCTCGGCGTCCCTTGCTTTGTCTCCACCCACCAGCGGGGACATATCGCCGCGGCTAAGGTGGACAGTGGCATCGCGCCGGGGGATCTGCTGGCCTTTCACTTATCCGGTGGCACCACCGAGGTGCTGAGCCTGCAGGGGGACCGGCTGACCCTGCTGGGGGGCTCGGCCGACCTGCACGCAGGCCAGCTGGTGGACCGCACGGGCGTGGCCCTGGGCTGCGCCTTTCCGGCAGGGCCCGAGCTGGAGCGCCTGGCCCGGCGGGGCAGCGCAGCGGCGAGGCTGCCGGCCAGCGTGGAGAAGGACAGCCTGCTGGCGCATTTCTCCGGCGCGGAGAGCCAGGTGCAGCGGTGGATCGCCCGGGGCAGCCTGCCACCGGAGGACATCGCCCGGGAGGTCTACGACTTCCTGGCCAGGACGGTGTGCCGCCTGCTGACCGGGGCGGCGGAGAGAACCGGCATCCGGCAGGCGCTGATCGCCGGCGGCGTGGCATCCTCCGCCCTGCTGCGGGAGCTGCTGACGGCGCGGACGGCCAAGGCCATGCCGGAGCTGCGGCTGTATTTCGGCCGCCCGGAGTACTCGGGGGACAATGCCGTGGGGGTGGCCCTCATCGGCGCCGAAAAGCTGCGGGCGGCGGAACAGGCGGGCCCGCAGTGTGCAGAAACGTAAAGGAGACAGCAAAGATGACGTGTCAGCGCTTGGACGGAAAGGCCCTGGCCCTGCAGGTGCGGGAGGAGATTGCCCGGCGGACGGAGGCCCTGAAGGCGCGGGGGGTTACGCCCGGCCTGGCGGTGATCCTGGTGGGGGACGACCCCGCCAGCGAGATCTACGTGCGGAACAAGGGCATCGCCTGTGAGAAGGCGGGCATGCGCTCCGTGACGGTCCGGCTGCCGGCGGGGACCACCCAGGAGGAGCTCCGGGCGCGGATTGAGGCCCTGAACGCGGACCCCGACATCGACGGGATCCTGGTGCAGCTGCCCCTGCCGGCTCCCCTGGACGAGCGGCAGGCCCTGAACGCCATCCTGCCGGAGAAGGACGTGGACGGGTTCCACCTCCTGAACGCCGGCAGGCTCCTGACGGGGGAGTCCGCCGTGGTGCCCTGCACTCCCAAGGGCGTGATGCGCCTGATCCGGGAGACGGGGCTGGACCTCTCCGGCCGGGAGGCCGTGGTGGTGGGCCGCTCCAACATCGTGGGGAAACCCATGGCGCTGCTGCTGATGCAATCGGGCTGCACCGTCACGGTGTGCCACAGCAAAACCCGGGACCTGGCGGCCCACACCCGCCGGGCGGACGTGCTGGTGGCGGCAGTGGGCAGGCCCGGCATCATCCGGGGAGACATGGTGAAGCCCGGGGCGGTGGTCATCGACGTGGGCATCAACCGGGTGGACGGCAAGGTGGTGGGCGACGTGGCCTGGGATGAGGTCAGCAGCGTCGCCGGATGGGTCACCCCGGTGCCCGGCGGCGTGGGCCCCATGACCATTGCCATGCTGCTGGAGAATACGGTGGAGATTGCGGAGCGCAGAGCATGAGGGAGGAGTCTTCGGCCCGGGCCATCACGGTGAGCGAGCTCAACCGCTATGTCCGGGGCAGCCTGGTGTCGGATCCCATCCTGCAGAGCATGAACCTGCGGGGGGAGGTCAGCGGCTTCCGGGTGTACGGCAGTGCCTGGTATTTTGAGCTGAAGGACGAGCATGCGGCGGTGAACTGCGTGCTGTTCACCCGGGGCGGGCGGCTCACCAGCCATCAGCCCGTCAACGGCGAGCAGGTGATCGTCCATGGCCGGGCGGACCTGTATGAGCAGCGGGGCACCTTCCAGTTTGTGGCGGACATGATCCGGCCGGACGGCACGGGCGCCCTGTGGCTGCGCTTCCAGCAGCTGAAGCAGCGCCTGGCCGCGGAGGGCCTCTTTGACGAAGCGCGGAAGCGCCCCCTGCCGGAGCGGCCCCGGAAGATCGCGGTGGTGACCTCCGCCCAGGGCGCCGTGTGGCATGACATTCACAAGATCTGCGGTGAGCGGGATCCGGGGGTGCCTCTGGTGCTGGTGCCGGTGGCGGTGCAGGGCGCCGGGGCGGCCCAGGAGATCGCCGCGGGCATTGCCCGGGCAGGCAGGCTGCCCGGCGTGGACCTGGTGATCGCGGGCCGGGGCGGCGGATCCATGGAGGACCTGTGGTGCTTCAACGAGGAGATGGTGGCCCGGGCCATTGCGGCCTGCCCCCTGCCGGTGATCTCCGCCGTGGGTCATGAGACGGATTTCACGATTGCGGATTTTGTGGCAGACCGGCGGGCCTCCACCCCCTCCAACGCGGCGGAGATGGCGGTGCCGGACCGGGCGGCCCGGACCAGGGCCGTGATCCAGCTGCGCCAGCGCCTGGAGAGCGCCGCGGAGCATGCCCTGCAGCGGCAGGAGATGGCTGCGGCGCTGATGCGGCGGCGGCTGGAGGCGTGCGCCCCCACGGACCGGCTGCGGGAGATGGCGAACCGGCTGGCCATGGCGTCCCTGAGGATGGAGCGCGCGACGGAGGCCCTTCTGGAGCGGACGCAGCAGCGCCTGACCCGGGCGGGCATCCGGCTGGAGGCGCTGAATCCCACCCGGGTGCTGGAGCGGGGCTATGTGCTGGTCCAGGACGGAGACCGGACGGTGACCCGGGCGGCGTACGCCCCGGAGAAGATGACCCTGCGGTTCGCGGACGGCAGGATACAGGTGCGTCGGGAGGAGTAGGACATGGCAGGCAAGAAAACCGCCGAGCGGTTTGAGGACAGAATGGCCAGGCTGGAAGCCCTGGTGGAGCGGATGGAGAGCGGCGCGGTGCCGCTGGAAGAGCTGCTGAAGGACTATGAGACCGCCGGCGGGCTGCTGGCCCAGATGGAGAAGGAGCTGGAGCAGGCCCGGCAGAAGCTGACCATCCTGCGGACGCAGGCGGACGGCACCGAGCGGGAGGAGCCCCTGGAGGACGAAGCATGAGGGACTACGCCGCCTATCTCCGCATGGTGGAGGAGGCCTTGGTGCCTGCGCTGGACAGCCTGGGGGAGATTCCGCCGCGGCTTCGGGAGGCCATGGTCTACTCCCTGGCTGCGGGGGGAAAACGGGTCCGGCCGGTGCTGCTGCTGGCGGCCTGCGACCTGCTGGGCGGGCGCCCGGAGGAGGCGCTGCCCTTCGCCTGCGCGCTGGAGATGATCCACACCTACAGCCTGATCCACGATGACCTCCCCGCCATGGACAATGACAGCATGCGCCGGGGCAAGCCTGCCAGCCATGTGGCCTTCGGCGAGGATGTGGCGATCCTGGCGGGGGACGGCCTGCTCAGCGCTGCCATGGAGCTGATGCTGCGAACGGCCTGCGGCATGGACAGTCTCCGGGGGACCCGGGCGGCGGAGGCCATTGCCCGGCGCTGCGGCGTCACCGGTATGGTGGCGGGACAGACCGTGGACGTGACCGAGGAGGGCACGGCGCCCACCGAGGCGAGGGTGTCCTACATCCATCTCCACAAGACGGCGGACCTGATCACCGCAGCCACGGAGGCCGGCGCCTGCCTGGCCTGTGCCCGGCAGGAGGTGGTGGAGGCCATGGTCCGCTACGGACAGGCCCTGGGCCTCACCTTCCAGATGGTGGACGATGTGCTGGACGTGGTGGGGGACGCGGCGGTGCTGGGCAAGAAAACCGGCCTGGACGCCGCCGCCGGGAAGCTCTCCCGGGTGGCGCTGCGGGGCGTGGCGGGCACCCGGCAGGATGCGGCCCGGGCCGCGGAGGAGGCCAAGGCGGCCATCCGGACCATCCCGGGGGACACGGACTTCTTTGTCAATCTGGCGGAGGACATGCTCAACAGGATCGCATAAAGAGGTGGGCAGATGCAGCAGGTGAATGATTTATTCAGCAATTCCTGCCTGTGGTGTGCGGTGTGCGCGTGGATTGTGGCCCAGGGGCTGAAAATCCCGATCCACGCCCTGACGGACCACCACTGGAAACTGAGCTATTTCTGGAGCGCGGGCGGTATGCCCTCCTCCCACACGGCGGGGGTCATTGCGCTGGACATCATGGTCGGCCTGAACCAGGGCTGGGGCTCGGTGTACTTCGCCATCAGCGTGATCTTCTCGGCCATTGTGATGTATGACGCCGCCGGTGTGCGTCGGGAGACCGGGCGCCAGGGGGCGGCCATCAACGAGATCCTGCAGAAGGTCATGGTGGAGGGCAAGCCCATCTCCGACGACGAGCTGAAGGAGGTCGTGGGCCATTCCCCCTTCGAGGTGGCCATGGGCGCGGTGACGGGCGTTCTGGTGGTGGTTCTGTGGAAACTGATATTCGGATGAGGAGGCATCGTCATGGACCATTTTCATGAGGAAGTCGTAAAGAAGAACCACCGGCTGGTGGACGAGGTGCTGTACTATCTGTCCTATCTGGTGATGGGCGTCAGCGGGATCCTCGGCCTTCTGCAGCTCAGCGCCATTCAGCGGGTGATCTACGGGCTGAATTCCCTGGGGGAGATGTGGCCCACCCTGCTGGTGGGAGTGGTGCTCCTGGCCTCGGCGGTGGGCGTCTGGTTTGTGAAGGACAACCTGCGGATGGAGTATGAGTACACCTTCACCAACGGCTCCCTGGACTTCGCCCAGGTGTTCAACAACAAGAAGCGCAAGAGCCTGGGCTCCCTGAACGTGCGGACGGTGGATGCCTTCGGCCCGGTGGACGGCAACGCCTTCAAGCGCTTTGTGGGCATGCCGGAGATGAAGCAGACCCGCTGGTTCCTCAACCGGGACGGCAATCTGCACTTCTTCTATTTCCAGAAGGACGGCAACAAGCGGATGATCATCCTGGAGCCCACGGAGGAGATGGTGGACCTGATCCGGCAGTATCTGCCCCGGGGCGCCTGGCAGGAGTGAGCAAACAACCGATGGAAGCATATCTGGACAACAGTGCCACCACCCGTCCCTGCGGGGCTGCGGTTCAGGCCGTGGCGGACGCGCTGACGGAGGGGTGGCACAATCCTTCCGCGCTCTACAAGCCGGCGATGCTGGCCCAGAAGCGCATGGAGCAGGCCAGGGAGACCTGCCTGCGGGCAGCGGGGGCAGCCGGAGAGCGGCTGATCTTCACCGGCAGCGGCACCGAGGCGGACAACCTGGCCATCCTGGGCCTGATGCGGGGCGTGAGGAAGCCTGCCCGGGTGCTGATGCTCCAGGTGGAGCACCCGGCGGTGCTGGCCTGCGCCGAGGCCCTGACGCGCATGGGCCATGAGGTGCTGGAGATTCCGGTGGACGGGCAGGGCCTGTGCGACACCGGGAAGCTGGCGGAGCTGCTGAACGGGGAGACCCGCCTGATCTGCGTCATGCAGGTGAACAACGAGACGGGGGCGGTGCAGCCCCTGGAGGAGATCGTATCCCTGAGGAACAGGCTGGCCCCGGAGGCGGCTGTCCACGTGGACGGCGTCCAGGGCTTTTTGCGGGTTCCCCTGGCCTTCACCCGGCTGGGCATCCAGTCCTACGCCTTCTCCGGCCACAAGATCCACGGCCCCAAGGGCGTGGGAGGCCTGATTGTCCGGCGGGACCTGCGGCTGAGCCCGATCATCCACGGGGGCGGCCAGGAGGGCGGCTGGCGCTCCGGCACGGAGAACACCCCGGGCATCGAGGGCCTGGCGGCGGCGGTGGCGGCCTTCCCCGGGGACGGGGCAGCGCGAATGCGGGGGCTGAAGCTGCGGCTGTGGAGCCTGCTTCGGGAGGCGATCCCCGGGGTGGCGGTGAACGGGCCGGACCCGGAGGACCCCCGGAGCGCCCCCCACATTCTCAACGTCAGCTTTCCCCCGGTGCGCTCACAGACGATGCTCTTCGCCCTGGAGGGCCGGGGCGTCTACGTCAGCGCCGGGTCGGCCTGCGCCAGCCACAAGCAGAAGACGTCCCGGGTGCTGGGGGCCATGGGTATCGGCACCGGACGGGCGGACAGCGCCCTGCGCTTCTCCCTCAGCCCCATGACCACCCCGGAGGAAATCGACTGGGCGGCCGCCTGCTGCGCGGAGCAGTACGCGGTGCTGTCCCGCTATGTGAGGCGCTGACATGAACAGATACAGCGACGGCTACAGCCTCCGCCTGGCGCGGCCGGAGGAGGCGGAGGCGCTCCACGCCCTGATGATGGGCGTCTGGGAGGGCCTGGAGAACCGGGAGGTCTTCGCGGTGGAGGACCTGGACCTGGACTGGGTCCGGGACAAGCTGGGCCCCGGGGGCTTCGGGGTGGTGGCCTGTGGGCCGGACGGACGCCTGGCGGGCATGCTGCTGATGGCCTACCCGGGCCTGTCCCCGGAGAACCTGGGCTGGGATGTGGGCCTGCCGGAGGCGGAGCTGAACCGGGTCTGCCTGATGGAGACGGCGGCGGTGCTGCCGGCCCACCGGGGACACGGCCTGGAGCGGCGGATGCTGGCCTTTGCGGAGGAGCAGATGGCGGGGAGTCCCTTCCGTTACCTCATGGCCACCATCTCCCCGGACAATCCCCCCAGCCTGCGCAGCGCGGAAAAGTGCGGCTATCGGATTCTGACAACCAAGGAGAAATACGGCGGGCATCTGCGCCACATCCTGGGAAAGCCGGTGAACGGCGCCGGGTGGGCAGAGCTCCTGCCGGGGGAGTGACACACGATGGAAAACAATGAGCGGATGCTGATTCTGGTGCGCTACGGGGAGGTCTTCCTGAAGGGCCTGAACCGGCCTTACTTCCTCCGTGCCCTGGTGAAGAATGTCCGGCAGGCGGTGAAGGAGGAGGGCGCGGAGGTGTGGCTGCACGACGGCCGGATCTTCGTGGCGGGCTTTACAGACCTGGAGCAGTGCCTGGAGCGGGTCTGCCGGGTGTTCGGCGTCCACAGCGCCTGCCCGGCGGTGGAGATGGAGAAGGAGGACTTCGGGGCGGTGTGCCGGCGGGCGGCAGCCCTGATGGAGGGCCTCACCGGCAGCTTCAAGGTCTCCGCCCGGCGCTCGGACAAGCGCTATTTCCTGGACTCGCCCCACATCAACGCAGAGGTGGGGGGCGCCGTGCTGGAGGCGAATCCGGCGCTGCAGGTGGACCTCCACCATCCGGACCACGTGCTGAACGTGGAGATCCGGGACAAGGCCTACCTCTACGTCCGGGTGGCGCCCGGGGTGGGGGGCATGCCCTCCGGCACCGGCGGCAAGGCGGCGCTGCTGCTCTCCGGCGGCATCGACTCCCCGGTGGCTGGCTGGACCATGGCCAAGCGGGGCGTCTCCCTGGTGGCGGTGCATTTCCACTCCTTCCCCTACACGTCGGACAGGGCCAAGGAGAAGGTGCTGGAGCTGGCACGGCTGGTGGGGGCCACCTGCGGCGGCATGAAGGTCTGCGTGGTGCCCTTCACCCATATCCAGACAGAGATCCACGAGAAGTGCCCGGAGGACTACACCACCCTGATCATGCGGCGCTACATGATGCGCATTGCGGAGCGGATTGCCCGGCAGGAGGGGGCCAGAGCCCTCATCACCGGCGAGTCCCTGGGCCAGGTGGCCAGCCAGACCATGGAGGCCCTGGCGGTGACGGACGCCGTGGTGGAGATGCCTGTGTTCCGGCCCCTCATCGGCTGTGACAAGAGCGAGATTATGGACACGGCGCGCCGCATCGGCACCCTGGCCACCTCCGAGCTGCCCTACGAGGACTGCTGCACCGTCTTCACCCCCCGGCACCCGGCCACCCGGCCCCGCCGGGAGCGGGCGGAGGAGGGGGAGGCCAGGCTGGAGAGCGAGGCCCTGATCCAGGAGGCCCTGGCGGGCGTGGAGACCGTCCTGGTCTGAACCCGAGGCATCAACAACCGCACAGAAAAGCCCCTTTCCGGCGTGGCCGGAAAGGGGCTTGCTTTTGGGATCCGATCAGGTGTTGTCCTCCACGGCGGTGTCCGCCACGCGGGTGACCACGATGGTGTTCTCGTCCCGCATGGACAGGGCCACCTGGTCCCGCAGGGAGAAGTGACCGGCGATGAGCTCCTCGGAGAGGAGGTCCTCCACCCGGCGCTGGATCAGCCGGCGGAGCGGCCGGGCGCCGTACTTGGGATCATAGCCCTCCTTGGCCAGGTAGTTCACCACCTGCTGGTCCCAGGTGAGGACGGAGCCCCGCTCCTTCAGGAGATTGGCCAGCTGCTTGAGCATCAGCTCGGCGATCTGGCGGATGTCCTCCTGGGTGAGGCTGTGGAAGACGATCATCTCGTCCACCCGGTTGATGAACTCCGGCGCGAACCGGTCCTTGACCGCCTTCATGGTGACGGCCTGCATCCGGTCGTAGGTGCGCTTGTCCTCGGAGGCGGGGTCCTGACTGCCGAAGCCCAGGGCGCGGCTCTGCTCCAGCTCCCGGGCGCCGGTGTTGGAGGTCATGACGATGATGGTGTTCTTGAAGGAGACGGTGCGGCCCTGGCCATCGGTGAGCCGGCCGTCGTCCATCACCTGCAGCAGGATGTTGAAGACGTCGGGATGGGCCTTCTCGATCTCGTCCAGCAGCACCACGCTGTAGGGCTTGCGGCGCACAGCCTCGGTGAGCTGGCCGCCCTCCTCATAGCCCACATAGCCCGGGGCGGAGCCGATGAGCCGGGTGACGGAGATCTTCTCCATGTACTCGGACATGTCCAGGCGGATCACGGCGCTCTCGCTGCCGAAGACGGCGGCGCCGAGGGCCTTGCACAGCTCCGTCTTGCCCACGCCGGTGGGGCCCAGGAAGAGGAAGGAGCCGATGGGGCGGTTGGGATCCTTCAGGCCCGCCCTGGAACGGCGGATGGCCCGGGCGATGGCGCTGACCGCCTCGTTCTGGCCGATGACGCGCTCATGCAGCTGCTCCTCCAGGTTGGTGAGGCGCTGGATGTCCGTGGAGCTCATCTCGTTCACCGGGATGCCGGTCCACTCGGAGACCACGGCGGCGATGTCCTGCTCGGTCACCAGGCCCCGGTCGGAGGTGCGCTCCACAGACCAGGACTCCCGCTTCTTCTGGACCTCCGCACGGATCTGGCTCTCCTGGTCGCGCATGGCGGCGGCCTTCTCAAAGTCCTGGCGGGAGATGGCTTCCCGCTTCTCCACCACCACGGCCTCCAGCTGGTTCTCCAGCTCCTTCACCTCCGGCGGTGCGGTGGCGGCGGAGATGCGGATCCGGGAGGCGGCCTCGTCCATCAGGTCCACGGCCTTGTCCGGCAGGAAACGGTCGGTGATGTAGCGGGAGGAAAGGTGGACGGCGGCGTGGATGGCCTCGTCGGAGATCTGCACCCGGTGGTGGGACTCGTAGCGGTCCCGCAGCCCCAGGAGGATCTTCTCTGCGTCCGCCGTGCTGGGCTCGTCGATGAGCACGGACTGGAAGCGCCGGGCCATGGCCTTGTCCTTCTCGATGTGCTTGCGGAACTCCTCCACCGTGGTGCAGCCGATGCACTGCAGCGCGCCCCGGGACAGGGCGGGCTTGAGCATGTTGGCGGCGTCGTTGGTGCCCTCGGAGGACTCGCCGGCGCCCATGAGCATATGCATCTCGTCGATGAAGAGGAGGATGTTGCCGTTCTTCTGGATGTCCTCCAGCAGGTGCTTGATCCGGTCCTCAAAGTCGCCGCGGTAGTGGGTGCCGGCCAGCATGGCGGTGAGGTCCAGCTGCAGCACGCGCTTGCCCATGAGCATCTCCGGGACGTTGCCGGCGGCGATGCGCTGGGCCAGGCCCTCCACCACCGCCGTCTTGCCCACGCCGGCGTCCCCCACCAGCACGGGGTTGTTCTTGGTGCGGCGGATGAGGATCTGAATCATCCGCTGAATCTCCTTTTCCCGGCCGATGCAGGGGTCCAGCTCATGGTTCTCGGCGGCGCTGGTCAGGTCGATGGTGAACTTGCGCAGGGTGTTGCCCACCAGGCCCTGGCCGCCACTCTGCCCACCCCGGCGCTCGGCGCCCTGGGCCCGGGAAGGCGTGGAGCCGGTGCGGGGGGAGGAGATGTTCTCCCTGGGCTCCTCGGGATTCACCGGCTGGGGCGGATCCCCGGCGGGGGACGGCGGATTGGATGTGGGGGTGGGGGTGCTGCTGGTGGACTGGGAACCCTGGGCCAGCATGTCCAGCAGCTGCTGCCGGGTGCGGTCCGGGTCCACCCCCAGCCGGCTGAGAATGCTGAAGCCCTTGCTGTCGTCCAGCTTCAGCAGGGCCAGCCAGAAGTGCTCGGCGGAGACGTAGGTCTGGTTGCAGGCCTTGGACTCGGCGAAGGACTGCTCCAGCAGCTTTTTCATCCGGGGAGAGAAGGAGGAGACGGTCTCTGCGGGGGTGCTGTCCGGGTCGGGACGCCCTTCCAACAGGATGTCCATGACCTTCTTCTCGTCCATATGGGAAGCGATCTCGGCCGGAAGCTCGTTCATGGTGTGGAGAAGTCCCACCAGCAGGTGCTCCGTGCCAACGCACTTCTCGTGGAGCCTTTCCGCGGTTTCGCGGGCTGCGGTCAGGGCGGCGTGGGCGCGCTCGGTATAGCGTCCAAACATGGTATCGCCTCGCTTTCTCCCCCGGAGCGGGGGTTGTTACAGGGGGTTGGATGGGGGAGGAACGGCGTCATTCTGCCGGTTCTTTCCGGCGACGGCGGTGAGCATGGCCTTCATGGTCCGGGCCCGCAGGGCGTCCTTGACGTTCTCCGGCATGGGAACGCCCAGGGCCTGGTCGGATACGGCGGCCCGCATGATGTCCGCCTCGTCCCGGGTGATGATCCCCTCCTGGGTCAACTGGCCGATGAGCCGCAGGGCCTCCACCCCGGTCAGGGCGGTGCCGATGCGCTCCCGGATCATCCATTGCAGCCGCTGGCCGCTGCTTCGCACGATCCGCACGATGCGGATGTATCCGCCGCCGCCCCGCCTGGACTCGATGATGTAGCCGTTGTCCGGCGTGAAGCGGGTGGCCAGTACATAGTTGATCTGGCTGGGCGCACAGCTGAAGTACTCCGCCAGCTCGTTCCGCCGCAGCTCCACCTCGGGCTCCTCCTGGGTCATCAGTTCCTTGATGAATTGTTCAATGGTGTCGCTCAGTCTCATAGGACTCCCTCGATTCCGGTCAATAGACTTTCTTTGACCTAAGTCTATTATACCACGGCTGTCAAGGGATGGAGCGCTTGACAGGGAGGGCGGCGTGCGCTATGATGATCCGGGTATGCCGGATCGTCTGAATGCATCATAGCACAGGGGACGGGGCGCTGCAAGCGTACCGGCGGTTCAAAGGCAGGGAAGGCGGAACAATCGGACAGGAGGGACGGGCTTGTACAGCGAGGAGGAATTGACCGGCCTGCGGCGGAAGATCGCCGGGCGGCGGTGGATGATCCTGGTGCCGGCGGCGCTGCTGGCGGCGGGGGCTGTGACGGCCGCGGTGCTGCGGCAGGAGCTGCTGACGGAGATCCTCACGATCCTGACCGGCGTGCTGCTGATCTTCGCCTGGGACATGTTCCTGCGGCCGCTGCGCTGCTATGAGCGGCACATGAACCAGATGCTCCACGGGCGCCTCCACGAGGTGGAGGGCGACTGGGCCGGCATGGAGGACGAGGTCTCCCTGGTGGAGGGCGTCCGCTTTCACCCGGTGACCCTGGCCTGCACGGACGAGGCGGGCAAGCCCTATGAGCGCCTGCTGTACTATGACGCGGAAAAGGAAAGACCCGCCATCCTGCGGGGACAGCGGGTCCGGGTGACCTACAGCGACCGGCAGATCGCGCAGATCCACATATTGTAAACTGTTCAGCCGCCTTCGGGCGGTTTTTTTTCATGCCTGGTGCAGGAAGGCCAGGCGCTCCATCCACAGCTCCGTGAGGCCGGTGGCTGCCACGGCCTCCACCACCGGGCAGACCCGGGGCAGCAGGCAGGGATCATGGCGGCCCCGGACGGTGAGGGGGACGTTCTCCATCCGCGACAGGGAGACGGTCTCCTGGGGCCGGGCGATGGAGGGGGTGGGGCGCACGGCGCAGGTGAAGAGCAGGGGCATGCCGTTGGTGATGCCGCCGTTGACGCCGCCGGAATGGTTGGTGGCGGTGACCACCCGCCCCGCCTCCACCCGGAAGGCGTCGTTCATCTCGCTGCCCCGGCCGCCGGCAAAGTCGAAACCGTCCCCGAAGGAAACCGCCTTGATGCCGGGCACGGAGAAGAGCAGCCGGGCCAGGGTGGACTCCACGCTGTCGAAGAAGGGCGCCCCCAGGCCGGCGGGCAGGCCGTCCACCCGGCAGGTGACGGCGCCCCCCAGGGAGTCCCCCTCCGCCTTGGCCCGGAGAATGAGCGCCTCCATCTCGCCGGCCAGGCCGGGCCGCAGGGTCGGGAGGACCATGCCGGCGAGGAAGCCGAGGTCCCCTCCGGCCTCCCCGATGGGGTCGTCCCGGAGGCTGCCCAGGCGGCTGATGTGGCTCGCAATCCGGATCCCCTGCGCCCGGAGGAACTGGGCGGCCAGGGCGCCGGCCAGCACCAGCGGCGCGGTGAGCCGGCCGGAGAAGCTGCCGCCGCCCCTGCTGTCCTCGAAGCCGTAGAAGCGCACATGGCCGGTGTAGTCCGCATGGCCGGGGCGGGGACGGTCCAGCGGGTCCTCATAGTCCCCGCTGTGCTGGTCCCGGCTGCGGAAGATGGCGCACAGAGGCTGCCCGGTGAGGACACCGTCCCGGATGCCGGAGAGGAATTCCGGCTCGTCCTGCTCCCGGCGGGGGGTGGTGAGGGGGCTGCGGCCCGGGGCGCGGCGCGCCAGCGCCTGCCGCAGGGCCTCCTCATCCACCCGCATGCCGGCGGGCAGGCCCTCCACCGTGATGCCCACCGCCGGTCCGTGGCTCTGGCCGAAAATGCTCAGCCGGAGATACTGCCCGAAGCTGCTGCTCATTCCGCTTTGCCTCCAAGACTCCGGTAGGCGTCCAGGTAGCTGGGCCAGGACTTGTCCAGGGCCTCGGCGTCCGGCACGGTGACGGGGCCGTCTGCGGCCAGGGCGGCGGCGGAGGCCAGCATCACCATCCGGTGGTCCTTCAGGTCCGGGAGAACAACGCCGCCCCGGAGGCGCTTCACGCCCCGGATCACCAGGGTATCCCCGTCCTCCACCCGGGCGTTCCCGCCCAGGGCATTCAGGATGGCGGCGGTGGTGCCCAGCCGGTCGCTCTCCTTCAGGCGGAGGCGGCTGCAGTGGGTCAGGCGGCTCTCCCCCTCCGCCAGCTGGCACACCAGGGCCAGCATGGGGGCGATATCCGGGGTGTCCTGCATGTCCAGCACCGCGCCCCGCAGCGCGCCTGCATACACCCGCACGCTGCCGCCGCTGGTCTCCACCCCGGCGCCCAGGGCCCTGAGATGCTGCACCACGGCGCGGTCCCCCTGGAGGGAGTCCGGATCCAGACCGATGACGCGGACATCCCCGCCGATGGCGCCCATGCACAGGGCCACCGCGGCCTGGCTCCAGTCCCCGTGCAGGGGGCCGCTCATCGCCTGGTAGCACTGCCCGCCGGGGATGCGCCAGGCGGCCTCCCCTGTCTCCTCCACCGTGATGCCGCTCTCCCGCAGGGCCTGCACCGTCATGCGGATATAGCTCACGGACTCCAGCGGGGGCTTGACGGTGATGGTGGAAGCCCCGGGCAGCAGGGGCAGGGCAAAGAGCAGGCCGGAGACAAACTGGCTGGAGACATCCCCGGGCAGCACATACTGGCCGTTCTCAATGCCGCCGGTGATGGTGAGTTCCGCCGTGCCGTCGGCGCCCTCTCCCATGCGCCAGAGCACGCCCCGGGGCACAAAGAGCTGGCGGTAGACCTCCATGGGCCGCTGGCCCAGCCTGCCGTGCATCCGGAAGACGCCGCCGTGGGTCAGGGCCAGGGCGATGGGGACAAAAAAACGCAGCGTGGAGCCGCTCTCCCCGCAGTCATAGACGGGAAGCAGCGCCGGCCGGTCCTTGCGGCCCGCCACCGTCACCGCGTCGCCATCGGTGCTGATCCGGGCCCCCAGGGCCCGCAGACACCGGATGGTGGCGTCCGTATCCTGGGAATACATATAGCCCGTGAGCCGGGTTTCACTCCCCGACAGACCGGCGCAGAGGAGTCGGCGATGGGCTTCGGACTTGGAGGGCGGGGCAGTCAGGGTGCCGGCGGCGCGCGCCGGGGAGAAGGTGATCTGCATGGGCAAGGGCTTCCTTTCCTTTGGTTGATGATGACATCATAACACACGGGACGGGCGGTGTCTTGTTTTCATTCTGTATTTTAGGTTTTTTTCACTGTTTTTCGGTCGGGGCGCGGCCCCGGGCAGGGGAATGTTGCAATGATGAAGCGGGGAAACGGTTGCGGGTTTCAGCCGGATGTGGTAAAATGGGCAGGCCGGCCGGTGCCGGTTGGTTTTCAGAGTATGTCATGAGGTGATTCCATGAGCCAGACCAGGCGCAGAAGGGGCTCTGCCCAGCAGCCTGATATCGCCCTGCGGACCCGCCGCCGCAACAAGGCCAGGATTGTTGTGTCCATTTTTGCTTTTGCCGCCGCCCTGGCGCTTTTGCTGCTGATCACTCCCCGGGGACAGACCCGGGCGCAGCACACCATTGCCTCGGAGGACGGCACCCTGGAGAATGAGGAGGGCGTGGTGGCCACCCATGCCTACAGCGGCCTGCGGATCAGCGAGGTCATGCCCTCCAACCATACGGCGGTGCCGGACGAGAACGGCAAGTTTGCCGACTGGGTGGAGATCTGGAACGCGTCGACGGAGGTGAGGTCCCTGTCGGGGATCGGCCTGAGCGACCGGGGCGACTCCATCCGCTTCCTCTTCCCCGACATCAGCCTGCCCCCGGACGGCCGGGTGGTGGTCTACTGCGACAACACCAACCAGGTGGAGAGCGGCAAGCCCTTCCACGCGAAGTTCAAGCTCTCCAGTGTGGGGGAGAAGGTGTACCTCTACGACCCCAACGCCTACGTGATCGACTCCGTCTCCTACGGCATCCTGGGGTCCGATACCTCCTGGTCGCTGCTGCCGGATGGCCAGTGGGCGGAGGTGCCCTACTTCAGCCCCGGCTATGAGAACACCCAGACGGGCCATGCCGCCTACCGGACGGACACCATGGTCACCGACGGCGCACTGATCATCAACGAGGTCTGCGCCGACCCCAAGTCCGGCCTCACCGACCAGGATGGGGAGTTTGTGGACTGGGTGGAGCTGTATAACACCACCGACCGGGACATCTCCCTGGACCTCTACGCCCTCTCGGACAAGGAGAACAGGCCGCTGCGCTGGCGCTTCCCGGATGGGGCGGTGGTGCCCGCCCGGGGCTATTATCTGGTGTTCTGCTCCGGCAAGAACCGCCGGGATGACCCCACCGACATCCCCCACACGGACTTCCGCCTCAGCGCGGAGCACGACACCCTGGTGCTCTCCGACAGCCGGGGCCGGATCGTGGACCGCACCATCATCGACAACCTGCCGGAGGACGCCTCCTGGGCCCGGGACCCCAACGGCATCTTCTCGGTGCACCCCATGACCACCCCCGGCCGGGACAACGCGGACGTCGGCGGTGCGGACACGGACCTGCGCCGCCGCAACATCTCCGGCGTCTACATCACCGAGGTCATGGCCTCCAACGACTCCGTGAAAACCCTGGACGACACCACCTTCGTGGACTGGATCGAGCTGTACAACGCCGGCACCGAGCAGATGAACCTCAGCGGATACGGCCTGTCCGACAACATCGGCAGGCCCCGCCGCTGGCAGTTCCCGGCGGGCACGGTGATCAACCCGGGCACGTATCTCATCGTCCACTGTGACGGGAACGAGGCGGCCTCCACCGCCCAGCAGCCCCACACCTCCTTCCGGATTGTCCGGGCCGGCGGGGAAACCGTCTGCCTCAGCGATCCCCAGGGCAAGGTGCTGGATAAAATGATCCTGCCCACGGTGCCCACCAATATCTCCTATGGCCGCACGGCGGGCATTTCCGGCTTTTTTTATTATGACACCCCCACCCCGGGCGCGGCCAATGCTGGCGGGTTCAAGGGCTATGCCGAGCCGCCGGAATTCACGGTGGCGCCGGGGCTCCACTACGGCACGGTGCAGACCGGCTTCACCATCCCCGAGGGCACCACGGTGTTCTACACCACCGACGGCTCCGTCCCCACCCGGGATTCTGCCCGGTACGGCGGGGAGATCCTGGAGCTGAACTTCACCGGGATCCTGCGGGCCAGGGCCTTCTCCGACGACGAGCTGATCTACCCCAGCACCATCACCAGCGGTTCCTTCCTGGTGAACACCTACCACAACCTGCCGGTGTTCTCCCTGATCACGGATCCGCAAGGGCTGTGGAACGAGACCGACGGCATGCTGGTGACGGGCAGCAATGTGGTGAAGGAGCCCGGCAAGCTGCCCTTCAAAAACACCATCTACCGCCAGTTCGGCAAGACGCTGAACCGGGAGGTGCATGTGGAGTACTATCAGCTGGACGGCACCCAGGTGCTGAACCAGGACAGCTCCTTCCGGCTGATGGGCGACTATTCCCTGGACATGCCCCAGAAGAGCATGAAGTTCCGGGCCAAATCCCTCTACGGCGCCAAGACCTTTTCCGCCGCCCTGTTCGAGGACAGGCCCTACACCGAGTACAAGTCCATCGTGCTGCGCAACAGCGGCAACGACTGCATGTGGACGCGGCTGCAGGACGGTTTCCAGTCCCGGCTGCTGGACGCCTACCAGGCGTCGGCCACCTACAGCGAGGACACCATCCCGGTGATCCACCAGGCCTGGAAACCGGTGGTGGTGTACATCAACGGGGTCTACTGGGGGCACATGAACCTGCGGGAGCGGGTGGACCGCTTCTTTGTGGCCCAGCACGAGGGCCTGGCCCTGTCCGACGCCGACAAGATGGTCATTCTCCAGGGCTCCGGCACGGTGAAGGTGGGGGTCCGCAGCGACCGCAAGGAGTGGCAGGCCTTCCTGCAGAAGGTCAAAAAGTCCAACCCGGCCAAGAACCAGGAGGACCTGCAGTACATCCTGGACAACGTGGATGTGGACAACCTCTTTGAGTACATGGCCTTTGAGATGTTTGTGGGCAACTCGGACATCGGCAACACCCGCTACTACCGCCTCAAGACGCCGGGGAGCAAGTGGCGCTGGATCCTCTACGACGTGGACTACGGCCTGTACGACTCCGGCTTCAACAGCCCCAAGAGCTACACCAAGACCCAGGGCATGGGCCAGATGAAGATCGACAACACCGTCTTCCGGGCGCTGCTGAGCGTGCCGGAGTACAAGGACAAGTTCCTGCGGAAGATGGCGGATGTCTACTACTTCCTCTCCACGGACAAGATGCTGGAGATCCTGGAGCCGCTGGTGGCGCAGATCGAGCCGGAGATGGGCATGCACTGGGCCCGGTGGGGGGAGCTGAACGACCCCTATGTCATCAGCGAGGTGCCCACCACCGCCGACGGCGCCTACCGCTACTGGGAGAAGCGGGTGGAGCGGCTGCGCAATGTGTGCCGGAAACGGCCCCGGCTGCTGTGGGGCTTCATCAAGGACGCCTTTGGGCTGAGCAACCTGCAGATGCTGGAGTATTTCGGCCCTCAGCCGGAGTTCCCGGAGGGCGTGGTCTGAGGCACGCTTTCTTTACAGATCGCCGGACTTATGTTATCATGAACCGAATGAAACCAACGACCGGAGGAGGCTGAACCAATGTTCTCTGTCGCATATGCGGACGGTGTCAAGACGGCGCTGCAGGCGGATTCTGCGCTGGCCAACTACTTTATCGAGTCTGCCGAGAAGCTGGATGTGCTGGCCATCGTGATTGCCCTGGGCATGGGCCTGCTGGTGGGCCTGCTGATTGCCTTCACCTACAAGCGCTGCTACCGCGGCGTGCTCTACAGCCCCAACTTCTCCCTGACCCTGATCATGCTGACCCTGATCACCACGCCTGTGGTCATGTGCATCAAGAGCGACATCGCCCTGTCCATGGGCATGGTGGGCGCCCTGTCTATCGTGCGTTTCCGTACGGCGGTGAAGGAGCCCCTGGACACCGCCTACATGTTCTGGGCGCTGACCATGGGCATCCTGCTGGGGGCGGGGCTGTACCCTGCCGCCATCGCCGTGGCCCTGGGCATTGCGCTGATCCTCTTCCTGCTCACCTTCCTCAAGTTCTCCAACCAGGCGGCCTATCTGCTGGTGGTGCACTATGACGAGGCGGCGGAGAGCGACATCCAGCAGCTGCTGCGCTCCACGGTGAAGTATCGCCGCCTGCGCTCCAAGACCGTGACCCGCAACGGCGCGGAGATGACGGTGGAGGTGCGGCTGACGGACCGCCAGAGCCTGGTGGCCAGCGTGCTGAACATCGAGGGCGTCTACGATGCCACCCTGGTGGCCTGCCAGACCGAGGCGGGGGTGTGATCCTCGGGGGGGGGTGACCCCTCAACGATTCACATGGGCGTTGAAAAACTCCTGAGCAACCGCTGAATACTCAACGCTGTCCATGGGCGTTGAAAAACATGGGAGGTGAAAAAATGGCGACAACACTGCCCTTGCGGCATGAGCTGAAGTTCATCATCAGCCCGGCCCAGGAGTTCCTGTTGTCCCGGGCACTGGATGCCGTGCTGCACTGGGATCCCAACGGGGATGAGCGCAACGAGTACGCCATCCGCTCCCTGTACTTCGACACGGTTTTCGACAGCGCGCTGTATGACAAGCTGGACGGCGTGCGGAACCGGGACAAGTACCGCATCCGCATCTATAATTTCTCTGACAAGGTCATCAAGCTGGAGTGCAAGACGAAGATCGGCTCCCTGATCTCCAAGCGCTCCATCAGCATCCCCCGGGACCTGTGCGAGCAGCTGATGGCGGGGGATCCCAGCGGTCTGGAGCGGACCCGCTCGGGCCTGCTCAACGATGTGTACCGGGAGATGACCATCCACCTGCTGCGGCCGGTGGTGCTGGTGGACTATGTGCGGGAGGCCTACCTCCACGACGCGGAGGAGGTGCGGATCACCCTGGACAAGCACCTGCGCTCCGGCATGGGCTCCATCGACCTGTTCAACCCCCAGGTGCCCACGGTGCCGCCCTTCGACCATGACGAGACCATCCTGGAAGTGAAATACAACCATTTTCTGCCGCCCTATATCCGGGACCTGATCAGCACCTACGCCGGCAATGCCGTGCAGACGGCGGTGAGCAAATACACCTGGTGTCGGGTCTTCGAGGAGAAGGAGGCGTAAAGGCATGGAGACGGCAAACAGGGAACAGGAGCCGGTGTTTGCCTGCGAAAAGGAAATGACACCGAAGATCTATATCAAGGCATACTTTGCGCAGTACAAAAAACCGGCAGGCGCGGTTCTGGCCGTGCTCCTGCTGCTCGGCCTCGGCTATGAGCTCTATGAGTACGTCACCCTGAGGCATCCCGTGTTTCTCGTGTGCAGCGGCCTCCTGGTCCTGCTTGCGGCGCTTCCCCTCTGGAAGGGGCTGCTGGCGTACCGGCAGGCGATGAAGCACAGCGGCGGAGAGCCGATCATCCGCAGGGAATTCTTTTTTGAGGACGGATGCGAGGCACAGCTCCTTAATGTGACCGTCCGGTACGAATATGCGAATCTCGTGGAGATCAGGATGACCGGACGCGGGCTGGTGCTCGGGATGAAGTACGGGCAGACGGTCGGCGTGGCGCAGGACAGCTTCACCCGGGGCACCTGGGAGGAATTCCTGCCCTGGATTGAGCAGAAGCTGCAGGAGGCGGAGGCACGGCGAGGCGCGGCACCGGAGGCGTGAAAGCGGGGGTTTCCCCGCTTTTTGTCCCTCTGCCGGGCGGCGGAGGGGGAAAGGAGAGGACAAGCCCATGGAAATCGGCGCCCAGCTCTACACGGTGCGGGCCTTTACCCAGACCCTGGCCGACTTTTCCCTGACCCTGCGGAAGGTGGCGGACATGGGCTACCGGACCGTCCAGGTCTCCGCCACCTGCCCCTTCCGGGCGGAATGGCTCCGGGAGGAGCTGGAGAAGAATGGCCTGCGCTGCGTCCTGACCCACACTCCCGCGGACCGGCTGACGGGCGACACGGAGCGGGTCATCGGGGAGCACACGGTCTTCGGCTGCGACCACATCGGCCTGGGCTGGTGGTCCTTCCGGCCGGAGGAGGGCATGGGCTACGACGACTTCCTGGGGCGGTTTGCCCCGGCGGCGGAGAAGATCGCCGGGGCCGGGAAGCTGCTCATGTACCACAACCACGACCAGGAATTCCGGAAACTGGACGGGAAACTGATCCTGGAGCGGCTGGCGGAGGACATGCCGGCGGACCGGATGGGCTTCACCCTGGACACCTACTGGGTGCAGGTGGGGGGCGGAGATCCCGCCTGGTGGGTGGAGCACCTGGGGGGCCGGGTTCCCTGCCTTCACCTGAAGGACTGCGCCTATGGCCGGAAAATGGCGGTGCTGGGGGAGGGCAACATGAACCTGGACCGGGTGCTGGAGAAGGCGGAGACCGCCGGCACCCGCTGGCTGCTGGTGGAGCAGGACGACTGCGGGGGCGAGGATCCCTTTGACTGCCTGCGCCGCTCCCGGGCTTGGCTGGCCAGCCGGGGCCTGATGTAAAAGGAGTGCGCTTTTCTGCCCTTTGACGCTGAATTCGGCGGGAGATCTTGTCTTTTTGTGGAAGAACAGCTATAATGGGTATATTCCGGAGAGCATGCGCGAAGGAGGATGAGTTAGGCTTATGTACAAACTACTCCTGGTCACAGACAAACCGGAAGTCCGGGCTGCGTTCGACGCGGTGACGGACTGGGAACGGCTGGGCTTCAAGCAACCCAGAACAGCCGCCAGCGCCGATGAGGCAACGGACAGCCTGACCCACCACCACGCAGATGCGGTGGCCATCGCCCTGCCGGCTGAGGAGGAGAAGAAACTGCTCTCCGCCATGGAGTGCCCCCACTGGCACCTGCGGCCCGTGCTGGATGCTGCGGACACCAAGGAGCAGGTGCTCAAGGACATGGTGGAGCTGGAGCTGCTGCTGAGCCGGACCCATGCGGACTATTCCAACGATCCCTACAGCGAGGAAACCATGATGCAGCTGGCCCGCCACGAGTTCTTCCGGCGGGTGATCAGCGGCAAGACCAGGAGCCCGGAGCGCATCCGCCGCTACCTCCGCTTGCTGCGCAGCCGCATGGATCCCACCCGCCCCTGTGTGCTGCTGCGCCTGGCCATCCCGGACGATGACGGCTATCTGAGTGCCCACTGGCACTATGGCGCGGACAGGCTGGAGGTGGCCATGCGAAACATCTTCGGCGCGGAGCTGAGCGGCATGCGGCTGCTGGTGTCGGTGCTGGACAGCGAGGAGATCTATCTGCTGGCCTGCCCCATGCTGGAGCATGAGGCCCCGGAGGCCGGGGAGATGGAGCGCATCGTCGTGGAGCACGCCACCTGGGCCTGCCAGCATGTGCGGGAGTACCTGGACATGGAGCTGGAGATTGACAGCGTGCGGATGCTGTCCTGCCTGTATGACCTGGCGGTTCCGGAAACCGCTGAATGATAGAGACTAACCCCACAGAACCAACAGCAAGACGAGGAGGACTGCGACATGGGCATTCTTGACACCATCGGAAACATTGTGGCGGGTCAGCTGATTGACGTCATCGAGTGGACGGACACCACCCGCAACACCATCGTGCACAAGTACGACATGAAGGGCAAGGAGATCATGAACGGCGCCCAGCTCACCGTCCGGGAGGGACAGGTGGCGATCTTCGTCAGCGAGGGACAGTTGGCGGACGTGTTCGAGGCCGGCCGCTATGAGCTCAAGACCGCCAACATGCCTGTGCTGACGGCACTGAAGGCCTGGAAGTACGGCTTCAACAGCCCCTTCAAGTGCGACGTCTATTTTGTGAACGTGCGCCAGTTCACCGACTGCAAGTGGGGCACCCAGAATCCCGTGATGATGCGGGACGCGGAGTTCGGCATGATCCGCCTGCGGGCCTTTGGCAACTACTCCTTCCGCATTGCGGACCCCAAGGCCTTCCTGCTGGAGTGCTTCTCCACCGGCAAGACCTTCACCGTGGAGGACATCGAGGGCCAGATCAAGCGCACGGTGGTCTCCTCCCTCTCCGATGCCATCGCCGAGAGCAAGATCCCGGCCCTGGACCTGGCGGCCAACTATGACGAGCTGGGCCAGTATGTCCAGGCGGCGGTGACCCCCAAAATCAGCAGTCTGGGCCTGCAGCTGACCTCCGTGGTCATTGAGAATGTCTCCCTGCCCCAGAATGTGGAGGAGGCCATGGACCGCCGCACCTCCATGGGCGTCCTGGGCGACATGACCCAGTACACCCAGTATCAGGCGGCGGAGGCCATGCGGGAGAGCGCCAACAACCCCGGCGGCTCCATGGGCGCCGGCATGGGCATGGGCGCCGGCATGGCCATGGGCCAGATCATGGCCAACACCCTGGGCCAGCAGGCTGCTCCGGCGGCCCAGGCTCCCCAGACAGCGCCTGCCGGCGGCTTCTGCGCCTCCTGCGGCCAGCCCCTGCCCGCGGGTGCCAAGTTCTGCCCCAGCTGCGGCGCGAAGCAGAACGCCGGCGCGGTGTGCCCTGCCTGCGGCCAGGCGGTGGACGCGGGCGCCAAGTTCTGCCCCAGCTGCGGCCAGAAGCTGTAATCTGATCCCCAGTCTATCCAAGCCGTTCTCCGAAAAAACGGGGGACGGCTTTTTTGCGGGGCGGGGAATGTAACAATTGTGCCCCGGGGCGGGAAAGATTTGCAGCCGCATGGAAAATACGGTATAATGGGGGTACCCCGCAGAAGGGAGGGCACAGACATGGCCATGGAACCGGATGCATTTCTCCGGGCGGTGACGGAGCTGGTGTTTGTCAGCGATCCGCCGGTGGAGGCGGACATGCTGTTTGTGCCGGGCTCCTCCCACAGGGAGCCTGTGATGCAGGCGGCCGCCCTCTACCGGCAGGGTCTGGCGCCGCGGATTCTCCCCAGCGGGCTGTATGGCATGGGGGTTGACGGGTTCAGGATTCCGCCCTGGGAGAGCGAGTGCGCCTGGATGTGCGGCCTGCTGGCAGCGGAGGGCATCCCGGAGGACGCCCTGCTGCGGGAGGACCGGGCCCGCTGCACCTGGGACAACGCCCGCCTCAGCCGGGCGGTCTGCGACGGGGCGGGGCTGAAGATCCGCCGGGCGCTGATCTGCTGCCGACCCTTCCACGCCCGCCGGGCAAAGCTCTATTACCAGTGGGCCTTCCCGGAGGCGGAACTGCGCTGCGTTCCCTGCCGGGAGGAGGGCGTCAACCGGGAGGACTGGTTCCTCACCCCGGAGGGGCGCCGCCGGGTGCTGGGGGAGGTCCGGCGGCTGGGAGATCAGATCAATGTGCAGCTGGAGGAACTGATCAGGGATGAGCGGAGAGAAGAAGACTGAGACGACCCCCCATGCGGGGCACAGGAAACGCCTCCGGGAGCGCTACCGGGGGGAGGGACTGGCGTCCTTCGCCCCCCACGAGGTGCTGGAGCTGCTGCTTTGCTATGCCCATCCCCGGGGGGACATGAACCCGGTGGCCCATGCCCTGCTGGAGACCTTCGGCTCCCTGAAGGGCGTTCTGGAGGCCTCCCCGCAGCAGCTGATGACGGTGAAGGGCGTGGGGGAGGAGGCAGCCACGCTGCTGTCCCTGATGGTGCCCATGTTCCGGCGCTATGAGCTGACCCTGACGGAGGAGCGGCCCCGGATCGAGTCCACAGCGGAGGCCAGGCAGTACGCCCTGGCCCTGCTGGCAGGGGAGCGGACGGAGCACTTCTATGTGATCTGCCTGGGCACCAACCGCAGCGTCCTGGGCCGGCGGCTGATCGCCGAGGGGACGGTGACGGAGGTGGCCGCCTATCCCCGCCAGGTGGTGGAGACGGCCCTGAACCTGGGTGCCCAGGGGGTGGTGCTGTGCCACAACCACCCGGACGGCCGCTGTGAGCCCTCCCCGGAGGATGTGAAAACCACCCATATGCTCTTCAGCCTCCTGGAGCAGCTGGACATCGCCCTGCTGGACCATGTGATTGTGGCGGGGAACCGGGCCTGCTCCCTGGCGGAGCTGGGAGAACTGAAACCAAAGAGGAGATAGGGACGGACGGATGAACCGGAAGAAGACGGACAACGGGAAAAGGAGGCACCCGGTACTGCGGGTGCTGCTGGGGCTGCTGCTGGCGGCCGTCGTGGCCTACCTGGGGGTGATCGGCATGGTGGTCTGGAAAAAGCATCATCTTCCGCCGGTGGAGGACTATGACGCCATCATTGTGCTGGGTGCCCAGGTGAAGCCGGACGGGACGCCCAACCTGCAGCTGCAGTGGCGGCTGGACGCGGGCTATGAGGCCTGGCGGGAGCACCCCTGCCTGATGGTGGTCTGCGGCGCCCAGGGGGACGACGAGCCTGCCCCGGAGGGGGAGGTCATGCGGGGCTACCTGATGGGGAAGGGGGTGCCGGAGGAGATGATCCTGGCGGACACCACCTCCTTCAACACCCGGGAGAACCTGCAGAATGCCGCGGCCCTGCTGGCGGGGCGGGATGTGAAGAAGGTACTGATCGTCACCAGCGACTACCACGTGCCCCGGGCGCTGGCCCTGGCGGAGGACGAGGGCTTCCAGGCCTGCGGCATCGCCAGCCCGACCCTGGGGGGCTGGTGGCTGGTGAAAAACCACACCCGGGAGGCGGTGGCCTGGATCAAGTACTGGGCGGAGAAGGCCTTCGGGATTGAGATCCACAATTACAACTTCCGCATTCACGGGATTGAGCCCCACGACGGGGAGTGAAGCGGCAGTCTGCTTGACTTGCCCTGCCGCTGTGCTATAATGGGCAGGTGCATGGAAAGGAGGGAAGGCCATGTTTGTCCTTGGCGAGGAGCGCGTAGCGCTGGTGACCGATACCGCGTGCGATCTGAGCGATGCCCAGCTGGCCGCGGACGATATCCGGACCGTGCCCCTCCGTATTGCCACCAGCCACGGGGAGTTCCGGGACCGGGTGGAGATCCGGCCGGATGAGCTCTATGAGATGATGAAGACGGAGCTGCCCAAGACCTCCCTGCCCCTGCCGGCGGACGTGAGCCGGGTGTATCAGGAGCTGGCTGCCGCCGGTGCCACCCGCATCCTGCACCTGTCCATCTCCTCCGGCCTCTCCGGCGCCTTCAACATGGCGTCCATGGTGGCCTCCGAGACGGAGAACGTGCGGGTGGACGTGGTGGACACGCAAACCCTCTCCGCCGGGGAGGGCCTGCTGGTGCTCACCGCCGCCCGCTGCCTGCGGGAGGGCATGAGCGTGGAGGAGACCATCCGCCGGGTGGCGGAGAAGCGGGCAAACCAGCTGGGGACCTTTGTGATCCGCACGCTGGAATACCTGCGCAAGGGCGGCCGCATCGGCCTGGTGGAGGGCGTGGTGGGCAGCCTGCTGCAGATCAAGCCCGTGATCTATGTCAACGGGGACGGGGTGTATCAGACCCTCACCAAGGCCCGGGGATTCTCCAAGGCGCTGGACGCCATGGAGGGGGAATTCTACCGGCGCTATGAGGGGAAACGGGTGCAGCTGGCCATTGTCCACGGCAACGCCTATGAGGACGCCTGCCGGCTGCAGGAGCGCATCCTGAGCCGTCTGGACGCGGAGTTCTCCTTCGTAAGCCCCGTGAGCCCGGCCCTGGCCATTCACACCGGACCGGGGCTGCTGGGCATCATCGCCCAGCTGGCGGACGGGGAGAGCGGAACCTGAGCAAGACAGAAGTGGAGCGGCGGCATGAAGAAGTGTATCTTTCGACGGGCCTTTGCGGCAGGCGTGCTGATCTGCATGGGCTGCGTGATCTATCTGAAGGTGGGGGGCGTGGCCGGCGCCGTGCTGTTCTCCGCCGGACTGTGGTTCGTGGTGAACTTTGACGCGGAGCTCTTCACCGGCCGGGTGGCCCGGGACGACTATTCCGCCGGGCAGAAGCTGCTGATGCTGCTGTTCAATGTGCTGGGGGCCGCGGCCTGCGGCGTGCTGATCTGCACCCTGGTGGATCCCATCACGGACAAGGCGGGGCAGGTGATGGACGACCTGGCGGCCTGGGGCCCGCTGACGGTGTTCTGCAAGGCCCTCATGTGCGGGATCTGCATGTACCTGGCCACCACGAAGGCCGGGGAGGGCAGCCGGCTGCCCCATGTGATCTACGGCGTGGCACTGTTCATCCTGTCAGGCTACGCCCACTCGGTGGCCATTGCCGGATACACCGCCCTGGGCCTGTGGGCCGGCATGACGGAGTGGAGCCAGGCGGGCGCCCTGCCCCTGGAGCATCTGCTGGCCTGGGGCTGGGTGCTGCCGGTGGCGGCCCTGGGCAACGCGGTGGGCAGCTGGATCATCCGCTGGCTGCTGAGCATGCCCCGGCCGAAAGCCTCCAGGACCGTGCCGGAGGCGGCGCCGGAAACGGCAGCGGTCACGGCGCCGGCCCCAAATGCAACGAGCGGGACAAATGCAGAGAGGAGTGAAACCCCATGACAGCCTTGGAGAGCCAGGTACTGGAGATTATGCGGGAGGACTGCCGGCTGCCCATCGAGAAAATCGCGGTGATGACCGGGGCGTCCCTGGTGGATGTGGCCGCGGCGGTGCGGACGCTGGAGGAGAACAAGGTGATCCTGCGCTATGCCCCCATCGTCAACTGGGACAAGACGGACCGGGAGCGGGTGGAGGCCATGATCGAGGTGCGGGTGACCCCCCAGCACGAGATGGGCTTCGATGCCGTGGCCCGGCGCATCTATGCCTTCGATGAGGTGAGGAGCGTCTACCTGATGAGCGGCAGCTATGACCTGCTGGTGCTGGTGCAGGCCCGGACGCTGAAGGAGCTGGCCTTCTTTGTGTCGGAGAAGCTGTCCACCCTGGACACGGTGACCGGCACTTCCACTTCCTTTGTGCTGAAGCGTTACAAAGAGGACGGCGTGGTGTTCGAGGAAGACCACGGTGACGGACGGCTGGTGATCACCCCGTGAATTATGACCGCTATCTGAACGCCGCCATTGCGGCGGTGCCCCCCAGCGGCATCCGCCGGTTCTTTGACATGGCCTCCACCATGAAGGGCACCATCTCCCTGGGGGTGGGCGAGCCGGATTTCATCACGCCCTACCACATCCGGAACGCGGCCATCAACAGCCTGCTGGCGGGGGAGACCCAGTACACCGCCAACCGGGGCATGCTGGAGCTGCGGGAGGAGATTGCCCGCTACATGCAGGACCGCTTCGGCCTGTCCTATGATCCCAAGACGGACATCGTGGTGACGGTAGGCGCCAGCGAGGCCATTGACACAGCGCTGCGGGCCATCACGGGCCCCGGGGACGAGGTGCTGGTGCCCGAGCCCAGCTATGTCAGCTACTCGCCCAGCGTCATCTTCGCCGGGGGCACCCCGGTGCCCATTGTCACCACCCGGGAGACAGAGTTCCGGCTGACCCCGGAGGCGCTGCGGGCGGCCATCACCCCCCGGACCAAGGCCCTGATCCTGCCCTACCCCAACAACCCCACCGGCGCCATCATGGAGCGGGAGGACCTGGAGAAGATCGCGGAGGTGGTGCGGGAGAAGGAGATCCTGGTGCTCTCCGACGAGATCTACGGGGAGCTGACCTACGGCGGCCGTAAACACGTGTCCTTCGGCACCATGCCGGGCATGGCCCCCTACACCATCACCCTGAACTGCTTCAGCAAGTCCTTCGCCATGACGGGCTGGCGGGTGGGCTTTGCCTGCGGCCCGGCTCCCCTGATGGAGGTCATCAACAAGATCCACCAGTACGCCATCCTCTGCGCCCCGCGCCAGGGGCAGGCGGCGGCGCTGGAAGCCCTGCGGGCCGGCCGGGAGAACGGCTATGAGGACGTGACGAAAATGCGGGAGGCCTATGACCGGCGGCGCCGGCTGATGCTGGCGGGCTTCCGGGACATGGGGCTGGACTGCTTTGAGCCCCTGGGGGCCTTCTACGTCTTCCCCTCCATCCAAAAGACCGGGCTGAGCAGCGAGGAGTTCTGCCAGCGGCTGCTGCGGGAGAAGCAGGTGGCCTGCGTGCCGGGCAACGCCTTTGCCCCCTGCGGCGAGGGCCACATCCGCTGCTCCTACGCCACCGGCGTGGACAAGCTGAACACCGCCCTGGAGCGGATCGCGGCCTTTATTCAATCACTCTGATCACGGGAGGAAGCGCATGCGCAAATGGCTGGCCCTCTGTCTCCTGCTGGTGCTGCTGGTGCCGGCGGCCGGGGCGGAGGAGGACGACGAGGATTTCTATGTGGGCGACATCCTCTATGAGGAAGTGCTGCTGGACGACGAGGACGGGGAAGCGCAGCCCGCCGTGGAGGAGAAGCCCGTCTATGAGGAGGACGGCTCCCGGCTGCTGACCATGACCTTCACCGGGGATTTCACCATCGGCCGGGACACCCGGAAGCGGGCGGACATCTTCGGGGATGAGCTCAAGAAGCACAACGGGGACGTCAACTTTGTCATGGCCGGCGTCCGGGACATCCTGATGGCGGACGACATGACCCTGGTGAACTTCGAGGGCACCCTCACCAACTCCACCTATGTGCCCACCAACAAGAAGGAGAACCAGTTTCTCTTCAGCGCGCCGCCGGAGTGGGCGGAGGTGCTGCCCATGAACGGCGTGGAGTGCGTCTCCCTGGAGAACAACCACGTAATGGACCACGGCGAGGAGGCCTACGAGGACACCAAGAACGCCCTGCGGGAGGCCGGCGTGGTGTACTCCAACTCCACCGAGATGGGCGTGTACAATGTGAAGGGCATCGACGTGTGCATGCTCTCCTACCTGTGCATTGACCGCTATGAGAAGCCGGTGGGGGGCTATCCCACCCTCTACGACAAGGTGGCGGCGGACATCGCGGCGGCCAAGCAGGAATACCCGCTGGTGATTGTCTCCTTCCACTGGGGGGTGGAGAAGGACTATGTGCCCACCAAGAACCAGATCAAGATGGGCCGGCTGGCGGTGGACAGCGGCGCCGACCTGGTCATCGGCCACCACTCCCACCGGATGAACCCCGTGGAGTGCTACAACGGGGTCTACATCTGCTACTCCCTGGGCAATTTCTGCTTCGCCGGGAACTCCAAGCCCAGCGACATGAACTCCTTCCTCTTCCAGACCCGGTTCCGGGAGAAGGACGGGACCATCGTCAACGAGGGCTTCCGGATCATCCCCATCCGGATTTCCAGCCGGAAGGACCGCAACGATTTTATCCCCACCCCGCTGACGGAAGCCACGGCCACGGACGCGGTGGTGACGGTGCTCAAATCCAACGGAAAGAACCTGAAATACGCGGTGCCCACCTATCCCCTGACCTGGGACAGCGGGGAGTGAACACGAAAAAACCTGACGGAGCCTGTGGCAAAGACCGTCAGGTTTTTCTGTACCCTTTTTTCAGGGCGCCACGTTGCCTCGGATGACATCCTCCTCCGAGACCACCCGGATGCCCTTCTCCTTCAGCAGGGCGGCAAAGACGCCGTCCCCCGCCGTGAGGGTGCCGGAGAAGGTGCCGTCGTAGATCCGGCCTGTGCCGCAGGAGGGGCTGCGGGCCTTCAGGACAGCCAGGGTGACGGGCTTGCCCTCCAGCTGCCCCAGGCAGCTCACGGCCCCCGCCCGGAAGGCAGCGTCCACGGAGACGCCCTCCCGGTTCACCACCACCCCGTCCCGGATTTCCGAGGGCAGGCGGGGCGTGCCCAGGCCGCCGGCGCACTCCGGACAGACGGGGATCACCTCCTGCCCCCGGCAGAGGCGGATCACCGCCTCACAGCGGTTGGTTCCGCCGTCCCAGCGGCAGCATTCCCCCAGCAGGCAGGCGCTGACTGCAATGGCCATCAGCTCTCCTCCAGGGCTTCCTTGATCTCACGCCCCTCCCGGAGCATCTGCTCCAGGGCCTGGGCGTCGCCGGCCTCCAGGGTGTCGCGGTAGGCGGTGAGCCGCTGAATGATCCCGTTCAGCTCCGGCAGCAGGGCCTCCCGGTTGGCCAGGAACAGCTCCGTCCACATATCCTCCTTCATCCGGGCCACCCGTGTCATGTCCCCGAAGGAGCCGGCGGAGAAGCCCTTGTGACGGTCCGCCAGGGGGGACTTCACATAGGCGGAGGAGACCAGATGGGCCAGCTGGGAGGTGAAGGCGATCATCTCATCGTGCTGTCGGGGCGTGGTGAACTGCACCCGCCGGAACCCGATGTCCATAAAGAAATCCCGGCAGCGCTGCAGCACGGAGAGATCCTCCTCCGGCAGGGGGGTGAGGATCATGCTGGCGTGGTCGAACAGGTCGTCCTGGGAATACCGGAACCCGCTGTACTCCCGGCCTGCCATGGGGTGGCCGCCCACATAGTGCCAGCGGCGGTGGAGGGCCACGGGGGTGAGGGCCTCCACCACGGTCCCCTTGACGCCGCCGCAGTCAATGACCAGGGCGTCGGGGGCAAAGCTGTCCGCATGGGCGGTGATCCACTCCACGATGGCGCCGGGGTAGAGGGCAACCAGCACCATGCCGCAGCCCCGGAGCTTCTCCTCGTCCAGCTCCGCGTCAATGGCCCCCATCATCAGGGCATGACGGATGGCCTGCCTGTCGATGTCCGCGCCGAAAATCCGGTGGTCGGTGTGCAGCTTGATGGCCTTGGCCAGGGAGCCGCCGATGAGTCCCATGCCGATGATGGCGATATCCATACGTCTCCTCCTGTCTTACACCACGCGCAGGCCGTCCACAAAGACGGCCTTTGCCCGGGCCTGAATGCTGTGGAGGGGGTTCTCGTCGAAGACCGCGATGTCCGCGTCCTTGCCTGCCTCCAGAGAGCCTACCCGGCTCTCCACCCCGGCCACCCGGGCGGGATTGATGGTGATGGCCCGCCAGGCGGCGTCCTCCGGCAGCCCCTCCCGCACCGCCAGACCCGCCACCAGGGGCAGGTAGTACAGGGGAATCACCGGCGCGTCCGTGATCAGGCAGACCTCCAGCCCCGCCTTGTGGAGGATGGCCGGGGTCTCGAAGGTCTTGTTCTTCAGCTCAAACTTGCTCTTGTCCCCCAGGCTGGGGCCTACCAGCACAGGCCGGCCCTTTTTCGCCAGGATGCCGGCGATGAGATGGCCGTCGGTGCAGTGGTCCAGGGTGATGTCGATGCCGAACTCCTCCGCGATGCGCAGGGCGGTGAGCATGTCGTCGGCCCGGTGAGCGTGGCACTTCAGGGGAATCTCCCGGCGGATCACCGGCAGCATGGCCTCCAGCTGGAAGTCGAAGGGCACATCCTCCCCGGCGTCCTTCTTCTCGGCGTAGCGCTTCGCCTTGGCCAGGGTCTCCCGGAGCAGGGCGGCGATGCCCATGCGGGTGACGGGCTTCTTGCGGTCCCGCTGGCCGTAGCAGCCCTTGGGGTTCTCACCGAAGGCCGCCTTCATGGCCACCGGATCCCGGAGGATCATGTCGTCCACACAGTCCCCGTGGAGCTTGATGGCGGAGAAGGTGCCGCCGATGACGTTGGCGGAGCCGGGGCCGGTGACGGCGCAGGTGACGCCGCCTTCCAGGGCCAGGCGGAAGGCCTCGTCCTGGGGGTTGATGCCGTCGATGCCCCGCATCTCCGGGGTGACGGGGCTGCTCATCTCGTTGTAGTCGTCCCCCTCCCAGCGCACGGCCTCCTCGTCCAGGCCGATGTGGGTGTGGGCATCCATCAGGCCGGGGGTCACCAGCATGCCCTCCGCCTCAAAAACCTCGCAGCCCTCCGGCGCCTCCAGGTGCTCCCCGATGGCGGCGATTTTTCCGTCCTCCACTAGGATATCGGCGCAGGGCAGGTCGCCGCGGGTGATGGTCTTCACATAGCCGTTGCGAATCAGCAGCATGGGGTTTCCTCCTGTCGTGATAACGTGCGAAAGCATTATAACGTATCCGGGAAGGGCTGGCAAGCGGAAAACCGCCTTCCGCCGCAGTCCGTGCGAAAGAAATACAAAGAAAAGGGGACCCACCCCGCGGTGCGGGTGAATCCCCTTCCGGGAGGACACTCAGTCCAGATACCCCTCCCGGGCCTTGATGCCGAAGCGCTGCTCCAGCAGGTGCATCTGCTCGTCGGTGATGGTGTTGAGCCGGGGGAGGTGGGCGATCTTCATGTAGATCTCCGCGGCCTTCTCGGCGGTTTCGATCAGGCCGAAGGTCTCGTCCAGGTCCTTGCCCGCGCCGTAGATGCCGTGCTGGCTCCACACCACCAGGCGGGCGGTGCGCATCTTCTCCGCGGTGGCCTCGCCGATCTCGTTGGTGCCGCAGAGCATCCAGGGCAGGACGTTCACGCCCTCGGGGAAGACCACGATGCACTCGGTGCACATCTGCCACAGGGTGCGGGTGAAGGCCCGCTCGTCCAGGGTGTGCACATAGGTCATGGCCAGCAGATTGGCGGGGTGGCAGTGCATCACCACCCGGTTCTCCGGGTTCACCTGCAGCCGGGCCACGTGGCTCATCATGTGGGCCGGGAACTCGCTGGTGAACTGGCCGCCGTCGGCATAGCCCCAGAGCAGGTCTGCCCGGCGTCCCTGGTCCTGCAGCCGCACGATGCCCAGGTTCACCTCCGGGGCGTACTGCACGTTCTTGAAGTACTTGCCTGTGCCGGTGACCAGGAAGATCCTCCCCTCCAGCGCCGGGGCGGTGAAGCCCGTGGGGATGGTGCGCAGGACGCTGTGCAGGTCCAGGTACTCCGCCACGGCAGCCTCCTCCAGCATCAGGGAGATGTTGCCGCCGTTGCGCTCGTCCCAGCCGTGGGCGTACATGTTGGTGGCGGTGCGGATCATCTCCACCATGAAGGGCGCTTCCAGAATGTTCTTCATAATTCAATTCCTCCTCAGCGGGTGATGACGTCCACAGGGACGTTGAAAATCTTGGCTACCTTCAGGATGGTGTCGATGTGCCGGCCCACGGCCGCCGCCATGTGGTGGGTGGGGCCCGCCTCGCTCCAGCGGTTGCAGAAGTCCCGGGCGCCGCAGGTGAAGCGCATGCGCATGTTGGTGTCGCCGAAGGTGAAGATGGGGCCGTCCTCGTTGACGCCCTCCGCCGCCACAAACTTGAAGTGCCCGTCCCGGTCCTGGGTGATGCCCAGGAAGGTGATGGCCTGGTTGACGGGGGGGTAGAACTGGGTGAGGTAGCCGCCGCCGGTCTTGCCGTGGAACACCGGCACGATCTTCATGGTGGGCTTCCTCGCCTGGGAGATGTCCGCGTCGCCGGAGCCGGAGTGGCCGATGATGCAGATGTCCTCGTCGAAGTCGATGGAGTACATTTCACTCAGCTGCCCCGTGCCGGCGATGGTCTTGAGGATGCCCATGGCCATGGCCACCTTGATGTCCCCCTCCACGGCGCAGGCGGTGCCCTGCTTGATGAGCATGGAGAAGGCAGGGATCAGCATGGAGTCCAGCTTGCCGGCCACGCCCTGGGCGAAGCCGTCGTAGTGGGAGGCCACGAAGCCCAGCTGCTCGTCCTTTACCCACTGCTCAAAGGCCACCACATACCGGGCCATGTCCCAGACCTTCTCCACCGTGCCGCCGCCCTCGATGTCGAAGGTGTCCAGGATGTCCCGGGCCTTGGACCGGATGGCGTCCTCGTCGGTGATGCCGTCGGCGATGGCCCACATCTTCTCCCAGTCGAACTGCTTGGTGTAGAGCCACATGCGGTGGTAGAGGTTGGTCTCGTCGATGTACAGGTCCATCATGCCGGGGTAGGGCCGGCCGATCTGGGCCAGGTTCAGGTCCCGGAAGCGGCGGCGCACCTGGGCGGCGCGGCACCAGTCCGCGATCTCCCGCGCCACCTCGGGGTCGCCCCCCTCCACCACGCCGGTGATGACCGCGTGGCGCTTTCCGGCCCGCTCCAGGTCCGCCACCATCTCGCCCACGGCGCCGCAGGCGTAGAGCTCACCCAGCCAGGTGGCGGTGTCGGTATGGGCGTAGTCCGGGGCCTTCTTCTTCTGCACGTTCACCAGCACCACCGGCACATCCAGGTCCCGTATGGCGGGGAGCATGTTGTAGCTGGTGGCGTAGGTCAGCAGCTGCAGGATCACCAGGTCCACATCTGCCGCCCGGAATTTGTCCCCGGCGGCCATGGCCTTCTCCTTGGTGGTAACGATGCCGCCGTCCACCAGCTCCACCGTGTCCGGAAGGGACTGCTTGAAGGCGGCATACTGCCCCTCAAACTCCGGCACCAGGGACGGGAACTGGGGCAGATAGGCCCCCAGGGCGATGGCGAAGACGCCGACGCGGGCTTTGGTTTCCACAAGCATGGTTCAGTCCTCCTTGCTGATCTTGCATTGGATGGCCAGATTCCCCAGGGCGGTGGCCTCGATGGGCAGGGCGATGACCTGCTTGCCGGTGGCCTCCTCCGTGAGCCGGTTCAGGAAGCTGTTTTTGGCGCCGCCGCCCACGATGTACAGGGCGCTGAAGGTGCGGCCGGTGTTGTGCTCCAGCTCCGCGATGGCCTGGGCATAGCTCCGGGCCAGGCTGCGGTAGGCGCAGCGGAAGTAGCCGGCGGTGCACTTGGGCGGGTGGGGGAGCCGGGCGTCGAAGGCGGCCTTCATGCTCTCCGGCGCCAGGAAGATGGGATCGCTCACGTCCACCAGGTGGTCGAAGTGCTTCGCCTCGGCCTCCGCAGTGATCTCGTCCCAGGGCGTGTCCGGGCAGAGCTCGGCCCGCAGGCGGTTCACCAGCCACATGCCCATGATGTTCTTCTGGTAGCGGTTGTAGCCCACGCCCCCCTCGTTGGACCAGTTGGCGGCCATGCTGGCGGCATCCGTGAGGGGAGCGGGGGTCTTCACCCCCAGCAGGGACCAGGTGCCGGAGGAGAGATAGAGCGCGTCCTCCGCCATGGGGATGCCCTCCACGGCGCTGCCGGTGTCGTGGGTGGCGCACAGGACGGCCTTGATGCCCCTGTAGGTCCCGATCACCGTGCCCGGCTGCTGCAGGGACTTGAAGAACCGCTTCGGGAGCCCCAGGGCATCGATGATCTCCGGGTCATACTCCCCGGTGCGGGCGCTGACCATGCCGCCGGTGGTGGCGTTGGTGTACTCATGGCTCTTCACGCCGCACAGCCGGTACATCAGGTACTCCGGGATCATCAGGAAGCCGCAGGCCTTGTCCAGCCGCCCGGCCAGCTTGTCGGCGTACAGCTGGTAGAGGGTGTTGAAGGGCTGGAACTGGATGCCGGTGCGGCGGTACAGCTCCGGGAAGGGGATCTTCCCGTGAACCTCCTCAATCACCGCCTCCGTGCGGCTGTCCCGGTAGGCGTAGCAGGGGAGGATCGGCCGATTGTGGTCCATCAGCACATAATCCACGCCCCAGGTGTCCACCGACAGGCTTTCGATCTCAGGGCAGGCATCCAGCGCCCGGTCGATGCCGGCGCGCACATGGGCCTCCAGCGCGTCAATGTCCCAGGTGAGGTGCCTGTCCTGCTCCGTCACCCCGTTGGGAAAGCGGTAGACCTCCCGGGTTCTGATTTCCCCGTCCTCCGGCCAGCCCAGGATGTGGCGGCCGCTGGACGCGCCGATGTCGATGGCAAGGTAGTGTTTCATGGCCAACCTCCGATACAGTCATGCCTTACGATTTGGGCTGCTTCCGCTGGCGGTAGCCGCCGGGGGTCTCCCCGGTGTGGCGGCGGAAGGTGCGGATGAAGTGTTCGGCGCTCTCATAGCCCACGGCGGAGGCCACCTCCGCTACCGGCAGCGCCGTGTCCCGGAGAAGCTGCTCCGCGTTCTCCATGCGGATGATGGTCAGCAGCTGAATAAAGGTTTGCCCGGTGGTCTGCTTGATGAGCCGCGAGGTGTACTCCGGGGAGTAGTGGAACTCTCCGGCGATGTCCGCCAGGGTGGCGGTGGCGGCGTGGGCCTGGAGAAACCGGGCGATGCGGATGGCGGTGCGGGAGCTCTCCTCCTGGTCCCGGGGCAGCTCGCAGGTCTCCATGTGCCGCCGCAGCAGCTGGACAAAGATGGAGGTCATGACGGCGTTGATCTGGGTGGAGTAGTAGGCCTGCTTCTCCAGGGACTCCGTGCACAGCCGCAGGATGTCCCGCTTCAGCAGCGCGTCCTCACCGGTGTGAAAGATGAGATAGTCGATGCCCTGGTCGCTGTAGAGGGTGCTCATGAAGAAGTTGGACAGGAGGTTGTCGCCCTGGAGGATGCTGTAGAAATAGTGGCGGAAGGTGGACTTGCGCATCAGGATGTCCAGCACGATGCTCTCGTCGCTCACGTCCAGGGCGTGAGTGACCCGGGGCTGGATGAAGCACAGGTCCCCGCTGTGCAGCAGGGAGTGGTTGTCCCGGACCTGGTGGATGCAGCGCCCCTCCAGCACATAGAACAGCTCGAAGAAATCGTGGTGGTGGGGGATGGGCGGGGTATAGCAGTTGTGCTTGAACAGGTGCAGCCCCTCCCGGCTGTCCCGGGGGAAATAGGAGTCCTCAAGGTATTCCTGGCGGATGGTCTCCGGCCACTCCGGGATCAGCAGCGCCATGCGCGCCACCTTCTCGGGATCCAGCCGGGAGAGGTACTCCTCAAAGCCCGTGGGGGAGGACCGGGCCAGGCGGTAGTCGCGGTAAAACAGCTCGCTTTCGTTCAGCGTGCGGAGCCGGGCCAGCAGGACTTCCTCTTCCATGGCGCATCCCCCTCTCACCCGCAGTATACAAGAGAGAAGAATTTTTGTCAATTTTGATGCCGAAAACCTCAGAAAACAAGAAAACGCGGATGTTTACATGCCAAATTCCACATGTCCGGAAATGTGATGTCAATAATTATCAGTCGATTTGCGCAAAAATGCACATAGCCATTCCGGCCCACGGGGTTATAATGGGATTGACAACAAACGGCAAACGGGACCGCCCGTTGCCTCACAGAGAGGAACAATATGGAACTGATATCGATCATCCCGGATTTTCAGCCCCGGAATGATCCGGAATTGCTGAAAAAGGCGGAGGCGCTGCGGCCTGAGCTCCACCACACGGAGTATCCGGCGCCGGCGGCGTATCTGCTCAACGGCGCTCCCCTGACCGGGAACCCGGAGGAGACGGAACTGCGGCAGGGGGATCAGCTGCTGGCGGACTTCGGCCGCCATCTGGTGGGCCGCGTGAGCCTGCAGCTGGCGGCGGCGGGATCCCACCAGGACGCCCCCGCTTTCCTGCAGCTGGATCTGGCGGAGATCCCCGGGGAACTGGCGGAGGACCCGGAGAGCTATCACGGCTGGCTGTCCCCCAGCTGGATTCAGCGGGAGCGGCTGCACATCGACCGGCTGCCGGCGGAGGAAACCCTGCCCCGGCGCTATGCCTTCCGCTATGTGCGCCTCACGGTGCTGGGCACCTCCCCCAAATACCGCCTGGTGGTGAAGGGCATCTCCTGCCGGGCGGAGAGCGCGGCGGACGAGACAAGGCTACCCGCCCTGCCCCCCCTGGACCCGGAGTTGACGGCCATCCGGGCCGCCGGGCTGCGGACCCTGGCGGAGTGCATGCAGGAGGTGCTGGAGGACGGCCCCAAGCGGGACCAGCGGCTCTGGCTGGGGGATCTGCGGCTGCAGGCCCTGGGCATCTACGCCTCCTACCGGCAGACGGACCTGGTGAAGCGCTGCCTGTATCTCTTTGCGGGCACCACCTTCCCGGACGGCCGGATGAGTGCGAACGTATTCACCGAGCCGGAGCCGGCGGCGGACGATACCTATCTGGCGGATTTCGCCCTGATCTATCCCATGGCGCTGCAGGAGTACCTGTCGGAGACCGACGACGGGGAGGCCGCGGAGGATCTCACGGAGCCGGCCCTGGCGCAGACCGACTGGGTGCTGGCCCACTGCCTGGGGGCCGACGGCCTCATCACCCGGGAGGCGGCGAAGGACTGCCTCATCGACTGGAGCGACACCCTGGACCGCAGCGCCTGCCTCACCGGCGTGCTGATCTGCAGCCTGGACGCCTGCGCCGGGCTCTGCACACGGCGGGGCGCGGAACTGCGGGCGGCGGCCTACCGGCGGGTGGCGGCGCAGCTGCGCCGGAGCGCCCTGGAGAAATGGTGGTCGGAGCAGGAGGGCTGCTTCGTCACCGGCGGCCAGACCGCCATCCACACCCAGGTGTGGATGACCCTGGCGGATGTGATGCCGGAGGGCCGGGCAGAGGCGGCTTTCGGAAAGGCACTGAACGCCCTGGACAGCCCCCGGATGATGACCCCCTACATGCACCACTACTACGTGACGGCCCTGCTCCGGGCGGGACTGCGGGAGAAGGCGGAGGCCCACCTGCGATCCTACTGGGGCGGCATGATTGCCCAGGGCGGGGACACCTTCTGGGAGTGCTGGGATCCGGAGCATCCGGAGGCCTCCCCCTACGGCGGCCGGGTGGTTAACAGCCACTGCCACGCCTGGAGCTGCACCCCCGTGTATCTGATCGGGCGATTCTTCTCCTGAGACCCCGGAACCGCGAAAGGAGGCGCTTCCCTTGAGCACCCGTCAGGCTTTCAACCCCTACCTCCCCAGCTGGGAGTATGTCCCCGACGCCGAGCCCCACATTGTGGACGACCGGGTGTACATCTACGGCTCCCACGACCTGTTCAACGGCCTCAACTTCTGCCTGGGGGACTATGTCTGCTGGTCCGCCCCGGTGGATGACCTGGGGAACTGGACCTACCACGGCTGCATCTACCGCCGGGAGCAGGACCCCGCCGCGCCGAAGATCCGGCTGACCAACGGCCTGGCGGCGCCGGACATGGTGGTCGGCCCTGACGGAAGGTACTACCTGTACTACTTCATGGGCGGCACCAAGATGATCTCCGTGGCCGTGTGCGACGAGCCTGCGGGCAAGTATGAATTCTACGGCTATGTGAAATACCAGGACGGCACCCCCATCGGCAAGCGGGGCGAGCCCTTCCAGTTCGACCCGGGCTGCCTGATGGACGAGGACGGCCGGCTCTACCTCTACACCGGCTTTGCCTTCGGCGGCAACCCCATCCTGCTGGACGGCTCCCAGCCCACCAAGCACGGCCCCATGTTCTTCGAGCTGGACCCGAAGGACATGCTGACGGTGATCTCCGGGGACGAGCTGCGCTACATCGGGGTCCTCACCGGGGAGGAGGCCAAGGGCACCCCCTATGAGGCCCAGCCCTTCGGCGAGGCCAGCTCCATGCGCAAGTTCGGCGGGAAGTACTACTTCATCTACTCCTCCCTGAACAGCCACAACCTGTGCTGGGCGGTGAGCGACCGGCCCGACGGCGGTTTCACCTACGGCGGCGTGCTGGTCTCCTGCGGCGACATCGGCCTGCCCGGCGTGCCGGATGTGAAGCACGCCCGGATGTGCACCGGCAACACCCACGGCAGCCTCATTGAGATCGGCGGCCGCTACTACGTCTTCTACCACCGGCACTCCAACCGGAAGCAGTCTTCCCGGCAGGCCTGCGCCGAGGAGATCCGCTTCGAGGACGGGAAATTCTTCCAGGCGGAGATGACCTCCTGCGGCCTGAACGGCGCGCCCCTGAGCGGCAAGGGACACTACCCGGCCTACATCGCCTGCAACGTGTACGGCAAGGACGGCACCATGTTCCTCTCCATGCTGAAGCACCCCCGGGGCAGCCACCCCTTCCTCACCCAGAAGGGCGGGGACCGGGAGGAGGGGCCGGACCAGTACATCTCCAACTTCTGCACGGACTGCACCGTGGGCTTCAAGTACTTCGACCTGCGTGAGACCCGGAGCATCACCGTGCATCTCCAGGGCTACGGCAACGGCTGCTGTGTGGTGGTCCGCCGGGAGGAGCACGGCGACCCCATCTGCCGGATTCCCGTGGAGACCGCCCTGCAGGAGAAGGCCTTCACCGGCAGCCTGCCGGAGGGCCTGGGAGAGCGGGAGGCGCTGTACTTCTCCGTGGAGGGCAAGGGCGGCACCTTCGACTTCGTCTCCTTCGACCTGGCGTGAACCCGCCCCGGGCGGATCCAACAAGTCACCTTTGACCCGGCAGAGTGCGGCCGGGCTGAATGATGAGCGGCGCAGGAGCCCCCTCCCGCGCCGGACCCCTGCGGGGCAGGAAGGAAATCCTCAGCAAAACTGCGCACGGTGCGCAAGGAAAGGAAGAATGGAACATGGGAAAGTCTAAGAAACTCACATCCTTCTTCAAGGGCATGGCCTGCTTGCTGGCCTGTCTGCTGGTCTTCGCCTCGGTGGGCTCCGGCATTGTGGAAGGGTACCGCGGTTCCCTGGACAGCGTTCTGGGCACTGAGAGCTACAGAACGGTGGAGGACGCCTCCACGGCGGTCTTCAAGAGCGACTATGCCACCATCGAGGAGATGGCGGCGGCCGCCAAGGACATCGCCATCCGTGAGGGCGAGGAAGGCACCGTCGTCATGAAGAACGACAACGCCGCCCTGCCCCTGGCCAAGGGCAGCCAGGTGGTGCTCTTCGGCCTGGCCGCCTATGCGCCGTATCCCTATGCAAACGGCGACCTGAAAGGCGGCAACGCGGACGCCGTTGACCTGGTGCAGGCGCTGGAGGCGGAAGGCCTCAACATCAACGCCACGGTGAAGGACTTCTACGTGACCAACATCCTCAACCGGCACGAGGAGATGGTGCCCAACCGCTGGACGGGCGAACTGATGCCCTCTGTGGCCTATGACAACATCTATGTGGCGGCCCCCGGCGACATGGTGGACTACAAGGTGGTGGAAGTCGCGCCTGAGCTCTACGCGGAGAAGGGTGCGCCCGAGACCTGGAAGGAGTCCATTGACAAGGAGAACACCACCGCCATCGTGGTCTTTGCCCGGGGCGCCGGCGAGGGCAACACCTATGCCCCCGGCAAGGCCCTGAACTATGCCGGCGAGGCCACCGGCGCGGATCCCCTGGCCCTGTCTGCGGACGAGCTGGCCGTGGTGGACGTGGCCAAGGAAACCTGCGGCAAGGTCGTGGTGCTGATCAACTCCGGCAACAACATGGTGCTCAAGGAGATCGCCAAGGGCGGCGCCCATGAGGTGGACGCCATCTGCTACATCGGCGTGATCAACGACTATCAGCTCACCGGCGTGGCCCGGGTGCTCACCGGCGCGGTGAACGCCACCGGCGCCATGGCGGACACCTATGTGGCCGACAACGCCTCCATCCCCGCAGTGGTGAACTTCGGCGGCGGCTACTTCGCCGACTATGACATCGCCGCCTCCCACGGCGACGATCCCCGCTACCCCGGCCAGGAGATCGGCAACACCGAGACCGGCTCCTTCGGCGGCAGCGCCTCCTACAACGGCGGCCACTACATCGTGGAGGCCGAAGGCATCTACGTGGGCTACAAGTACTTTGAGACCCGCTACTTCGACAGCATCGCCAACCCGGCCTTCAACGCTGCCTCCGCCAAGGGCGCGACCCAGGACGCTGCCTGGGACTACAACAAGGAAGTTCTCTACACCTTCGGCCACGGCCTGTCCTACATCCCCTATGAGCAGACCATCAAGAGCGTGACCGTGGACAAGACCGAGGACGGCGAGGTCAAGGCCGTGGTGGCCGTGACCAACAAGGGCGACAAGGACGGCAAGTTCCTGGCCCAGCTCTATGTGCAGGTCCCCTACACCGAGTATGACAAGACCAACCTGGTGGAGAAATCCGCTGTGTCCTTCCTGAACTCCGCCAAGGTGGACGTGAAGGCCGGCGAGACCCAGGAGGTCACCATCACCGTGCCCGCCAAGTACCTGGCCAGCTACGACTACAAGGCGGCCAAGACCTGGATCCTGGACGAGGGCGACTACCTCTTCACCGCCGCGGCGGGCTCCCACGCGGCCGTGAACAACTTCCTGGCCTACGCGGGCCTGGAGACCGACGGCACCACCGAGAAGGGTGAGGTCGTCACCTGGAACCTGGCGGCCTTTGACAAAACCACCTATGCCACCGACAACGGCACCGCCGTCACCAACGTGGCGGACAACGCCGACCTGAACTATTGGACCGGCAAGGACACGGTCACCTACCTGTCCCGTCAGGACTGGGACGCCACCTATCCCATCAACTACAACGAGGTGGAGATCAAGATCGGCGACAGCCCCAAGAAGGATGAGTGGATTGCCCAGATGCGGGGCCAGGTCTACACCGTGAAGACCAACGAGCCCGCCAAGGAAGGCGAGGACACCGGCCTGCGCTTCTACACCGTCAATGGCGACACCGAGAAGATCGGCAACATCAACGATCCCTACTGGGACAACCTGGTGAACCAGATCCTCATCGACGAGGCGGTGGGCGCGGTCATCCACGGCGGCAGCCGCAGCGACGAGCTGACCCATGTGGAGAACCCCATCGTGCTCCAGAACGAGGGCGTGTCCGGCTTCACCACCGGCTACAATGACCAGGCCAGCGGCAAGACCTACAAGTTCAACATCCACTCCCAGACCCTGATCGGCTCCTCCTTCAACCCGCAGCTGGCCTATGAGTGGGGCCGCGTGGAGGGCAACTCCGGCCTGTGGATCAAGCGCTACGACCTGTGGGGCACCGGCCTGACCCTGCGCCGCACCCCCTACAACGGCCGCAACTATGAGTACATCTCCGAGGATCCCATGCTGACCAACCGGATGGGCTACAGCATTATGCTGGGCTGCAAGGAAAAGGGCATCATGAACGGCCCGAAGCACATGGGCTTCAACGACCAGGAGCACAACCGCGCCGGCATCTCCGCCTACATGCATGAGCAGAAGTTCCGGGAGACCGACATGCGGGGCTTCCAGGGCGGCCTGGACGACGCCAAGGGCCTGGCGGTCATGATCGCCTTCAACCGCATCGGCGCCACCGCCGCCGCCCACCATGCCGGCATGATCCAGCAGGTCATGCGCAAGGAGTGGGGCTACTGGGGCCTGATCTCCACCGACATGATGAACAACTCCTACTACTTCAACCCCGAGTCCATGGTCATGGCCGGCATCACCCAGGTGGCCGACTTCGCCACCAACGACAACCATATCAATCAGGGTGAGGGCGGCGTGGACAAGACCTGGCCCTACATCTCCGTGGAGAGCGTCAAGAACGACGCCACGCTGGTGAACATGGCCCGGGAGGACCTGAAGTATCAGCTCTACACCTTCGCCAACAGCGCCGTGATGAACGTGCGCACCGAGAAGCTCACCACCTGGTATGACAACGCCCTGAACGCCGTGAAGTACGTCGGCGGCATCGGCGGCGGCATCTGCTGCCTGGCCTGGCTGGCCCTGTCCCTGCTCAAGGGGAAGAAAGAACAGGAGGCATGAACATGAAGAAACTCTCTGTCGGCGCGTGGATCACGTGCATTGCCGCCGTGCTGGCGATCGTTGCCCTCTTCGTCTTCATGGGCAACACGGGCTCCGGCTACTTCAAGGACAACAAACCCGCCAACTTTGAACTCTACGTCATCCTCGGCGCCGTCGCCCTGGTGGGCGCCATCGCCCTGAAGACGGGTGTGGACAACAAGTGGGCCGACCTGGCGGCGGGTGTGCTGCAGGTGGCGGGCCCGGTGCTGCTGGCCCTTGCGCTGATCACCCTGGTGGGCACCCGGGTGGAAGGCCTCGGCTTCATCTACTTCTCCAACGCGGACGTGGCCAAGGAAGTCCAGACGGCGGAAAACCTCGCCTCCGGCTCCGGCGCCATCGCCAACATGGTCCTCCTGGGCTGCGCAACGCTGCTGGGCATTGTGGGCGCGTTCTGCAACCTGCGGAAGAAGGGCGCGTAATTCGCGCCAACCCTCGGAAAACCCCATGGCGGGCGGCCGGATCTCCGACCGCCCGCTTTCCCACATTCTGCTGTACTCAGGGAGGGGATGCCCATGGCGGAGAAACGCCTGCTCCGGCTGGCCTGCAGCCTGCTGGCGCTGTTGGTTCCCCTTGCCCTGACACTCTTTGCCTTCGCCCTGCCGGCCCAGTACAGCCGGACCTGGCTGGGGGGCCTCCCGCTGAAGCTGGACGCCCTGGAGGCGGCGCCCGCCCCGCGGATTGTGGTGATCGGCGGCAGCGGCGCGGCCTTCAACACCCGCTGTGAGCTGCTGGAGGAGGCGTTTCCCGGCTATCGGGCGGTGAACCTGGGCCTGTATGCGGGGCTGGGCACCACGGTGATGCTGGAGCTGGCGCTGCCGCGGCTGCAGCCCGGGGACCTGGTGGTCTTCTCACCGGAGCTGAGTCCCCAGACCCTGTCGGACTGGTTCGGGGCGGAGACCATGTGGCAGGCGGCGGACGGCCGGGCGGACCTCCTGGCCGCCCTGTCCGGGGACCGCCTGGGCGCGATGGCGGCCGCCTTTCCCGGCTTCGCCGGCGGGAAGGCCAGACTTTTTTTCACCGGCGACACCCCGGCGGGGGACGGCATCTATGCCCGGTCCTCCTTCACGCCCCGGGGGGACGTGAGCCTGGCTGCCCGGCCGCAGAACAGAATGGCGGAGGGCTGGGACGCTGCCATGCCTCTCTCCGCGGACCCGGAGCAGATGACCGATGCCTTCGCCGCGCGGGTGAACGCCTTTGCTGCGGCCTGTGAAGCGCGGGGCGTCCGGGTCTTCTTCCGCTTCTGTGCCATGAATGAGGCGGCCATGCCCCCGGAGGCGCAGCAGCGGCTGCCGGAGGTGGACCGCCGGGCGGCGGAACTGCTGGAGGTTCCGTTCCTGGGCAGCACGGCAGAGGCCCTGATGCCCGCCGGCTGGTTCTACGACACGAATTTCCACCTGAACAGCGCCGGGGCTGCGGCCGATACCGCCGCCCTGGCGGAGGCCCTCTCGGCAGCAGCGGGCCTGCCCATGGCCAAGGCGCCGGCCGTTCCCGACATGCCTGCCCTGTCCGCGGTGACGACCGTGGCGGGAGAGAGCGGGGACGAGGCCTGCTTCCTCTATCAGGAGACGGAGACGGGCTTTGTGGTCACCGGCGTGACGGCGCAGGGGCTGCAGCGCGCCCGCCTGACTGTGCCGGCGGCCCACAGCGGGAAGCCGGTGACGGGGTTCACGGCGGAGGCCTTCGCCGGCCTTGTCCACCTGGAGGAGCTGGTGCTCCAGGAGAACATCACGGCCATCCCCGACGGCGCCTTTGCGGGCTGCACCGGGCTGCGGCGGCTTGTGCTGACCTCCCGGACCCCCGCCGGCTGCAGCGTGGGGGCGGACCTGCTGCGGGGTACCGGGGCCGAAATCCTGGTGCCGGCGGACCGGGTGAGCGCTTATTGCACTGACTACTTCTGGGCCCGATACGCTGCCCGGATCCGGGGCAGTGCCCGGGAGGCCGGGACAGAGCCGGCCCCGGCTGCCACGGCGGTGCCGGCACCGGCTGCCGCCCGGGGCATCCGCTACGAGGGCAACGGCGGCCATCTCCGCTATGCCCCCGAGGAGGACAGCCTGACGGTGCAGGCGGATCATGCCCACCTCCGCCGGAACACCCTCCAGGGGACGGCCTATTTCCAGCGGGAGGGGTATGTGCTCACCGGCTGGAACACCGCACCGGACGGCGCCGGCCTCTCCGTCGGCCTGGGCAGCCGGGTGGACCCGTCCGTGGACACCCTCTGGGCCTGCTGGGAGGCGGCGGCGCCGGCGGAGGCTTTCCGCTTCCACGCAGGGGACCGGGGCGTCTGCATTGACGAATGGCTGGGCACCGGGAGCGTCTGCGTGGTGCCGGAGTCGCTGGAGGGCCTGCCGGTGCGGGAAATCGCCGCCGGGGCCTTCACAGGCTGCCATCTGACGCGGCTGGTGCTCCCCTCCTCCCTGCGGACAGTGGAGGCCGGGGCCTTCCGCGGCGGCCGCCTGGAGACCCTGGTGCTCTTCGACGGTATCACCGCCATGGGCGACGCGGCCTTCGACGGCTGCGACGGGCCTGCCTGCCTGCGGATCAACGCCTGTGTGAGCCCGGTTTTCGGCACCAGCTACTACGCGGTGTGGGCGGATGCCCACGACCGGCTGCTCTCCCTGCAGGGGCAGCGGAAGCTGGTGCTCTTCTCGGGCTCCTCCGGGCGCTACGGCTATGACGCCGAGGCGCTGGCCCGGGCCTTCCCCGGATGGGAGCCCGTCAACCTGGGGGTCTACGCCTACACCAACGCCCGACCGCTGGCGGACCTGATCCTGCCCCTGACGGAGGCGGGGGACGTGCTGCTCTCCGCGCCGGAGTTCGACGCCATCCCGGAGCAGTTCTGTGTCTCCCACCGCCTGGACCATCATTTCTGGGCCATGATGGAGGCGGATTACGACATGGCGGCGGCGCTGGACATGCGGGCCTACACCGGCGTCTTCGACAGCCTGGGGGAGACCTGGCGCATCCGCAGCGGCATGGCGGCGGGGGACTACAGCCAGAGTCCCAACGGCTATGACGACGAGGGGAACCGGTATCCCTACGCCACCTACGACCGCTACGGCGACTTCATTCTGCCCCGGCCGAACCGGGACAGCGACGAACGCCAGCATGCCAACATGGCCGACTATACGCCGGAGAGCTTCCCGGAGGAGACCCTGGCCGGCCTCAACAGGGTGTACCGCCGCTTCCTGGACCGGGGTGTCCGGGTGTACTTCACCTACACCCCCCGGAACGCCTCCTCCCTCACGCCGGAGAGCACGCCGGAGAAGCGCCGGGCCCTGCACCGCTTGCTGTGCGATGCCCTCTGCGTGCCGGTGATCTCGGAGCTGGAGGACAGCCTCCTGCCCGGCCGGTATTTCTGGAAGATCGACAGCCACCCCAGCACCGAGGGTGCCGCCATCCGGACCAGGCAGGTGATCCGGGACCTGACCCGGGCCGCCCCGGACATGGCACAGCCCTGAATCCCCAAAGGAGGATGAGACCATGAGAAGACTGGACTTCAATACGGGCTGGACCTGCTGCCCCCTGAGCCGGGCGGGGGAGGCCGTCCCGGTGACCCTGCCCCACGACGCCATGCGCACGGAACAGCGGCTCCCCACCAGCACCGGGGAGGGCAACATCGGCTGGTTCGAGGGCGGGGACTACCTCTACCGGAAGGTGTTCACCCTGCCGGAGGAGGCCCGGGGACAGCACCTGGAGCTGCAGTTTGAGGGCGTCTACCACGGGGCGGAGATCACCTGCAACGGCATGCCGCTCCCGGCCTTCCCCTACGGCTATGCGGATTTCTCCGTGTCCCTGGACGGCCTGGTCCGGGAGGAGGGGGAGAACGAGCTGTGCGTGACGGCCCGCAACGCGGACCAGCCCAACTCCCGCTGGTATTCCGGCACGGGCATCTACCGCCCGGTGTGGCTGTGGACGGGGCATCCCCGGCAGCGGGTGCTGCTGGACGGCATCCGGGTCACCACCTGCTCGGCACAGGAGCGGCGGATCCATGCGGAGGTCCGCCTCCTGGGGGAGGGGGAGGCGCGGATCTGCGTGCTGGACGGAGAGAAGGAGCTGGGCGCCTGCAGTGCGCCGGCGGAGAACGGAAAGGCTGAGGCGGAGCTGACCCTGCCCGGCGCGGAACTGTGGAGCGTGGAGCATCCCCGGCTGTACCGCCTGCGGGTGGATTTCGGGGAGGACCGGGCGGAGACCACCTTCGGCCTGCGGACCCTGGCCTGGGATCGGGAGAAGGGCCTGAGCATCAACGGGGAGCGGGTGGTGCTGCGGGGGGCCTGCATCCACCACGACAACGGCCTCCTGGGGGCCTGCACCTATCCCGAGGCGGAGGAGCGGCGGATCCGGATCCTGAAGGCCGCGGGCTACAACGCCGTGCGCTCCGCCCACAACCCCGCCTCCCGCTATCTGCTGGAGGCCTGCGACCGGATGGGCATGCTGATGATGGACGAGTATGTGGACTGCTGGTACATGCACAAGACAGCCCACGACTACGCGACCCTTGTGGGGGACTGGTGGCAGCGGGACCTGGAGCGGATAGTGGAGAAGGACTACTCCCACCCCTGCGTCATCATGTACTCCACCGGCAACGAGGTGGCGGAGAGCGCCCAGGCCCGGGGTATACAGCTACAGCGGGACTTCACCGCCTTTTTGCACCGGCTGGATCCCACCCGGCCGGTGACCTGCGGCATCAACATCTTCTTCAACTTCCTCAGCAGCATCGGCCTGGGGGTTTACAGCGATGAGAAGGCCCAGAAACAGGCCCAGCCCCGGCAGCAGGCCCGGGAGAAGCCGAAGAAGAAATCCGTGGGCTCCGAGTTCTTCAACAACATGGCGGCGAAGCTGGGCACGGACTTCATGAAGTTCGGGGCATGGCTGCCCCCCTGCGACTGGAAGACCCGGGAGGTCTTCTCCGCCATGGACATTGCTGGCTACAACTACGGCAACTGGCGCTACCGCAAGGACGCCCGGAAGTACCCGGAGCGGCTGATCCTGGGCTCGGAGACCCTCATCGGGGACGCCCGGGCCTTCTGGCAGATGGCCAAGGAAACGCCCCAGCTCATCGGGGATTTCGTCTGGGCGGGCTGGGACTACATCGGGGAGTGCGGCGGGGACAGCCCGGAGTACGGCTCCTGGCGCACGGAGAACCCGGAGGACCGGATCCGGGGCGGCACCTGCCGCATCGATGTCACGGGCAAGCTGACCCCGGAGGCGGACTACACCCGGGTGGTGTTTGACCTGGAGCCGGCGCCGCGGCTGGCGGTGCAGCCCCCCAGCGAGACAGAGCAGCCCACCCTCACCGGCTGGCAGCTCACCCGGGCCATCCGCAGCTGGACCTGGCCGGGCTGCGAGGGAAAACCCGCCGTGGTGGAGGTGTACAGCACCGCCGCGAAGGTGCGCCTGACGCTGAACGGGGAGACGGTGGGCGTCAAGCGGATGCCGAAAAACTGCCGGGTCCTGTTCCGCCTGTCCTATCAGCCCGGCGCCCTTGGTGTGGAGGCCCTGGACCGGGACGGCCGGGTGACCGGCCGGGACAGCCTTTCCACCGCGGGGGAGCGGGCGCTGCTGCGCCTGGAGCCGGAGACGGAACAGTGCCGTCCCGGGGGGATGGTCTACCTGCGGATGCGCTATGCAGACGAAAGCGGGGAAGGCCAGCCCCTGGTGCGCAGGAAGGTCCGGGTGTCCGCAGAGAACGCGGAGGTGATGGGCACCGCCAACGGCTGCACCTTCTTCCGGGGCAATTACGCCCAGGACACGGTGCCCGTCTACTTCGGGGAGGCCCAGGCTGTGGTGCGGGCCGGGGCTGCCGGCACGGTGCGGGTGACGGTGACGGACGGGGAGCAGACCGTCCTGGCAGAGATTCCATGCGGGGAGTGAAGGGCATGAACAACGCAGGAGCATACTGGCTGTGGTATCCCGGGGACCTGGAGCGGTACCACGCCATGAAGCAGAATTTCTCCCGGGTGGAGCGGGGCTGTCCCTGGCCCGCCTTCTGGAAGAGCGACGGCTTCCGGCAGCGGGTGGTTTTTCGCCGCACCTACCGGCTGGCGGAGGAGACGGAATGCACCGTGTACGGGAATCCCGGCACGGTGGGCCATGTGGTGGCGGGGGAGCGGAAGGTGCCCTTCGGCACGCCCTTCACATGCGGCCCCGGGGAGGTGCGGCTCTCCATCCATGCCGCCTGCATTGCCTGCACGCCGGCGGTGTATGTGGCGGGGGACGTCATCCGCTCTGACGGGGGCTGGATGGTGGAGGACTACTGCACTCCGCCGGTGGAGGCGGCCCGGAACCGCTATTTCACGGAACCGGACCAGGATGTGGCGGTGTGGCCCATGGTGGAGGAATGCTTCCTGCCCGTCTCCGCAGAGACGGTGAACGGCGGCGCCCTGTACGGCTTTGAGACGGAGCTCACCGCCCAGGTGGAGGTGATCCCCGCAGAGTCGGGGCGGCCGCTGCCCCTGGTGTATCTGGGGGAGTCCCGGCAGGAGGCCCTGGACACGGAGGCCTGCTATTTCTTCTGCCGGCCGGATCCCGCCACCCGGCGCTGCCCGCGCCAGGCGGTGCGCTGGGTGTTCCTGCCGGGCTTCTCTCCGGAGGAGGCGGTGGTGCGGGCCCACCATCAGCGGGCGGACATCCCCGTGAAGGCGGCCTTCGACTGCGGGGACCCCGAGCTGAACCGGATCTTCGCCGTGGCGGCCCACACCTTCTCCCTGTGCTGCGACGTGTTCTTCCTGGACGGGGTGAAGCGGGACAAGTGGATCTGGGGCGGGGACGCCTACCAGTCCCTCTTTGTGAACCGCTACCTCACCGGCGACCGGGACATCGAGGAGCGGACCCTCATCGCCCTGCGGGGAAACGACCCGCCCCTGACCCACGTGAACACCATTGTGGACTATTCCCTGCTGTGGATCCTCAGCCTGGACGTGCATGCGGACACCTTCGGGGACGAGGCCTTCCTGCGGCGCATGTGGCGTCAAGCGGTGAGCCTCATGGAGCTGCTGCTGTCCCAGCGGGATGGGGACGGCTTCCTCCGTGGCCGGCCGGGGGACTGGGAGTTTGTGGACTGGGCGGACTTCGACCGGGAAGGGCCCCTGTGCGCCGAGCAGATGCTGCTGGCGGCAGCCCTGGACGCCATGGCCCGCCGGGCGCCGGATCAGGCGGAAGCGGTGCGCTATGCCGAAATGAAGCAGGCGCTGATGGAGGCCGTGGAGCAGCGGTTCTGGGACGGGGAGCAGGGGGCCTATGTGGACTCCTTCGTCTCCGGCAGGCGCCACGTGACCCGCCATGCCGCCATCCTCGCCATTGTGTTTGACCTGGTGGACGAGCCGCGGAAGCAGCTGCTGGCGGAGCGGGTGCTGCTGAATCCGGAGGTCCCCGCCATCACCACCCCCTACTTCCGCTTCTTCGAGCTGGACGCCCTGTGCCGCCTGGGACATCTCCGGGAGGTGCTGGCGGAGATCCGGGCGTACTGGGGCGGCATGCTGAGGCTGGGGGCGGCCACCTTCTGGGAGGAGTACAACCCCGCCCTGCCCCCGGAGGCGCAGTACGCCATGTATGGCGATCCCTACGGGAAAAGCCTCTGCCATGCCTGGGCGGCCAGCCCCATCTACCTGCTGGCCCGGTATTTCATCGGGCTGGAGCGGGATCCGGCGGCGCCTTCCGGCCTGTCGGTGCACCCGGCGCCCGGGTTCTTCAGCCGGCTGGACTGCACCCTGGCCTACGGCGAAAAGACGGTGGAGATCACCATCCGGGACGGGGAGACGTCCGTGCATGTGGCGCAGAACGGTCCGGAACGCAGCAAACAGTCATGAAAAGATAAGGAGAGAGAAAATGCCCTTTCAGCAGACCATACAGCCCCAATACCGGGACGCCGATCCCGACGGCCTCATCGGGCTCCGGGGGGCCATGCGAAACTTTCAGGATATCCACACCTGGTACATGCACAGCATCGACAAGGGCAACGACGTGCTGCCGGAGCAGTACGGGGCGGCCTGGGTCTACACCCGCTACCTGGTGACCCTGTCCCGGCGGATCGATTATACGGACACCGTCCTGCTGACGGCCTGGATGGAGCCCTACCGCCAGCCGGTGTTGGTGAACGTGAATTTCACCCTCCAACAGCACGGGGAGATTGCCGCCCGGGGGAAGGTGGAGTGCTGTGTGTTCAGCCTGCAGCGGCAGCGCCCCCTCCGCCTGAGCGCGGTGGACTTCCCGGAGGGCATCCCGGAGGAGATCCCGGGCGCCATCCCCGATTTCATCCGCCTGGAGAAGACCGCCGAGGGCATGACGGAGCGGTACCGCCGGGTGGTGCGCTACAGCGACCTGGACAAGAGCCGCCACATGACCAACCTGCGCTATATCGAGATGTTCCAGGACGCCTATGACGCCGCGTTCTGGAAGGATTTTGACGCTCGCTCCATGGAGCTGTGCTTCCTCTCCCAGTGCCGGGAGGGGGAGGAACTGTCGGTCCGCAGCATGGCGGACGGGGAAGCGCTGCGCTTTGCGGCGGTCCATGGGGACGGCACCCCGGCCTGCGTGGCCCGGTTCTCCGGGCAGGCATAAGCCCGGAAATCCTCCGCGGCTTGACGTACCGGCAGATCCCGTGCTATGATGGATGCACGAAGGATCCCGGAGGGCGTTGACATACGGGAGGAATGGGCACATGATCCGTATTGCCATGGTGGAGGACGAGGAGGAGTACGCGAAGACGATCCGCCGCTACTGCAGCCGCTACAGCACGGAGAAGCACACGGACATCGACCTGGTCTGGCACGACAACCCGGTGGCCTTTTTGGAGGGCTACCGGGGCGATTATGATGTGGTGTTCATGGACGTGGTGATGCCGCTGATGGACGGGATGACCTGCGCCCGGGGCCTGCGGGAGAGGGACGGCAACGTGCTGCTGTGCTTCATCACCAGCATGGCGCAGTACGCCATCCACGGCTATGAGGTGGGCGCCCTGGACTATGTGGTGAAGCCCATCGCCTACGAGGAGTTCGCCCTGAAGATGGACCGGCTGGGCCGCCTGCTGGAGCGGCAGGGGGCGAGAACCTTCCTGATCAACAGCCGCAGCGCGGTGCACAGGATCGACCTGCGGGATTTGTACTACGTGGAGGTCTACAGCCACAGCCTGCTCTTCCACACGGCCCAGGGGGACTACGAGGCCTACGGCAAGCTCTCCGCCCTGGCGGAGGACGAGCGCTTCCAGCGCTTTCTGCGGGTGACGCCCAGCCACCTGGTGAACAGCGCCTACATCTCCGCCGTGTCGGAGGACACCCTGACGGTGCACGGCGTGGAGATCCCCATCTCCCGGCGCAGAAAGAAGGAGTGCCTGGAGAAGCTGGCCATGGCCATGGGAGGGGTGGGACGATGAGGGAGATGTGGTTTGTCAACTCGTTTCATCTGCAGATCCTGGTGATCGAGCTGATTTTCTGTCTGCGGCTGCAGCCCCGGGAGCGCTTCTGGCTGCGGTTTCTGCCGGGGGCGGCGGTGTATGTGCTGCTGCCGGTGCTCATCCCGGACATCTACTTCGCCCCGTATCTGACCGTGGGCTGGTTCACCTTCGGCTTCATGCTGTTTCTCGTGCTCTCCGGGCTGCTCATGGGGCTGTGCTTCCGGCTGAACCTCCGGCAGGTGGTCTTCTACTGCTGCGTGTCCCACACCCTGCAGCACCTGGTGCACTGCTGCTACCGGATGGCCACGCTGATCTTCCGCCTGGACACCACCTGGTCCCAGCTGCTGCAGCTGGTGTTCATGGGGATCGCCTGCCTGGTGGTGTGGTACCTGCTGCGGGAGCGCTTCGGGGGCAGTGCCACGGTGGACCTCCACGGCGGACACCTGGCGGGCTTTGCGGTGGTCTCCACCCTGATCGTCTATGTGCTCAGCTACTGGACCACCTCCCGGGAGACCGAGACCGTGGGCGTGATGGCCTTCGACGCCTTCACCTGCCTGCTGCTGCTGTTCATCCTCATGGACATCTTCCGCATCCGCAAGGCGGAGCGGGACCAGCTCATCATGCAGCGCATGCTGCGGCAGGAGCAGGAGCAGCACGCCATGAGCAAGGCCACGGTGGAGGTGATCAACCGCAAGTGCCACGACCTGCGGCATCAGATTGCCGCCCTGCGCACCATGAACCGGGAGCAGCGGGAGCAGAGCATCGCCGAGCTGGAGGAGGCGGTGCTGATCTACGACCGCTTCCCCAAGTCCGGCAACGCGGATGTGGACATCATCCTGGCGGAGAAGAGCCTGCTGGCGGAGCGGGAGAAGATCGCCATCCGGAGCGTGGTGGACGGGACGGGCTTCGCCTTCATGGCGGTGGAGGATCTGTACTCCCTGCTGGGCAACGCCCTGGACAACGCCATCGAGAGCACCCGGCAGGAGGAGAACGAGGCCCGGCGGGTGATCACCCTCTCCGCCGCCCGGCGGGGGAGCTTCTTTGCGGTGCATGTGGAGAACCCCTGCCGCCGGGAGCCCCGGTTCCTGGACGGCCTCCCCGTCACCAGCAAGCAGGACCGGGACTACCACGGCTACGGGGTCCGCAGCATGCGCTACCTGTGCGAGAAGTACGGCGGGGTGATTACCACGGGCTGGGCGGAGGAGGTCTTCAGCGTGGACATGCTCTTCCCCCTCCGGCCGGATGCGGCGGAACCACCTGCGCCGAAAAACTGACCACTTGCGAAGTACGCCTTCCTTTTTCCCACCCACCCGGCTATGCTGGGGGTGACAAGCGGGCGGGGCCATCCGTCCGCGGAAAAAGGGAGGCGATTCGTTTTGAAAAACGCAAAACTGTGGTCCGGCTTGACATCGCTCTTCGCGGTCATCCTGGTGATCACGCTGATTGGCGGCACGCTGGCAAACGCCAACCAGGCCTACATCAACAACACCCTGGGCATTGACACGGCCCGGGTGGTGGAGAAGGGCGAGGCGCCCGCCGACACCACCTACTTCAAGAGCCAGTTCGGCGCCTTCGACGATCCGGAGGCCCAGGCCAAGGCCATCGAGGCCGCCCTGGAGCAGAACCGCAACGAGATGCGGGAAGGCGCGGCGCTGCTGCTGAACAAGGACGGCGCGCTGCCCCTCACGGAGGCCAAGAAGGTCACCGTCCTGGGCCACGGCGCCGTGGATCCCGCCTACCAGGCGTCCTCCGCCGGCACCAAGGTGAAGAACGGCGCCGTGAACTCGGTGGACCTGAAGGCGGCCCTGGAGGGCCAGGGCTTCGAGGTGAACGGGACGCTGTGGACCGGCCTGCAGGGCGGCACCGCGGCCCGGGGCGTCCTCTCCACCACCCCCTGGGGCGGCGCCTCCATCCAGGTCAACGGCTCCGCCGCCGGCACGGAGGAGAACCGTGCCTTCTATGAGCAGTACACCGACTCCTTCGCCGACTACAGCGACGCGGCCATCGTGGTCTTCACCCGGGAAGGCGCCGAGGGCACTGACCTGCTGATGAAGGACAAGGACGACGAGGGTGGCAAGGAGGGCAGCATCAGCTCCCTGGCCCTGCACAAGAACGAGCGGGACCTGCTGGAGCTGGCCCGGGCCAACTTCGGCAAGGTCATCGTCCTGCTGAACAGCCCCTACCAGATGGAGGTCCATGAGATCGCCGAGTACGCCGACGCCATCCTCTACATCGGCTATCCCGGCCACCAGGGCTTCGTGGGCGTGGCGGAGATCCTCCGGGGCGCGGTGAACCCCTCCGGCAAGCTGACGGACACCTATGCCACCAACTCCCTCTCCGCTCCCTCCGTGGTGAACTCCGGCACCGACTCCCCCCTCTTCGCCAACGTGGACGAGATCCACAGCGTCATCGGCACGGACGAGAGCGCGGACTACATGTCCTTCCAGGCGGAGAGCATCTACATCGGCTACCGCTACTATGAGACCCGCTACGCCGACGCCGTCATGGGCCAGGGCAACGCCTCCGACAAGGCCGGCGCGCTGCCCGGCGCGGAGAAGTGGGACTACGCCGCCGAGGTGCAGTATCCCTTCGGCTTCGGCCTGTCCTACACCACCTTCGAGCAGACCCTGGACAGCGTGACGGTGGCGGAGGACCAGATCACCGCCAAGGTCACCGTGAAGAACACCGGCAGCGTGGCCGGCAAGGACGTGGTGCAGCTCTACGTCCAGACCCCCTACGGCGCCTATGAGAAGGAGCACAAGGTGGAGAAATCCGCCATCGCGCTGGCGGGCTTCGGCAAGACCGGCCTGCTCCAGCCCGGCGCCTCCGAGACGGTGACCATAACCGTGGACAAGTACCTCCTGGCCAGCTATGACATGACCGCCAACGGCGGCGAGGGCGGATACATCCTCTCCGAGGGCGACTACTACCTGGCCATCGGCAGCGATGTGCACGACGCCCTGAACAACGTGCTCGCCGCCCAGGGCTACACTGCCGCCAACGGCATGACCGCCGAGGGCGTCTCCGCCAAGAGCTACAAGTGGAACCAGGGCTTCGACAGCGAGAAGTACCGCCACGGCGAGAACGGCGTGGCCGTCTCCAACCAGTTTGAGGACTGCGATCTGAACCACTGGGTCCCCGGCGCTGGCACCTACCTGAGCCGCTCCGACTGGGCCGGCACCTATCCCGTGAGCCAGACCGTGGTCAGCGCCACCAAGGAAATGATGGACATCCTGGACGGCGAGTGGTATGAGAAGCCCGCCGACGCCCCCTCCTTCGCCGAGGTGGCCGGCAAATTCGGCGTGGACAGCGGCCTGAACCTGGCCGCCATGAAGGACATCCCCCTCTCGGACACCGAGACCTGGGACAAGTTCATCTATCAGCTGAAGATCGAGGACCTGCCCAATGCCACGGCGGAGAGCTTCTCCTGCCCGGCGGTGGGCGAGCTGAGCCCCTCCTTCGCGGTGGGCGACGGCTGCGACTCCGTGGGCGGCAACTATCCCCTGCCCATCAAGGTGAACGGCGAGGACATCACCGTGCCCACCACCCGCTACTGCTCCAACCCCATCATGGTGGGCTCCTTCAACTATGACATCATCGCGAACCGCGGCACCATGATGGGCGAGGACGGCCTGTGGTCCAAGTTCATGATCAACTACAACGTGGGCAACGACCTGCACCGCACCCCCTTCGGCGGCCGGAACTTCGAGTACATGTCCGAGTGCCCCATCCTGAACTACCTGGCCGGCGCGGCGGAGGTCATCGCCATGGAGAAGACCGGCTCCCACGCCGCCCCCAAGCACTTTGTGGGCAACGACCAGGAGTTCTACCGGGAAGGCATTGTCTGCTTCTTCAACGAGCAGGCCTTCCGGGAAGGCAACCTGAAGGCCTTTGAGGGCTCGGTGCGCGTGGCCAACGCCGGCGGCATCATGCAGTCCTTTGAGCGCCTGGGCCTGAAGTGGTCCTCCTCCAACTACGCCATGAACACCACCGTGCTGCGGGGCGAGTGGGGCTGGCAGGGCGCCATCGACACCGACGCCGCTCCCTGCTTCGGCGAGTACACCGACGGCGGCTTCAAGAACCACGCGGCGGAAGTGCTGGCTGCCGGCACCCAGGAGTGGTGCCTGGACGGCGTGGGCGGCCACGGCACCTGGGTCCTGAACAAGGCCCGGGAGACCGATGACGGCCACCTTCTGAACCTGCTCAAGGAAGCGGCCATCTCCTGGGAGTACGCCATCAGCCGCTCCGTGATCACCAACGGCTACTCTTCCACGGCTGTCATCGAGCACATCACCCCCTGGTGGGCCAACGCCATCACCGCCGCCCAGTACTGCTCCGGCGTGCTGGCCGCCCTGTGCCTGGTGATGCTGGTGCTCTCCAAGATGAAGAAAAAGGCAAACTGAGAGAGGAGGACTGACCATGAAGAATAAGAGCGTGGGCTTCTATCTGGCGGCCATTACCTGTGCGCTGTCCGTGGTGACCCTCATCCTGCTGCTGGTCTACGGCTCCCGGGGCGGCCAGGTGCAGATCCCGGTGTACGCGGCCCTGGCCGGGGCGATTATCCTGGAGGCGGTTGCCCTGATGGGTGAGAAGCCCTGGACGGACTTCACCGGCATCCTGGGCGCCGTGGCGCTGGCCTATGTGCTGATGACCGTCTTCTCCGACGGCATCTGGAACATCGCCGAGTCCATGAATGGCATCAAGATGGTGGGCCTCCCCGAGCTGGCGGGCATGAACTACACCATCGCGGGCGTCAATATTGTGGCCATCATCACCGCTATCGCGGCGTGCTTCACGAAGAAATCCAAGGCCTGACCCAATCACCGGGCGGCGGTCCAGGGAGGGCCGCCGCCCTTTCCATCGGATGCAATGACAGTTTACGCCGGAACAGCGGCAATCTGTGCCACTGGGCTTGCCCTGGGGGATTCCGGCGGGTAGAATAAAGACAATGCCGCGCCTTGAGCGGGCGGAAGAAGAAACGGCGCCGCAAGGAGGACCAGACCATGAGAAGCGAACTGTTTCACGACGGATGGACCTGCAAACACCTGGAGGACGCGGGGGAGGGCAGGCCTGTCTCCATCCCCGACGACGCCATGCTCCGGGAAAAGCGCACGGCCGAGGCCGAAAGCGGCCTGAACGGCAGCTGGTTTGAGGGGCACGACTATCTCTACACCAGGTCTTTCACTCTCTCGCCGGAGGATCTGCAGGACCACCTGGTGCTGGAGTTCGAGGGCGTATACCGCAACGCGGAGGTGCGCATCAACGGCCAGAAGGCCGGCTTCCGGCCCTATGGCTACACCAACTTCTATGTGGACTGCGACGCCTTTGTCCACGCGGGGGAGAACACGCTGGAGGTCATCGCCCGCAACGCGGACCAGCCCAACTCCCGCTGGTACTCCGGCGCGGGGATCTACCGGCCGGTGCGGCTGTGGCGGGGCCCGAAGCAGCACGTGGAGCTGAACGGCGTGAAGATCACCACCCTGTCCGTGGACCCCGTGAAGGTCCGGGTGGACGTAAAGACCACGGGGGACGGCCCGGTGCGCCTGGAGATCCTGGACGGGGAGACGGTCCTGGCCTGTGCCGAGGGGGAGGCCCGTAGTTTTGAGATGGAGATCCCCGGCGCCCGCCCCTGGTCCCCGGAGGCGCCCAACCTCTACACCTGCCGGGTGTGCTACGGCGAGGACACGGCGGAGGAGTGCTTCGGCGCCCGGACCCTCACCTGGGGGGAGGACGGACTGAAGATCAACGGGGAGCGGGTGATCCTCCGGGGCGCCTGCATCCACCACGACAACGGCCTGCTGGGCGCCGCCTGCCTGCCCGACGCCGTGGAGCGCCGGGTGCGCCTGCTGATGGAGAACGGCTACAACGCCATCCGCTCCGCCCACAACCCCTGCTCCAAGACCGCCCTGGCCATCTGCGACCGCCTGGGCATGCTGGTGATGGACGAGTATGTGGACATGTGGTATATCCACAAGACCCAGTTCGACTACGCCAACGACTTCGGCCAGTGGTGGCAGCGGGACCTGGCGGACATGGTGGACAAGGACTACTCCCACCCCTGCGTGATCCTCTACTCCACCGGCAACGAGGTGGCGGAGACCGCCCAGAAGAAGGGCATTGCCCTCACCCGGGAGATGACCGACTACCTCCACGGCTTGGACCCCACCCGCCCCGTCACCGTGGGCGTGAACATCTTCTTCAACTTCCTGAACTCCATCGGCTTCGGCCAGTACTCCGACGAGAAGGCGGCCAAGGAGGCCGAGCGCAACGCCAAGGCCAAGGCCGAGGGCAAGAAGACCAAGGAGCGGGCCACGGGCTCCAAGTTCTTCAACGACCTGGCGGGCATTGTGGGCGCGGACTTCATGAAGATCGGCGCCACCCTCCACGGCTCGGACGTCACCACGCGCAAAGCCTTCGCGGCCATGGACATCGCGGGCTACAACTACGGCGAGAAGCGCTATGAACGGGATCTGCGCAAGTATCCCCAGCGGCTGATCCTGGGCTCGGAGACCTTCTGCGCCGACGCCTACCGCTTCTGGGAGATCGCCAAGAAGGAGCCCCGGATCATCGGCGACTTCGTGTGGTCGGGCATCGACTACCTGGGGGAGGTCATGGTGGGCTCCTGGGAGTACCAGGACTACGCCCCCAGCTTCGACCAGGGCCCGGGCTGGATCACCGCCGGCAGCGGCCGGATCGACCTGACCGGCAAGCCCCTGGGGGAGGCCTTCTACACCCGGGTGGCCCTGGAGCGGGAGATGGGCCCCTACATCGCTGTGCGCCCCATCTGCCACGAGGGAAAGCACAGCCCCTCCGCCTGGAAGATGACCAACGCCATGCGCAGCTGGTCCTTCCGGGGCTTTGAGGGCCGGAAGGCGGAGGTGGAGGTCTACGCCCGCTGCGCCTGGATCCAGCTCAAGCTCAACGGGCACACCGTGGGCGAGCAGGCCGCCAACCCGAAGAACTGCCTCTTCCGCTTCAAGGTGCCCTACGAAAACGGGACCCTGGAGGCCGTGGCCTACGACGAGAGCGGCAAGGTCTGCGGCCGGGACTGCCTGACCACCGCGGCGGAGAATATCGGCCTGTGTCTGGAGCCGGAGATCCCCGCCGTGGAGAAGGGGCATCTGGCCTTTGTCCGGCTGCGCCTGGCGGACGAAAATGGCGTCACGGACGTGACGAAGCGGGGGAAGATCACCCTGAGCGTGGAGGGCGGCAAGCTCCTTGCCTGCGGCAGCGCCTGCCCCTTCTATGCCCTGGACTACCTGGGCAATGTGTGCGACACCTACTACGGCGAGGCGCTGGCCATTGTGGAGGTGCAGGGCGATACGGTGCTGCGGGCGGAATCCCCCTTCGGATCCGCCGAGGTCGGCATTGCCGCAGTTTGACACAAAGAAAGGGCGGGAATCAGGATGCATGTGAATCAATACCTGGCGTCGCTGGTGCACTACGGCGTCCAATGCGGCCTGGTGAAGGAGGACGACAGGACCTTCATCCTCAACCAGCTGCTGGATGCGCTTTCGCTGCACGAATACGAGCCTGCGGAGCCGGTGGACCTCCCCCTGGAGGAGATCCTGCGGGGGCTGTTGGAGGACGCGGTGCAGCGTGGCGTGTGCCCGGAGGATGCCACCAGCCGGGACCTGCTGGACACCAGGCTCATGGGCATCCTGACCCCCCGGCCCCACGAGGTGCGGGCCCGCTTTGCCCGGCTGTATGCCCGGTCCCCCCGGGAGGCCACGGACTGGTACTACACTTTCTCCCAGGACACCGACTATATCCGCCGCTACCGCATCGCCAAGGACGTGCGCTGGGAGGCGGAGACAGCCTACGGGAACCTGGTGATCACCATCAACCTGAGCAAGCCGGAGAAGGACCCCAAGGCCATCGCGGCTGCCCGGAACGCCCCCCAGAGCGGCTATCCCAAGTGCCTGCTGTGCGCGGAGAACGAGGGCTATGCCGGACGGATGAACCACCCGCCCCGGCAGAACCACCGGATCATCCCCGTGACCATCGCCGGCAGCAGCTGGTTCATGCAGTACAGCCCCTACGTCTACTATCCGGAGCACTGCATTGTCTTCAACGCCCGGCACACCCCCATGGTGATCGACAAGGCGGCCTTCCTGAAGCTGCTGGATTTCGTCACCGTGTTCCCCCACTACTTCGTGGGCAGCAATGCGGACCTGCCCATTGTAGGAGGCAGCATCCTGAGCCATGAGCACTTCCAGGGCGGGCATTTCACCTTCCCCATGGAGAAGGCGCCGGTGGAGCGGACGGTGCAGTTCGCGGGCTATGAGGACGTCCGGGCGGGCATCGTGAAATGGCCCCTCAGCGTGATCCGGCTCACAGGCGCGGACCGGCAGCGGCTGGCAGACCTGGCGGACCACATCCTCCGCTGCTGGCGCGACTACACCGACGAGGCCGCCTTCATCCTGGCGGAGACGGAGGGCGTGCCCCACAACACTATCACCCCCATCGCCCGCCGCCGGGGGGAGGACTACGAGCTGGACCTGGTGCTGCGCAACAACATCACCACGGCCGAGCATCCCCTGGGGGTCTACCACCCCCACGCCGAACTCCACCACATCAAGAAGGAGAACATCGGCCTGATTGAGGTGATGGGGCTGGCGGTGCTGCCGGCCCGGCTGAAGCAGGAGCTCTCCGGGGTGGCGGAAGCCCTCACCAGCGGCGCACCCCTCACCGGCGAGTTGGAGAAGCATGCGGCCTGGGCGGAGGAGCTGAAGGGCCGCTACAGCTTCACCCCGGAGAACGTCCGGGAGATCCTCAGGCTGGAGACCGGACGGGTTTTTGCCCGGGTGCTGGAGCATGCCGGGGTCTACAAGCGCAATCCCGAGGGCCAGGCGGCCTTTGACCGCTTCATCCGCAGCGTAAACCGGGGCTGAGGGCCCGGCACGGCTGCGGCGGACAGCGGGACTGCAGGAAGAACAGAAGGGCGTCCGGCCTGCCCTTCTGTTTTTCTGTGGATGCGGCCCGGGCGGACCGGGGGGAGGGGACTGCGGGCCGACGGGTGATTGACAATTGGGGGCGGACATACTACAATCTTTCAGACTGTTTCATCCATCTCTGCCTGACCGGGAAGCCGGGGATTGCGGGCAGGCGGAAGAAAAAGGGCGGGGAGGCGAAAACATGCTGGACATCGGGAATGCCATGGATGTGATCCGGTTGAGACACAGCGTCAGGCAGTATCTGGAGAAGAAGATCCCGCCGGAGGTCCGGGCGGAGCTGGACCGCTGCGTGCAGGAGGTCAACCGGGCCGGCCGGCTGAATGTGCAGGTTTTTTATGACGAGCCCGGATGCTTTTCCTCCCGCATGGCCCACTACGGCCGCTTTGAGCATGCGGACAACTACATCGCCCTGGTGGGGGAGAAGGCCCCGGACCTGGAGGAGCGCTGCGGCTACTGGGGGGAGCAGCTGGTGCTGAAAGCCCAGGCCATGGGCCTGAACACCTGCTGGGTGGCCCTGACCCGGGGAAAGAGCAATGCGGCGGTGAAGCCCGGGGAGCGGGAGGTCATCGTCATCTCCCTGGGCTACGGAAAGACCCAGGGCAGCCCCCGGCGCAGCAAGACCGCGGCCCAGGTGAGCAGCCCGGCGGAGGATGCTCCGGCCTGGTTCCGCCGGGGAGTGGAGGCAGCCCTGCTGGCCCCCACCGCCGTGAATCAGCAGCGCTTCCGCTTTACCCTGTCGGATGGCAGCGTCGTCACCGCCGGCGCCGGGCACTTCGGCAGCCTGCTGAAGGTGGACCTGGGGATTGTGAAATGTCACTTCGAGCTGGGGGCCGGCCGGGAGAACTTCCGCTGGGCGGAGGAGACGGGCGCGGACGCCTGAGACCGGTCAGCCCCGGACCATTGATTTAAAAGAAGGTGGATCCCATCAAATCCAAGAAAACGCTGCTCTGGATCCTGCTGGACACGGTAATTGTGGCGGGCAGCATGATCCTCTCCCTGCAGCTGCGCTTCGACATGGAGGCGCCTGCGGCCTATGCAACCCAGATGTGGCGCACCATCCCCATTCTGGTGGTCACCACCGTGGCGGCCCTTTGGCTGAACGGGGTGTACCGCACCATCCTGAAATACGCCTCGGTGGAAACCTTCCTGCGGATCATCCTCTCCACCCTGGCCGGCACCGCCGTGACTTTCCTGGCCGCCCTGGTGACGAAGATGGCCCTGGGCACCCAGAAGGAGACCAACGTGCTGCTGATGTCCCGGTCCATCTACTTTATGCAGTGGCTGAGCTCGGCCTTTGTGCTCCTGGGCAGCCGCTTTGTCTTCCGGATGCAGGACAGCGGCCTGAGGCGGCGTGCCCGGGAGAGCAGGAAGCGCATTCTGGTGGTGGGCGCGGGCTATGGCGGCGCCACCGTCATCCGGGACATCCAGAACGGGCGCTACGGGGACGCCGCGGCGGTGGCCGTGGTGGATGACGACCCGGAGAAGGTGGGCAGCGATATTGCCCGGGTGCCCGTGGTGGGCGGCACCGATGCCCTGGCGGAGCATGTGCGGCGCACCGGCGCGGAGGAGATCATCATCGCCATCGCCACCCCCAAGGGAAGCCTCACCGGCCTCATCGAGGAGGCCCTGGCCACGGGCTGCAAGGTGCGGATGTTCACCTCCGCCCAGGACATGAAGGGCGCGGCCGCCCGGGAGGTCAACATCGCCGACCTGCTGGGCCGCCCTGAGACCCACCTGGACATGACCGAGGCCCACAATTTCTTCACCGGCAAGCGGGTGCTGGTCACCGGCGGGGGCGGCTCCATCGGGGCGGAGCTCTGCCGGCAGATCCTGGCCTTCACCCCGGAGAAGCTGGTGCTCTACGACATCAGCGAGAACTACATGTACGATCTGTATTTCGAGCTGAAGGAGCGCTACGGGGAGATCGTGCGCAACACGGTGGTGCTGGAGGTGGGCAGCGTCCGGGATCCGGACAGCCTGTGCCACGTCATGGCCATGTACAAGCCCCACATCGTGATCCACGCCGCCGCCCACAAGCATGTGCCCCTGATGGAGGGCAGCCCGGAGCAGGCGGTGCTGAACAATGTGTTCGGCACCTACAACACTGCCTGCGCCGCCCGGGACGCCGGGGCCGAGCGCTTTGTGCTCATCTCCACCGACAAGGCGGTGAACCCCACCAACGTCATGGGCGCCAGCAAGCGCATGGCGGAGCTGATCGTGGGGGCCATGCCCCACGGGAACACCGCCTTCATGACGGTGCGCTTCGGCAATGTGCTGGGGAGCCACGGCTCCGTGGTGCCCATCTTTGAGCGGCAGATCAAGGCCGGCGGGCCCGTCACCCTGACCCACCCGGACATCATCCGCTACTTCATGACCATCCCGGAGGCGGCCTCCCTGGTGCTGCAGGCGGCCTCCATGGCCAAGGGCGGTGAACTGTACATCCTGGACATGGGGGAGCCCGTGAAGATCAAGGACCTGGCGGAGCAGATGATTCAGCTCTACGGCACCGGGAAGGAGCAGATCGTCTACACAGGCCTGCGCCCCGGGGAGAAGCTCTATGAGGAGCTCCTGCGCAGCGAGGAGAACTCCACCGCCACCAGCAGGGAAAAGATCTTCATCGCCAAGCCCGAGGGCCACAGCTGGGCGGAGATCGAGCCCATGATGGCGGAGCTCCACCGCTGCATCGAGACCCGGGGCGACGTGAAGGCCTGCCTGCACCGGCTGCTCCCCACCTACCGGGAGCCGGAGGAGGTCAACGCTGCCCATACATAAAAAACACCGCCCCGGGCGGGGCGGCATCATCCGGAAGGGCGGCCTCAGGGCTTGCCCTGCCGGAGCCTTGCCATGAACCGTTCCTTGTTTTCCAGCGCCGTGGTGGTGGGACGACCCAGGTCGTCCCGGGCACCAATGGCGCTTTTTACTTCGATGAAGCACAGGCTGCCGGCGGCTTTCGCGGCCTCCAGCGCCCGGTCCAGGGCCTCGAAGCTGTCCACGCAGACGGCGCTGGGGTAGCCGCAGGCCCTCGCCACGGCGGTGAGGTCCGCCTGTCCCGCCACGGTGGGCATGCCCCCCACCGTCTCGTGGGCGCCGTTGTTGATGACGATGTGGATCAGGTTCGCCGGCCGCTGGGCGCCGATCACCGCCATGGCCCCCATGTGCATCAGGGCCGCTCCGTCCCCGTCAATGCACCAGACCCGCTCCTCCGGCTTCTGCAGGGCGATGCCCAGGGCGATGGAGGAGGCGTGGCCCATGGAGCCCACCGTCAGGAAGTCGTTCCCGTGGCCCTGCCCGGCGGCCTCCCGGATCTCAAACAGCTCCCGGCTGGCCTTGCCGGTGGTGGACACAATGGGGTCGTCCCCGGAGGCCGCCGCGATGTGCCGGATGATCTCCTCCCGGCGCAGAGTGAAGCTGTTTTCGTAGGTCACCTTCGGCGCGTCCGTCAGGGCGCCCTTGCGGATGACGAAGGCCACGTCCTTCCCCCGGGCCAGGAGCTCCCGGAACCGGGCCATCTGCTCCGCCAGCGCCTCCCGGGTGGTGTCCGGGCCCACCACAAAGGCGGCGATGTCCATGTCCTCCAGCAGCTTCAGCGTGATCTCCCCCTGCCAGATGTGCTGGGGCTCGTCGTGGACCCCGGGCTCCCCCCGCCAGCCCACCACAAAGATCACCGGGATGGCGTACACCTTCCCGTTCAGCAGGGACGCCGCCGGGTTGATGATGTTGCCCTCGCCGCTGTTCTGCATGTACACCGCCGGCACCTTCCCGGTGGCCAGGTGGTAGCCCGCCGCCAGTGCCGCGCAGTTGCCCTCGTTGGCCGCGATGATGTGGTGCCGTCCGTCGATGCCGTACGTGGCCATCAGATAGTTGCACAGGGCCTTCAGCTGGCTGTCCGGCACCCCGGTCCAGAAGTCCGCCCCCAGGATCTCCACAAAGTCCTTGACGTTCACTGTCCCTCTCCTCGCTTCCGTCCCTGATTTCGTCCCTCACTCCAGGGCGTCCAGGCTGATCCACATGGCCGGGCGCACCCCGGTATAGCCCGTCTGGGTCAAACTGCTCAGGACGGAGTAGCTGGATGTATACACCAGCTGGGTGGCGGTGGAATCCCGCAGCAGCCACCAGGAGGACTTGGGGGTCACCACGGCGTGCTTCTTCCGGGCTTCCTGGGCGTGGGCGGTGTACTTGGGCTCGGCCCTCAGCAGGCTCCGATACTGCTCAAACTCCGCCTTGCTCAGCAGGAAGACCTTGTCCTCGGTGGACGGGCCGGTGGCGGTGGGAAGGATCATCCCGCTCACCGCGGGGAGCGCTGACCGGATGAAATCGTTGTTCAGCCAGTTCCGCAGGGAGCAGCTGGCCCAGTCAGCCGAGACCTTTTTGTTGTAGTCATAGCTGTGAAAGGACTTGTACTCCAGCACATTCTGGGCGATGAGGAGCACGGCGCCATCCTTCTGGTCCAGTACAATCCAGGTGATGTCGCCGTAGTAGTTCCCCAGCTGGACGATCCGCCCGGGGGTGTAGACCGCCGTCTTGTCCGGGGCAGCCTGGGCGGCGGCCTCGTTGCTCTCCTCCGGGGCGTACCGCTTCTCGATGGTTTTCCTTCTGTAGTTCTCCACCACCTGGGCCTGGCCGTTCTTGAAGTCCTCCGCGTCCTCGAACTGGTAGTCGTAGGCGATCCCGCCCCGGTCATCGATGTAGCCGAACCTGTGGTCACTGTTCTCGATGATGGCCATGCCGTCGGAGAAGAGGTGGAGCTTTGCGGCCCCCGGGATCACCTTCCAGGTTTTATTGGTGGCGTCGAAGAACAGGCTGTCCTGCTGGACCCCGCCCAGCACGGTCTTTCCGGTGAACACCAGCCGCCCGTCCTCCGTACGGTATCCGTCCCCGAAGACCACAAAGCTGCCCAGCAGGTTCATGTCCGTGTCGTAGACCTCCTGGCCGCCGTGGGCGTTGGAGAGGATCAGCCCCTCCTTCTCCAGGAATTTGATTCCCCTGGAGGACACCGTCTTCCCGCTCAGGCTCATGAACAGCTTGTCATGGTCCTTGGTCTGCCCCAGGAAGCCGATGCCGGGGAGGATCTCCGGCACCGACGTGAAGTCAAAGCCGCCGATCTTCTTCCCTGTGCTGATCTGCAGCATGCCGTAGGTGCTGGTGCCGCCGAATTTGCGGATAACGGCATAGTCCCCGGACACCATCTCCACATAGTCCTGGGAGACCAGGATGGTTTTCCCCGTATCCATGTCGATCAGGTGATAGTTTTTCGTGTCGCCCTTCATGCTGCCCACCGCGATGTGGTCCCCTTTGTAGAGGAGGTAGGCCCAGGTGGGTTCCACCACCATGTCGCCGTTTTCCAGGATGAGGCCCTCCCGGTCCGGATTGCCCTGAAGGGTGACGAAGAAGTAGTGCTTGCCGTCGATCTCCTTCTCCACAACGCTGTCCCAGACCGCGTCCGCGATGAGCTCGCCGCCCTTGCGCACGCCGATCTTGTTCCCCTCACGGAACTTCTCGAAGCCGTTGGCAGGGGCCTGCGTGGCCTGCGCCGGACTGCCGCCGTCCGCAGCGGGGGTTCCTCCCGTTGAAGAGCAGCCGGTAAGCACCAGGGCCAGCACCAGCATGAGGATGATCAGAGCGCGTTTATTCATGAATCTTCTCTCCTTTGACGTGAATCATAGTCCCAGGATCTCCCTGTACAGCTCCTCAATATCCTCCCCCTCCAGCCGGGCGGGGAAGTTCTTCAGCCGCACGGGGTTCACCCCCCGGCACAGCACCGGCAGGTCCTCCGCCTTCGCCGCGGGGGCCGGCAGGGCCATGCTGTCCACCAGCTGACCGAAGCGCGCCGCGGCCTCCTCCGTCGACGCGCAGCCCAGGGCCGCGTCCAGCTCCTCCATCGTCCGGCGCAGGTACGCCTCCCCCCGGGGGTCGATGCACCGCTCCGGGTGCGCCGCCAGCCAGGGGAACAGCGCCTTGTTGCACAGGGCCGCGGCGTGGCCGTGGGCCAGGCGGTACAGGCTGGTGAGCTTGTAGCACATGGCGTGGCCCGCCGTGGTCTGGGTGATGTTGATGGCCCGCCCCGCCAGGTTCGCCGCCCGGAGCATGCCCTCGTTGCCCTTCTCCTCATTGACCAGGTACGCGTGCAGGTGTTCCCGGATCGCCCGGATGGCCTCCCGGGCAAAGTCCCGGCTCTCCGGCGTGCTGTTCACCGACCAGAAGGACTCCACCGCGTGGCTCAGGGCGTCCAGCAGCGTGCTCTTGCGCTGGTAGGCCGGCAAGGTTTCCAGGGTGTCCGGCGCAAAGAGCACCGTGGCGGGAATGCAGCTCTCATGGGCCACACTCTGCTTCTCCCCCTTGTAGTAGATCACCGCGAACCGGGTGGCCTCGGAGCCCGTGCCCGCCGTGGTGGGCAGGGCCATCAGCCGCACATCGTTGGGCCGGATCTCCTGCTCCAGATAATTCCGCTCCGGATCCATGTCGGCGTAGAGCTTGATGCACTTGGCCACGTCCATGGCCGAGCCGCCGCCCACCGCCAGGATCAGGCGGGTGCCCGCCGCCCGGAAGGCCACCACGCCCTTCACCACCGACTCATAGGCCGGGTTGGGGGCGAAGTCGCTGAAGGTCACCGCCCGGATCCCCAGCCGCGTTTCCAGGGTGTCGAAATACGCCTTCAGTCTCAGAAAGCGGAGGGCTTCGTCACACACCAGGAACAGGGTTTTCTCCCCCTCCTCCCGGAGCAGATCGTCCAGCCCGCCGTAGGGGGGCTCCACCCGGATATATCGCTGCGCCATGGCTCACTCCTCCGCCGGAATCAGCCGGATGATGTCCTTGAAGGGCATCAGCATGCTGTCGCACTCCAGGGCCCGGTGGTTCTCCAGGATCATCCGGGCGGCCTTCTGGATGGCCGGCACCGTGGCCCGCATCAGCTGGTTGGCATAGATGATCACGTTGGCGCCCCGGGCCTTGAACTCCTCCTCCGTCACGGAGTTGAAGCTGGTGGGCACCAGCACTACCGGCGTGGCCTGGTCCTTGGCCCGGAACTTCTCCAGGAACTCGAAGATCTCCGCCGGATCCTTCTTCCGGCTGTGGATCATGATGGCGTCCGCGCCAGCCTCCACAAAGGCGAAGGCCCGGGTCAGGGCGTCCTCCATCCCCCGCTCCAGGATCAGGCTCTCGATCCGGGCGCAGATCATGAACTCCCGGGTCTTCTGGGCCTTCTTCCCCGCCCGGATCTTGGCGGAGAAGTGTTCGATGGAGTCCTGGGTCTGCTGCACCTCCGTGCCGAAGAGGCTGTTCTTTTTCAGCCCCGTCTTGTCCTCGATGATCACCATGGAAACCCCCAGCCGCTCCAGGGTGCGCACCGTGTAGACGAAGTGCTCCGTCTTCCCGCCGGTGTCCCCGTCGAAGATGATGGGCTTGGTGGTCACCTCCATGATGTCCTCAATGGTCCGGAAGCGGCTGGTCATGTCCACCAGCTCGATGTCCGGCTTGCCCTTGGCGGTGGAGTCGCACAGGGAGGAGATCCACATGGCGTCGAACTGGTGGGCGCCCCCGTCCTGGTGGACCACGCTGTTCTCCACCACCAGGCCCGTGAGCCCGTCGTGGGCCTCCATGGCGGTGATCAGCCCCTGGATCTCAATGGCCCGGCGCAGCCGTCCCCGGCGGATGTCCGGCATGGCGATGTCCGAGCGGGCACGGCGCTCCAGCTCCCGGTACTTGTCGTCCCGGGCGTAGGGGAACTCCACCAGCCGCCCGCCGTAGCCCGCCAGGATGGAAACCACCTCATCCCGAATGGGCTTCTGGAAGCCCGTCACCCAGTCGTCCCCGTGGACCACCATGTCCGGCTTGTACTTCTCCAGGTTCTCCCGGTAGCTCAGGCTCCTCTGCTCCACCACCTTCCACACCCCGGCGATGCTCTGGAACATGGCCGCCCGGTCAGCGTAAGGCACCAGGGGGAAGCGCTTGTAGGAGGCCACAGCCGCGTCGGACATCACCCCGATGATCAGCTTGCCCAGGCGCCGGGCCCGGCGGATCAGGGCGATGTGTCCCCCGTGAAGGATGTCCGTGGAGAAGCACAGGTACACCGTCCGGTTCTCCACCTCCCGCAGCCGCCCGGAGACCGCCGCCAGGTCCTCCGGGTTGTCGATCTCGGCGCAGAGCATGTCCCCCACGTCCAGGGCGGCGATCCCACAGGCCCCGTCCAGCACGTTCAGGGCGTTCTCCGCGTAGACCTTCCGCTCCCCCCGCTCGCAGAAGGCGGCGATGCTCTCCAGCCATTTCCGCCAGTCCGCCCGCAGGAGCTTGTAGAGGGGCTGAGCCGCCACCGCGTGCTCAAAGAATTCGATGCCCACCTTCACCACCTGTCCGTCCCGGAGCACAGCCTTGAAGTCCTTCTCCGGCAGGGGCAGGGTGGAGGAGACCGCCATGCAGGACCCCTCATGGGCCAGCACCCGGTCCACCACCCCGTTCTCGAACACCAGGTCCCCGTGCATCAGCAGAATGTCGTCGTCCAGGTATTCCCGGGCGCAGTAGATGCTGTAGATGTAGTTGGTCTCCCGGAACACCGGGTTGGGCACGAAGGTGTAGTGCAGGGGCAGGTCCAGGCTCAGGCAATAGTTCTCCAGCACATCGGCAAAAAGCCCCGTGGTGATCACCACTTCCTTGATGCCCGCCTCTGCGATCTGGTTCAGCTGCCGGGACAGGATCGTCTCCCGGGGAGAGATCTCCGTCATGCACTTGGGGTGCTCCGAGGTCAGCACCCCCATGCGGGTGCCCAGACCGGAATTCAGGATCAATGCTCTCATGCTGCTGTTCCTCCCCTGGTATGGTGCCTGCGGGCCGTATGCCCGGAGGACTTCACTGCCCCTACATTATATGTTTTTGAAGACAAAACGCAAGGGCCGGAGCCTGAAACAACCCTCGAAATCCACCCGAAAACCTCGAAAAAGCCATTGACAAACAGGGGATCATAGGCTAAAATGCAGAGGTTGAATACTGCACTTTGGCAGGTTCTCCTTTTTAAGGCGCGCCTGACAGAGCAAGGAGGGATGACCGGATGGAAGCGCTGAAAACCGGCGGAAACCGTGTGGTGGGGACCAAGCAGGTGCTGCGCGCCCTGAAGGCCGGAACCCTCAAGCGGGTGTATGTGGCCAACGATGCGGACACGTTCCTGTATCAGCGGATCGTCCTGGCGGCTGACGCAGCCGGGGTGCCGGTGACCAGGGTGCCCACCATGAAGGAGCTGGGCCAGGCCTGCGGCGTCGACATCGGCGCGGCGGCGGCGGGTCTCGGGGCCTGATCCTTCATTCCAACATTGCTGCAAGTTTCCGAGGGTTGCGGAAAATTGTGGATACTACTTTGGAGGTGCTTCCATGCCCACAATCAATCAGCTGGTTCGCAAAGGACGGGAGAAGGCTGCCAACAAGTCCACCGCTCCGATTCTGCAGGGCTGCCCGCAGAAGCGCGGCGTGTGCCTGAGCGTCAAAACCAAGACGCCCAAGAAGCCGAACTCCGCTCTTCGCAAGATCGCCCGTATCCGCCTGACCAACTCCATCGAGGGCACCTGCTACATCCCCGGCGAGGGACACAATCTGCAGGAGCACAGCGTGGTGCTGATCCGCGGCGGCCGTGTGCGCGATCTGCCTGGCGTGCGTTACCACATCATCCGCGGCGCGCTGGATACCGCCGGTGTGGCCAAGCGCATGCAGGCCCGTTCCCGCTACGGCGCCAAACGGCCGAAGAAGTAAGCCTGTTGACACGGCAAACCAACCGTTCGAGACGCTCTTTTGCCGGCACGCGGCCGCGTTTCTCCCCCTGGAACCGGGGAGGGACAGAGCCGCGATGACCGCCTGAGCGCCCCGCCCCGGGCAAGGGGCGGACACGCGTGATGCTGACGCGCGTGATGGAACCGGGAAGCCGTGCCTGCTGACCCCCAACAGGCCGACCGGCCGGGAGACCCACCCGGAGCGGACGGATCCGCGGACAAGCTTCCGCGGGAAACGATGAATTCAGGAGGGATATCATGCCCCGTCGCGGTTTTATTCCCAAGCGTGAGGTGCTGCCGGATCCTGTCTACGGGAACACGGTGGTGACCAAGCTCATCAATCAGATCATGCTCGACGGCAAGCGCGGCATCGCCCAGGCGGTGTGCTACGAGGCGTTTGAGCAGGTGGCCCAGAAGACCGGCAAGGAAGCCAATGAGGTGTTCCAGGCCGCGCTGGCCAATGTCGCCCCCTCCCTGGAGGTGAAGGCCCGCCGTGTGGGCGGCGCCACCTACCAGGTGCCTATGGAAATCCGTCCCGAGCGCCGGCAGACCCTGGCCCTGCGCTGGATCGTGGACTTCGCCCGCAAGCGCGGTGAGAAGACCATGGCCGAGCGTCTGGCCGGAGAACTCCTCGACGCCTCCAACAACACCGGCGCTGCTGTGAAGCGCAAGGAAGAGATGCATCGGATGGCCGAGGCCAACAAGGCTTTCGCCCACTATCGCTGGTAATCATCTTCCCATCCCCCGAAAGGAGCGTACACATATATGCCCAGGAGCCATCCGCTGGACCGGGTGCGCAATATTGGCATCATGGCCCACATTGATGCGGGCAAGACGACAACCACAGAGCGCATTCTTTTCTACACCGGCAAAACCCATCGCATCGGCGAGGTGCACGACGGCGCGGCCACCATGGACTGGATGGTCCAGGAGCAGGAGCGCGGCATCACCATCACCTCCGCCGCCACCACCTGCATCTGGCACGATCCCCACGACGCCCAGAACAAGGACAAGACCTACCGCATCAACATTATCGACACCCCCGGACACGTGGACTTCACCGTGGAGGTGGAGCGCTCCCTGCGGGTGCTGGACGGCGCGGTGTGCGTCTTCGCTGCCAAGGGCGGCGTGGAGCCCCAGTCCGAGACGGTCTGGAAGCAGGCCAGAACCTATCACGTCCCCTGCATGGCCTATGTGAACAAGATGGACATCACCGGCGCGGACTTCTTCCTCTGCATCCAGATGATGAAGGACCGCCTGGCCTCCAACGCAGTGGCCATCCAGCTGCCCATCGGCAAGGAGAACACCTTCCGCGGCATCGTGGACCTGATCCGCATGCGGGCGGAGGTCTACTATGACGACCAGGGCAAGGACGTGCGCGATGAGGAGATTCCGGCAGACATGCTGGAGGAAGCCCAGCGCTACCGCGAGATTCTGCTGGAGAAAGTGGCGGAATCGGACGAGAGCCTGATGGAGCGCTATCTGGAGACCATGGGCGAGGATTTCACCGAAGAGGAGATCCGCGCTGCCATCCGGAAGGCCACCATCGCCTGTGAGATGAATCCCGTGATGTGCGGTACGTCTTACCGCAACAAGGGTGTCCAGATGCTCTTGGATAACATCATCGACTACATGCCCTCCCCGCTGGACATTCCGGCGATCCGGGGCACGGCGGTGGATGATCCCAAGGTGCAAATGGAGCGCCACCCCTCGGACGACGAACCCTTCTCCGCCCTGGCCTTCAAGATCATGACGGATCCCTTTGTGGGCCGTCTGGCCTTTGTCCGGGTCTACTCCGGCCATGTGGCCGCGGGTTCCTACGTCCTCAACTCCACCAAGCAGAAAAAGGAGCGCATCAGCCGCATCATGCTGATGCACGCCAACACCCGCGAGGAAATCAACGACCTGTATACCGGCGAGATCGCCGGCATCATCGGCCTGAAGGACACCACCACCGGTGACACCCTGTGCGATGAGAAGGATCAGATCATCCTGGAGTCCATGGAGTTCCCGGATCCGGTCATCGAGGTGGCCATCGAGCCCAAGACCCGTGCGGGCCAGGAGAAGATGACCATGGCGCTGCTGAAGCTGGCCGAGGAGGATCCCACCTTCAAGACCTACACCAACCCCGACTCCGGTCAGACCATCATCGCGGGCATGGGCGAGCTTCACCTGGAAATCATCGTGGACCGCCTGCTGCGCGAGTTTAAGGTGGAAGCCACGGTGGGCCGTCCCCGGGTCACCTACAAGGAGACCATCCGCAAGGCGGCCAAGGCCGAGGGACGCTTCGTGCGCCAGACCGGCGGCCACGGCCAGTACGGCCACTGCTGGATCGAGATCGAGCCCACGGCCCCCGGCGAGCCCTACTCCTTCGAGAACAAGACCATCGGCGGTTCCATCCCGAAGGAATTCATCGCCCCCATCGACCAGGGCATTCAGGAGTCCGCCAAGGCGGGCCCCCTGGCCGGCTTCGAGGTGGTGGGCTTCAAGGCCAACGTCTTCGACGGATCCTACCACGACGTGGACTCCTCCGAGGCAGCCTACAAGATCGCCGCTTCCATGGCCTTCAAGGCGGCCATGGCCAAGGCGGATCCCTGCCTGATGGAGCCTGTGATGAAGGTGGAGGTCATCGTGCCCGACCAGTACCTGGGCGATGTGCTGGGGAACATCTCCAGCCGCCGCGGCCGTGTGGACGGCACCGAGGTGCGGGGCCAGGACCAGATCATCCACGCCTTTGTTCCCCTGTCCGAGATGTTCGGTTACACCACCGACCTCCGTTCCCGCACCCAGGGCCGCGGCATGTTCACCATGCAGTTTGACCACTATGAGGAAGTGCCCAAGTCCCTGGCGGAGAAGATGATCGGTGAGCACACCAAAAAGTGATATGAGCGTATAATTCAGAGGAGGAAAAACCCCATGGCAAAGGAGAAATTCCAGCGGACGAAGCCCCATGTGAACATCGGCACCAT
>JAFWSH010000027.1 GCA_017519405.1 Clostridia bacterium
TCGCATTCTCCATTTCCACCATCGGCGGTCTTCTGGGCGGCGTCGCGATGTATTACGGTTCCGGTAAGAAGATCAACCCGCTGATCGGTTCTGCGGGCGTATCTGCAGTGCCGATGGCAGCACGTGTTTCCCAGGATGTGGGCCGGAAGTATAACAAGACCAACTTCCTGCTGATGCACGCTATGGGCCCCAACGTGGCAGGCGTTATCGGCTCTGCCATCGCTGCAGGATTCCTGCTCTCTGTTTTCGGCTGAGCAATCCCATTCCCTGTTAATTCTTTTATGTAAGGAGTATATATAATGGCAAATCTTGACCTGACCAAGTATGGCATTACCGGCACCAAGGAAATCTATTACAATCCCTCCTATGAGCAGCTTTTCAAGGATGAGATGGACCCGTCCCTCACCGGCTACGATGTGGGCAAGCTGACCGAACTGGATGCAGTCAATGTTATGACCGGTATCTACACCGGCCGTTCCCCCAAGGACAAGTTCATCGTCATGGACGAGAACTCCAAGGACACCGTTTGGTGGACTACCGAGGGCTATAAGAACGACAACCATGTTGCAACCCAGGAAGCCTGGGCAGCCTGCAAAGAGATCGCTCTCAAGCAGCTCTCCAACAAGAATCTCTATGTGGTGGATGCATTCTGCGGCGCCAACAAGGATACCCGCATGGCAGTGCGCTTCTTCATGGAAGTTGCATGGCAGGCACACTTTGTCCGCAATATGTTCATCAAGCCAACCGAAGAGGAACTGGCAAACTTCGAGCCTGATTTCAAAGTTTACTGCGCATCCAAGGCAAAGGTTGAGAACTACAAGGAACTGGGCCTCAATTCCGAGACGGCAGTTATCTTCAACATCACCTCCCGTGAGCAGGTTATCCTGAACACCTGGTACGGCGGTGAGATGAAGAAGGGTATGTTCTCCATGATGAACTACTATCTGCCGCTTCAGGGCATTGCCTCCATGCACTGCTCTGCCAACACCGATATGAACGGTGAGCACACGGCTATCTTCTTCGGTCTCAGCGGCACGGGCAAAACCACCCTTTCCACAGATCCTAAGCGTCTCCTGATCGGTGACGACGAGCACGGCTGGGACAACAAGGGCGTGTTCAACTTCGAGGGCGGCTGCTACGCCAAGGTGATCGACCTGGACGCCGAGTCCGAGCCTGACATCTACCATGCCATCCGCCGCAACGCCCTGCTGGAGAATGTGACCCTGGACGCGGAAGGCCATATCGACTTCCACGATAAGAGCGTCACCGAGAACACGCGGGTTTCCTACCCCATCGAGCACATCGAGAACATCGTGAAGAAGGTCCGCGCCATCTCTGCCGGCCCCGCCGCCCAGAACGTGATCTTCCTGTCCGCGGACGCCTTCGGCGTGCTGCCCCCCGTCTCTGTGCTGACCCCTGAGCAGACCAAGTACTACTTCCTCTCCGGCTTCACCGCCAAGCTGGCGGGCACCGAGCGGGGCATCACCGAGCCCACCCCCACCTTCTCCGCGTGCTTCGGCCAGGCCTTCCTGGAGCTGCATCCCACCAAGTACGCCGAGGAGCTGGTGAAGCGCATGGAGCAGAGCGGCGCCAAGGCCTACCTGGTGAACACCGGCTGGAACGGCACCGGCAAGCGGATCTCCATCCGTGACACCCGCGGCATCATCGACGCCATCCTCTCCGGCGCCATCAAGGACGCCCCCACCAAGATGATCCCCTACTTCAACTTCGAAGTGCCCACCGCGCTGCCCGGCGTGGACCCGGCCATCCTGGATCCCCGGGACACCTACACCGATCCCGCTGTGTGGGAGGAGAAGGCCAAGGATCTGGCGGCCCGCTTCATCAAGAACTTCGTCAAGTACGAGGGCAACGAAGCCGGCAAGGCCCTGGTGGCGGCCGGTCCCCAGCTGTAAGGTTAACCTGAAGGGAGCTTCCGGAGCGGAGGCTCCCTTTTCTCATCGAAAGGGGGGAGGCGCATTGTCCTCTGAAAACCGGGCCATGGGACGGCGGAAAAGCACCCTCACGGCCTTCTGCGGGATGACGGCAGCCCTGTCCGTGGTGCTGATGCTCTCGGGCGGCCTGATCCCCATCGCCACGTATATCGCCCCGCTGCTGGCCTCCGCCCTGCTGCTGCCTGTGTACATGGAGTTTTCCCGGCGGGCGGCCTGGGGCACCTGGCTGGTGACAGCCCTCACTGCCCTGCTGCTGGGGATGGACAAGGAGGCCGCCTTCCTGTACCTCTTTGTGGGCTGGTGGCCCGCGGCAAAGGCTCCTCTGGAGGCCCGCGTCCGGGGAAAAATCCTGCGGCTGGCGCTGAAAACGGTGCTCTTCGCCGCCTGCGTGGGCCTGATGTACTCCATGCTGATCTTCCTGCTGCATATGGACGCCATCGCGGCGGATTTCGGGGAGATGGGCCGGTGGATGACCGTCCTCTTCTTCGCGGCCCTGGTGGTCTGTCTGCTGCTCTTCGACCGACTGCTGACCCCGCTGGGGGTGATCTGGCAGCGGCGGCTCCGGCCAAAGCTGCGCTTTCTCCGGCGGTGAGGAGACGAAAAAAGGAATCCCGGCCCGTGGGCAGGGATTCCTTTTGTGAAGGCCTCAGCGGAAGAGGGTGCAGCCGCTGGCCCGGAAGGCCTCGGCCATCTCCAGGAGCTGCTCCTGGCTCACCCGGAAACGCTTGGCCAGGCAGGCCAGGCAGTAACAGGACACGGCGCCCCGGTTGATGAGCTTCCGGGTCAGTCCGGTCTCCACCTGGGTCAGGGGGGCTTTCCCGCACTCGGCGCAGCTCATGACCGGGCCAGACGGGCGCGGTAGATGGCGCAGTCGTGGGCAGGCACCTTCACCCGGAAATACTCCCGGAAGAAGCCGGCGTCCTCGCCGGTGAAGACGTTCTGCAGCCGCAGCCCGTAGCCGGAGTCAAAGGGCAGCCCGGCGTCCTCGAACAGCACGTGCAGCTCCTTGTCCTCCTCGGAAATGTTGAACAGGCCCAGGGCATAGTCGCCGCCGGAGAGGAACTTCAGGCAGATGATGCGGTCCCCGGGGCACTGGGGGTTGCTGTCGCTCAGGAAGATGGGCGGCCGGGCCTCCTCGTCCTGGTTGATGGCGATAAGCTCGCGGTTGGTCACCAGGTCGTGGATGAAGGGGGACATCTTTCGGATATCACAGCCCAGCATCAGGGGGGAGGAGAAGAGGCACCAGAGGGCAAACTGGCTCCGGTAGTCCGCGTCGCCGCAGCCGGTGGTGCCCACCAGGCCGTTGCCGTACATGCCCACGGTGAGCATGTCCATGTCGTTGAAGCAGCCGGGGGCGGAGGCGTTGAGGTGGGGGATCTGGCTCACGGCGATGTTGCGGTAGCTGGCCGCGTTGTCAAAGATGTCGCCGGTGGAGCGATACATGTGGGCGCCGCATGCGCGCATCCAGTCCCAGGAATCCTCCTGGCCCCAGTTGCAGGCGGAAAAGAGGATCTCCCGACCGGAGGCCCGCAGTGCCATGCCCATGCGGGCGTAGAGCATCCGCATGTTTGCGGTGGCGGGGCGGTAGCAGTTGTCGTATTTCAGATAGTCCACGCCCCAGGAGGCGAAGGTCTCCGCATCCAGGAACTCGTGGCCGAAGGAGGCGGGATAGTCCGCGCAGGTGCGCACGCCGTTGCAGGAGTACATGCCGAACTTCAGGCCCCGGCTGTGGACGTAGTCGGCCACGACCTTCATGCCGTTGGGGAACTTCCTGTGGTTGGCCACGATGCGATGGGTCTGGGGATCCCGAAGATACTCGGACCAGCAGTCGTCGATGACCAGGTACTCATAGCCTGCAGCGGCCAGACCGGTGCCGATCATGGCGTCGGCGCTCTCCCGGATCAGGGTCTCATCAATGCGGTCGCCAAAGGTATTCCAGGTGTTGAATCCCATGGGGGGTGTTTTTGCAAGCATGGCAAAGCCTCCTTATGTGCATGAAGTGCTGGTTTCATCATACCACAGACCTGAGAAAAGGCAAGCATGAAATCCCTTGTCATCAGGAAAAATATGCGCTACAATGGACGGGAGAGGAGGCGCTTGTCATGGCACTGAAGGAGAAGGCGCTGAAACGGATGGCGGAGAAGCTGAACGCCGCCGGGATCCACTACAGCCTGGGCGCCAGCTGGCTGCTCTGCCAGAAGGGGATTCTGGACGTCTACCATGATTTCGACGTGGTGGTACCCCTGGAGGAGGAGGAGGAGGCAGACCGGGTGCTTCGCCGCCTGGGCATGTGTTCCGGGGTGGAGATGGAGGAGGGACTGTACCGGGCTTCCTTCCACTTCGACGGCGCGGACATCGACCTGAGCGCCGGCATGTGCTTTGACTGCGGCCTGCGGGCGGTGGTGAATGAACACACAGCGGTGGAAACCGTGTCGGTATTGGGGGTGCCGGTGGCCCTGGGAGCCCTGGAGGACTGGCTGGTGTGGTATGCCCTCTACGGCAGAATGCAGCGTGCGGAGGCCATTCACGGATACCTGAAGGCCCATGACCCCGTCCGGAAAGAGCGCTTCCGTGCCTGTGTGGACGGCCCGTTGCCGGAGCAGGTGGAAGCCCTGATCCGGGATCTGGAATAATCAGGAGGAGAGAGTATGTCGCGATTGGGCGATCTGATCCGCACAGAGCGGATCCGGCAGAAGATGACCCCGAAACAGGTGGCAAAGAAGTGCGGGGTCAGCGAGAGCTATATCATGGCGGTGGAGGCCGGCACGCGGATCATTGCGGACGACCAGGCCCGCCGCATCCTGCGCACCATCGGCCTTCGCCAGCAGACCGAGGCGGACTTTACCCTGGATGACATCGCGTCCACGGTGGACCTGGCCCAGGTGCAGCCGGCCATGGCCCAGCAGGCCCAGGAGAGGAAGGCCCAGCCGGCAAAGAAGAAGGCGGAGGAACAGAAGGACGAAACGGTGACGGGCTCGGTGTGGCTGGACGCCCTGCAGAGCGTGCTGAAGAACGTGCCGGTCTACAACGCGGTGATGCAGGCGGTGGAGCACCGGCTGGTGCCCATACTGGACGGCCGGATCGAGGGCGCCGCGCCGGACAAGGTGTTTTTCTTCAAGGCGCCGGACGACAGTCTCCGGGGCTTCCGCATCTGCCAGGGGGACACGGCCCTGGTGGTGCCGGCCCACAGCCCCATTGACGGGGCCGTGATGCTGGTGGAGTACGCCGGGCACCGGAACCTGCGCAAGATCAAGCGCCTGAACGACACCACGGTGCTGCTGCAGACCTATCAGCGGGAGTATGAGGCGGAGACGTTCTCGCTGCCGGATGTGACCTTTGTGGGCAGGGTTGTACGGGTGGATTTCGAACTGTGAAAGCGGGGACAGCATAAATGAAGATCGGACTTTGTGCAGGGCCGGAGCAGGCAGCGCGGGTGAAAAGACTGGGCTTCGACTACCTGGAGGTCAATGCCACGGAAATCGGACGGATGGAGGATGCGGCTTTTGAGGTTGCGCTGTGCGATGTCCAGGCATCCGGTCTGCCGGTGCTGCGGAGCAACTGCCTGTTCCCGGGGGAGATCAACCTGATGGCAGACAGCGGGGACGTGATCGACAGATGGCTCCAGCGCACCATGCCCAGACTTCGCCGGTTGGGCGTGGAGACAGCGGTGTTTGGCTCCGGGCGCAGCCGGCAAAGGCCGGAAACCATGCCCTATCCCATGGCCCTGCGGCGCCTGCTGCAGGCAGCCCGCATCACCGGCGACTGTGCCCGGGCCAACGGGCTGCGTATTGCCATGGAACCGCTGAACCCGGGGGAGACCAATATGCTCAACACCCTGGCGGAAACGGCGGCCTTTGCTGCGGCAGCAGATCACCCGGCGGTGGGCTTGCTGGCGGATTATTACCATGTGGCCAAGGGCGGAGAACCTGTGTATGACCTGCTCCGGCTGACAGGCCTGTGGCATGTCCACGTGGCCGCGGCGGCAGGGCGTGTCTGGCCTGTGGAGCCGGAAGACGGCCTGACCCGGTTCCTGCAGGCACTGAAGCAAAGCGGATATGACGGCACCGTCAGTGTGGAAGCCAACAGCAGCGACTGGGAAGCGGATGCCCCGCGGACGCTGCATCTCCTGCGTGGATGACAGAGTAAAACTCCGCTGCAATCCCCGGAAGATAAGAACAGCAGCCCGGATTGAACCGGACTGCTGTCCTTTTTGCGTTTTGCACTCAGCCGTAGATCAGATTTGTGCCTTTCTCCTTGTCGAAGAAGTGCATAACCTTGGGCTCGAAGGTGAGGTGAACCGTGGCGCCGTAGACCAGACGCTCCCGCTGTTCGGTGGTGAGGTTCACCGTGGGCACCCGGACAATGAGCCGGGTCTCATCCGGCGCAATGACGTGCATATGCAGCTCGCTGCCCATCATCTCGTTGACCTCCAGGGTGGCGGCGATGGTGTCGGGGCCGGCTTCGTGCACCAGCATCATGTGCTCAGGCCGCACACCCAGCAGGATCTCACCGCTGTGCACGTCCTTGGCCAGCAGCTCCTCCAGCTTGTCGCCGGTGACGGGAATTTCGGCACCCAGCAGGCTCACGGTGATCTGGCGGCCCTCCCGCTTCAGCTGGGCAGGTACCATGTTCATCATGGGGGCGCCGATGAAGCCGGCCACGAAGGTGTTGTGGGGCTGCTCAAAGACCTCGGTGGGGGTGCCCACCTGCTCGATATAGCCGTCCCGCATGATCACGATCCGGTCGCCCAGGGTCATGGCCTCGGTCTGGTCGTGGGTCACGTACACAAAGGTGGTATCCAGCTTTTTCCGCAGCAGGATGATCTCGGCACGCATCTGGTTGCGCAGCTTTGCATCCAGATTGGACAGGGGCTCATCCATCAGGAAGACCTTGGAGTTGCGGACCATGGCACGGCCGATGGCCACACGCTGGCGCTGGCCGCCGGAGAGCGCCCTGGGCTTCCGGGTGAGGTACTGGGTGATGCCCAGAATCTCCGCCGCGCCGGTGACCCGCTCATAAATCTCATCCTCCGGCATGTGCTTGAGGCGGAGGGAGAAGGCGATGTTGTCATACACCGTCATGTGGGGATACAGGGCGTAGTTCTGGAAAACCATGGCGATGTCCCGGTCCTTGGGCTGGAGGTCGTTCACCACCACACCGTCGATCTCCACCGTACCGCCGGAGATGTCCTCCAGACCCGCGATCATCCGCAGGGTGGTGGACTTGCCGCAGCCGGATGGGCCGACGAAAACCACAAACTCCTTGTCGTGGATTTCCAGATTAAAATCGTGGACGGCGGTGACATTGTTGTCATAGACTTTCTTGACGTCTGTCAGCTTTACACTTGCCATTTGCGTTGCTCCTTTGCTCAGTATCTGTCAGATCGCTTCCGGAATCAGCCCTTGACGGCGCCGCCGGTCACGCCCTCCACATAGTACCGCTGCAGGCACATGAAGAGAATGGTGACGGGCAGGGCGACCAGCACGCCGCCGGCGCAGAACATGGTGTAGCTCTTGTTGATCTGGTCCTTGCTCAGCCAGTCGTACAATCCCACGGCCACGTTTTTGCCGGCAGAAGCGCCAAAGGAGATGTAGCGGGCAAAGACGAAATCGCCCCAGGGGCCCATGAAGGCTGTCAGAATCGTGTAGATGACAATGGGCTTGGACAGGGGAAGGATGATCTTGTACAGAACCTGCAGGCGGGTGGCGCCATCCACTCGGGCCGCCTCATCCAGGGACTTGGGGATGGTGTCGAAGAAACCCTTGGAGACGTAGTAGCCCATGCCGGAGGAGGCGATGTAAACCAGAATCAGGCCGGGCACCGCATTCTCCTGGGTCATGCCCAGATCCTTCAGCACGCGGTAGAGGATGATCATGGTCAGCATGCCGGGGAACATGCCGAGGATCAGCATGAACCGCATCAGCGGGCCGCGCATCTTGAAGCGGAAGCGGGACAGGGTGTAGCTCATGCAGAGCACAATCACGGTCTGCAGCACAGCGGTGATCAGCGCAATGATGAAGGTGTTCAGATACCAGCGGGTAAAGTCCGTCTGGAGGAGGTTCCGGTAGTTATCCAGGCCCCATTTCTGGGGAATCACATAGCCCACCTGCCAGGTGGACTCCACCCGGAAGGACTGCAGTACAATGCAGACAAAGGGAATCAGCCAGATGACACTGATGATGACCAGCAGCACATAGATGGCCGTGTTGGAGATGGCACGGGATGCCTTCAGTCCCATATGCTGCTGCACCGGTGCGGAGGAAGGCTCAACACGCTTTTCACTCATCACTGGAAATCCTCCTCGTTCTTAATGGACGGCAGCACATTGTAGACAATCAGGGAGATGACGGCCACCACCACGAACACCAGAATGCCCACCACGGAGGCCAGGTAGTAGTAGTTCCCGGCGCCGGTGGTGATCTTGAACAGCCAGGTGATCAACAGGTCCGTGAAGCCCACGGCGCCGGCTGCTGAGGACGCGGCCGCGTTGGTAGGCGCACCCCCTGTCAGCAGGTAAATCACGTTGAAGTTGTTCATGTTGCCGGTGAAACTGGTGAGCAGATAGGGGCCGGTGATGAACAGCATGTAGGGCAGCGTAATCTTGGTGTACTGCTGCCAGGCGTTGGCACCGTCAATACGGGCAGACTCGTACAGATCCGCCGGGATGTTCATCAGGATGCCGGTGACGATCAGCATCAGATAGGGGATGCCGATCCAGATGTTGATGACAATCACCATGATCCGGGCCAGGAGGCCGTTGTTGGCGGTATCGCCCCAGAAGTCAATGGCCTGACTGATCCATCCCATGCTCAGCAGGAAGCCGTTGAGAATGCCGTCTTTGGCGAACATCTTGGACACATACAGGAGGGAGATGAACTGGGGAATGGCGATGGTCAGCACCAGGATCGTCCGCCACACCTTCTTCAGCTTGATGCCCTTCTTGTTGATGGCCATGGCCACAAACATGCCCAGGAAGTAGTTGGTGAAGGTGGCGAAGAAGGCCCAGATCAGCGTCCAGGTCAGCACTTCACCGAAGGTGGCGGAGTAGGACTGGGTGCCGCTGTTGTTGGACCAGTTCAGCATGGTGTCGAAGTTCTTCCAGCCCACCCAGCTGAACAGCGCGTTGGAGTAGCCGTTGTGTGCGCCGTCGTAGTTGGTGAAGGCCACCAGAATCATGAACACAATGGGCAGCACCGTGAAGATGATGATGCCCGTCAGCGGGAGCGCCAGGAGGGTCTTGTGGAACTGGTCGTCCACCATGGACCGGAGATCCTCCCTGCCGGAGCGGAGCTTCTTGCCGGACTTGAGGATCTGCTCCGCCAGCTTGTTCTGCCTCACATTGACCCGCCAGGTGTAGATGAAGGCAATGATAAAGAAGATGGTCAGCACGCCGTAGAGCAGGATCTTGAAGGAGTTGTCGTGGGGGATGGTGATCTCTGTGTCATAGATGGGATCGTACTCCTTTGACGGCCCCTGAAGACCCAGGGAGGGGAGCATGCTCAGCCAGTAGGCGCCGGTGGTGACCATGTAGAAGATAAAGACGATCTCGAAGAGCAGGAAGAGAATGCCCCGGAGAATCTGCCCCCGGGCCAGGTTGCCAAAGCCCATCACCAGAAAGGAGAGCTTGGTTTTCCAGTCGCCGTTGACAAAGGTGGACCAGATATCGACGCACTCCGCCCCGACCTTCTTCGCGGCACCGGCAATGCGGCGTCCTGTGCCCACAAAGAAGTTCTTCAGGCCGTTGGGGAGTTTCTCGGTGAAGAAGTGGCTGAACCGGTAGATGAAACGGTTCCATCTGTTCAGCCGCAGATATTCCAGATCGGTCAAGTTGGCCATGTCCGTCACTCACTCCTTTATGAAGAATGGCCGGAACCAATTGGAATTGGTCCCGGCCAAGCTTTACTCATGCCGGAATCTGAGAAAGCGCCGTTGACAGCAGATCCTCAGCATGAAGGCATCAGTTCTGGATGATGGTAACCTCGGAGCCGGTCCAGGTCACGGTGTAGTTGCCGGGAGCGGCGAAGACGATGTTGTTGTCGGGGTTGTCGGCGCCCAGATCCTTCACCAGATCAGCACCGGTGGTGACCTGCGCGAAGCCCTTGTCGGTATCCCAGCTGCCGGGATTCACGATGCGGCCGCCCATGTAGTCGCTCTCAGGCACATCCAGGGTCAGGGTGTAGGAGCCGTCGTCGCCCTTCTTGAAGTAGAAGGTGTCGGTGTCGTCCGCGTTGTTCCAGCCGTTCCAGGCGCCCACGAAGAGCAGAGCCGAGGTGTCCAGGTCGAACAGGCTGACCATCTTGTCCTCATAGTTCTGCAGCGCGGCCTTCAGGTCCTCATCGCTGGTGGCAACCTTCACCTCTTCGCCGATGACCTTGGCGATATCCCACCAGGAGCCGTGGATGGCGCCCTGCACAACGCCGTATTTCTTCTGCTCGTAAACAGCCTTCAGGATGGGATCATTGGCCACTTCCTCGTTGGCCTGAGCAGCCAGGTTCGCGGGGCCCCAGCCCTTGGCGGTATGCCGCTCCAGGGAGCACTTCTCGCCGGTGAGGTACTGGGCCAGCAGGTGCAGCGCAGCGGCCTTGGCGGGATCCACCTGGGGCTTGACGCCCATCAGCTTGAAGCCGAAGAAGCTGCCCAGGTGATAGGACTGGCCGTCCACCTCGAAGGAGGGCAGGTCAGCAACGCCCATGTGGTCGCCCAGGATGGCCTCGATGTCCTTGGAAGCCCAGGTGCCGGTCACCACGATGGCAGCGCCATTGGCGAAGGCAGAGGCCTCGGAGCTGGAAACATGGTAGGGGGAGGTGACCAGCTTCTGCATGCCCTTGACGGCAATCAGGCCCTTGTCGCTGTTGAAGGTGTCATGCACCTCGGTGAAGACGCCGGAGTCGTCGGCGTTCCACTGAGAGATGCAGCCCGTGCCGAAGAAGAAGGAAGCCAGATACCAGGCGGAGGACTGCATCTCGAAGGCGAAGTTCTTCTGGGCTTTCTCGCAGTCAGCGATCAGCGCCTCCAGGGAGTCGATGTCCTCCTCGGGGATGACGGTGTTGTCGTAGTACATGAAGTAGCCGTTGTCAGCGGTCAGCGGATAGGCAAACATATTGCCGTCAGCGGTGGTCACAGCGGCCACGGCGTCCGCGTCGGTGCTCTCCTGCACGGTCTGCTGCGCACGGGTGCCCAGCTTGGCCAGAGCGCCGGCCTGCACCAGACGGGCGAACTGATCCTGTGCGAAGCAGAAGATGTCGCCGCCGGCCTCCACGTCGGTGACCATCTGGGTGGCGGCGTCGCCCTCACCCACGGCCTCGATGGTGGCGTTGAAGGTAATGCCTTCGGTGTTGGTGGCGTTGAAGTCCTCGATCTGCTGCTTGGTCAGGTCAACGATCTCGTTGGCGACCCACACCTTGATGTCATAGGTGCCGGCCAGACCGTCCGCCGTAGCCACAGGCATCATTCCGATGGCCATGACCAGCGCCAGCACGATTGCGAGCAATTTCTTCATGAAAACTCCTCCTTAAATTGTTGCGGTTTCCCGCTATTTCCCAGCCGGATTTTTCCGGCAGAGGGGACCGGTTGTTGTGGCAGGGAAGACCTGCTCCACGAAAAAGCAAAACGCCTGCACGCCCTGCTTCCCATGCTCCTCCTTGATCGGGGGATGTATGAAGAGTTGAAGATCGTTCCCAAATTCCACAAACGCATTGTAGCACAAACCGGCCCCCTTGTCCATATCTGCGGACGATTTTTTTCATATGCACCGGATTGACAGGCCGGCACGCTGATGAAATGTGGGCCGACACCTTTCGGAAACAGCGGGTTGGTGCTATAATGGGTTATCGTCAGAAGGAGGAAGGCAGCGATGGCACGGGTTGGGATCATCACCTTTCTGCACAATGAGAATTGCGGATCCAGCCTGCAGGCCTGGGCTTTGCAGGAAACCCTGCGGGAAATGGGGCATGACCCACTGGGTCTGGATTATCGCCCAAGCACGCGGGAAAAGGTCCGGAATCTGCTGACATCCGGCAACTCGCCGGCGGTGGCGCTGGACAGCCTGCGGCGCAAGCAGGGCAGGGGCGAGCGGAATACGGAGGGATTCCGGCGGTTTCGGGAGGAGCACCTGACGCTCTCCGCCCCCTGCAAGGACCGGCAGGCGCTGGCGAGGGCCGCGGCAGACTGTGATGTACTGCTGTGCGGCAGCGATCAGATCTGGTCGCCGGAGTGGCTGAATCCGGTTTATTTCCTTAATTTTGCCGCTGAGGGACAGCGCAGGGTGAGCTATGCGCCCTCCCTGGGCCTTCAGGTGATCCCACCGGCCCGGAAGGCCCGCATCATGCAGCGCCTGCTGCGCCCCTTCGACGCCCTCTCCGTCCGGGAGGCGGAGGGCCAGGGGATCATCCGGGAGCTCCTGCCGGACCGGGATGTGGCCGTGGTGCCGGACCCGGTGCTGCTCCTCAGCCGGGAGCACTGGCTGCAGCAGGTGGGTAACCCGCCGGAGAAGCGCACCATGGCAGCGTATTTCCTGAAGGACGAGCCGGCCCACTGGGAGCAGGCGGAGCAGCTGGCCAGGGAGAAGCGGCTGACGCTGGTTCCCCTGGCGGTAACCCCGGGCGGCAGGGAACTGGCTCACGCCATTGCGAACCCGGACCCGGTGGCCTGGCTCAAAGCGCTGGCAGGCGCCCAGGCGGTGATCACGGACTCCTTCCACGGCGCAGCCATGGCGGCGATTCTCGGCAAGCCCCTCACCGTCTGCCGCCGGTGGAAGAACGATGACCCGGCATCAAAAAACAGCCGGATCGATCAGCTGATGCGGCTGGCGGGGTGGACCCGGGATGGGGAATGCCTGCCCGGCGAGCAGGTGGACCAGAGCCTGGCGCGGGAGCGGGAACGGGGCCTGGACTGGCTCCGGGAGGCCGTGGGCTGATCAGCTCCGCATCAGGGCCGCCAGAGTCTCCGGCAGGGGGGACGAGAGATGTACGCTTTCCCCATTCAGGGTGGGGAAGGTGATCTCTGCGGAGTGCAGGGCAAAACGGCCCGGCAGATCCGGCGACTCGGTGCCGTAGAGAAAATCACCAAATACGGGACAGCCCAGGGCGGACAGATGCACCCGGATCTGGTGGGTGCGCCCGGTCTCCAGCTCCAGCCGGAGAAGCGCCCGGTCTCCCCGGACCTGCTCCACCCGGTAGCGGGTGAGGCAAGGCTTTCCGTCCCGGCGGCATTCACGGCGGATGGTGGCGCCATCCGCTTTTCCTATGGGAAAATCAATCACGCCTTCCTCCGCCGGGGGAAGACCGTCGGTGACCGCCAGATAAACCCGGCGAAAGAGGTCCGTATGCAGATGCCGCTGCATCCGGGCCTGCTCCTCCCCGGTGAGGGCCACGGCCATCAGGCCGCTGGTGCCCTTGTCAAGACGGTTTACGGGCCGGTACACAAAACCCTCCGGGCAGCCCAGCTGCCAGTAGAGCGCGTTTTCCAGAGAGTCGTCGGGATGGTTCTTGCCGCTCTGGCTGGCCAGGGGAGCCGGCTTGTCCACAATCAAAAGATCCCCGCCCCGCCAGGCGATGGGGATCTCCAGCGCGTAAGGCCGCGGAAGAAAGGCCGGGGCGGCCGTCTCCGGAAGAAGACTGACCACATCCCCGGCCGCAACGGGATCCATAGTCCGGGCAGGCTCGCCGTTCAACAGGATCCGGCCGTTCCACTTCGCCCTGCGGATGGCGCTGCTGCTCAGCTGCAGGGCGCTGCGGAGGACGGTGCCCAGGCGCTGCCCGTCCTCCGCGGATGTCACTGTGTATTGCATGTCATCGGTCCTGCATCACAAGATCAGTTGATCTCAATAAAGCTCTCGAAGTGCGTGTCCGCGTTGATGGTGCGGGTGATGGAGTAGGCGTGGGACCACTGGGCCGCGCCGTAGTTGATGACCCACCCGGAGGGGTAGGAGTAAGCGGAGGTGACGGTGATCTTGGTGCCGGCCTTCACATAGCCGTCCTTGGCGTTGGAGTAACCGCCGCCGGAGAAGCTGCAGTTGTAGCAGGTCACATGGTAGGTCTTGTCGCCGAAGATGGGTTCGTAGGTCATGGAGGTGTTCAGATCGTTCACCACAAACTGCTCAAAGACCACGTTGGAGTACAGCTCGGTCTCGTTGAGCTTCCACCCCCGGACAGACTTGTCCTTGGGGATGATGGCCCGCACCTTGGCGCTGACGCGTCCGCCCTGCTCTGCCGCGTTGGTGGCGAAGTTGGTGTAGTCGTTGGTGAAGTCAAAGGGATCCCGGTGCCAGCCGCCGCCGCCGGTGGTGCCGGACTTGAGGTGGCAGAACTCCGCACGCTGGAGCGTCAGCAGCAGCTGTGCCCCGGTGCGGGCAGCCTGGATGTCCCCCGGGCTCAGCAGCGTCTGACTGGTGCCCTTGCTGAAGACAACCTCCACGGTGAAGCTCTGGTCAAACTTGGTCATGCGGAGAATGCGGACGGTTTTCAGGAAGTCGTAGCGCACGCCGTTGATGACCCAGTAGGCCACCTGCTGTCCCCGGGGAATCTGGGCGGTGATGACCATGTTGTCCTCCGGGGTGACGGTGGTTGTGGTCATCTCCGGCCCGGTGGCATTGTTCTTTTTGTCTGCGGTCTGAATCACGGCGCCCACCGCGGTGAGGGTGTAACTGCCGTCCTGCTGCTGGGGATGAGGTGCAGCCTGCGTTTCGGCGGCAGGGGCGGCCGTGGGTTCGGCCGGCGCAGGGTCAGACTGGGTCTGCGCCACCGTGACGGGCGTATGGGAGAGGTAGCGCCACAGCACCAGGCCGGAGTATCCCGAGAAGGTGACATAGGCGCAAATGTCGGTGGACTTCTCAGGGTCGGGAATCACGGGGATGCCATTGGGGATGGTGGTCAGCACCTGATTGGTCTGCTCATCCCGCAGGGAGAGGGCAGAGCCGTCGCCTGTGTTGACATAGTAGGTGTCCGCCAGGGCGGGCACGCAGCCCATGAGCAGCATGGCGCAGAGAAGAAGAGCCAGCAGACGTTTCATGATTCATCGCTCCTTCCGGATCAGTAGTACTTGTAGCTGGACCCGCCCAGGATGGGTTCGTAGGTCATGGAGACATTCAGGGTATGTACCAGAAACTCGTTGATGTTGACGTTGGGATAGACCTCCGTGGCATTGAACTTCCAGCCCCTGACGGTTCTGGCGGTTTTCACGGCAGTGCCGGCCACGGGGGAGGGGGCGCTGCCGGTGTTATCGGCCTTGATCCGGAAAGTCATCTGACCGCCGGTTTCCTGTTCGCCGGTGGCCCGGTTCTTGTAGTCATGGGTGAAGTCGAAGGCCCGGATCCAGCCGCCGCCGCTGTGGCCATTGGCCTTCACGTGGCTCAGCTTGCACTTTGTGGTCGTGACGGCGGTCTGTTCACCCGTGCGGGCGGATTGGATCGTCTCCGGCGACAGCAGGGTTTCGGGCTGGGTGGTGGTGAAGACCACCTCCACGGTGAAGCTCGCGTCAAACTTGGTCATGCGCAGGATGCGCACCGTCTTGAGGAAGTCGTAGCGGACACCGTTGATGACCCAGTAGTCAACCTTGGCGTTCTTGGGAATCTGGGCCGTGATGTTCACATTGTCTTGTGCGGTCACCACCATCTCCTGTACGCCGGCCTGCTTGGAATTCACCGGTGTGATCAGGGCACCGACAGCTGTGAGTTGGTAGCTCCCCTCGGGAAGAGAAGGGGCTTCCGTGGCGGAAGGCGCGGGCTGCGGATCAGCCGGCTGGGGCTTTTGGGCGTCCGGGAGCATGGCGGGGTTGGTCCGGGAGAGATAGCGCCACAGCACCAGGCCAGACTGCCCCGCGAAGGTGACGTAGGCGCAGATGTCCGTGGACTTGTTGGGATCCGGCACCAGCGGGATGCCGTAGGGGATGGTGGTGAGCACCTCGTTGGTGGCCTCATCCCGCACGGAAAGGGGACTGCCGTCCTCCGTCACCACGTAGTAGGTGTCAGCCAATGCCGGACAGGCGGAGAGAACCAGCAAAATGCAAAGCAGAAGGGCAAGCCATCTTCTCATCAGCAAAACCTCCTTCGATATATTCTGATCTGGCAGGAACAGGTGCAGGCTTGCTTGTCAATTATACCGTATATTGGAAGTATACCATGCTTTCAATGCTTTGTCCATAGCAAAAAGCGCTGTACAATCGCCTCGAAATTGTGTATAATATCCGGGCACATGACACATCAAGGAGGAAGAACCATGCCGGGCAGTGCGTTCCGCTATGTGGGCGTCAATGACCATGATATCGATCTCTTCGAGGGGCAGTACGAGGTGCCCTCCGGAATGAGCTACAACAGCTGGGTGATCCTGGACGAGAAGGTCTGCGTGATGGACACGGTGGACCGCTCCTTCGCCGGGGAGTATCTGGACCGGGTGCGCACCGAGCTGGCGGGCCGGGAGCCCGACTACCTGGTGGTCTCCCATGTGGAGCCCGACCATGCCTCCTCCCTTCAGGCCTTCCTGGACGAGTGGCCCCGGGTGACGCTGGTGGGCAACGCCAAGACCTTCCAGCTGCTGGAGAACTATTTCCTGCTCAAGGATACCGCCCGTCTGACGGTGAAGGACGGGGACACCCTCTCCCTGGGCAGCCATACCCTGCGCTTCATCACCGCCCCCATGGTCCACTGGCCCGAGGTGATGATGACATTTGAGGAGAGCGAGGGCGTGTTCTTCTCCGCCGATGCTTTCGGCCAATTCGGCGCACCGGACCTGGTCCCGGAGTGGGACGACGACGAGGCCCGCCGCTACTACCTGAACATCGTGGGCAAGTACGGCCCGCAGGTGCAGGCAGTGCTGAAGAAGGCCGGGACGCTGGGCATCCGGGAGATCCTGCCCCTCCACGGGCCGGTTCTGGCAGGGGAGGCCATCGGCCACGCCCTGGAGAAGTACCAGATCTGGTCCACCTACGCGGTGGAGGACGAGGGCGTGCTCATCGCCTACGCCTCCCTCCACGGCAACACCGCCGCCGCGGCGGAGAAGCTGGCGGACATCCTGGACGGGAAGGGCTGTCCGGACGTGGTGCTGGCGGACCTGGCCCGGGTGGATCCGGCGGAGGTGCTGGCCTTCGCCTTCCGCTTCGGGAAGATCGTGATGTGCGCCTCCACCTACAACGCGGGCCTGATGCCCTTCATGGAGGATTTCCTCCACCATCTGAAGGCGAAAAACTGGCAGAAGCGCACCGTGGGCCTGGTGGAGAACGGCTCCTGGGCGCCCATGGCGGCGAAGACCATGCGGGAGCTGCTGGCCGGGATGAAGGAAATCACGGTGCTGGAGCCGGCGGTGACCATCAAGGGCGCCCCGAAGACCACCGACATCCCCGCCCTGGAGGCCCTGGCCGACGCACTGATGCAGTAATGGAGGAGAGAGTCATGTTGACGCAAGCGCCGCGCGGAACGCGCGATGTCCTGCCGGCGGACAGCTACCGCTGGCAATATCTGGAGAGCAGGATGCGGACCGCGGCCGCCCAGGCAGGCTTCCGTGAGGTGAGGACCCCCGTGTTCGAGCACACGGAGCTTTTCCTGCGGGGCGTGGGGGACACCACCGACATCGTGCAGAAGGAGATGTACACCTTCAAGGACAAGGGCGACCGCTCCATCACCCTCAAGCCGGAGGGCACGGCGGGGGCGGTTCGGGCGCTGCTGGAGCACAACCTCTACGCGGACGCCCTGCCCTGCAAGATGTACTATCTGAACGCCCCCATCTTCCGCTATGAGGCCCCCCAGTCCGGGCGGCTGCGGGAGCACCACCAGTTCGGCATGGAGTGCTTCGGCGCGGCGGACGCCACGGCGGACGCGGAGCTGATTCTGCTGGCCTACCGGCTGCTCAGCGGCCTGGGGGTGAGCAACCTGTCGGTGAACATCAACTCCATCGGCTGTCCCAAGTGCCGCCCCGCCTATCACGCCCGGCTGAAGGAGTTCCTGGCGGGGAAGGTGGAGAGCCTGTGCGCCGACTGCAAGAACCGCTTTGAGCGCAACCCCCTGCGGGTGCTGGACTGCAAGGTGCCCTCCTGCCAGGAGCAGGTGAAGGACGCCCCCAGCATGCTGGACTGCCTGTGCGATGAGTGCCGGGCGCACTTTGAGAAGCTCCAGGCCTGCCTGCGCACCGCCGGGATTCCCTTCGCCATCGACAGCCGGATCGTCCGGGGCCTGGACTACTACACCAAGACGGTGTTTGAGCTCATCACGAAGACGCCCCAGGGCAACCTGACGGTGTGCGGCGGCGGGCGCTATGACAACCTGGTGGAGCAGCTGGGTGGCGATCCCCTGCCTGCGGTGGGCTTCGGCATGGGCCTGGAGCGCGTGCTGATGCTCCTGGAGGGGGAGGGCATCGAGCTGCCCAAACCGGCGCTGCTGGACGTGTTTGTCACCTACATGGGGGAGCATGAGCTGAAGGCCTTCGCGCTGGTGGAGCGCCTGCGCGCCGCCGGGCTGAAGGCGGACATGGACCACTGCGGCCGGAGCCTGAAGGCCCAGTTCAAGTACGCCAACAAGACCGGCGCGGCCTTCACCGCCACCATCGGCGACGAGGAGGCGGCGAACGGAACGGTCAAGCTGAAGAACATGGTCACGCGCGAGGAGCGGACCGTGGCCGTGAACGAAGCGCCAGCAGCCGTGCGGACGATGACGGAGGAATGAAGCATGAGTGAGCAGAAACAGCAAAGCGCCCTGGACAGCCTGCGCCATCAGCTTCTGGACGAGCGTCAGCGCTGCACGAACGACGAGATGGCTCAGTTCGACGCCATGCGCATGAAGAACGAACCCCTGCCGTCCGATATCGTGTACGAACCGTCATCGAACACCTATTACCGCATCCTCATACCTGCATTCCAGTCTGAGGATGAGGAGGAACGTTTCTTCCGCTACCGGATGTACCAGCAGATCCGATCCATCGACCGCCATACGGACAGCATCCGCCGGATGATGATTTTCTTCGTCGTCCTGACCGTGATCGGGCTGGCAGCCGCTGTCCTTCTCCCCAAACTCGGCGTCATCGCCTTCCGTTGAACCACACAGAAAGGATTGTAATCCAATGCAAAACAGAACGCATACCTGCAACGAACTGCGTCTGGCTGACGCGGGCAAAACCGTGGAGCTCTGCGGCTGGCTGGAGAATGTCCGGGTGGTCAGCGGCAGCCTGGCCTTTGCCATCCTGCGGGACTTCTACGGCACCACCCAGCTGGTGCTGGAGACAGAGGAGATGCTCGCGGCCTTCCGGGAGCTGAACAAGGAGTCCACCATCGCCGTGAAGGGCGTGGTGCGGGAGCGGGACAGCAAGAATCCCAAGCTCCCCACCGGCGACATTGAGGTGGTGCCCACCGCCATGGAGGTGCTGGGCCGCTGCCGCTACAACCAGCTGCCCTTCCAGATCAACCGCAGCCGGGAGGCCGACGAGGCCCTGCGTCTGCGCTACCGCTATCTGGACCTGCGCAACCCCGCGGTGCGGGACAACATCGTCATGCGCTGCAATGTGGTGGCGGCGCTGCGGCAGGCCATGATCGCCCACGGCTTCCTGGAGATCACCACCCCCATCCTCACGGCCTCCTCCCCGGAGGGCGCCCGGGACTATCTGGTGCCCGCCCGCAAGCACCCCGGCAAGTTCTACGCCCTGCCCCAGGCGCCCCAGCAGTTCAAGCAGCTGCTGATGACCTCCGGCTTTGACCGCTACTTCCAGATCGCCCCCTGCTTCCGGGACGAGGACGCCCGGGGCGACCGCTCTCCCGGCGAGTTCTATCAGCTGGACATGGAGATGGCCTTCGCCTCCCAGGAGGACGTGTTCGCCGTGCTGGAGGACGTGCTGCCCCCCATCTTCGCCAAGTATGGCAAGTACTCCGTGGCCTCCACCGCCCCCTTCCGCCGGATTCCCTACCGGGAGGCCATGGAGACCTATGGCACCGACAAGCCCGACCTGCGCATCGACCTCACCGTCCAGGACGCCACCCGCCTGATGGAGGGCTGCGGCTTCGGGCCCTTTGAGGGCAATGTGGTGAAGGCCGTGGTGGTCACGGACATGAACGCCACCCGCAAGCAGATCGATAAGCTCTGCGCTGACGTGGAGGTGGTGGCGGGAAGCAAGCCCTACTGGTTCCGCCTGGATGAGCATGGGGAGCTGGTGGGCGGCATCGCCAAGTTCCTGCAGGACCGCAAGGAGAAGGTGATCACGGCCCTGGGCCTGAAGCCCGGGTGCTTCGTGGGCCTGTCCGCCGGCAAGCTGGGGGCGGCCCAGAAGACCGCCGGCGTGCTGGTGAAGCAGCTGGGCCTCCTCTGCCCGGCCCACATGGATACCGAACGCTACGAATTCTGCTGGATCGTGGACTTCCCCATGTATGAGATCGGGGAGGAGAGCGGCGAGCTGGAGTTCTGCCACAACCCCTTCTCCATGCCCAACGGCGGTCTGGAGATCCTGCAGAAGGCCGCGGCGGGGGAGATCGATCCCCTGACCATCAACGCCTTCCAGTACGACCTGGTGTGCAACGGCGTGGAGCTGTCCTCCGGCGCGGTGCGCAACCACGACCCGGAGATCATGATCGAGGCCTTCCAGCTGGTGCGCCTGGGGGAGGAGGATGTGAAGGCCAAGTTCCCCGCCATGTACAACGCCTTCTGCTACGGTGCGCCGCCCCACGCGGGCATTGCCCCCGGCGTGGACCGGATGGTGATGCTGCTGGCGGGGGAGGAGTCCATCCGCGAGGTGATTCCCTTCCCCATGAACAAGAACGCCCAGGACCTGATGATGGGCGCGCCCTCCGAGGTGGAGCAGAAGCAGCTGGATGAGCTGCACATCGCCCTGGTGAAGCCGGAAGACTGAGCTGACCGATACGAAAAAGAGTCTGCCGCAAAGCAGGCTCTTTCTTATTGGATCATTGCCGGCTCAGAGTGCCTCCTGCCAGGTCTCCCTCCGGAGCAGCCAGCCGAAGACCAGGCAGACCAGCACCCCGGCCACACCCAGAAAGGCGAAGCACAGGGCCGCACCAGAGCCTTTTCCTGCGCCGAAAAGCTGCACGGCCATCCCGCCGGGGGAGGCCGCGGCCATCAGCGGCTCGAAGAGACGGTCCACCAGCAGGCCGCCCAGGAAGTACCCCACCGGGATGGTGAAGAACTGCAGGGTGTTCCGGCAGGCGTAGACCCGGCCCTGCATGGGGGCGGGAATGGTGCGCCGCAGGATCACGTCCAGGTTGGCGCCCATCAGCGGGATGCCGATCCAGCCCAGCATTGCCGCGATGCACCACATCAGGGGCGTGCGGCCGAAGGCCAGGAGGAAGTTCTCTGTGCTCATGGACAGCAGCAGGGACAGGGTGATCATCCGGACGCGGTTCCTGGGCGGGGGAAGGACGGTCACCAGGAGGCTTCCCGCCAGACTGGCAATGCCCACACAGGTGTTCACGGCCCCCAGCACCGTCTCCCCGCCGTTCTCCCGGGAGAGGAGCATGGCGGGCAGTGCTGCGTTGTAGCAGGAGGCAACCAGGTTGATGGCCGACAGAAACAGGATGAGCTTCAGGATCAACGGATTCTGCCGCAGCCAGCTCAGGCCCTCCCCGGCTGAGCGGAGCACAGGCTCCCGGCGCGCTGAGGCCGGTGCTTCGGGAATCCTGATCCACAGCCACAGGGTTACAAAGGCGATGGCGAAGGTGGTCAGATCCGCCGCCACCACCGTGTCCATCCCGCCGAAGGCAAACAGCGCAGCGGCCAGGATGGGGGCAAGAATGGAAGTCAGGGAGCGGGAGAAGGAGCGCAGACCGCTGGTCTTCTGGTAGGCGTCCTTCGGGATCAGCATGGTGGCCGCCACCTCGGCGGCGGGCTGCTGGACGGTGTTCATCAGCCCGTTCAGGGCGTTGAGCACATACATGTGCCAGGGCTGGAGCCGGTCCAGGCGGATCAGCACAAAGACGGCGACGGTGCACAGGGCGGCGGTCAGATCGCAGACGAGCATGGTCCGCTTTTTGTTCCACCGGTCGCTCAGCGCACCCGCGATAATGCTCATCACCACATAAGGCGCGTAGGAGCAGATGGACAGCAGCGCTGTCTGCAGGGCGGACCCTGTGCGCTCATAGAGCCAGATGACCAGCGCCAGGCTCGTCATGGCGCTGCCCAAGGCGGACAGGGACTGGGTGCCCCACAGCAGCAGCCAGGGCTTCAGGGATGGTGTTCTGTTGCTTTCGGGATTCATGTTGCTTTGCTCCTTTGATTTGTAATTGGATCAAATCGGCAAAGCAGGAGGACACCCGGGACCTCCACGCAGTGTCCTCATGCTCTGCGTGGAGTTCCGGCAACGGTTCGCTTCATGGTTATACCTCCATATCCACTGGGTTTTGATGATTGAAAGAATGGGTTGAGATGGGCAATTGGACAGGCGGAATCGATGGCTTTGGGATCTGCTGGAATCACATGGGTTTACTGCAGATTCCATTGCCTGCCGTCGCTGCTCCAGAGGGTGCCGTCACTGCGCAGGGCTATCCACTCCTCCCCGTCATTGAGGGGATAGACACAGACGGCATCCTGCACCATCCGGAGGCCTTCCATCGGCTCCTTCAGGTAATTGTATGTGCCCAGATACACCTTGCGGTCGGGGCCGATCAGGCAGGGCATGGTGTAGAATTCATCCGAGTAGTTCATGAGCCCCACGCCCCGGAGAGAACGGGTGACACAGTCCTGCAGGAAGTTCCACCCCCAGACGGTTGCAGTTCCGTCCGCATGGGTTGCCGCCAGCACCCGGTTGCAGCCGGAGAGACTGACCACCCCGTCCACGCCCCAGAGATCCCCGATCACCGTACCGTTCCGGCGGAGGCCGATCAGGTGGGTTTCGTCATACCACCGCCCGTTGTAAATGCCGCCGGTCATGGTGACGCTGACCACGTCCTGCCATGTCTCCAGGGCGGGCGCATTGGACGCCTCCCCTGCAAAACGTACTTCTCCGGAGGCGGTGACCCCTGCAATGCACTGGTGATAGATCGCCACCTGTACCATATCTGTCCAGCCGGAGACCAGGGCCAGCCTTTTCTCGACGGCGTCATCCGCGCCGCCGGCAGCCGTCAGAACCCGGCCGTCCGCTGTCACGGCGGCAACCAGGTGCACGCCCTCCTTCACTTCAGCTGCAATGCCTTTTATATTGGTCCAGGACAGCGCTTCGGGAAGACAGCAGTCGTCCAGCCCCAGGACCGTCCCGTCCTCGCGGACTGCATAGGGAAAGGAGATTCGCATCTGCAGATCCCGCAGGCGGATCTGCTGCTGGGGACCGTTCAGTGCCTCGAATCTCCCGCTTTCCCCGCTGTCCTCAGTCTGATTGAAGCGGGACAGGAAGAAGGTACTGCCGTCCAGCAGGAGGACGCTGTAGGCGCCGTCATCGTGGCGGATGACCAGCCGGTTCCCATCCTGGTTCAGCTGCGCATGTTCATAGAAATCAATCAGGTCATCGCCGACTTCATTCAGCGGGTTGGTCTCCCCGAGGTAGCCGTCCCAGTACAGTCCGTCGTCGCACCGGGCAATCACAAGATCCCCGGCCACCATGGCGCCGATCTCCCGCACACCCGTCCAGTTGGCCAGGGACGGCCGGTTATCCGCCGGATAGAGGGCGCTGCGCAAGCCGTGGGAGGGATCTTTCAGGGAGCTGAACAGCAGCTCGCCCGATTTTGTCAGGACGCACATCTCCTCATAGCCCACGGCAAAATCCACGGCGTCTGTGCTCAGCCGTGCATCCTGTCCATCGGTGAAGCAGTGGAGTTCGCCGTCCTGTCTGAGGGCCAGAAGGTAATCCTGTCTGCCGCCCAGGTTGACGCAAGCCATTTTGCCATACTGAGCGGCATCCGGAATCCGCAGGGTACCTGCGTCCTCCAGGTTGGTTTCCGTGAGCACGGTGCCGTCAGCCAGAATGATGGCTGAAGTCCGATCATACCGGCGAAGCTCCAGCAGCCTCGCCACATCAGACCGGCGGCAAACCGCTTCCACCCATTCCATGAAGCTGTCAGGGCCGAATTCCGCCGTCTCGGCCAGCCAGGAGGCGGAGAAGGCGGCCAGGCAGATGCCGTCATTTCTGCGGGCCAGGATCAGCCGGTCATCCGCAGACAGCTCCGCCACGTCTGTCCAGGACTCCACCTCTTCTGCCGGAAAATCATGGAGGCCAAACAGTCCAACCGTTCCATCACCCCGGAGCAGGATGGTCCGGTGGTCCGACACCAGCGCCTGACGGACGCCGCTGAGCCCGTCAGGGAAAGACTCCCCGTGTTCACTGCAGCCGTACAGATGCAGTATCCCACTGTCATCCAGCTCTCCGGCATGGGTCCGACAACCCATCAGTTCTGCGCCGGCAGAGACGGTCAAAGCCAAAGCCAGCGCCGCCAGGATGATGGAGAGACGCCATCGAATACGCACTGGTCACCGCTCCCTTCAGGAATCATCGGTTGTTGTATCACAGGCAGCGCATCTGCGCCTGATCATTAGTGCTGCAGCAATTCCGCCATGCGGTCAGCCGCTTTCCCGGCTTCGTCCATGGCCCCGGCGAGAATCTGCGCAGGGTCGGAGGACAACAGATCCAGCCCTTCCGCAGCCACAGATTCAAAGATGGGAATGCCCAAGGTTGTCATGACATCCCGGATATAGGCCGTCCCCCAGTCGTGCCCCGCCAGAAAACTGCCGGAGGTGGTAATGTACGCGGCGGCTTTTCCGCGTGCCAGTCCGATGGGCTGATCCCCCTGATAGATGAAGGTCAGATTGCGCACCCAGATTTTTTCCACCCAAGTTTTCAGTATGGCGGGAAAGGAGAGGTCCCAGTAAGGCGCCGCAATGACCACAGCATCCGCTCTGCGAAAGGCCAGGGCAGCCTCAAACCGCTCGTCCGTCCAGTCCCGCCGGTCGCACAGCGCGTCTTTCCGAATCAGCCATGCCGCGTCGGAGGGCTGGAGATTCATCTCCGTCAAGGTGTGGCGCCGGATGCGTAAATCCGGCAGATGCTGCGAAAGGCGGGAAAGAAAGGCCTCCGCCAGTGCCAGCGTTCTGGACCGGGGGCCCCGGGGGCAGGCGTCCACGAAAAGCAGCTCGCTGCAGCGTCGCTCCGTCATGCCTGATTCACCTTGGGCACATGGTATTCCACACCGGGATCAAAGCGCACAGACTCCGGCGGTGTCTCCAGCAGCTCCGGGTGGTCCAGATACCGCACCATGTCCGCAAAGAAACCGGCATAGTGTGCACCGGAACAAACCCGCTCATCCGCTGTGATGCCCACCGGGAGAAAGCGCTTCATCCGGGTCTGGCCGTCCGCCACCACCGCCACCTTCTCCACCAGGCCCATGCCGAAGAACAGGCTGGTGTTGCCGAAGTTGTAAATGTGATGGTTCACGTGGTGCAGACCGATGGAGGCGTTGTTGGTGATGAACATGCCCGTATGGAAGGGCAGCTCGTCAATCAGGAATCCCGGGCAGATGCCGTAGCGGTCCAGCAGACGCACCAGCCCCACCACCGTCGTGGGCAGGCCGGGAATGCTGAAAAGGAAGGCAACCAGGTTGTCCAGGAAGTTCTTGGGCTGATCTCCCCGGTTGGCCTCTACCTTTGTCACCATGCGGTCCCGCACGTCAAAAACGGTGTCCTCCGGATCGAAGAAAATCTTGACCACGGTCTCCCCGGCGTTCGCATTCTGCGGGTCTTTCAGGATTGTAAAGGAGACCGTGCAGTTGTTCCGGGAGTAGTACTGCTTGTTCATGATGAAGCGGTTGACCTCCGGGTGCTGGCTCACAGCCCGGACATAGGCCGCCACAATCAGCTGCATATGGGTGAGCTTCTGACCGGCCATGCCCTGCTTTGCGATGTAGCGGGTCATGGCTTCCCAGTCGATCCGGTGCTGCAGGAACACCTGTGCGTCGCAGCGCATGGGCATCAGGTAGGGGGTGATCTGTACAATGGGGTCGATCCCCTTGATTCTGCGCCCGTCCCGTCTTCTGCCGAACATGCCGATCTCCTCTTTTCACTTGTTCTTTGGCCGGTCCGGTGTGGTTATTCCGGTCATCGCATGTATTCTACCACACAGAATCGCGGATGGTCAAGTTTTCCATCCCGAACAATCCGGGTGAACCGCCGGTACACGACTTTTCTCCGGGGAGAAAAAAGGAATTTCGCAAAACGTGTCAAACATAAATGGGCAAACGGGAGGGATGCACCGATGAACATCCGTCAGCGCACAGAGGCGCAGGAGAAAGCCCTGCTGTCCCCATTTGCCGCGCAGGCAGCGTCCTCCAGGGGGCGTGACCGGCAGGAGCCGGACTGCGAGACCCGCACCGTTTTTCAGCGGGACCGGGACCGCATTGTTCATGCCAAAGCCTTCCGGCGCCTGCAGGGCAAAACCCAGGTTTACATTGCCCCGGAGGGGGACCACTTCACCACCAGACTGACCCACACCTTGGCGGTGGCGCAGATCGCCCGCACCATCGCCCGTGCGCTGCAGCTGAACGAGGACCTGACGGAGGCCATTGCCCTGGGACACGACCTGGGGCACACGCCCTTCGGCCATATCGGTGAGCGCTCCCTGGACCAGCTGATGTCCGGCGGCTTTCACCACAACGAGCAGAGCCGGCGGGTGGTGGAGGTCCTGGAGAACGAAGGCAAGGGACTGAACCTGACCATGGAGGTCCGGGACGGCATCCTGTGCCACTCCGGCCCCAAGCTCCCGGCCACCCTGGAGGGGGAATGTGTCCGGCGGGCTGACCGCATTGCCTACCTCAACCACGATCTCCTGGATGCCCTGCGCAGCGGCGTCCTGAAACCCTTTGAATTGCCGGTGGACTGTCTGAACGTCCTGGGGCACAGCCACAGCCAGCGGATCAACACCATGATCACGGACATCGTGCGGGAGAGTGAGGGGAAGCCGGCCTTGAGCATGAGCCCCCGGGTCCAGAGCGCCATGGACGGCCTGCGGGAATTCATGTTCGAGCATGTCTACCGCGACTCTTGGCGCACGGCTGAGGAAGCCCGCTGCGATCATGTGATCCGTTCCCTGTTCCACTACCTGTGTGAGCATCCGGGGGAGATGCCCCAGGAGTTTATGGTGATCGCGTACCGTGAGGGCATCGAGCGGGGCGTATGCGACTATCTCTCCGGCATGACGGACCGCTATGCCATCCGGCTTTTCCAGCAGCTCTTTGTGCCCAACGCGTTTCCCATTAAATAACACGGTTGAGTTTGACCAGAACAGGAGGTGACAGAATGGCAGGACGCTATCCGGAAGCCTGGCTGGCCCAGCTGCGGGAGCGGGCCGACATTGTCCAGACTGTCTCTGCCTATGTCCCCCTGAAGAAAAACGGTCAGAACTACTGGGGACTCTGCCCCTTCCACAACGAGAAGACCCCGTCCTTCTCCGTCAGCCCGGAGAAACAGATGTACTATTGCTTCGGCTGCAAGGCGGGCGGCAGTGTCATCCAGTTTGTCATGGAGATGGAGCACCTCACCTTTGGGGAGGCGGTGGCCCGCCTGGCGGATCAGCTTCACATCCCGCTGCCGGAGATGGAGCGGGATCCATTCTACCAGGAGCGGCGTGCCCAGCGGGATCGACTGCTGGAAGCCAACCGGACGGCCGCCCAGTTCTTCCATCAGCAGCTCTTCGAGCCCCAGGGGGCCGCGGTGCTGGAGTACTTCAAATCAAGGGGCGTCAGCGATGCCATGATCACCCGGTTTGGCCTGGGGGCGGCGCCGGACCGCTGGGACGTCCTGACACAGACGCTGAAGGAGAAGGGCTTCTCGGAGGAAGAGTTGCGCCTTGCGGGGCTGACACTGGTGCACGAGGCGGAAGCGCCCACCCGGGACGCCCCGGGAAAGCCCAGGCGTGTGTTTGATATGTTCCGCAACCGGGCAATGTTTCCCATCATCGACCAGTATGGCAATGTGCTGGGGTTTGGCGGGCGGATGCTGGGCAGCGGACAACCCAAGTACCTCAACACTTCGGACACCCCTGTCTTCAACAAGCGCCAGGGCGTCTATGCCGCCAACCTGCTCCGGAGGGAGCGGGGACTTGAACGGGTGATCCTTGTGGAGGGCTATATGGACGTCATTGCCCTGACCCAGTTCGGCGTCAGGGGCGTATGCGCCACCCTGGGCACCGCACTGACACAGGAACAGGCCCGCCTGCTGAAACGCTTTGCGCCAAAGATCTTCCTGGCCTATGACGGGGACGGGGCTGGACAAAAAGCAATCCTGCGGGGGCTGGACATTCTGGAGGCCGAGGGGATTCCCGCCCGGGTGCTGGATTTCCCGGACGGGCTGGACCCGGATGAGTTCATCCGCCGGGACGGCCCGGAGGCGTTTGAGAAGCTGCCCTCCCTCAGCCCCATCACCTATCGGATCCGCCGCACCGAGGAGGCCTATGACCTCTCCACCGATGACGGCAAGATAGAGTTCCTGCGGGCCTGCGCAGAGCAGATGAAGCGGCTCGATCCGGTGGAGATGGAGGCGACGCTGAAATACCTGACCCGGAGAACTGGCTTCAGCCAGGAGACGCTGGTGCAGCAGATTGGCGTTCCCGCTCCGGCAGCAGCGGCGAGAACCACCCGGCGCGTGACGGCGCCCGTCCGCCGGGAGCCCCTGCCGGAGGGGCAGCGTCTGGACCGCGTCCGGGCCCAGGAGATCATGATCTCCCTGCTGGCCTCCGGACAAATGTTGAAAGATGTCGTATCGCAAGAGGATTTTGACGACCCTCTGTTGAAAAACTTATACGCCCGGCTGGCAGAGGGTGAATCACCGGCGGCGCTGGTGGAGTCCCAGGATAACGAAGCAGACCGTGCCAGGACGGCAAGACTGGTGTTTGCCACCTTCGGAAAAGACCGGGGGGAGCAGCTCCGCATGGCGGAGGAATGCCTCCAGTCCATGCGCCGCATCCGGATTGAGGAAGAACTGGACACGATCAAATCCCAGGTCAACCTGCTGGAAGGCGAGGAAAAGAAGCAGGCCATAGAGCGCGTGATGGCGCTGACCCTGCAGCTCGCCAGGATGAAATAACAGCCGTACGATTCCGCCTCTGCCTCTTTGGAAAGGAGCGATTCCCCGATGTACACACCCGACAGCACACTGGAGCAGCGCCTGAATGAACTGGTGGAAGCCAGCAAGGCCAAGCGTGTGGTTACCTATACCGATGTGATGAACCAGCTGATGGACCTGGAGATGGAGCCAGACCAGCTGGAAAGCGTCCTGGAGCGGCTGGAGGTAGCCGGTGTACGCGTCGTGTCCGAGAATGATGCCCAGGCTCTTGAGGCCGGTGAGTCCGGCAGCGAGGGGGAGGACGCGTCCGAGAAGGTGCCTGCGGTCTCCGGCTCAAAGGCATCGGATCCCTCCGACGAAGTCAGCATGACGGATCCCATCCGCATGTACCTGAAGGAGATCGGCAAAATCTCCCTTCTCACAGCGGAGCAGGAGGTGGCGCTGGCCAAGCGCATTGAGCGGGGTGTACAGGCCCAGGAGGCCCTGAAGCAGTTCAAGGAGGGCACCAGCGAGGAAGCCCAGAAGATCCTGAAAGCCCGGGCTGCCCGGGATCAGCTGCGGGACCCGGAGGCTGCCGCCAAGCTCACCGAGGAGGAGAAGGCAGCGCTGATGCAGGTGATCGAGGAGGGCAAACAGGCCCAGGCAAAGCTGCGGGCGGATACCGACCTGGTGGCCGACGGGGCGAAAGCCAAGGATGAGCTCATTAACGCCAATCTGCGCCTCGTGGTCTCCATCGCCGGACATTACAACGGCCGCGGCATGCTCTATCTGGATCTGATCCAGGAGGGCAACATGGGCCTGATCAAGGCGGCGGACAAGTTCGACTATTCCAAGGGCTTCAAGTTCTCCACCTATGCCACCTGGTGGATCCGCCAGTCCATCACCCGGGCGCTGGCCGACCAGGCCCGCACAATCCGGATTCCGGTGCACATGGTGGAGACCATCAACCGCCTGATCCGCACCAGCCGGCAGCTGATGCAGGATCTCGGCCGGGAGCCCACCACCGCAGAGATCGCCCAGGCCATGCATGTGACCGAGGCGCGGGTGCAGGAAATCAAGAAGATTGCCCAGGATCCGGTGAGCCTGGAGACCCCCATCGGCGAGGAGGAGGACAGCCATCTGGGCGACTTCATCCCGGATGACTCCGCGCCGGCGCCGGCGGACGCCGCCTTCTACACCCTCCAGCGGGAGCAGCTCATGGAGGTGCTGGACACCCTGACCGAGCGGGAAAAGAAAGTGTTGATCCTGCGCTACGGCCTGGACGGCGGACGTTCCTACACCCTGGAGGAAGTGGGAGAGAAATTCCACGTCACCCGGGAGCGGATCCGCCAGATCGAGGCCAAGGCCCTGAGGAAACTCCGGTCCAACCGCCAGATCAAGTCGCTCCGCAGCTGACATGCTGGACGCAAGACTGGCGCTGGCCGCCGAATTGTATCAGCCCTGCTCCACAGGCGCAGACGTCGGAACAGACCATGGTCTGCTCCCCTGCCATCTGCTGGAGCAGGGCGTTTGTGAACAAATGATCCTGACGGATGTAAGTCCCAAAGCCCTGGCACGTGCCCGGACCGAAGTCTGTAAGCGGCATCTGGAGTCCCGTACCCATCTGGTCTGCGGAGACGGTCTGAAAGCCCTGAACGCGCCCTGCGGCTGTATCAGCATCACCGGAATGGGCGGCAGAACCATCGCCGGCATACTGCACAGGGGTCAGGAGAAGCTCCGTGGCGCAGCGCTGGTGCTGTGCGCCCACACTGAACAGGCGGAGGCCAGACAGGCCCTGCAGGAGATCGGATACCGCCTGCAACGGGAGGAACCCTGCCTCTGCAATGGCCATGCCTATCTGGTGTGGCTGGCTGTGCCGGGTGAGATGCAGCTCCAGCCCATGGAAATGCTCTGCGGGCGGGAGCTGTTCTCCTCAAAGTCACCCATGCTCCGGCCCTACCTGCAGCATCGGCTGGCCACCCTGCAGCGGCGCTTGGACGGACTGGCCAGGGCCTCGCGACAGGATCATGAAGCAATAACCCGGACCAGGGCCGTGATGGACTATTATCTGCAGAAAGCGGAGGAGAGCATCCCATGACATTCCGCGACATCTATGACATGATTGACGCGCTGGCGCCCTTTTCCACGCAGATGGACTTTGACAATTCCGGTCTGCTGGCAGGCCATCCCGACCGGGAAATCACAGGCATCCACGTGGCCCTGGATGTGACCCATCGTGTGCTGGATGAGGCGGAGGCGGCCGGTGCCAATCTGCTGGTGACGCATCATCCGCTGATGTTTGCGCCCCGGAAGGATATCACCGAGTCGGATTACGAGGGATCGCTGCTGTGCCGGATGATCCGGGGCCGCATGGGATTGATTGCCGCCCACACCAATCTGGACCTGGCCTGCGGCGGCACCAATGACGTGCTGGCGGCCCTCTGCGGCTTGACGAATGTGGCCGGGGAAGGGGCGTGCTGGCGGGTGGGCGATCTCCCGGAGGGGACAACCCTCGGCAGCCTGGCTTCTCTTCTCGAACAAAAGCTCCATACCGTGGTGCGCATCTGCGGGCAGCGGGCTCCAGAGCAGCCTGTTCGCCGCCTGGGGCTGTGTACCGGTGCCGGCAGCGAGTATTGGGAAGAGACGGCGGCACTGGGAGCCGACGTGTTTGTGACGGGAGAAGTCAGGCACCACCATGCGCTGGCTGCGGCAGACCGGGGGGTTGTGATCCTGGAGGCGGGACACTTTGCCACGGAGGAGCCCGGCATCTTTGCGCTGGGGGATGCTTTACAAAGCCGGCTGAATGCGCTACAATGCCCGTTGAGAATCACAAGGTCCGTCTGCGGCGCATATGCCCTGCCCGGATGTGACCAAAGGAGGTAACCCCGATGGAAGCCATGGAAATGCTCTGGACTTACATGCTGGAAGACATGAAGGCCGACCGGATCAAGCGGGAGATCGAGAACTCTCCCACCCGGCAGCAGGCCGAGAAAATGCGTGATTTCATTCTTGAGCAGAAGAAGAAGTATGACCAGATTCAGGAGCAGGTTGCCATCTATGCGGATCGCAAGGACGCTATCCATGACGCCCTGGCACGGGCCAGGGATCAGCTGGATGCCCTGATGCGCCGTTTCAGCGATAACCCGCCGGCGGATGCGGATGCTGTCCGGGACATGATCGCGGAGGCCGAGAAGTGCCAGCATACCCTGGCCGGCTATGAAGAGGAACTCTCCCGCATCAAGCGGGAAGCCGCCTCCTTCATCACCCGCTGCGACAAGCTCCGTCAGGAGACGGCCAAGGCCCGCAAAAAGTTCAATGATCTGAAGGAGCAGTACGTCCAGGAGTCCGCGGAGAAGAAAACCCTCCACGCAGAGGCCAGAAAGGCGGCGGACGCAAAAGCTGCCGGCATCCCGGAGCAGCTCATGAGCGTATACACGCGGGTGAAGCGGCACATTGCGCCTCCCATGGCGCGGCTGGAAGGGAGCCAGTGCAGCGGCTGCAACACCAGCCAGCCCAGCGCCTCCCTCCGCCGGATTGAGGCAGGCACCGAGATCGTGGAATGTGAGAGCTGCGGCAGGATCCTGATCAGGTAACCCGCAGGCAAGCAGGAAAAGAGCCCACCGGCGCAAATCACCGGAGGCTCTTTTCCTTTCCGCACTGCCGGGGATCGATTCACGGACGGCGCGGCACTTTTCCGTGGGGTCTGGTTGATAACCTTGCAATCCGGCAGCAAACAGGATATAATTGCCAACACCGGAAAGCGCAGGACGAAAGACCCTGCCCGTTCAGACAGGAGGAGGAAAGAATGAAATCACTTCAGGTTCGCAAACTGACTTATGCCTCGCTTTTTTTGGCCCTGGCCTTGGTGCTGCCTTTTTTGACGGGCCAGATCCCTGAAATCGGTTCGATGCTCAGTCCGATGCACATCCCGGCGCTGCTGTGCGGCTTTATGTGCGGCTGGCCCTGGGGACTGGCGGTGGGCTTTATCGCACCGCTCCTTCGATCGGTGATTTTCGGCATGCCGGCCATGTTTCCCGGTGCTGTGGCCATGGCCTTTGAGCTCGCTGTGTATGGTGCTGTGGCGGGCATTATGTACCGGCTGCTGCCGAAAAAAAGATGGGCAATCTATGCCGCCCTGGGGATTGCCATGATTGCTGGGCGCGTGGTCTGGGGTACCGTCCGGGCCATCCTCGCCGGGCTCTCCGGCAATACCTTCACCTGGGCCATGTTCCTTGCCGGCGGCTTCACCAACGCCATTCCCGGCATCGTCCTGCAGATTGTTCTGATTCCCCTGCTGGTGATGGCCATGGAGGCCACCGGCCTCATGCTGAATCGACAGAAAGGAAACAAGGCCAAATGAAAACACTCTATATCGAATGCGGTATGGGAGCGGCCGGAGACATGCTGACGGCCGCTCTCCTGGAGCTGCTCCCCGACCGGAAGGCATTCATCGATGAGCTGAACAGCCTCGGCCTGCCCGGCGTCTGCGTGACGGCGGAGCCCGCGGTAAAGTGCGGCATCACCGGCACCCACGTCAGGGTGGTGATAAACGGCGCCGAGGAGGAGTCGGAAGACGTTCATGACCATGTCCACGACCACGATCATGATCATGAACATCATCACGACTACGGACACGATCATGAGCATCATCACGACCATGATCATGATCACCATCACGACCAAGAGCACGATCATGAACACCATCACGACCACGACCATGATCACGAGCACCACCATGATTACGGGCAGGATCACCACCATGACCATCATCACGCTTCCATGCAGGACATTGAGGCGTGTATCGACAGCCTGCCTGTCACCAGTCAGGTGAAGGAAGATGCGAAGGCAGTGTATGCGCTGATTGTATCTGCCGAGAGCCAGGTGCACGGGCAGCCGGTCAGCCAGATTCATTTCCATGAGGTGGGCACCATGGACGCGGTGGCCGATGTGGTGGCGGTCTGTATGCTGATGGAGCGGATTGCGCCTGACGAGGTGGTGGCTTCTCCCGTCCACGTGGGCAGCGGCCATGTGCATTGCATGCACGGTATCCTGCCGGTGCCAGCGCCGGCCACCGCCCTGATCCTCCAGGGGGTGCCCACCTATGGCGGCCGGGTTCAGGGGGAGCTGTGCACCCCCACGGGGGCAGCGCTGCTGAAGCATTTTGTCACCCGCTTCGGCGACCGGCCTGTGATGAGAACATCCGCCATCGGCTGCGGCATGGGAAAGAAGGACTTTGAGCAGGCCAACTGCGTCCGGGTCTTCCTGGGGGAGAGCGAAGGCCGGCGTGAGGCCATTACCCGCCTGGAGTGCAATCTGGACGATATGACGGGGGAGGACATTGCCTTCGCCATGGAGCAGCTCTTCCAGGCCGGCGCCCGGGATGTCTACACGCAGCCCATCGGCATGAAGAAGTCCCGCCCCGGCACGCTTCTCAGCGTTGTCTGCCTTCCGGAGGATGCGGATCAGCTTGCCGCAGTCATGATGAAACACACCACGACCCTGGGAATCCGCCGGCAGGACATGAGCCGCTACATTCTGCAGCGGAGCATGGAGACAGCCGATACGCCCTACGGCCAGGTGCGCATCAAGCATGCGTCCGGCCTGGGGGTGGACCGCACGAAGCCGGAGTTTGAGGATGTGGCGGAACTGGCCAGGCGGCACAACGTGTCCCTCCAGGACATCCGGAACGGGCTGAAGCGCTGAGAACAAACCGGGAGAAGAGGATGAGCAGACTCCAGTATGTCTTTGTCCACGGGCTGTCGGGCTGGGGGAGCTATGATGCGGCCTACCGGCGAATGCCCTACTGGGGCATGCGGGGCGGCGATCTGATGGCGTTTCTTCGCGCCGAGGGCTTTTCCTGCTGTGCAGCCTCTGTGGCGCCCACCGGCAGCGCATGGGACCGCGCCTGCGAGCTGTATGCACAGCTTGCCGGCACCCGGGTGGACTACGGACAGGCCCACAGTGAAAAGTATCATCATGCGCGATATGGCCGTGACTTTACGGACTGTCCGTTGATTCCCGGGTGGAGCAGTGAAACGCGTCTGGTGCTGCTCGGCCACTCCTTTGGCGGCACCACCGTGCGGATGCTCTCAGAATTGCTGGCCGGCGGGGATGAGACAGAGCGCCTTGCCACGCCCCCGGAGCAGCTTTCTCCGCTCTTTGCGGGCGGCATGGCGGACCGCATACACAGCATTGTGACCCTGGCTTCCCCCATGAACGGCACCACCGCTTACGATCTGTTCCTGGATCCTGACTTTGATTCGGCGCAGGTCAAAGTACCGTGGTGGAGCAAAGCGCTGGCAAGGATGATGGCGCTGGGCACAAGTCCGCGACAGGATGGCCGGGATCCGGCCGACTACGCAGGCCCGGACATGCACCTGGACCGCGCCAGGGCGCTGAATCAGCGGATCAGGACGCTTCCGCATGTCTGGTATTTCTCGGTGCCGTGCAGTGCCACGCGCCGGCAGGCGGACGGAACCTGGCGGCCAAAGCCCGGCATCGAAAGGCTGTTCTACGCCAGGGCGTGTCAGATCGGCGCATACTCGGGCCGGACGGCCGGCGGTATCACAGTGGACGAAGCCTGGCGGGAGAGCGACGGCCTGGTGAACACGATCTCCGCCACAGCACCTGACGGCGCGCCATCCAAGCCCCTGGACAGAGCTGATTTGACCCCGGGCGTGTGGCAGGCGTTTCCTGTACTGGACGGCGACCACATGTGGCTCCAGGGCGGCCTGATGCACCGGCACGACATCAGGGCCTTCTATCTGGATCTGCTGAATCTGATTGATCGCTTGGACGGCCGCCGGGATGGCGGGTAACTGGCCAACAGAAGAGACCGCTCCCATTCCGGGCGCGGTCTTTGTGTTGAAATCTCAAACTTCCCACACGTCAACCCCGTCTGAACCCAGTCATTCCAAGGATTTGAAGAAAGAAAAATACTGAACGAGAAAGGCAAAGGCCTGAGAATCTGGCATAATAGTGGGTGCCCAATCCAACTATCCAGAGGAGGTCTTTGCCATGACAGGCATAGCACAGAACCAGGGAAATGACCAGAGGGAAATCAGCGCGACGCTGGGGGAATTCTATGCCGACTACGGCGTGGCGGGATTGCACCGGGCCTGCCGTGGCGAGAAGCATAAAGGGTTTTCAGCGTTCAGGCTCTTTCAGTATCTGTTGTGCCTGGTGTTCAGCGACCGGAGCATGTACATGCAGCTGGCCACGGGGCGCTTTGCCGAAGCTTTCGGCAAGAACACCGTGTATCGCTTTCTCAGCGCTGCGAAGACGAACTGGGAGCGGCTCGTGCTGCAGCTGATTGTCGACGCCGTGTTGCAGACCGTCCGGGAGCACTTCGGCCTCAGCGAAGAGCAACTCCTTGACTTCACACGTCAATTCTATGACCGCCTGCCCGCCAGCTACCAGCGTTTTCTTCAAGCCCCGGCTGCTGCCTGATATTCTTCAGGTGCAGGGGCTTGCTGCAGGCGGCGCTGCTGCGCGTTTGGGTGCGGGAAGTTTGAGTTGGAAGGTTTTGTTCTCGCGACTTTGATCTTCTGATCCTTCAGGATTGATTGCCGGACGAAATCAGGGTTGATCATTTGGCGTCTGTGGTGTAAAATGGGTCTGATAGTGGATGTCGTTTTTGTATTGTTAATCTGAGAGGGAGTCGTTGTCTCCGCGATGGATCTCCGGGAACCGCCCCGAGAGAGAGTATGGAAAGGGGAAAACAGATGGGCAGAGCCTATGCGGTGCTGGATGGCGCCGGAAAGATCGTCACCCAAACCGCCGCCTTCCGTCCGGAGGCCGTGACGGAGGAGGTGCCTCTCAGCGGTGGATTCCGCCTGCTGATCACGGGATCGGACGAGCTGCAGCAGCAGCTGGATGAGGCCCAGGCGGAGAACCGCGCCAAAGAGACCTTCCTGAGCAACATGTCCCACGACATTCGCACCCCCATGAATGCCATCGTGGGCATGACTGCCCTGGCAAAGCGTCACATGGATGAGCGGGAGCGGGTGGTGGATGCCCTGGGCAAGATTGAGGTGGCCAGCAGTCACCTGCTGAGCCTGATCAACGATGTGCTGGACATCTCCCGGATCAACGCAGGCCGCCTGGTCCTGAACGCCGACCGCTTCGCGCTCAACGACCTGATCCACGACATGGTGATTATGCTCCGGCCCCAGATCCAGAAGCGGCACCACCATTTTACCCTGACCGCGGATGAGGTGGAGGCGGAGGTGCTGCGGGGCGATGTGCTCCGCCTGCGGCAGATTTTTGTCAACATCATCAGCAACGCCGTGAAATACACCGGGGATGGCGGAGAAATCGCCGTCACCTTTGCCGTACGCCGGGAGGGGAACGGATGCCGCCTCCGCTTTGAGTGCAGCGACAACGGCATGGGCATGTCCAAGGAATTCCTGGAGCGCATTTTCGTCCCCTTTGAGCGGGTGAAATCCTCCACCCATGCCAAGGTGGAGGGGACGGGCCTGGGCATGAGCATTGTGAAGCGGCTGACCGAGGCGGCCGGCGGCACTGTGGAAATCTGGTCGGAGCAGGGGAAGGGCACCCGGGTGACCGTCTCGCTGCCCCTGGGGGTGGAGCCGGTGGAGCTGCAGACCGCTGCCCTGAGAGGCCAGCGCTGGCTGGTTCTGGAGGGGGATCCCACGCTGCAGCAGAAATACCGGACATTCCTGGGGGAGGCCCAGGTGGACTGCCGCCTGGTGCAGTCCCCCTCGGAGATCCTGGCGGCCATCACCGATGCGGAATTCCGGGGGGAGGCCGTCAGCGGCGTGATCCTGGGCAGCGTATGCGGCGAGGGGGATCCGCTGAACATCGCATCCTACCTCCACAAAGCGCATCCCAGGCTTCCTCTTGTATACATCAGCGGGGAAAACTGGGAGGAGATGGCTTACCGGGGCAGACACAGCGGGATCAGCCGCTTTATTCCCCTGCCGCTGTTCCGCCTGACGCTGCTTCAGGGGTTGACGGAGGTGATCCAGGGCAGCGACGGGATGGGACAGGATTACGGGACCCCGGATCTCACGGGAAAACGCCTTCTCCTGGTGGAAGACAACATGATCAACCGGGAGATCGCCCTGGAAATCCTCAGAACCACCGGCGCCCAGATCGACACCGCCGAGGACGGGCAGCAGGCCGTGGATGCCTATGAGGCGCAGCCGGAGGGGACTTACACCGCCATTCTCATGGATGTGCAGATGCCGGTGATGGACGGCTATGCCGCCACCCGGGCCATCCGCGGCAGCGGCAGGGCGGATGCGGAGACGATCCCCATCTATGCCATGACGGCCAACACCTTTGCGGAGGACATCGCAAAGTCCCGGGAGGCCGGCATGAACGGACACCTGGCCAAGCCCATCGATATGGAAGTGCTGATGCAGGTGCTGAGGAAGCTGTGCTGATGTTGGCACTTCGTAGGAAAGGAGGTGCGGGATGAAGCCCTATCAGATGCGCTATCTGGAAAACGCGGAAGAAATCCTGCGCCTAAGCCAGTTTGGCGCGGAGCCGTCACTGACCGATGAGGCATGGCTGCAGGACCGGCTGGACAAGGAAAAGAGACTCCGGGAACTGCGCTTCCGGAATATGGCGCTCCTCAACGATCAGTTCTTTCCGGATCTGGACCGGCTGAGCGAGCTGACGGCGGAGGAGATGGAGGACCTGAACGCCTTTTCCGATGCGTGCATGAACTGGCGCACCAACATCGACAGCGGCCTGTATGTGGCCATCCACGAGGCGCTGCTGAAGCAATGCCGGCTCAGACGCGACCGGGATGGTGTGATTCGGGAGCTTTATAAACTCGGCATGGGGCTGTACTACCGGAACCGCCTGATCACCGGCATCGGCGGGGAGGACGCGAACCGCTGGCGCTTCCAGAATGAGATGGTGTTCACGGAGGGTGCCAGCTACCTGCGCTACTTTGAGGAACTGGACGCGGACGACGAGACCCGGGGCTATATTATCCGCTGCCTGGCCAACATTGCCCTCACCACCGCCAACCGCCGCAAGCGCGTGGCCATCACCAGCCAGACGCTGGCGATCCTGCAGGATCCCTGGTATCGCAGCCTGGCGCCGGGCCTGCCCTGGGACACCTTTGTCCGCAGAAGCCACCAGCAGATGAGCAGCAACCGGGCGGAGCTCTCCAGCAGCGGCCTGACCCCGGAGGAGCTGGCGGCCATTCTGGATTCCTGCTTCGAGGTGTTCAAGCCCGAGGAACAGAATGACAACCCCAGCGTCCGGTGGCTCTGGCCATATTATGAGATGGAATACAACTGCGGCTATGCCACCCTGCCGGTCACGCTGGAGCGCCTGGAACGGCTGATCCTCCAGACGCCGGAGGACCAGCTGGATGAAGCCGGGATTTACGGCAACGTGCAGCTGCCGATCTTCTACGGGAAACTGCTGCGGGACAACCCGAAGCAGCTCTCGGACCTGAGCCGGGTGCGCTTCCTGAAGGCCGCCTATGACAAGATGCTGTCTGTATTGCTGCGCTTCCCGGCGGAGCGTTTTGACGACTATTTCTTCTACCACGTGGATGTGGTGATGGACAATTATTTCGAGACGGAGGGCGTGGAGCGCTATCTGGATGTGCTGAAGGCACTGTTCGGCCGCTTTGGCAACAGGCTGTTCATCCGGGGCAAAAAGGCCGGCGTGATGCTGCAATGCCTCTGCAGCGCCCTGCTGGAGCGGGAGCCCGACTACTTTGACGAGCTGCCTGTGCTTCAGGGCCTCACCGATCCGGGACAGCGGCAGGCAAGGCTGATGGATTTCGCAACAGACTGCGGTCTGTTGTACGACATCGGCTTCATGCGGATGAATCTGGAGCGCACACGGCGTCTGCGTCCGCTCTTCCAGGATGAGGAGGAGATCTCCACCCTGCACACCGTGGCCGGCGCCGAGGACCTGCGTCTGCGTGCATCCACCCGGGATTTCGCGGACATTGCCCAATGGCATCACGCGTGGTATGCGGGCGGGGGCTATCCCGCGGGATACGACCGCTACAGCTCACCGAGCCGCGCCATGACGGATGTTGTGGCGGTGGTGGCCCGGCTCCAGGACGCCTGGCAGCAGGCCATGGAAGCGGGGGAGACATCCGGCCGGCCGGAGCCCCGTGCTCTTTTCCGACAGCTGCTCTCTGACGAGTGCGGGCAGTTTTCGCCCAAGGTGGTCTCCCTCCTGTCAGACGAAGCGCTGGCGGACAAGCTGGCCGCCATCCTTTGTGACGACGACAGGGAAGCCTATTTCGAGGCGAGAAACATGATCCTGTCCAACGGATAAGGGCCCGTCTGCAGGCGCGTGAAATGCAACGGAATAAGTAAAACCCTTGTGGAGCATGCTCCACAAGGGTTTCCGCGCAGAGTCAGGGATTCGAACCCTGGTACGGTTTCAGCCGTAACACGATTTCCAATCGTGCGCCTTCGTCCACTCAGCCAACTCTGCATCTGCCTTGCCGTGCCGGACCTGCACAGCAAGGTGATTATAGTCAACCGACCCCCGGTTGTCAAGCCTTTTTCCGCAAATCTCCGAAAATGGCTGGATGAAAGACGACATATACTGGCCGGAGACATCATCATGAGAACCTGTAATCCGGCCGACGTTCAGAAGATCTTTGTCATATCAATATGCTTGAGGGCCTGGTACAAAGCCAGCCCGAGGAGCAGTGCCACCGCCTCACCGACGGCCACTTCAAGCATGGTGAGCAACAGAGGAAGACCGAGGGCCAGGCTGAGCACCAGACCAACGATCACGCCATTGCACAGAACCGGCCAGAGAGCGGACAGCAGGGGAAGATGCAGTTTGGTGACGAGTCTCTCCCGCGTGATCCAGCTCAGCACGGCGGCCAGCAGTGTGGCAAGGGTTCCGAAAGCGATGTCCCATGGCGTGGCGGGACCGAACAGGTTGGCGATGAGACAGCCCACAGCCAGGCCGGGCACAGCCTCCGGCAGCAGCACCGGAAGAATGGTCAGCGCTTCTGACACGCGGCATTGCAGGTTTCCATAGGAGATGGGAGCCAGCAGCAGTGTCAGGGCGGCATACAGTGCGGCAATGACAGCACTGATGCAAAGGGAACGGGTGTTCAGCAGTCTCTTGAACATAGAGGCGCCTCCATAGTATTTCTCCGGGATACGGGAAAGCAGTCCCGCCCCGGGCGTGTACCGCTTTTGAAGCGGCCAATAAAAGATTCTATCACAGATGCCCAAATTCGCAAGTGGGGATCATGCTGAAATGTCCAATGATGTGTGGAATAATGCGACCACGGATCACTCAGCAAGAAAGATGTGGTCAAAATTCATCCCGGATATGACATCAAATGCCACAATGTTGAGATTGGTTTTCTTGACAACAGGGGTCCGATGCTGTAATATGGGTATATAAAGCGAAGAAAGAGGTGACAACATGCCTGCACAGAAGAAGAAGATGCTGATTCTCGCCATTCTGGGCATCCTGCGGGATCACACGGATGCAGAACACCGGATTCGCCAGGCGGCGATTATGCAACTGTTGGAGGAGGAGTACCAGCTGACGGCCACGCGCAAGAGCGTCCGGAAAAATCTGGCGGATCTGCAGGAGGCGGGCTATCCGGTGGTTTTCCGGAAGGGGTGGTACTATGTGCCGCTGCTGGAGAGCGCTGAGCTGGACTTCCTGCAGCAGTGCGTCATGGGCTCCAACATCCCAGCAGGCCAGCGCGAGGATCTGCTCCGGCGGCTGGGCACCATGGGAGGCCCCTTCTATCAGGCGGGTGCCACCATTGGCAGGGTGCGGCCCACCAATCCGCAGTTCCTCTATACACTGGAGACGCTGCAGGCCGCGATTGCGTCGGGGAATCAGGTTTCCTTCAAGTATGGCAACTACGACGTGGACAAGGAGCTCCATGCCCGAACCGAGGAGGACGGGAAAGCCAAGCTCTACAAGATCAACCCGTACCGCCTGGTGACGGTCAATGGCCGCTGCTATCTGATCTGCAATGTGGACAAGTATGATACCCTCTGCCATTTCCGGGTGGACCGGATCATCGACGCCAAAAAGCTTCGGGCGCCGGCCAAGCCCCTGGAGAAGATCGCCGATGCCGTGGACAGCCTGGAGACGGAGCGGTACGTCAGTGAACACCCTTTTATGTATACCGGAAAGCCGGTGAAGACCAGGCTGGAGGTGGATCGGGAGTACATCAACGATGTCCTGGACTGGTTCGGCATGAATGTGACCTTTGACAAGGTGACCGAGACGACGGCCCAGGTGGTGGTGGTGGCCGATGCCAAGAGCGTAGAATTCTGGCTCCGCCGCTATGGCGAACATGCACGGCTTGTCTGAGCAAACACCCCGGGTTGAATGGCGTATACTGACATGTATGCGCCTTTTCTTGACGAAAGCAGGGAAATACGTTATTGGGAACAGACCTGCATCCCTTGCGAACGTTTGGCATGCGTACAGCCTTAAATGTAAGCACGTGCAATTCGCTCAAAATCACGTATAATTCCTTCGAATATGGTATTGACAAACGCTTCGGAAAAAGGTATCATAACCGATGGTATCGATGGCTTTGCCTGCCCCGGCAGAGCACTCGGAACGCCCCGCGCCGGCATGCGACCATCATGCGGACGCAAACCTCACCAAACGACAGAACGAGGAGGGTACCCCTTTGAATACTTTCATGCCGAAAGCCGCCGACATCCAGCGCAAGTGGTATGTCGTCGATGCTGAGGGCCAGGTGCTGGGCCGTGTTGCCAGCCAGGTGGCCAATATCCTTCGCGGGAAGAACAAGCCCATCTATACTCCCCATGTGGATACCGGTGACTATGTGATCGTTGTCAACGCTGACAAAGTGATCCTTACCGGCAAGAAGCTGGACCAGAAGATCTACTACCATCACAGCGGCTATGCCGGCGGCATCAAGGCCACGCCCTATCGCAAGCTGCTGGCTGAGAAGCCGGAGTTCGCGGTTCGCCATGCCATCATCGGCATGCTGCCCAAGGGCCCCCTGGGACGTCAGATGGCCAAGAAGCTGAAGGTCTATGCCGGCCCTGATCATGAGCATGCGGCTCAGAAGCCCGAGAAGTACGAGCTGATTTGATCAGCGCCGGAAAGGAGAAGAGTGAGAAATGGCTAACAATGAGTATAGCGCTGTCGGCCGCCGCAAGAAGGCGGTTGCCCGTGTTCGTCTGGTGCCCGGCAACGGCACCATCGTGGTGAACAAGCGGGATATCGACGATTACTTTGGTCTGGAGACCCTGAAGATGGACATCCGTCAGCCCCTGAAGGTGACCAACACCACCAACTTCGACGTGCTGGTGAATGTTGCCGGCGGCGGCATCGCCGGCCAGGCCGGTGCCATCCGTCATGGCATTGCCCGTGCTCTGTGCAAGCTGAACCCCGAGATGCGGGAAGTGCTGAAGAAGAACGGCTTCCTGACCCGCGATCCTCGTATGAAGGAGCGCAAGAAGTACGGCCTGAAGGCTGCCCGCCGCGCGCCGCAGTTCTCCAAGCGCTGAGATAATCAATGGATTACCAGTCCCCGTGCCGAAAGGTGCGGGGATTTCTGTTTGTCTATGTGTCTATGAACATAGATTGATTCTTTCCTGATACTATGCTAAGATTCGCCTGAGGTGATGCAGCATGATGCTCGACAGCAACGCGATTGTCTCCGAGGCGGAGGCAAACCAGAACTTCTCCCGGGTGGCCTGGATGGCTGAGTCCCAGGGGCACGTGGTGGTCTTCAAAAACAACCGGCCAAAGCTGCTGGTGATCGACCTGGACAAGGAGCCCCAGATCGACATGACGGAGGACGAGAAACTGGATTTTGTGGCGGCCCGCATCCTGCGGGAACACCGCGCCGCCTTTGAGGAGCTGGCGAAATGATCAAATTTTCCAAAGAGAAGGTACTGCATCTGCACCAGATTATGGCCGAGGCCACCGGCGGCAGCGTTGGCGTCCGTGATGAAGGACTCCTGGAGTCTGCGCTCGAATCCGCCTATGCCAGTTTTGGCGGACAAGATTTCTATCCAACGAAAGTGGAAAAGGGCGCCCGACTTGGGTACTCCCTGATCTCGAATCACGCTTTCGTAGACGGCAACAAGCGGATCGGTGTTTATGTGATGCTGGCTTTTCTGGAGATGAACGGCATTCGTATACGCTGCACGGACGAGGAACTGGTTCATGTGGGATTGTCCGTCGCGGACGGTTCCATGGGTTACGAAGAAGTGCTGCAATGGGTGACGGAACACAGGGGGTGATGGCCAGACGTGCCCCGCGGATTCCCCGAAATCATCCGCCGTTCTTATCCTGTATGATGATCCATCCTCATTCCGCTATACAGTTTCACGGTCAGGGTACGGCCAGAAGACTGCCCGCTGCGCGACCCAGTTCTCCAAGCGCTGAGAATCCGCATGATCCAGGACTGTGGGTCAAACCGGTTAATGCGGCTCAGGTGAGTGCTGCGGGAAAGACGGCTGTATGACGCTCCGGAAGGAGAGCTGAAAGATTCCTGCGCAATGCCGCAGGGCTTTTGCGTTCCACACAGACAGTGCAACCCGCAGGGTAATTCGTTGTCCACCTCAGGCAGGAAAACAGCCGGACACAGCGAAATAACCCATTTGAAAGGAGCGGAACCCCTTGTATAAGTACGAGACACACCTGCATACCAGCCAGGCCAGCGCCTGCGGCCGGTCCACCGGCGCTCAGCACGCACGCTTTTACCACCGGCTCGGCTATGACGGAATCTTTGTGACCGACCACTTCTTCCGCGGCAACAGCTGCGTCCCCCATGACCTGCCCTGGGCAGATCGGGTGCATCTGTTCTGTGCGGGATACCGCGACGCGAAGGAGGAGGGTGACCGCATCGGATTGAAGGTTTTCTTCGCGTGGGAGGAAACCATGGACGGGGATGACTACCTGGTGTACGGGCTTACCCCGGAATGGCTGGAGGCGCACCCGGAGATTGAACACTGCACACGCCGGCAGCAGCTGGCCCTGGCCCACGCGGCAGGCGGCTGTGTGGTGCAGGCGCACCCTTTCCGGCAGCGGGACTACATCCGACGGATTCTGCTGGCGCCGGACTATGTGGACGCGGTGGAGGTGGCTAACACAGGCAACGCGCCCCTGGACGACGTCTGCGCGTATCGCTATGCGGTGGAACGCGGCTTCTATATGACCTGCGGCTCCGACAACCACCTCTCGGGATTCGGCGTCCGGGAACCGGAGAGGACCTGGGGGGTGGGGCTGGAGGAACCGCTCGACAGCGCCATGGACTATGTCCGCGTCATCCTGGAGAGGCGGCCCATGACCCTGCTTTGTCCGGAGGACCGTCTCAGGCCGCAGGAGGATATGGTCTCCCCGGATGCCTGGATTCTTGATGAACACGAACAGCCTGTGCTGTCCGGACACGACTGGGTGTGGGGCGGCGACAAAGCGGTCTGACAGGAGAGGAGTTTAACATATGCAGTACAGAAGACTGGGGAAGACGGGCCTGATGGTCAGCGAAGTGGGCTTCGGCGGGGAATGGCTGGAGCGCCACGAGGTGGACGAGAGCGTTGCACTGATGCGCTATGCACATGCAAAGGGCATCAACATCATCGACTGCTGGATGCCGGACCCGAAGTCCCGGGACATCATCGGCAAAGCCATTGCCGACTGCCGGGATGAATGGTTCGTGCAGGGGCATCTGGGTTCCACCTGGCAGGGTGGCCAGTATGTGCGCAGCCGGGACATGGCGGTGGTCAAACCTGCCTTTGAGGACCTGCTTCGCCGGATCGGCGGCGGGTATATCGACCTGGGGATGATTCACTTTGTGGACTCTGAGAAGGACTGGGACGCCAGCATGAGCGGTCCGTTCTTCGAGTATGTGAAAGCGCTGCATGAACAGGGCGTCATTCGCCACATCGGCATGAGCACTCACAACGTCCGCATGGCCAAGCGTGCCGCGGAATCCGGCTTCATCGAGATGATTCTCTTCAGCATCAATCCGGCCTTTGACATGAAGCCGTCCAGTGTTGACCTGGACACCCTGCTGGAGGGGAACGGTGAGTGGCTGGGCAGCATGGACCCGGAGCGGGCTGAACTGTATCATCTCTGTGAGGCAAACGACGTGGGCATCACCGTGATGAAAGGCTTCTTTGGCGGCGCCCTGCTGGACGAGAAGCGTTCTCCCTTCGGCGTGGCTTTCACCCCGGCCCAGCTGATTCATTACGCGCTGACCCGGCCGGCGGTGGCCTCCATCCTCTGCGGGTACGACACCCCTGCTCAGGTGGATCAGGCGGTGGCCTACGAAACCGCAACGCCGGACGAGCGGGATTATGCCTCCGTCATCGCCGGGGCCCCGCTGCACAGCTACAAGGGCCAGTGCACCTACTGCGGGCACTGCAAGCCCTGCCCGGTGAACATTGATATTGCCATGGTCAACAAATACTACGATCTGGCCTTGCAGCAGAAGGAAGTGCCGGAGAGTGTCCGGGCACATTATCTGGCCCTGACGCCCACGGCATCCGCCTGTGTGGGCTGCCGCAGCTGCGAACAGCGCTGCCCCTTCGAGGTACCGGTGGCACAGCGCATGGCGAAGGCGGCCGAATTGTTCGGTGCGTAAACCGTCTGCTCCTGGGAAGCGAGGGATGAACATGGACCAGAGAAGACAAACACCGGAAGGGTTGGACTTTATCCGGGAATCCATGGCGGAAGCGGTGACGGCGCCGCAGCCGCTGCCCGTGCGCCGGATCATGGAGAAACTTGACAGCTATATGGCCCGGGAGGATTTTACCGGGGCGGAACAGCACCTCCGCTATTGGCTGGCGGAAGCCCGGGCGACCGGTGACCGTCGGGGCGAGCTGACTGTTCGCAACGAAATGATCGGCTTCTACCGCAAAACCGGGGCAGAGGCGAACGCGATGGAGAGCGGAGAGGCAGCGCTGGCGCTCCTGAAGGAGCTGGAAGATGAGGAGAGCATCAGCGCGGGTACCACTTTCGTCAATTTCGGCACCGCCTGCAATGCCTTTAGCAGGAACAGCCAGGCGCTCTCCCTGTTCAACCGCGCGAAAACCATCTACGAGGCCCATCCGGGGACCCCGCCGGAACTGCAGGGAGGCCTATATAATAACATGGGCCTCGCCCTGCATGCCCTGGGCCGTCCGGTGGAAGCCCTGGACCTGTTCGGGCAGGCCCTGGAAGCCATGAAGAAGGTGCCGCACGGGGAACTGGAGCAGGCCATCACCCTCCTTAACATGGCGGATGCCGTGGAGACCCGGGACGGCCTGGAGCAGGGCGAGGGCGAGATCTTTGCCCTGCTGGACCGGGCGGCAGTCCTCCTGGACAGCCCTGACCTGCCCAGGGATTCCTACTATGCCTTTGTCTGTGACAAATGTGCGCCTGTCTTCTCCTACTACGGATATTTCCTGGAGGCACAGAAGCTTCAGAAGGCTGTGAGAGAGATCCATGAAAGGACTTGAGATCGCCAGGGCCTACTGGGAGACCTGCGGTCAGCCCATGATGGAGGAACGGTTTCCGGAATTGCTGCCTGTGGCGGCCGCCGGTCTGTGCGGCAGCGGCTCGGAGTGTTTTGGATATGACGACGAACTCTCCCGGGATCATGACTTCGAGCCGGGGTTTATTCTGTTTCTGCCCGGGGAGAATGTGGTTGACCGCAGAACAGCCTTCCAGCTGGAGCGGGCATACGCTGCGCTGCCCAAGGAATTCATGGGCATGAAGCGGGCATCAGTCCAGCCTGTGGGCGGGGCAAGGCACGGCGTGATCCGCATGTCAGACTTTTTTTCAGACAAGACCGGGTATCCGGACGGTAGTATTCCCCTGCAGGCCTGGCTGAAGCTGCCGGACTGGGCGCTGGCAGAGGCCGTCAACGGCGAGATCTTCCGCGACGACGGCGGTCAGGTCACCGGGATCCGGGAGCGGCTTTCATACTACCCGGAGGACGTGCGAAGAAAGAAGCTGGCAGGTAACCTGCTGCTGATGGCCCAGTCCGGGCAGTACAACTATGCCCGCTGCCTGCGCCACGGAGAGAGCGGCGCTGCCCAGCTGGCGACGGGGGAGTTTGTCCGGGCCGCCATGCAGACGGTCTTTCTGCTGAACCGGGTCTACCAGCCCTACTACAAGTGGTCCTTCCGGGCCATGCGTGGACTGCCCAGGCTTTCCCTGCACGCGGCGCTGATGGAGTATCTTCTCACCACAGGCAACGATGGGAAGCTTTCAGCGGAGAAGCAGGATGTGATGGAGGGCATCGCGGCGGATATCATCGAGGAGCTGCAGCGGCAGGAACTGACCCAGGCCATCTGCGGCGACCTGGAGAAACACGCTTACTCGGTCCAGGACGGCATCCGGGCCGGTGAGATCCGGAACCTGCACATCCTGGCGGCGGTATGAGGATACATAAATGGAATGTACACAATTGAACCGGGATGACCGGGGCTGCGGATGTTCCCAGCGCCGTCAGATGTGCGTCGATAACCCGGCAAATCCCGGAACGCAGGGTGCAGGAGCTCAGCAGGAATTGACGATCCGGCCGATCACAGCAGCGGAAGCGCGGGCCTGCAGCAGGGTCATCCGGGAGAGCTTTCTGACAGTGGCGGAAGAGTTCGGGATCACCCCTGAGAACGCGCCGCGGTTCACCGCCTTTGCCGTCACGGAGGAACGTGTGCGCCGGGAGATGACGGAAGGGCAGCAGGTCATCGCGTGCTTCACCCGCGAGGGAGAGATGGCGGGCTGTTACTCGCTTCGCCTTCCGGATGGGGAAGCCGGCGAACTGAATCATCTCTGCGTGCTGCCCGCGTTCAGGCATCGACACATCGGCGCCCTTTTGATGCGGGACGCGCTGGAGCGGGCCGGCCAGCACGGCTGCAGGCGCATGACCCTCAGTCTGGTGGAGGAGAACGCGAGGCTGAAGCGCTGGTACGGGAGCTTCGGCTTCGTCTCCGTCCGCACGGAGAAGTTTGACTTCTTCCCCTTCACCTGCGGGTATATGGAGAGAAGACTATAAGAGGAACAAAGAGGGCGAGCGCATGAAGATCTACGGTTTGCAGAAGATGACCCTGCTGGATTTCCCCGGCCGGGTGGCTTGCACGGTGTTTCTGGGGGGCTGCGATTTCCGCTGCCCCTTCTGCCACAACTTTGAACTGGTGGACGGCACGGCGCCGGCGATGATGGGGGAGGAGGAGCTGCTGGCCTTCCTGCAGCGCCGCCGGGGCCTGCTGGACGGGGTGGCCATCACCGGCGGGGAACCCTGCCTGCACCCGGGCCTGCCGCAGCTGATGCGGGACATCCAGGCCCTGGGCTTTGCCGTAAAGCTGGACACCAACGGTTATCACCCTGCGCTCCTCGGGGAAATCTTGGGGGAGGGCCTGGCGGACTATGTGGCCATGGACATCAAAAACAGCCCGGACAAGTACGCCCAGACCGCCGGGCTGGACAGCCTGGATCTGGCGCCCATCCGGGAGAGCGTCTCCCTTCTGATGGCAAGCAGCGTGGACTACGAGTTCCGCACCACGGTGGTCCGGGAGTTCCATGAGGCCGAGGATTTCCGCGCCATCGGGCAGTGGATTCAGGGAGCGCCGAAGTATTTCCTCCAGGCGTTCACGGACCGGGAGACCGTGCCCTTCGGCAACCTGAACCCGCCCACAAGCGAGGAGATGCGCGCCTACGCCGGCATAGTGTCCGGATTTGTGGGCCATGTGGCGATAAGAGGTATGGATACATAACGGATACAATCGGACAAACGCTTGCCCCATCTGTTCTTCAGGGCATTTGGGACAGGCGCTTTTTCTGTTTGGCATTTTTTCACATACCGCAATATCTTGTAAGGATTTCTGAAAAAACAGAAATTGCACCACAACATATTGACTAACTCAGGTAAATGTGATAGTCTAAGTTGCGTTCGGGTTGACCGGACAGGTTGGCCCGCAGATCGATCAGACACGACCCATATTAAAAGGAGAGAATCACATGTATCAGGTCGTCAAGCGCGACGGTAAAATCGTCGACTTTTCCATCGGCAAAATCAGCGCCGCCATCACCAAGGCTTTTGAGGCGCTGAACAAGCAGTATCATCCCAGCGTCATCGAACTGCTGGCGCTCCATGTCACCTCCGATTTTGAGGCAAAGATCAAGGATGACCGGATCACGGTGGAGGAGATCCAGGACAGCGTGGAAAAGGTTCTCTCCGAGTCCGGCTATGCCGATGTGGCCAAGGCCTACATCCTCTACCGCAAACAGCGCGAGAAGGTCCGCAATGTCAATTCCACCCTGCTGAACTACCGGGAGCTGGTGAACAGCTATCTGCAGATCAGCAACTGGCGGGTGAAGGAGAACTCCACGGTGACCTACTCCGTGGGCGGTCTGATTCTCTCCAACTCCGGCGCCATCACCGCCAACTACTGGCTGAGCGAAGTCTATGACGAGGAGATCGCCGAGGCCCACCGCAGCGGTGCCATCCACCTCCACGACCTGTCCATGCTCACCGGCTACTGTGCCGGCTGGAGCCTGAAGCAGCTGATCCAGGAGGGCCTGGGCGGCGTGCCCGGGAAGATTACCTCCTCCCCGGCCAGCCATCTGTCCACCCTCTGCAACCAGATGGTGAACTTCCTGGGCATCATGCAGAATGAATGGGCGGGCGCCCAGGCTTTCTCTTCCTTCGACACCTACCTGGCGCCCTTCGTGCGCATTGACAACCTCTCCCAGAAGGAAGTCAAGCAGTGCCTGCAGTCCTTCATCTACGGCGTCAATACCCCCAGCCGCTGGGGCACCCAGGCGCCCTTCTCCAACATCACCCTGGACTGGGTGGTGCCCCGGGATATGCAGAACCTGCCGGCCATCGTGGGCGGCAAGGAGTGCGACTTCACCTACGGCGAGTGCCAGCATGAGATGGACATGGTGAACAAGGCCTTCATCGAGATCATGATCGAGGGCGACGCCAACGGCCGCGGCTTCCAGTACCCCATCCCCACCTATTCCATCACCCGGGACTTCGACTGGTCCGATACGGAGAACAACCGTCTGCTCTTTGAGATGACGGCCAAGTACGGCACGCCCTATTTCTCCAACTACATCAACTCCGACATGGAGCCCAGCGACGTGCGCTCCATGTGCTGCCGCCTGCGTCTGGACCTGCGGGAGCTGCGGAAAAAGTCCGGCGGCTTCTTCGGCTCCGGCGAGTCCACCGGCTCCATCGGCGTGGTGACCATCAACATGCCGCGGATCGCTTACCTGGCGGCGGATGAGGCGGATTTCTACAAGCGGCTGGATGCTCTGATGGACATCGCGGCCCGGAGCCTGAAGACCAAGCGCACCGTCATCACCCGGCTGATGGAGATGGGCCTGTATCCCTACACCAAGCGCTACCTGGGCACCTTCGAGAACCATTTCTCCACCATCGGCCTGATCGGCATGAATGAGGCCTGCCTCAACGCCAAGTGGCTCCGGGCAGATCTGACCGACCCCAGGGCGCAGCGCTTCACCAAGGATGTGCTGAACCACATGCGGGAGCGCCTCTCCGACTATCAGGAGCAGTACGGCGACCTGTACAACCTGGAGGCAACTCCGGCGGAGTCCACCACCTACCGCTTCGCCAAGCATGACGTGGCCCTGTACCCGGACATCATCACCGCCAACATGAACGGCACGCCCTACTACACCAACTCCTCCCATCTGCCGGTGGGCTTTACGGAGGACGTCTTCTCCGCCCTGGACATCCAGGACGAGCTGCAGGTGCTCTACACCTCCGGCACGGTGTTCCACGCCTTCCTGGGGGAGAAGCTGCCTGACTGGAAGGCTGCCGCGGCGCTGGTGCGGAAGATCGCGGAGAACTACCGCCTGCCCTACTACACCATGTCCCCCACCTACTCCGTCTGCCCGGACCACGGTTACCTCACCGGCGAGCAGTACACCTGCCCGGTCTGCGGCAAAAAGACCGAGGTCTACAGCCGGATCACCGGCTACTACCGGCCGGTGCAGAACTGGAACGACGGCAAGGCGCAGGAGTTCAAGGACCGCCGGGTGTATGACATCGGACACTCCCACCTGACCCATGTGGGACCCCGGCCCACGACGGAGGACGCGGCCATGGAGGCTGCCTTTGAAGCGCCCTGCTGTGCGCCGGTGGAACCCGTCATCGCGCCGGAGAAAGCGAAGGAAGACCAGCCTCAGGTTCTGCTCTTCAAGACGCCCACCTGCCCCAACTGCAAGGCGGCCATGGCGCTGCTGAACCAGGCGGGGGTCGCCTTCCGGGAAATCAACGCCAACGAGTCTGCGGAGCTGGTGGGCCAGTATGAGATCAAGCAGGCGCCGACCCTGGTGGTGCTCCACGGGGATACCTACGAGAAGTTCAGGGGTGTGTCGGAGATCAAAGGCTGGCTGATGCACCGCAACTGATGCAGGAGAACACAGATGCTGGATATGATTGTCGTGGGCGGAGGCCCCGCCGGGATGACGGCTGCCCTCTACGCATGCCGGAACGGAAAATCCGTCATGGTGATCGAAAAGAACGGATTCGGCGGGCAGATCACCCACTCTCCCAAGGTAGAGAACTATCCGGGGACGCTGCAGATGAGCGGCAGTGAGTTTGCTGACCGCCTCCTGGAGCAGATCCTGGCTCAAGGCGCTCAGATTGAGTTTGAGACCGTCCGCGGTGTATCAGACGGCGGTGACGTGAAGACGGTGACCACGGAGGAAGGCGGACGCTATGAAGCGCGCACCGTGGTGCTGGCCACCGGCGTCAAACACCGGATGCTGGGCCTGCCCGGGGAGAACGAGCTGGTGGGGGAGGGCATCTCCTTCTGTGCGGTCTGCGACGGGGACTTCTACAAAGGAAAGGATGTCTGCGTGGCAGGCGGCGGCAACTCCGCGCTGCAGGAAGCGCTGCTGCTGGCGGAGAAATGCCGCAGCGTGACCATCCTCCAGGATCTGCCCAGATGCACCGGGGAACAGCGGCTCCAGGAGCTGCTGGAGGCGCGGGACAACGTGGTCATCCGTACCAACACGCGCATCACGGGCCTGGAGCAGCGGGATGGCGCACTCTGCGCTGTGCTGGCGGAAGACGCCGCAACCGGCGCGCCGGAGCGCTTTGCCTGCGACGGGCTGTTCGTGGCCATCGGGCTGATCCCGGAGAACCAGGCCTATGCAGAGCTGGCGGAGCTGAATGCCTACGGTTACTTTGCCTCGGGGGAGGACTGCCTGACCAGAACCCCGGGGGTGTACTGCGCCGGAGACTGCCGGGCCAAGACGGTCCGCCAGCTGGCCACCGCCATTGCCGACGGAGCGACGGCCGCCCTGGCAGCCTGCCATTATCTGAACGAATCACGGTAAGCAAAAACCTGCCTTCCCCTGCTGGGGCGGGCAGGTTATTTTGCAGACTTCCGGTCAACCTTCCTCCGGCATGATGATGGCAGCGATGATATAGACCATGACACCGCCGCCGAAGAGGAAGGACAGGGCGACAAAGCCCAGCCGGACCAGGGTCGGATCGATCTCAAAGTACTCCGCGATGCCGCCGCACACACCGGCGACCATCCTCTTGCTCTTGCTTTTCGTCAGGGTTTTCATGGCGATTCCTCCTTGTTTCTCATTCCGGTGCAGCGGGGCCTGTTCCCTGGCTGCAGTTTCATTCTACCGGTGCCGGATGAGAAACAGAAGGGGGATTGCATGAGACAAAGATTAGAATCCCGTGAAGAAATGCGTAATTCCGCGGGGTTACTTGCCGTGGAGGGTGAGCCAGCGGTCGACAGCATCTCCGTAACTCACACGCTTCCAGAGGCCTACCCGGTTCCATCCGCCGTTGATGGTTCGTCCTTTGAATTCGGACTCATAGACGCCGCCCCGGCTGTAGCTGGAGTGGATGGCGCCCTTCCCGATGCCGGTCACCAACCCGATGTGGGAGGCGTTGCCCAGGCCGTCGGCCTTGTACTTGGCCGGCTCCCCGCCATCGTTTTCCAGAATGAAGAGAAAGGCGCCCGGCGGGATAAAGCCCAGGGCTTCGATACACTCCTCCGGTGTGCCGGTCCAGTCCATGGCCCGGTACCAGGCATTGCTGCCGGACAAATTGATGCTCAGTCCGGCAACGTTGAGGCATTGCTCCACGAAAGCCTGACAGTCCATCCGGCTGTAGGGTGTGCCAAGATAGAGGAAGCCGGCCAGGGCCGCCTGCTGTGCCGAGACAGTGGGTAGCGTGTAGGGATCATCCGTATAGGAGTAGGCGATGCTGTTGGCCTTGCACCAGGTCTCCGCATAGCTGCCCGGCGTCACCGTGGCGAAAAAACTGCTGTCCAGATCATCAAACGCGCCATCTCCGATCCGGCCTACTGACGCGGGGATGGTGATGTGCTGCAGATCGCTGCCGGCAAAGGCCCGGGCACCGATCTCTGTAACCCGGGAAGGCACCGTAACCTCCTGCAGCGCGGCGCCGCAGAAGGCTTCATCTCCAATGGCTGTCAGGGATGCCGGCAAGGTCAGGGAAAGTGCACTGGAAACCCGCAGCATGCCCAGTATCACGGCAACTGCCAGCGCATACAGTTTCCTTCTGACAGGAGACATGGCTGTCTTTGCTTCCTCCCTGCGAAAAATCGGTGTCAACACTCACATATTACAAAAGTGTTAAGCATCTTCATATTGTATCCAATATCCACTGCTTGTCAACTGGAACATTCGTTCCCATACCCGGCGTCTGCTCAGACGCGGCTTGACACTGTTCTTCAGATCGAATATACTGAATGAAGATAACAAAATGTTCTTCGTACCGAGGAGCCGGAAGGAGGATACAGATGAATCTGTCACAGGCCATTGAGAAGGTCAATGAGGTGGAGCGCAATGTGGTGGCCATCTTCCACGCCATGAGCATTCTCAACTTTGATGGGGAGACCATCGCTCCGAAACAGAGCTGGCGCGGCCGGGGCGAGGCAGCGGCCTGGCTGTCCGGGCAGTCCCATGCGCTGGTGACCTCACCGGCCATGCAGGAGGCCGTGGAGACCATCCTGGCACAGCGGGAGGCCTGTGACCGGGTCATGATCCGCAAGGCGGAAGAATTCCATGAGATGCTGGAGGAGATGCTGCTGACGCCGCCGGAGGAGCTGGCTGAGAACGAACGGCTGCTGACGGAGGCTTCCGCTGTCTGGCATGAGGCGAAAATCAAGGACGATTACGCGGCTTTCGCACCCTATCTGGAACGGCTCATCGACATGCGCCGCCGCTTTGCCCAGCGGAAGGACGCATCCCGCCCGGCCTACGATGTGCTGCTGGACGTCTACGAGAAGGGCACCTCCATGGCCATGCTGGATCCGTTTTTTGAGCTGCTGCGGAAGGAACTGACGCCGGTGATCGCAGCAGTGACGGAAAAGCCCGCCCCCAGGACGGACTTCCTGCACCGTCATTACCCTGTTCACCTCCAGCGGGAATTCTCAGACCGGCTCATGGCACAGATGGGCATTGACAGGGAGCGCTGCGCCATCTCGGAAACCGAGCACCCCTTTACCGACGGCGCCAATAAATGGGACGTCCGCATCACCACGCACTATCACGAGGATGATGTCTCCGCCAGCCTGTATTCCGTGGTGCACGAAAGCGGGCATGCCATCTACGAGATGGGGGTGGCGGATCAACTGCAGTTCACGATCCTGGGCAGCGGCTCCAGCATGAGCATCCACGAGAGCCAAAGCCGTTTCTACGAGAACATCATTGGACGGTCGGAGCCCTTCTGTCACGTGCTGTTCGGGCTGCTGCGGGACATCTTTCCGGATCAGCTGGCCGATGTGACGGCGGATGAGTTCTACCGGGCCGTGAACATGGCGGTGCCCTCCCTGATCCGCACGGAGGCGGATGAACTGACCTATCCCATGCACGTGCTGATCCGCTACGAGATGGAAAAGCGGATCTTTGCGGGAGATGTCACCGTCGCAGAGCTTCCGGCGCTCTGGCGGGAACTGTACCGGAAGTATCTCGGGGTATCCGTGCCCAACGACCGGCAGGGTGTCCTGCAGGACAGCCACTGGTCCTCCGCCATGTTCGGCTATTTCCCCAGCTACGCCGTCGGCAGCGCCTACGGGGTCCAGATGCTCCACGTCATGGAGCAGGAAGTGCCGGTATGGGAGCATGTGGCCAAAGGCGATCTGACGCCTGTGACAACATGGCTGGGATCCCGCATTCACCGCCACGGCCAGCTGCTCACCACCCGGGAGATCCTGACATCCGCCGGCGTAGACCCCTTTGAACCGCGGCAGTATGTGGATTACCTCACCCGGAAGTTCACTGCCCTGTATCAGCTCTGAATGGAGGCGGCGGAAAGGCACGATACCTTTCCGCTGCTTTTATAGACAAATCGGTGCTCATTCCATGCCCGGTCGCTGCGCTGATATTGTGTTGATCCTGAAGGGCCTGTTTCCCGGAGGGCTGTAATTTGCGGTTTCTTTGCATACAGCCGAACCTTCGTCTGTCATGGCTGTTTCGGAAAATGTCTGTTTTGTCCATGAATGCAAACGTTTTTGATATGTACGATTTCAAAAGGGTCTACTATAATTAAAGAAGAGTGCGGAATAGTGCTGTCCGATTCCTTTCGGGAGGGATGGTTGTGCGCGGACGGCTGTCTGTCAGTCAGTATCGATCCATTGATCTCTTCCTTTTTGCGTTGATGACGGTCGTGTTTGAGACCGTAGCGGTCCTGGCAGCCAGGAGCTGGTTCCCCGGAGAGCCTTACGCCATCTCGGTGGTGCCGGTCATCACCGCCATCGTCATGGTCCGCTGGGGCTGGCCGGGACTTATGCATGCAGCCCTGGGCGGCGTGGTGTTCTGTCTTGCGTCCCGCGGCGGAATGCAGCAAATACTGGTCTATGGGGTGGGCAACCTGGCAGCAGCAGGTGCCCTGGGCCTGATCCGGCTGTGGGGGAGCGAGAGAATACGCGGCAGCAGCTGGCTGACCCTGGCCTATGGCGCCTGCGTGGTGCTGCTGCAGCAGGCAGGCCGCGCGCTGATCTCCCTGATCTTCGGCGCCCGGCTGACCAGCGTCCTGGGGTTCTTCACGACCGACGTCATCACGATGCTCTTTACGCTGACGGTGCTGTGGATTGTTCGGCGGCTGGACGGCGTATTCGAGGATCAGAAGCACTACCTTGCCCGGGTTTGGGCAGAGCAGAATACACAGAGTTGAGGAGGGGCATGATGAAAAACCGTGCGGGAGACTTCCTCGTCCGCGACAAGGCCACCGGAACCTGGCGGGAAAGTCCGGAACAGGTGGTCCGGGACGACGTGGAGAAACACTACTGGCGGCATGTGATCAACATGATCGTCAAGGATTGGCGTCTCTATGTCATGTTGATCCCCACCATCCTGGTGTTCCTGTTCTGGCGCTATCTGCCCATGTACGAGCTGCTGGGATCCTTCAAGGTCTCAGACCAGGTGAAGAGCGTGGCAGACCAGTATTTCGCCGGATTCTCCTACTTCAAGACGCTGCTGGTGGGCACGGGCACGCTGACGACCGAGTTCTGGCGTGCCATGCGCAACACGTTCCTGCTCAGCTTCTACGGCCTGCTCTTCGGCTTCCCCATGCCGATCCTGCTGGCCCTCTTCTTCAACGAGATCCGCTCCAACGCTGCCCGCAGCGTGTACCAGGTGCTGACCTACCTGCCGAAGTTCATGTCCACGGTGGTCATGACCTCCCTGGTGGCCATGCTGGTGAAGCAGAGCTCGGTCACCCTGGGGACACAGCCGGGCATCATCTCGCAGCTGCTGGCGGATCTCGGCCTCATCAGCCGGGAGACGGCCAATGCCGGCCTGCTGAATGACCCGCAGTTCTTCCGGGCCATCTACCAGATCAGCGGTATCTGGGAGACGGCGGGCTACGACAGCATCGTGTTCTTTGCCGCCATCATCGCCATTTCGCCCACCAGCTATGAGGCGGCGCAGATCGACGGCGCCGGGAAGATGGCCCAGATGCGCTATGTGGTGCTGCCCAGCATCCTTTCCACCATTGTCATCATGTTGATCACGCGGATCGGCTCCATGCTCTCCATAGGTTACGAGAAGGTCCTGCTGCTCTACAACACCAACACCTACATGACAGCGGATGTGGTGTCCACCTTCGCCCAGCGTTACGGCCTGGCGGGCGCCCAGAAGGGCATTGCCTCCGCAGCTGAGATGATGAACAACGTCGTCGGCATGCTGCTGGTGATCGGCGCCAACACCATTGCGCGCAAAGCCTCCAATGTCTCCCTCTACTGATGAAAGGAGGCAGAAACGATGAAAAGAAAACTGGAGATCTCTGAGCTGATCTTCAAGATTCTCAGCTATACCCTGCTGACGGTGTTCGCCCTCTGCTGTCTGTACCCGTTTGTCTACGCGGTTTCCGCCTCCATCAGCGGCCGCCATGCAGTGGAGTACGGCGAGGTGGTGCTCTATCCCAAGGATGTGCAGTTTGCCGCCTTCAACCAGATGTTCAACGACAACATGTTCTGGAATGCCTATTCCAACACGCTGTTCCTGACCATCTACGGCACCATCTGGGCCCTGGGCGTGGCAATTCTCGGCGCCTATGCCCTGAGCAAGAAGCGCCTCCTGTTCCGTACCTTCTTCAACTTCTTCCTGGTTTTCACCATGTGGTTTGCGGCCGGCATTGTGCCCCAGTATCTGAACTACCTGGCCACCAAGAGCGTCTTCAACTCCGCGGGCATCACGGACGACAAGTGGCTGGTGGTCATCGCCATGGGCATGGCGGCCATGAACATCATCCTGCTGCGGAACGCCTTTGAGGGCGTGCCCAGTGAGATCGAGGAGGCCGCCATCGTCGACGGCGCCACGGAATTCCAGGTCCTGAGCAAGGTCTTCATCCCCATGTCCAAATCCACCATCGCCACCGTGGCGCTGTTCTTCGCCATCTCCCGCTGGAATGGTTACTTCTGGGCACGGCAGATGATCACCAACAAGAACGAGCACCCGTTGCAGGTGTTCATCCGTCTGCAGCTGGAACAGTATACGGACTCGGAATTCATGGCCGGCTGGGATAAGCCCTACGCGTCCGACTCTGTCATCTATGCCCTGATTGTCTGCTCCATTGTACCCATCCTCATCATCTACCCCTTCATTCAGAAGTACTTCGCCAAAGGCACAAACGCCGGCGGTGTGAAGGAATAAAAAAGGAGGAAACAACACATGAAACGCATTCTCTCGTTGGTGCTTGCCTGCGCGCTGCTGCTGACTGTTTTCACATTCAGCGCTGCCGCCGAGGACAAGAAGTATGCTGACGGCACCGTGCTGCGCATGGCCACCGGCTACAACAGCGCCAAGACCGGCATCACCTTCGACGCCGAGACCGCGGGCGAGGGCATCACCCTGGCCGACGGCATCACCTACAATACCGGCGACCTGAAGCCCACCTGGGTGGCGCTGGAGAATATCCTTGGCGTCAAGTTCGACAACAAGTACCAGGGCAACAGCGCTGCTAAGGAATTCGAGTATTGGAGAGAGCGTCTGGCGGACGTGGACATGGTGAGCGGCAACGCCTCCACCCTGACCGAGAACGGCGAGAACGGCGCTCTGGTGAACCTGGCTGACTATCTGGATGATATGCCCAACTTCAAGGCGTATCTGGAAGCCAACCCCATCGTTCGCCTGTCCATCACCGGCAACACCAAGACCGGTGCCATCTATTTCAGCCCCTACTTCGACGGCGTCAACGACATCGAGCGCATGCCCCTGATGCGCGCCGACTGGGTTGTGAAGCTGCTGGACGGCGATGGCGAGTTCACGGCGGATGCCTGCAATGATGTGACGGTGTTTGCCTATCAGCCCTACATGCCCACCTCCGGCAAGATTGCCATCGATACCCCCAACCTGGAAGGCACCGCGGTGGAGACGGTCACCAAGGACTATGACGCGGCCGGCAACATCGTGGCCCAGATGAACGCCCATGGCGCCATGACCGGTGTGGAAGCGGTCAACATGCTCCGTACCTACATCGACAAGGCCTACGGCGGATACTATGGCACCGAGCGCTCCAACCTCTTCATCGGCCAGAATGCGGCATGGGATGCTGACGAGCTGGTGGCGCTGCTCCGCTGCGTCGTGGCGAACCCCCAGACCCTGAACGGCACCGACAAGGTGGAAGGCCTGCACGCCCGTGAGGACGACAACAACCAGCGCCGTGTGGATATGTTCCGCTTTGCCGGCCACCTCTTCGGTGTCCGCGGCATGGAGTCCCGTCAGGATTACCTCTATGTCGGCGCCGACGGTGAGCTGCATGACGCTCGCCAGGAGGCGGCTGCCTACGAGGCCATGGGCTACATGCACGCCATGGCGGAGGAAGGCCTGATCTCCACCGCCTTCATGAACAGCGAGGCTGTGAAGACCGAGAACTATCTGGAGCTGGACCTGGGCTTCATGCACTATGACTACAACCAGACCCAGACCCTGTACAACGTCACCAAGCTGCAGGAAGGCGAGAAGTACATGGCCGTGATGGTGCCTGTCGCCCGCTGGTACGACGGCACGGATGAGAACGGTGTCTACATGCGCTTCACCGAGTCCTGGCGCAGCGTCAAGACCGATGGCTGGGCCATCTCCAAGGACGGCGTCAAGGACGACGACAACAAGCTCTATGCGGCGCTGGCGCTGATTGACTACGCCTATTCCGACGCGGGCCAGATCCTGATGAGCTACGGCCCCGACGCCTTCATCAAGAAGGATGGCGACGCCTATGTGACCTTCCTCTTCAACGGCAAGGAGATGCCCGAGATTGCCGACGCCACCCGCGAGGAGCTGTGGGAAAAGGCCGGCGGCAACTACACCAACTATGCCCGGATGTATCTGGGCTCCACCCTGTCCTTCCTGAAGAGCCAGGCCTTCGAGTATCAGTGCACCAGCGACATCGGCCGTGAGGGTGCCGGCAAGATCTCCGTGGCCATCGGCCTTGGTACCATCAAGCATCCTGAGCTGGCCCTGGCTGAGAATCCCTGGTATACCTCCGTGCCCACCGTGCTGCCCAACACCAAGGTGGAGAACGACGAGCTGAACACCTTCACCGAGCTGACCGCCAACGGCAAGTTCAGCTCCGGCAAGGGCGGCGAGAACGTCTTTGTGGACATCATCGTGAAGGGCTTCACCCTGGATGGCGCTACCAGCGCTGAGGAGGCCGCGAAGACGGTCGCCGAGTCCTGGAACGGCTATGACTACCTGATGCTCAAGAACGACGCCTGGCTGCGTCTTCAGGATTACTACAAGGGCCTGTAATTGCTCAGGCATCTGAAGTATCCGATGAATCACTGACCTCACCCCGTGCCGTGCAGTCTACGGACTGCACGGCACGGGGAACCACAGAGGGGGAAGGCTGTCATGTATAAGAAGCAAATGACATTCCAGCGGGCGGTTTGTCTGCTGACCATTGTCGCAAGCGCCATCGTGTTTTTGTATTCCCTCGGCATGATGACCGACCTCTATGACATGCTGTACACCATGATTCCGGATCCCACGGATCTGGACAGCGCGAAGGTAGCTGGCGCCAGAATCTATTACGATATGCAGGATTTCAACCGGATGCTGCTGCGGCTGAGCATCGGTCTGATTTTGCTGGCTGCCGCCCTCTTTGTGACCAACACCCACAGCCGCAGGAAATACTACATCGGAAACTATGTCACCGTGGCCCTGAACGCTGTCGCCGGCATCGGCGTGGCCGCTTGGGGACACATCCAGGTGATGGCCTACAGGCAGACTTATCTGAATACGGTGGACTTTGAGCAGCTGGAGCGGCGGCTCAGGAGCAAACCCGGGGTATTCACCAGATCCACCTTCTGGTTCGATGTCAACTGGTTTGTCTTCGGCTTTATGCTCGTGGCGGTCTGCCTTCTGATTCTGAATACTGTATGGAAGATCCATGTGATGAAGGATGAACAGCGGCTTCTCGCGGAAGGAAAGGCGGTGTCTGCATGAACGACGATCGCATTGTCGTGGATCGCATGCGTTTCACGAAGAATACAGCCTCCTCCAGACTGGCGATTCTTGCCATCGTCTTTGACGTGCTGTATTTCATCAGCATCTACAAGTCGGATGTGGGAACCCACTATTACAGCATCCTCATCGGCGCTTCCATTGTCTATAACCTGATTTTCCTGCTCGTCACCTTCCTGGCCTCAGAGGGCGTGAAGAACTACAAGCGCGGCTACTCCTGGCTGATGATCATTCTGGGGGTGCTGCAGATCGTCAGGATCTTCATTATCCCCGCCCAGATGCACGGCCGTGTGATCGGAGACCCCACGCAGACAGAGTTCCAGCTGCTGAACATGCATTTCAGCACCATGGTCGACAACACCGTCATGGGGGACTGGCAGTTCATCCGCACCTGTGTGTATCTGATCGCGTCTGCGGTCTGCCTGTTCATCGGGGCCAGGGTCAATGTCAGGAAGCACAACGCCCTGTCCGCCCACCTGGCGAACATCGGTTTGGAAGCATAAGGAGGGAACAGGATGGCACAGCTCTCTCTGCAGCATATCGACAAGATCTATGACAACCAGGTCCAGGCGGTCTTCGATTTCAATCTTGAAGTCAGTGACGGCGAGCTGATTGTGCTGGTCGGGCCTTCCGGCTGCGGAAAATCCACCACGCTGCGAATGGTGGCCGGTCTGGAGGACATTTCCAACGGACGCCTGTTCCTGGACGGCCGGGACATCACCCAGACGCCGGCGAAGGATCGGGACATGGCCATGGTTTTCCAGAACTATGCCCTTTACGGCCACATGACCATCTATGAGAACATGGCTTTCTCCCTGACGCTGCGCAAGGAGAATCCCAATGTGATTCACAAGAAGGTCATGGCAGCGGCGGAGATTCTCGGTCTGACCGCCCAGCTGAACAAGAAGCCCTCCCAGCTCTCCGGCGGCCAGCGGCAGCGGGTAGCCATGGGGCGCTCCATCGTGCGCAACCCCAAGGTTTTCCTGTTTGACGAGCCCCTGTCCAACCTGGACGCGAAGCTGCGCGGTGCCACCCGGCGTGAAATCCTGCTGCTGCATAAGCGCCTCTCCGCCACCATGCTCTACGTGACCCACGACCAGACGGAAGCCCTGACGCTGGCCGACCGCATTGTCTGCATGTCCATGGGCCATGTGCAGCAGGTGGGCACCCCCCTTGAGCTCTACGACAGCCCCGCCAACACCTTTGTGGCCAGCTTTATCGGTCTGCCGCCCATGAACATGTTCGCGGTGGCGTTCCAGGATGGCAAGCTCCATGGAGATGGTTTTACCGTTTCCATCGGGGAAAGGGAGAAAAGCCTGCTGGCTAACCATGTGGGCAAGGAACTGATTCTCGGCGTGCGTCCCGAGGACATTGCCCAGGAAACGCAGGGCGAAAGCGGGCTGGTCCTTTCGGTGAGCACCAACGAGAACCTGGGCATGAACACCCTGGTCCATGGCAGCCTGGGTGCGGTGAGGGTCACCGCAAAGCTGCGGGGCTGGGCGGATTATCGCAGCGGAGACCGGGTCCCTGTCTGCTTCAACAAAATGCACTTCTTCGACAAAGAAACGACTGCGGCCATCAGGGAGGGATGAGAGGATGCGTGAGTTCTTTCGTAAGCGGCTGGTCACGCTGAAGCGCAAACCCCATCAGATTGCTCTGGTGGTGCTGGGCATTGCCTTCGTCTACTTTACCCTGAACCTCACCAATTTCTCCAATACCACCGCCCGGGTCAACCGTTCGGGCATGGGATTGGCGCAGTTTGCGATGGTTCTCTTTTCGACCCTGTCCGTTGTCTGCTTCATGAACGCTTTCCCACACCGCAAAAAGGTACGGATCCCCATGCTGGTGCTGATGTTCATCATGCTGGCCGTGATTGTTGCGGCGGGATATGTCTATGAGGGGCAAATCAACGGATACATTGCCGACGGCATGGACGTGGTGAAATATCCCAGCATCCTCAGCGCGAAGCATGTGCTTCACGTGCACCGGATTATCCTGATCGTTGCAGCGGCGCTGACCGCCCTGCTGCCGGTTTATACGCCCCTGCTGCGCGCCATCAATACCAACATTGATGTGGAAGGCAACGGGGAGATGGGGACCATCGACATCAGCGGCGAGGATGCCTGAGCCAGATGGCGAAACGGGATAAGAAACAGCCCCGGGAGCCGGAACAGACAGCCGCGGAGTTCTATCGCCTGAACACACGGGCGGTGGAAGACCTGGTCACGGCAGACGAGAGCAACGCGCCGGAAGTGAGTCCGGCCGAGCTCAGAAAGTATCAGGGGCGGCGGAAGCTCCATGTGGCCGACTGGCTGAAGGCTGTGCTGATCAAGTGGTGGCTGTCGGGCGTGGTGTGCTACTTTTTCGTCTGGGGGCTGGGTCTGTACGTGCCCAATCAGCTGGATCTGCTGGTGATCACCGGCGCCGCGCTGGGCTTTGTGAAAGATCTTGTGGAAAACAACATCTTCCGCTTCTATGCGACCGTGGCAGGCGGAAATGACCGCTGGATGATGTGCCCGAGGAAAGGCTTTGTGTCCCTGCCGATCAACGTGGTATATGCCATGCTGCTGGTATTCTGTGTGTCGCGGACATATGACACGTTGAATACGGTCTGGCTTGGGCTGCGCGGTCCGGACGCTGCCGTCCTGGGCGTCGGGCCGATCCTGTTCGGCCTTTTCGCCACCTTATGGGATCTGCTGTTTCTGGCTGTAAAGCATGGAATTCAGCGCATCGTGCATGATGCTCGCCGGAAGGTGGACGCATCGAAGGGAGAACACCATGATTGACCTGATCTGCGTGGGAGCCAGCGCCGCCTGTTTCGAGCTCCGGAACAGCGAGCCCTTTATGGCGCCTGAGCCCTTTGAAATCTGGCTGGACGGTGTTTTTCAGCGGCAGGCACAGGAGAATGTGTTCTCCCTCTTCGGTCTGAAGCCCCGGACAGAGCACTCCCTGAAGGTGTGCATGGGCGGAACGTCAGAGGAGATGGTGTTCAGCACAAACGCGGAATGCTGCGCTGTGGATGTGCGAGCCTTCGGTGCCGCGGGCGATGGCAAGACAGTCGACACTGCCGCCATCCAGCGGGCCATCCTGCTATTGCCGGAGGGTGGCCGCCTGGTCTTCCCGGCGGGCACCTACCTGACGGGACCCATCTTTCTGAAAAGCCACATGACCCTGGAACTGCAGGCCGATGCGTGCCTTCTGGGCCTCACCGACAAGGCGGATTATCCGGTGCTGCCGGGCTGCGTGACGGACGTTGAAAGCAGCCGTCAGGTTGTCACAGGTACATTCGAGGGCCAGACAAAGCCGATGTACGCCTCACTCATCACGGCGGAATACTGTGAGGATATCGCCATCGTCGGCCCCGGGTGCATCGACGGGAATGCAGCGAACGGTACCTGGTGGCAGACGTTCAGGACGGACCCTGTTGCAAGGCCGCGCCTGTGCTTCTTCAACCACTGCAAGCAGGTTTGTGTCCACGGTATCCAGGTCCGCAATTCCGCCTCCTGGCAGCTGCACCCCTATGAGTGCGACCAGATCGCCTTCTACGATGTCAGTGTGAGCGCACCGAAAGACAGTCCCAATACGGATGCCCTGGATCCGGAGAGTTGTGATGACGTGCGCATCATCGGCTGCCGTTTCTCCGTAGGGGATGACTGCATCGCCATCAAGTCCGGGAAGCTGGATGCCTCGGGACGCGCCATGCGGCCGGCCAGCCGCCACACCATCCGCAACTGTCTGATGGCCTTTGGCCATGGCGCCGTGGTGCTGGGCAGCGAGATCTCCGGCGGAGTCCGCGACTTGACGGTGAGCCAGTGTCTTTTCCGGGAAACAGACCGGGGTCTGCGCATCAAGACGCGGCGTGGCCGGGGCGAGGGGTGCTTCATCGATGATGTGGTCTTTGAAAACATCCGGATGGAGCGGGTGCTGACCCCTGTCGTGATCAACATGTTCTACCGCTGCGTGGATCCGGACGGGGATTCCGACTATGTGCAGAGCCGGGAGAAGCTGCCGGTGGATGCGCGGACGCCGCACCTGGGGCGGTTTACCTTCCGCAACATGACCTGCACCGATACAGAGGTGGCCGGCTGCTATGCGGAAGGCTTGCCGGAACGCCCGCTGGATGCGGTGACGCTGGAGAATGTGCGCATCGCCTACAGCAAGGATGCAAAGCCGGGGGTTCCCGCCATGTTTACCAACTCACCGGCGGTGTGCAGGATGGGGCTGTACTTCCGCAGCGTCAGGCAGGTGGTGCTTCGGAATGTGGTGCTGGAGGGAGTTGACGGAGAGCGGGTCATCACAGAGAATGTGGATTCGGTGACCTGCGACGGCCTTGCCTGATCAATCTGTGTCAAAGGAGGGATGGATGATGTATGAGGCCATTGACCGATATGTGGACAGCCTGATTCGCCGATCCACCCCTGAACAGACGGCCTGGAATATTGAGAAGATCCGCCAGGGCAAGGCAACGGACTGGAACTACATCGACGGATGCATGATGACAGCGCTGCTGAACCTGGCGGAGGTCAGCAGGCGCCGGGACTATGCGGACTTCGTGGACCGGTTCATCAGCCACTTTGTGGAGGACAACGGGACGGTCCGGACCTTCCGGGGGGAAAAGCACTGCCTGGATGACATCAATGAGGGACGGGTGCTGTTTCCGCTGTACCTTACCACCGGCAGGGAAAAGTATAAAAAAGCCGCCGCCTATCTCCAGGGCTGGCTGATGCAGCAGCCCAGAACGGCGGAGGGCAGCTGGTGGCATAAAGAGATCTATCCGAATCAGGTATGGCTGGACGGAATCTACATGGCGCAGCCCTTCGAAGCGCTTTATCAAAAGACCTTCGGAGAGAGAGACTACACAGATATCACCCGGCAGATCCTGCTTGTCAGGGACCGGATGCGGGACCCGGAGACCGGCCTGTACTTCCACGGATACGATGCCAGCCGCAAGGCATTCTGGTGTGATCCGGCAACCGGACGCTCCCGGAGTTTCTGGCTGCGGGCCATTGGCTGGTTCTCGGTGGCGCTGGCAGATCTGTCGGAGATCCTGCCGGAGGGCGAGGACAGACGGCAGATTACTTCGGTCTTCGTGCAGCTGATGGAGGACATGGCACGCTTCCGGGATCCCCGGAGCGGCATGTTCTGGCAGGTGGTGGATCAGGGCGGACGGCCCGGGAACTACCCGGAGAGCAGCGGCAGCGCCATGATTGCCTACGCCATGCTGAAGGGGGCGCGGTTGGGCGTGCTGCCTGAGAAATACCGCGGGATTGGAAAGCAGGTCTTCGACAGCATCGTGCAGTCCTGTCTGACGACGACCGATGACGGCGATGTCTGCCTCGGCAGTATCTGCCTGGTGGCGGGGCTGGGCCCGGAGGACAACCGGCGGAGGGACGGCACCTTCGAGTACTATATCTCGGAACCGGTGGTCAGCAACGACGCCAAGGGCGTTGCCCCCTTCCTGCTGGCTTACTCGGAGGTTATTCGTCCGGTATGATGGTGCGCATCTCCTCACCGGACACACTGAGGGCGGCGTGGCCTGTGGAGCCGTACTGGCTGGGGGAGACGCCGTACTTCTTCTTGAACACCCGGGAGAAGTAGAGGGGTTCCCGGAAGCCGCACATCCTGGCGATCTCCGCTACATTGCCCTTGGCGGAGGCCTGGGAGACCAGCAGCTCCGCCGCCACCTGCAGCCGCTTGTCCTGCAGGTACTGGTGGGGGGTCACGCCGATCTCCTTCTGAAACAGCTTCCGGAGGTAGTCGTAACTGAAGGGCAGGGAACGCAGAAAGCGGTCCAGCTCATAGGCGCTGTCTGTGTAGTTGGCGATGATCTGCCGCTCGATCTCCCGGACCACGTCGGAACGACGGCGCTCCTGGGAGTAGCAGGACAGATAGCAGCTGATGAGACTGCCGTAGGCGGTGAGGAGGGCAGTGCGCTCCGGCTGGCTGGAGTGAAAGTGGTACAGCACAGCCTCAAAAGCGTTCAGCAAAAAGTGGTTGCTGTCATCCTGGATGACGGCAGGCTCCTTCAGGGTGATCACCGGCTGCTGCATGTTGATATGGATATTGCGGAAGCCGTGTTCCGAGGCGTTGGCGTGGGGGACCCGGGGCGGAATCGCCACGATCTCGCCCTGGCTGTAGGGAAGGCTGGTGTCATCAAAGCGGAAAAAGCCCTCACCCCAGGTACAGTAGACGAACTCCCAGCTCTCGTGGACATGCCGCTGCACCGTGTGCATCAGCGCATGCCGGCCCACATAGACGATCTCATTCATTCCGCGGCATCCTTTCCTGAACGATATCCGTATTATACCACTACAGAACCGTTTTGTCCATAAGCAACACCGAGGAGGGACGCATCATGGCCTACCTGACCCTGAGAAACATCAACAAGATTTACCCCAACGGTTTCCATGCGGTGCACAACTTCAATCTGGAGATCGAGAAGGGTGAGTTTGTTGTCTTTGTGGGCCCATCGGGCTGCGGCAAATCCACCACGCTCCGGATGATCGCCGGATTGGAGGAGATTTCCAACGGTGAGTTCCTCATCAATGGCGAGCGGGCCAACGAGAAGGGGCCGCGGGAGCGGGAGATCGCCATGGTGTTCCAGAGCTATGCCCTCTATCCCCAGATGACGGTGTATGACAACATCGCCTTTGGCCTGACGCTCCAGGGGGTGGATGAGGACATTATCGAGGAGCGGGTCAACAATGTGGCCCGTATTCTGGGCCTGACGGACTACCTGGACCGCTTGCCCAGAGCCCTCTCCGGCGGACAGCGCCAGCGGGTGGCCATTGGCCGTGCCATCATCCGCAAGGTGGGCGTGTTCCTGATGGACGAGCCCCTCTCCAACCTGGACGCCAAGCAGCGTGTGACCATGCGGTATGAGATTGCCCAGATCCACAAGGAGACCGGCGCCACCACCATCTATGTGACCCATGATCAGACGGAGGCCATGACCCTGGCGGACCGGATTGTGGTGATGAAGGACGGCTATGTGCAGCAGGTAGGTACGCCGTACGAGCTGTACTTCCAGCCGGCCAATGTGTTTGTGGCGGGCTTCATCGGTGAGCCGCCCATGAACTTCCTCCGGGGCACCGTGACCCATGGCTGCCTCCACTTCGGCAAAAACCGGATCGATCTGAGCAAGGTACTGCCGGAAGCGGCCGGAATGGAGGGCAAGCCCATTGTCCTGGGCTACCGTCCGGAGGCGATTCTGCTGGGCCAGCAGCCTGACGGCTATGTGGTGACCGGCAATGTGGAATTGACGGAGATGCTGGGGGATTACACAAATATCTACATCACTGCGGAGGAAGACCAGGCCATTCTGAAGGTGGACAGCCATGACACGCCCCAGATGGATATTGACCTGACCTATACCATCCCCTATACCGCCGTCTACCTCTTCGACGGGGAGACGGAGAACGTCATTCCCACCAGGCACGAATAAACCTGTGTATGTACCGGCTCCCGCACAAAACAAGGCAGCGGCTTCGGGTGTTGCCAACAAGGATACAAATTGCCGGGCGAAGCCTTCCGGACCATAACAAAGACGCCGCGTGAAACGGCGTCTTTGTATTTAGCGTGGGGGAGAATCAGTTTTCATCGCGGTAGCGGGACAGAAACTGGCGCGTGCGCTCCTGCTGCGGGTTGCCGAACACCTCGGCGGGGGAGCCCTGCTCGCAGATTCGGCCATCGTCCATGAAAATCACGTGGCTGGATACGTCCCGGGCAAAAGCCATCTCATGGGTGACAATCACCATGGTGGTATTCCGTTCCGCCAGGCCCCGGATCACCCGAAGCACCTCCCCGGTGAGTTCCGGATCCAGGGCGGAGGTGGGCTCATCAAAGCAGAGAATATCCGGACTCAGCGCCAGCGCCCGTGCAATGGCCACCCGTTGGCATTGTCCGCCGGAAAGCTGGTGGGGATAGTTGTTCATGCGGTTGGCCAGCCCCATCTCCCGCAGCAGGTCTTCAGCATGTGCACGGATTCGCGCCGTGATTTCCGCTTTATGCGTCTTCCATCCCGGTGTCTCCCGGGCCAGGAGTTCCTCCGCCAGCATCACATTCTGCAGGGCTGTATACTGTGGAAACAGGTTAAAGGACTGAAAGACAAGCCCAAAGTGCAGCCGCTTCTTCCTGGTCTCCTGGGCGCTGAGCCTATCCGCGTGACTTGCGTCCAGCAGCACCTCGTCCCGAACACGAATGATTGCCTCATCAGGGCGCTCCAGGAAGTTCAGACAGCGCAGCAGCGTCGTCTTGCCGCTGCCCGAGGAGCCGATGATGGAGAGGGTATCGCCCGCCTCCATGGAGAAAGAGATGTCGTCCAGCACCAGGGTCTGGCCAAAGGATTTCCGAAGATGTTCAACTTCCAGAATCGGCATGTTCCTCCTCCTTTCTCAGCGGAAGTAACTGAGTTTCTTCTCCAGTTTTGCCAGCCCCACGGTGAGCAGGCCGTTGGCCACCAGGTAGTAAACGCCGGTGAAGAACAGGGGCCAGATGGCGCCGGATATGCCCTGGGATCCTTTCAGGAAGGCTTGTCCCGCCCAGATGACCTCCTGAAGGGAGATGATCCGGGCCAGGGAGGTGTCCTTCACCAGGGTAATGATTTCGTTGGAAATGGGGGGCAGGATGGCCTTGATCATCTGCAGGAGCTTCACTTTGAAGAAGATCTGCCAGCCGGTCATGCCCAGAACCAGGCCCGCCTCCTCCTGGCCCACGGGAATGCCCTGTATGCCGCCCCGGTAGATCTCGCAGAAATAGCAGGCGTAGTTGATGATGAAGGCCACCGCGGCGGCGGTAAAACGTCCATCCTCACCGCCGCTCCACTTGCAGCTGCGCAAAAAGGCCAGAAACCAGTTGGATTCAGCCGCCTCGGCGGAGATGCTGCCAGCCAGCAGGCCGGGGCCGTAGTAGATAATCAGCAGCTGGATCATCAGCGGTGATCCCCGAATGATCCAGACAAGCACCTTGATGGCCCCCCGCAGTACCCGGGCCCGGGAAACCTCACCCAATGCCAGCAGGAGCCCCAGCGGCAGGGCGCCCAGCAGCGTGACGAAGAACAGCTTCATCGTTTGCAGGAAGCCGACGTTGAGTGAATTGAAAACCACCGGGAATTGCTGCAAAAACTGCTCCATACTTCTCCCCCCACGAAAGACCAAAGGCAGGAGTATCCGCCGGATACCCCTGCCTTGTGATCAAATAACGGGCATTATTCCTGCGGAATGATGGCGAGCTGCACACCGTAGAGCTCAGCAGTAGACATCATGGAGCCATCAGCCCAGGAGGCGGCGAAGAAGGCGTTCAGCGCATCCACCAGGTCAGAGCCCTGGCGGAAGCCCACGCCGTACTTTTCCTCGGTCAGGGGCACGGTGTAGGTCAATCCGGCATAGTCGGTGCCTTCACCCACCATGGCGGCGGCCATCAGGGAGTCGATGATGGCGGCGTCAGAGGTCTGGGCGGCAACCTCCAACAGGGTCGCGGCCTGGTTCTGCACGGGGTTGAAAGCAACACCCAGGTCCTCTGCGGCTGCCTGACCGGCACTGCCGGCTTCCACCGCAAAGGTCAGCCCTGCCAGGCTCTCCACCGTCTGATAGTCCGCGGCCTTATCCACCGGGACGATCACGATCTGGGCGTTGTTGGCGTAGGGGTTGGAGCAGCTCATGGAGGAGAGCACCTCGTCGGTGAGGGTCATGCCGTTCCAGACGCAGTCGATGTTGCCGCTGTTGAGCTCCAGGACCTTGTTGTCCCAGTCGATCTCCACAAACTCCACCTCAACGCCCAGATATCTGGCGAAGTACTGCGCCATGTCGGCGTCAAAGCCCACCCAGGAGCCGTCCGTGTCGCGATAATCCATGGGGGCGAAATCGGTGATGCCCACCACCAGCTTTCCCTTGGCCAGCACAGCCTCCTTGTCGCTCTCGGCCAGGCCGGCGCAGCACACCATCAGCATGGCCAGGCAAAGTATCAGGGCAACCAGTTTCTTCATTGTTCCTTCCTCCTGTCATTTAGGTTAGGATCCTTTAGCAATATACCACTTTATCATGGTAAAGTCAAGAGAGACGCTTCAAACTCAGGTACACCGGAAGACCATAGAGACAGTCCATATGACACAGCGGTATACAATGAACGGTTATCAGATATTGCGCATTGCCTAAAACCGATTGAGTACTGCGGGATTTCGTGGTAAAATATCTCTTGGGACACGGAATCCATGATACGAACGTGGAGGAGGAACAGAGGATGAGGATGTGGCAGAAGAGCCTTGCTATTCTGTTGGCACTGGGGCTGGGGATCATGCCCTGCGTCGGCATGGCCGATGAAGCCGGGAAGGTGGCCGGTGACTACGAACCGCTCTATCCCTATGCGGAGCGGCACGGCTTCAAACTGGGCGGCGCCTTCGGCTACAGGGACATGACCAATGTCGTATACATGGAGTTCCTGGCCAGGCATTTTGACTCCCTGACCTGCACCAACGAGACCAAGGCCTATTCCCTGCTGAACCAGCAGCGCTGCAAGACCTCTCCGGACGGCATGCCGAGGATGAACTACGGCACAGCGGACCGGATGGTGGGCTGGTGCCAGGAACACGGGATCCATGTGCGCGGACACGTTCTGGTCTGGGATGCCTATATGCCGGACTGGTTCTTCCGGGAAGGCTACGACAGCAAGAAGCCCTATGTGGATCAGGAGACCATGCGGGCCCGGCTGGCGTACTATATCGATGATGTGGTCACGCACTTTGAGGTGAATTTCCCAGGCGTCATCTACTGCTGGGACGTGGTGAATGAGGCCATCGCCGACGGCGCCAACGAATGGGTTGCTGGCGATCCGAGGCATCTGCGCGCCAGCCGCAGCGGCGTCTCCAACCTCTTCCTGGATCACGTGGGAAGCGATTATGTGGAGTTCTCCTTCCTCTGCGCCAGAAAGACGGTGGATAAGTTGGGCGTTGATATCAAGCTGTTCTACAACGACTACAACATGTTCATGGCACAGAAGCGGACGGCTGCGCTGGCCCTGATTGATTCCATCCAGGGCTATGCGAAGGATGAGAACGGGGATCCCATCCATCTCATCGACGGCATCGGCATGCAGGGGTACCTGGGCGGATATGGCGTGCAGTCCGGCTGCCTGGATCCCGGAATTCTGACATCCCTCACCAAGTCTTTTGAGCTCTACAGCGCCAAGGGGCTGGAAGTGCAGATCACCGAGATGGCGGTGCGGAATTTCGACCAGAGCAAAGCGGCCCAGCATGACGCGTTCTATGCCAGGCTTTTCACGGATGTGTTCATGAAGGCGAATGCGGGGGAGACCAAGCCCCTGACGGCCGTATGCATCTGGGGCCTTGTGGATGCACCGGCCAACGACAAGAACAGCTACACCTACAAGATGAACAGCCCCTACGGCGGCCTGCTCACCACGCGCTACAAGATCAAAACCTGCTTCGACGCCATGTATCACGCCCTGGCGGATGCGGAATAATCAGAATCTTCCGAAAGGCGGTCACAGTGAGATGGAGAACAACCACCTGACCCTGGCCAGAGCCAGAGAACTGAACGCCGGGATGGTGACAGAGGATCACCTGCTGCTGCATGAACTGAACGTGTGCTATGCCATGGGCGCCATGGCGCAGCATTTCGGCGGGGATGTGGAGCACTGGCAGGCCATCGGCATGCTGCACGACTATGACTATGAGCGCTATCCGGAGGAGCACCTGCAGCACACCGCGGAGCCGCTGCGGGCCGCAGGTGTCTCCGAGGAGGACATCCGGGCAATCCTCAGCCACGGCTACGGCATCTGCTCGGATGTGGAGCCTCTGACGGACCTGGAGAAAAGCCTGTTCACCGTGGATGAGCTCACCGGCATTATCCAGGCCTGCGCCAGGATGCGCCCCAACGGCATCCTGGACCTGGAGGTGAAGAGCTTCATGAAAAAGTTCAAGGACAAGCACTTTGCCGCCAAGTGCGACCGGGAGTTGATCCTGAAAGGCTGTGCCATGCTGAACATGGAGCTGCGGGATGTGGCAGAAATCTGTATTGCGGGGATGCGGGAGCACGCCGCAGAACTGCAGCTGACTGGGGGTGGCGGTTAAGCCATGCAGCCATCAATCAACAGCGCACAGCCCCCTGTGACAGCCCTGAGTCATGTGGCGATCCGTACCCGTCACATTCACGACAGCATCCGGTTCTATACGGAGGTGCTGGGTTTGCGGGAGGCCTTCCGCATGAACCGTGATGATGGTTCTCTTGCCACCGTCTATCTCTATCTGGCGCCGGGGCAATTCCTGGAGCTCTTCTCAAACGGTAACCGGGAAGGGGACCACGGATCGGATGTCATCGGCCTGTGCCACATCTGCCTGTCCACCCCGGACATCCATGCCGCATACCAGGCAGTGCAGAAACGCGGCGGTCCCCTGGACACCGAGGTCAAGACCGGGAAGTCCGACTGCCTTATGTTCTGGACCCACGACCCGGACGGCACGCAGATCGAGATCATGGAACTGACCCCTGAATCACTGCAGGCCAAGGCAAACGCGCGTCTCTCGGCCGTGGAGCAGGCCACTGCGAATGGCTGAGTCCAACATCGACAAAAAACGTTTCTGCCCGGGTTGCGGACAGAAACGTTTTCATAAACAGCCGGCGGGCCGCTTGGGATTGGATGGGGGAAGCGCAATTACTTCTTCACCACGCCGTCGCCATAGATGGTTACCCAGTCGTTCTTCATGGAGATGGGCATCCATCCGTAGGCCTCGCAGTAGCCGTACATTTTCTCCGCCTTGTCCATGTTGCCGTTTTCCCGTTCCAGATCGTCACAGCAGAGCATGAAGGCCATGCTGGCATAAGGATTGTTGGTGACCACATACTCCGCCATGCTGTTGTCGCCGGTGCTGTTGCCGAAGGAGAGCACAGGCTGCTGGCCGATCTCCTGCATGATGACGCCCACCTTGTTCATCTTCAGGTTCTTGATGATAAAGTCGCCGCCCAGCACCATCACATCGTCGTCCATGAACATATAGCTCAGGGCGTCGTTGTCGCCCTGCTTGCTGGCCACCACGGTCTCGTCGGAGCCGATGATCTGCCGGGGCGGAATGTTCATGGGGGAGTCGCGAAGGATGCCGCGAACGATGAAACGGTCCGTGCCGCTGACAATGTACACCGTGAAGTCGTAGGACTGGAGGTATTCCACCACCTGCAGCATGGGCAGATAGAAGCCGCCACCGCGGGTCATGCCTTCGTAGCTGGGCATGGGCAGCTTCTTGAATTCCTCGATGTAGGCGTAGAACTCGTCCATGGTCATGCCGGCGAAGGAGGAGGCGATGCACTTGCCGTGGTCGATCTCCAGGCCGGTGAAGGAAGCGCCGGTCTCGTTCTGCTCCACGATCTTCTGCGCCGTCTCCCGCTCAAAGTCGCTGGCCTTGTCCTTGTAGTCCGGATCCTCCAGCACCCGGTGCACCAGGAGCGTGTAGTCGAAATAGTTGGGATCCGTCTCGCAGAAAAGGGTACCGTCGAAATCAAACACGGCAATGCGGTCTTCCGGGGGAATGAAATCCTCGCTGCTCTCATCCGTGATGGCATCCATGTAGTTGATCAGTTCTTCTTTTACCACAGAATCCTCGGTCCACAGGGACAGGGGATCCCCATCGTCCGGCTCAGACACGGGCTCCTCCTCCGCTGCCGCTGTGCAGACCACAGACAGAACCAGCGCGAAGGCCATCATCAGGGCAATCAGTTTCCTCATATGGGTCACTCCTTTCAGCATTCGGTAACGCAGCATCAGCATACCACGAATAAGACCGGAGTGCAATCATTTATTTCTTGCGGATGTGTTTGTAAATGCTATAATGGTGTACAGGAATCCGGCCATGAATTCGCGGAAAGGATGGGGAAAATGGGCAACCGGACGGATATGAGCATCGGCATCATCTCCGATACCCATGGGCTGCTGCGTACGGAGGTGCTGAGGCAGCTGCAGGGCTGTGATGCCATCCTCCACGCAGGCGATGTTGGCAGCCGTGAGGTGCTGCAGACGCTCAGGGAGATCGCGCCCACCCAGGCGGTTCGGGGCAATGTGGACAGGGATGAGCTGGCCGTGCTGCCGCCGTCACTGGATGTGACACTGGGAGGCCTGCGTTTTGCCGTTGCGCACAGAAAAAGTGATCTGCCCGAAGACCTTGCCAAATATGATATCGTGGTCTATGGTCATACACACCAGTGGACTCAACAGTGGCTGGTTCACAGCGGGGGAGGACGAACGCTGCTGCTCAATCCCGGCAGCTGCGGCCCGCGGCGCTTCCGCCTGCCGGTTACCATGGCGATGCTGCACGTAAGCGGCGATGGCTGGACCGCCAGACGGATTGATTTGCTGAGACCCCAACGAGAGCCTGAACCGGCGCTTCGCCCAACAGACATGCGCAGCCTGATTGAGCAGGTGATCCGGGAGACAGACCGGGGAAAGCCGGTGGAGGCTATCGCCCGGAAATATGGTGCGGATCCAGCCCTTGCGGAACAGATTGCGAGGCTGTACCTGACCCACCCGGGCGTGACCGTGGAAGGTATCATGGCGAAAATGGGGCTGTAACAGCCGACAAGGAAAGGAGTGGTCATCAATGGTACGCCCAATCATGAAGGATCCGCTGTTTCTGGCCATGAAAGCCGAGCCGGCCGTGGAGCAGGATCAGGATGTCATCCGGGATTTGCAGGATACGCTGCAGGCCTGCCGGGATCGATGCGTGGGCATGGCCGCCAACATGATCGGCCAGCGAAAGCGGATCATCATCGTTTCTGCGGGTCCTGTGCCGCTGGTGATGGTGAATCCCCGGCTGCTCTCGGGAAGGGATACCTACGAGGCGGAGGAAGGATGCCTGTCCCTGCCGGGAATCCGGAAGACGACCCGATACCGCCACATCACGGTGGCCTATCTGGACAGCCGCTTCAAGCCAAAGACAGGGAGCTTTGAAGGATACCCGGCCCAGATAATTCAGCACGAGCTGGACCACTGTGAGGGGATCCTGATTTGACAAAGCAAAAACCACAGACCGGAGAGTGGAACACGCCATGACCCGGGACTGTGGTTTTTTCATTTATCAGGGATGGGTGATCAGTATGCTGTCCATCACTTTCGGAATTCTGCATGCAATCTTTCCATGGTATTTCGCATCCAGATAGTCTGCGAACGCCTGCGGGTCGGCGCTGTTGTCCGCGAACATGTCCCAGTGACCGGGAATGACCAGGCGGGTTTCAGCCTCCCCGGCGAAATCCACCGCCTCTTGCCAAGTCATGTTGCCAATGCACTGCCGGCGGTATCGGGTCCCGTCCCGGCCGTTGATGGGCAGCAGCTGCGTGTCCATCCGGCCGAAGGCGGCAAGCCTGGGCAGCATACCCTCATACCGGAGCGTATCCCCGGCATGATGGATGCACACGCCGTTTCCCACGATGATATACTGCAGGCAGGGATACAGGTGTGACTCCGGATCCTGCGAGAGGAATTCGTGGGCAGCCGCCATGGCATGGACGGTCACATCCCCGATCCGCACGGACTCCCCGTCATTCAGCCCGACGGCCCGATCACTGCCGATGCCATCCGCCAGCACCTCTTCACGGTGCATCCGGGGAAAAACGAACAGCGCATCCGGGCAGGTGCGGGCCCAGGTCTTCCAGGCTTCGTGGTCTATGTGATCCAGATGATTGTGGGTTCCGAGGAAGGCGGTGACCCCGCAGACTTCCTCCGCAGGAACAGGCGGCGGAGTGCACCGGCCTTCGTTGGGGGAGGCGAAATAATCAATGCAGAGAATGGTTTCTCCAATCTTCACCAGCATCCCCATCTGTCCAAGCCACCATAGGATGGCAGCCCCGGACGGCACCACGGCGTTGCGCACTTCCTGCATCCTGCTGTTCATGTGTCCTCCTTCAGGTGTCAGCCATTCAACAGAAAAGGGTCCGGAGCGGCCAAGCTGCAGCCCCGGGACCCCATGAAGAACGGTGATTCAGGGGTGGACAAAGGTGCCCATGGCGTCGCCCTGCAGCACCTTGACCAGATTCTCCGGCTGATCCAGGCCGAAGACCCGCACCATGGGCACGGCATTCTCGGCGCAGATGGCAAAGGCGGCAGTGTCCATGACCTTCAGGCCCCGGGCAATGGCCTCGCGGTAGGTGATATCCCGGATCAGGGTGGCGGAGGGATCCTGCCGGGGATCCGCTGTGTACACGCCGTCAATGTTCTTCGCCATCAGGATGGCGTCCACCTGCATCTCCACGGCACGCAGCGCCACCGCGGTATCGGTGGAGAAGAAGGGGTTGCCGGAGCCGGCGGCAAAGAGTACCACCTTGCCCTCCGAGAGCAGGCGCCGGGCTGTCATGGCATGAAAGGGCTCGCAGAACCGATCCATGTCAACCGCGCTCATGACCACGGCGTCCAGCCCTTCCCGCCGCAGGGCATCCCCCATGCACAGGCAGTTGATCACCGTGCCCAGCATGCCCATCTGATCGGCAATCACCGGATCCATGCTGGCGGCAGGCCCCTGGCGGCCGCGCCAGATGTTGCCTGCGCCGATGACAATGCCGATCTCGGCACCCAGCTCATGCATCTGCCGGATGGTCCGGGCAGCCGTGGCCACCTGATCGAAGTCAAAGATGTTCCCGTCGGACCCCAGCGCCTCGCCGCTGAGCTTGAGCAGGACCCGCTTATATTGGATCGCCATGCAAACGCCTCCTGTTGTGGATGATGTCAGGGATATTATAGATAAAGGCGGACGCTGCGTCAAGGCAGCGTCGTGCCATCCCCTGCCGGGAATAGATTCTCCGGGAGCGGGAAGAGGGGCGTAACATAGCCCTCCAGCAGCTGCGCCTTGGCAGCCAGGGAGCGGCTTTTCTGATTGATGAGGATCCTGCACTTGGGCCGCGCATTCCGCGCTTCCTGAATGAGGTTCAGCACCGCCGAATTCCCGTCAAAGACCAGCAGCACCGACGGCAGGCGGCTGAAGATCTCGTAAGCAAAACTTTTGTACAGACCCCGGTAGCTGCTTTCAATGGACACCAGCACCCGCACGCCAGCCGCTCTCAGCCGATCCCGCTCGCTGCGGCTGATGCGGCTGGGGACAATGGCATAGATGGGGAATCGGCCGGCGGCCTGCTGAACCAGATAGCCCTCCTGTCCGGTCAGAGTATGCCCCACCACAAAGCAGACTTTTTCCGGATCCGCCTGCGTCAGCAGGGAATCCAGCAGCGTACGGTCCTCTGCCTTCAGACGGGTGCGATGCCGGCTGTCGGAAAAACTGCCCCCGGCCACCACCACCGGCAGGCATCCCGTGGGCCGCTGGGTCAGCTGCGCCTGCAAGGCGGCCGCTGCATCCAGTTTCCCCTTCTCCTCCTGCATCAGCCCGCATGGACGAGCCTGTGCAGCAGATGCATCGGGCAGGGAATCTGTGGGCAGGCTTGTCTGGGCATCCGCTTTTTGCCGGAAGATCCGGCGGCTCTCAGCCAGGATTCGATCCTCCGCCTCCCGCATCTGACGGAGCTCGGCGGAGGTCAGTCCCAGCAGCTTCTCCAGGCTCAGCTCCTCGTCGATGGAGTTGGTACCGTACAGGGCGCCGCCGTCCGTGCCCTGTACGCAGGCAATGCCTGCGCTCAGGTACTGCCGCAGGGGATGCCGGTCCAGGCGGCTGAGGTTGTTCAAGCGCACATTGGACGTGATCTGGAACTCCAGGGTCACGCCGCAGCTGCGCATCTCCTCCAGCAGGCGCTTGCCCTTGGCGCTGCGCAGATCACAGGTATACAGGCCGTGACCGATGCGCAGATGCGGCATGGGCTGGCCTTCCGCCAGGGATTCCCGGACGCACCGGATGCTCTCCGCCACGTTGTCCCGGAGACTGTCGTTCTCCCCGGCGTGAATGCGGATCACAAAACCCTCGTGGGTGCCGGCAATGGCCACCAGCTCCCGGATGGTGCCGCGCAGCTCGCGGATGTCGTTGATCTCCTCGCCGATAATGTCGCTGCCGGCTACATAGGGGTCGTTCGCGATCAGCCGCAGGCAGCGCAGGTTCTCCGCCAGATAGTTGTCCGGCGTGATCCGGTCCCGGATGATGGAGAGGGGAATCCGCCGGATGCCGGCGAGAAAGCGCAGCAGCACACCGGTCTCCCGGGTGATATCCGGCATGACTTCATGGATTTGCCGCAGCCGATCCGGAAACGAAGCGGCATTCACTAGGGATGTGTCAGAGATCTCGGCATACTCGATGCCGTGCTTCTGATACTCCCGGGCGATCCACAGCAGCAGGTCCTGAAACAGGGTGTTGCGGCGATAGCGCTCATCTGTGTGATCCCGCTGCATGGACGCGGCGAAGGCCCGCACATCCCGGTCCGGGATCACCGCAAGATTCATGCCGGCAAAGGGATCCTCCGACGGCTTCCCGCGGGTGAAGACATAGCGGTACAGGTAGACCTTTTCCAGATCCGCAAAGACGGCCTGCCCGTCCTTGGGGATGGTGAGGGAGGTACGGATCCTGGCTATGTTCATGGCAGCGTCCTTGGGGTTGCCAAGAATCAGGTCGGCGAAATTGATAAAGGTCAGATCATCGATCCGCCGCTCCCGGTGCTTGCCCGTCAGCGTGGTTTCGCCCAGGGCAGCCTCCGCCGCCTGCCGCCTGGTCTCCAGCTTGGCCAGCTGCTCCAGGGTGCAGCCCAGGCCCAGCTTCTTGATGTAGTAATACGGATACCGAATCTGATGGATGATGCCCAGGGCGATGAGCACGTCCGGCGGTAGATTGCCGTTCATGTGGGTGTGGAGATCGGTGCGGAATTTGCACTCGCTGCGGATATAGGTCTTGACGATGGTTTTCTCGATCCCCAGCCGGTAATCCTTGGTCTGGCTCATCAGTGTCTTGGAGATGGCGGGGATGGAGGCCTTCAGCTCCACCCGCCCATCCGGAAAGATGTTGGCCACCTTTGTGTTTCCGAGGCGGAAAATGTACATGCGGCGGTTCTCACCGTCAAAATAGCACGGCACCTCACCGCGAATCACTTTGAGCCCCTGCTCGTCCTCCTCTGTGGCGAGACCGCAGAGCCTGGCCAGATTGGTGATCAGATTGCCGGTGCGGTGGTTGGGGGTGCGGATCACATAACAAAGGCGCTCGCCTTCCATCATGAGATCCACCGCGATGTCCTTCTCGCGGTCAAGAAAAAATTGCTGAAAGAAGATCACCCGTATGCCTCCTTCGGGTCCGGAAGACATCAAATCAGCCCGTCTGACCAGTCGATGCTGTCCAGCAGGGCCTTTGTAAAAGCTGTAAGCCCCGCCTCATCAGCTGCCGTAAAGCGGGCAACCCTGGGGCTGTCAAGATCCAGAACCCCCCGCAGGATGCCGTCATTCGTCACAAGGGGAATGACCAGCTCACTGCGGGATGCCTCATCGCAGGCGATATGGCCCGGAAAACTGTGCACATCCTCCACCCGCTGAGGACAACGGGACGCCGCGGCTGTGCCGCACACGCCGCGGCCGAGCCGAATGCGGGTGCAGGCGATTTTGCCCTGAAAGGGTCCCAGCAGAAGCTCCTCTCCGCTGAGAAGATAGAATCCGGCCCAGTTGATGTCAGGGAGACTGGTCCACAGAAGCGCCGCAGCGTTGGCCAGCATGGGCAGGGGCTTGCTGCAGCCCTCCGACAGGGCGCTGATCTGCGCATTCAGCAGTGCATAATCTGTCATGGAAACCTCCCGCTCACTTGATCAGCCGGTACAGGGAGACGACCTTGCCCAGGATGGTCACATCGTCGGCTATGATGGGCGCCATGCTGCTGTTCTCCGGCTGCAGGCGGAAGTGTCCGTTTTCTTTGTAAAACCGTTTGACCGTGGCTGCGTCCTCCACCATAGCCACCACGATCTCCCCGTTGAGGGCCTCCTGCTGGCGACGCACGACAATGCGGTCGCCATCCAGAATGCCGGCCTCAATCATGCTGTCGCCGTGCACCTGCAGGATAAAATGCTCCCCATCGCCCAGCAGCGTCTCCGGCAGGGGAATAAAATCCTCCAGGTTTTCCTCCGCCAGAATGGGGAGTCCTGCCGTCACGTGCCCCAAAACCGGCACCTGCACCGTGGCGGTGCCGCCGCCCTGGTCCGCTTCGCTGGTGAGCTCCATCGCCCGGGGCTTCATGGCATCCCGATGCAGCAGGCCTTTTTTCTCCAGCCTGCGGAGATGTCCGTGCACCGTGGAGGTGGATTTGAGCCCCACCGCGTTGGCAATCTCCCGCACAGACGGCGGATAACCCTTTGTCTGGATCTCGCTGCGGATATACTCCAGGATCCGCTGCTGATTGTCTCCTCGTGGATGCTGCATGACGCTCCCGCCTTTCCGGTCCTCTCATGCCCATCATATCATATATGGAAGAAAAAATCAAACATATGTTCGCATTTGCCCGCTGCCGGTGTTGATCCTTGTCTCTTTCGCCGCTGAAGTCTCCTGAAAAGTCCTGTTCCCCTTTTAAAACCGCAGTCTTTATGGTAGAATAGTCTTGTTCACAGAACAGGTGAGGAAGTGTCCGGATGATTGTGTTGGGGATTGACCCGGGTTACGCCCTGATGGGCTGGGGTGTGGTGGAGGCCAAGGGCGGTGCTTTCCGTCTTGTGGGCTATGGCTGCCTGGAGACCTTTGCCCATACGCCCATGCAGCACAGACTCCGGTCTCTTTATGAGGGCGTCCGGGACCTCATGACCATCTATCAGCCGGACGATGTGGCTTTCGAGGAGCTTTTCTTCGCCCACAACACCACCACGGCGCTGATGGTTGGCGCAGCCCGGGGAGCGGCCATCATTGCTGCCACAGAGGGCACGGAAAACCTCTATGAATACACACCCGGGCAGATCAAGCAGGCCATCACCGGATCAGGCCGAGCGGACAAAAAGCAGGTGCAGCAGATGGTCAAGCTGCTGCTGCGGATGGATGAGATTCCAAAGCCGGACGATGCTGCGGACGCCATCGCCTGTGCACTGACCCATTGCCAGGCCGGGGTGGCCAAGGAAGAATTCCGCATGAAATAAGCCTCAGACGGGGGGAACAACCATTTATGTATGCGTTCATCGAAGGCGTTGTCTGTGAGAAGAGCCAGGGCGGCCTGGTGCTCATGGCCGGCGGCGTGGGCTATCAGCTGGTGTGCAGTCTGACGACGCTGCAGGCGGCGCCGCCCAACGGGGAGATCATGCGCTGCTATACCTATTTCTCCGTGCGCGAGGACGCCATGGAGCTGTACGGCTTTGCCACGCAGGAGGAGAAGAGCCTCTTCATGCGGCTGATCGGGGTCAGCGGCGTAGGCCCGAAGATGGCGCTGAGCCTCCTGGGGGCCATGTCCGTCCATGATCTGCATGTGGCCATTCTGATGGACGACATCACCGCCATCAGCCGGGCACCGGGGATCGGAAAGAAGACAGCGCAGCGCATCGCGCTGGAGCTCCGGGACAAGGAGACCCAGATGGACATCACCGGAGGCACAACGCAGAAGCCGGGCGCTGCAGCGGTGCTGCCATCGGATGCGGTGGGGGAGGCCATGGAAGCGCTGGTGGCGCTGGGCTACTCCTCCGTGGAGGCGCGCAATGCCCTGGCACGGGTGAAGGGGCAGAGCGACCGCGCCGACGAACTGATCACCCTGGCGCTGCGCGGCATGGCCAGCATGTAAACGAGACCGAAGGAGCGAGTATTCAATGGATGACCGCATTGTCAGCAGTCTGTCCCGGGAGGACGATCAGTCTGTCGAGACCAGTCTGCGTCCCCGCACACTGCGGGAGTATGTGGGCCAGACAGAGGTCAAGGAGAGCCTCAGCATCTATATCCAGGCCGCCCTGGCGCGGCACGAACCCCTGGATCACATTCTCCTCTATGGACCGCCCGGCCTGGGCAAGACCACCCTGGCTGCCATTGTGGCGGCGGAGATGGGGCAGAACATCCGCATCACCTCCGGTCCGGCCATCGAGAAGCCCGGTGATCTGGCCGCTATGCTCTCCAACCTCTCGGAGGGGGATGTGCTGTTTATCGATGAGATCCACCGCCTCTCCCGGGCCGTGGAGGAGGTCCTCTACCCGGCCATGGAGGATTTCGCCATCGATATCATGATCGGCAAGGGCCCCACCGCACGCTCCCTCCGGGTGCCTGTGCCGCGCTTCACCCTCATCGGCGCCACCACCCGTTTCGGCATGCTTTCCGCTCCCCTTCGCGACCGCTTCGGCATCGTATACAGGCTGGAACTGTACACGCCTGAGGAGCTCTCCGCCATCGTCACCAGAAGCGCCGGTCTGCTGAAGGTCAAGCAGGCCGAACCGGAGGGCATGCTGGAGATTGCCCGCCGCAGCCGCGGCACGCCCCGAATCGCCAACCGGATGCTCCGCCGCGCCAGAGATTACGCCGACGTCATGAACGATGGGGTGCTCAGCGCGCGCATGGCGGACGAGGCGCTCCTCATGAACGGCGTGGACGGCCTGGGCCTGGACAAGACAGACCGGGCCATGCTTGCGTCCATGATGGACAAGTTCGGGGGAGGTCCTGTGGGACTTGACACTCTGGCAGCCACCACAGGGGAGGACCCGGGCACCATTGAGAGCGTCTATGAGCCCTACCTGATGCAGATCGGGTTCATCATGCGGACCCCCAGGGGACGCATCTGCACACCCGCCGCCTGGAGCTACATGAAACGGGAAGCGCCAAAGGCCGTTGCCGCCGACGATGGCACAGAGCAGACAAGAATGGAGTTGTAAACGAATCCCCCATGAAGACAAGCGATTTTGACTATGTGCTGCCCGAGGAGCTGATCGCCCAGCATCCCATGGAACCCCGCGACCACAGCCGGCTGATGGTGCTGGGGCCGGATGGGCCTGTGGAACACCGGCATTTCTACGACGTCACGGAGTACCTGAACCCCGGGGACGCTTTAGTGCTGAACGAAACCCGGGTCATCCCTGCCCGGCTGATCGGCGTGAAGGAGGACACCGGGGTGCCGGTGGAAGTGCTGCTTCTCCGCCGGGAGAACGCCACGGACTGGGAAGCCCTGGTGCGCCCTGGGCGGCGGCTGAAGCCCGGCGCTATGTGCTCGTTCGGAGACGGCCTGCTGCGCTGCGAGGTGCTGGACAACGTGGCAGAGACCGGCGGGCGGCGGGTACGTTTCCACTATGAAGGTGTCTTTGAGGAGCTGTTGGACCGCCTGGGGGAGATGCCGCTTCCGCCCTACATCCACGAGAAGCTGGAGGACCGGGAGCGGTACCAGACCGTGTACGCCCGGGTGGAGGGGTCTGCTGCCGCACCCACGGCCGGGCTTCACTTCACCCCGGAACTGCTGGAGAAAATACGACAAAAGGGGATCACTGTCGTGCCGGTGCTTTTGCACGTTGGGCTTGGCACATTCCGCCCAGTGAAGGCGGAGGACGTGGAAGACCACAAGATGCACAGCGAGTGGTATCAGGTCACGCCGGAAGCGGCCGATACCCTGAACCGCATCCGGGCATCCGGCGGCCGGCTGATCTGCATCGGCACCACCTCGGTGCGCACCATTGAGACGGTGGCCGACCGGGAGGGCGTGATCCATGCCGGCAGCGGCGACACGGCCATCTTCATCAGACCCGGTGTGCGGATCAAGGCGGTGGATGGCCTCATCACCAACTTCCATCTGCCCCAGTCCACCCTGCTGATGCTGGTCTCCACCTTCCTCGGGAGACAGCGGGCGCTGGAGGCCTACCGGCTGGCCGTGCAGGAGCGCTACCGCTTCTTCTCCTTCGGTGACGCCATGATGATTCAGGGAAGGCGGGCACCCTACGATACCACGGAGACAGAGCATCCGTGACATCAAAGATTGCCTTTCCGCTGTACAACCCTTGACAGATTGCCCCGAAGAGGGGAAAATAGCGGATGGCTTTTGCCCACCGCATACACCGGTGCGACCATCGACATGAAACGACAGGAGGACACAACATGCCCAGCCAGATCGAGCTCAAGTACGGATGCAACCCGAACCAGAAGCCTGCCCGGATCTTCGTGGAGGGGGCCGAGCTTCCCGTGACCGTTCTGAACGGCCGCCCCGGCTACATCAACTTCCTGGATGCCCTGAACGGCTGGCAGCTTGTGTGTGAGCTGAAGGCTGCCACGGGCCTCCCCGCTGCTGCCTCCTTCAAGCATGTCAGCCCCGCCGGCGCTGCCGTGGGCCTGCCGCTGGACGACACACTCCGGAAGATCTACTTCATCCCGGACGGTGTGGGGGAACTCTCCCCGCTGGCCTGTGCCTACGCCCGGGCCCGGGGCGCAGACCGCATGTCCTCCTTCGGCGACTGGATTTCCCTGAGCGATGTCTGCGACAAGGCCACCGCCCTGCTGATCAAACCCGAGGTCTCCGACGGCATCATCGCCCCCGGCTATACGGAGGAAGCCCTGGAAATCCTGAAGTCCAAGCGCAAGGGGAACTATAACATCGTCCAGATGGATCCGTCCTATGTGCCGGCCCCTGTGGAACGCAAGCAGGTGTTTGGCATCACCTTTGAGCAGGGCCGGAACGACTGCCGGATCTCCGCGGATGACCTGAAGGAGATTGTCACCGCCAACAAGGAGCTGCCGGAGAGCGCCGTGCGGGATCTGCTGATTGCGCTGATCACCCTGAAATACACCCAGTCCAACTCCGTCTGCTACGTCAAGGGCGGCCAGGCCATCGGCATCGGCGCCGGCCAGCAGAGCCGCATCCACTGCACCCGCCTGGCTGGACAGAAGGCTGACAACTGGCTGCTCCGCCAGCATCCGCGCGTACTGGCGCTGCCCTTCCTGCCCACCATCGGCCGGCCGGACCGGGACAACACCGTGGACGTGTTCATCTCCGACGAGCCTGACGAGGTGCTGGCGGAGGGCAAGTGGCAGCACTTCTTCACTGAGCGTCCCGAGCCTCTGACCCGGGAGGAGAAGCGGGCCTGGCTGGACCGTCAGGGCGGGGTTGCCCTGGGCAGCGACGCCTTCTTCCCCTTCGGCGACAACATCGAGCGGGCACACCGCTCCGGCGTACAGTATGTGGCTCAGCCCGGCGGCTCCATCCGGGACGACCAGGTCATCGAAACCTGTGACGCCTATGGCATGGTGATGTGCTTTACCCACCAGCGGCTGTTCCATCATTGATCCGGGGGAGGAAAGCGGATGAAGATCCTGATTGTGGGCGGTGGCGGCAGAGAGCACGCCATTGCGGAGAAGATTGCCGAAAACCCTGCGGTGGAGAAGATCTGGGCGGCCCCCGGCAACGGCGGCATGGCCTCCTTCTGCGAGCTGGTCCCGCTGAAGGCCACGGATGTGGACGGCGTGGTCTGTTTTGCGAAGGAACACGCCGTGGACTATGTGGTGGTGGCGCAGGACGATCCCCTCTGCCTGGGCATGGTGGACGCCCTTGCACAGGTGGGGATCCCGGCCTTCGGACCGGACAAAAAGGCGGCTGAAATTGAGGGCAGCAAGATCTTTGCCAAGAACCTGATGAAGAAGTACGGCATTCCCACTGCCCGCTTCGAGACCTTCGATTCATTTGAAGCTGCGCTGCAGTATGTCCGGACCGATGCCCCCTGCCCCCTGGTTGTGAAAGCGGACGGCCTCGCCTTGGGCAAGGGCGTGCTGATCTGCCAGACCCGGGATGAGGCGGAGGATGCCCTCCGGCAGATGATGCTGGACCGGAAGTTCGGCGCCTCCGGCAGCCGGGTGGTGATCGAGGAGTTCCTTACGGGCCCTGAGGTGTCCGTGCTGGCATTCACCGACGGCAAGACCATCGTGCCCATGGTCTCATCTATGGACCACAAGCGGGCTTTGGACGGGGATCAGGGCCTGAATACCGGCGGCATGGGCACCATCGCCCCCAACCCCTTCTACACCAAAGAGGTGGCGGAGCGTACCTACCGGGAGATCATGCTGCCCACTGTGGCCGCCATGAATGCCGAGGGGCGTCCCTTCAAAGGCTGCCTGTACTTTGGCCTGATGATCACCGAAGACGGGCCGAAGGTGATCGAGTACAACTGCCGTTTCGGCGACCCGGAGACCCAGGTGGTACTGCCGCTTCTGAAGAGCGATCTGCTTACCGTGATGCTGGCCACCACCCACGGCACGCTGGAAGAGACCGAAGTCTCTTTCTCCGACGGCGCGGCCTGCTGTGTCGTACTGGCTTCCGGCGGGTATCCTGTGAAGTATGCTTCCGGCTATGAGATCAGCGGACTCGACGAGGCGTCCGCCCGGGCTCATCTCTACCATGCCGGCACAAAGGTGAATGAGGCCGGGAAAATCGTCACCTCAGGCGGCCGGGTGCTTGGGGTAACCTGTACGGCGCCGACGCTGGCGGAAGCCATCCGGAAGGCCTATGCGGCCGCAGACCTGGTTTCCTTTACAGATCGGCAGATGCGCCGGGATATCGGCCAGCGGGCCCTGAAGGCGGAGGGAAAGGCATGAGCGTCTATCGCGTCTATGTGGAGAAAAAACCGGAGTATGCGGTGGAAGCAAAGCAGCTGCTGCACGAGATCAGGCATATCCTGCTGATCAAATCCGTCACCGGGCTGCGCATCCTCAACCGCTACGATACCGAGGGCATTGACCCGGCGTTGTATGCCCACTGCCTCCCGGTGGTATATTCGGAACCCCAGCTGGACATGACCTGGACGGAGCTTCCTGTCCACAAGGGCATTGTGTTTGCAGTGGAGTATCTGCCCGGACAGTTTGACCAGCGGGCGGCCTCCTGCGAGGAGTGCATCCAGCTGGTGGGTCAGACCGCGCGCCCCACGGTTCGCACCGCCAAGGTCTATCTGCTGGAAGGGACGCCCGATGCGGCAGAGATCGAGCGGATCAAGCGCCACGTCATCAACCCGGTGGAGGCCCGGGAGGCCAGTCTGGATACCCGGGAGACGCTGCAGGAGAAGTACGATACGCCCGATACCGTCGAGACTCTCCACGGGTTTGTGGACATGCCGGCTGATGAAGCTGCGGCTTTTGTCGCCAAATACGGCCTGGCCATGGATGCGGATGACCTGCGCTTCTGTCAGGCGTATTTCCGCTCGGAACAGCGGGATCCCACCATCACGGAAATCCGGATGATCGATACCTACTGGTCGGACCACTGCCGTCATACCACCTTCCTGACTACCATCGACAAAACGGAAATCCTCAAGCCCGCCGTGGAAGCTGCATTCGCCCGCTATCTGGCAGCCCGTGAGGAGGTATACGGCGAGCGCGCCAAGTCCCGCCCCGTTAACCTGATGGACATGGCCACCATCGGCGCGAAGCTCCTGCGCAAGCGCGGGCTCACCCCCAACATCGACGTCAGCGAGGAGATCAATGCCTGCTCCATCCGCATCCAGGTGGATGTGAACGGGAAGGAAGAGCCCTGGCTGCTGATGTTCAAGAACGAGACCCACAATCACCCCACCGAGATTGAGCCCTTCGGCGGAGCAGCCACCTGCATCGGCGGCGCCATCCGGGACCCGCTGTCCGGACGCACCTATGTCTACCAGGCCATGCGGGTCACCGGTGCGGCGGATCCCCTGGTGCCTGTGGCAGATACCCTGCCGGGGAAACTGCCTCAGCGCAAGCTGGTGACCACTGCTGCGGCGGGCTACTCCTCCTATGGCAACCAGATCGGCCTGGCCACCGGCCTGGTGGACGAGCAGTACCATCCGGGCTATGCGGCCAAGCGGCTGGAGATCGGCGCCGTGCTGGGCGCTGCGCCACTGGCTAACATCCGCCGGGAGCGCCCTGCCCCCGGCGATGTGATCGTGCTGCTGGGAGGACGCACGGGCCGGGACGGCATCGGCGGCGCCACCGGCTCCTCCAAGAGCCACAAGCGCTCCTCCATCGAGACCTGCGGCGCCGAGGTGCAGAAGGGCAACGCTCCCACCGAGCGGAAGCTGCAGCGTCTGTTCCGCGACGGGGCTGTCACCCGGCTGATCAAGCGCTGCAATGACTTCGGTGCCGGCGGTGTCAGCGTGGCCATCGGTGAGCTGGCGGACGGCCTGATGATCAACCTCAACGCGGTGCCCAAGAAGTATGAGGGCCTGGACGGCACAGAGCTGGCCATCTCCGAGAGCCAGGAGCGCATGGCCGTGGTGCTGGCGCCCGAGGACGTCCAGGCGTTCATGGCGGCAGCCAACCGGGAAAACCTGGAGGCCACGGTGGTGGCCGAAGTTACTGAAGAACCCCGGCTGAGAATGCAGTGGAACGGCAAGGTCATCGTGGATGTGAGCCGTGAATTCCTGAACAGCAACGGCGCGGAAAAGCACACCACCGTTTCTATTCCCGACGACGGCATCCGCCCCGTCACGTTTGACGGCGCCACGGTAACCGAGAAGCTGGTCAGCATGCTGGGCCATCTGAATATCTGCGCGAAGGACGGGCTTTCGGAGCGCTTTGACTCCACCATCGGCGCAGGGACGGTGCTGATGCCCTTTGGCGGCCGGAGGATGCTGACCCCCATCCAGACCATGGTGGCCAAGATCCCGGTCACGGAAGGAGAGACCGACACTGTCTCCGGCATGGCTTACGGGTTCCATCCGGAACTGGAGGACCAGAGCCCCTATGAGGGGAGCTACCTGGCTGTGGTGGAGAGCGTGGCCAAGCTGGCCGCCGCAGGCTTCGACCACAGGGATGCCTACCTGACCTTCCAGGAGTATTTCGAGCGGATGATGGACCAGCCCGAACGCTGGGGCAAGCCTGCCGCCGCACTGTTGGGAGCGCTGGATGCCCAGCTGAACCTGGAGATTGCCTCCATCGGCGGCAAGGACTCCATGTCCGGTACCTTCGAACAGATGGACGTGCCGCCCACCCTGTGCTCCTTTGCTGTGGCCCCCGGCAAGGCAGGGCTTGTGATCTCGCCGGAGTTCAAGGAAGCCGGCCATCAGATTCGTCTCGTATCCTGCGATCCCTTTGACGCACAGGCGATTCGCGAACAGTTTGACGCAGTACACGCGGCCATTGGCGCCGGAGAGATCTGTGCCGCCTGGGCGCTGGGGCTTGGCGGTGTGGCGGAGGGCCTGTTCAAGATGGGCATCGGCAACGCCATCGGCACCCGCATCGACGAGGACTGGGACGGGGATCTCTTTGCCCAGCAGCCGGGCGCCATCCTGATGGAGTGCGATGACCGTTGTGCCCTGGGTACGAAGATCGGCGACACCATCCCCGAGTGGGTGCTGGAGTACGAGGGGGACCGGATCGACCTCTCTGCCGTGCAGGATGTATATGAGAAAAAGCTGGAGAAGGTCTTCCCGTGGCACGGACACAGCGGCGAGACTACGGAGGCATTCACCTTCCAGGCCGAAACCCAGGCTGCTTCCACGCTTCATATCGCCCGGCCGCGGGTATTCATTCCTGTCTTCCCGGGTACAAACTGTGAGTACGACACAGCCCGGGCCGTGGAACGTGCCGGCGGCATTCCCCAGGTGATGGTGATCAACAACCTGAGCCCGGAGGCCATCCGGGAAAGCATCCGCGCCGCTTCCGGGACAGTCAGAAACGCCCAGGCCATTGTGCTGCCCGGCGGCTTCTCCGGCGGCGATGAACCGGACGGTTCGGCCAAATTCATCACGGCATTCTTCCGGAACGCAGAGATGATGGACGCGGTCAGAGATCTGCTGGAGCACAGGGAAGGCCTGATGCTGGGCATCTGTAACGGTTTCCAGGCGCTGATCAAGCTGGGGCTTGTGCCTTTCGGTCGGATTGTGGATACTGACGATCACTGCCCCACGCTGACCTATAACGAGATCGGCCGGCACCAGTCCATGGCGGTGCGCACACGGATTGCGTCCAATCTATCCCCGTGGCTGAGCAAGTGTGAGCCCGGCGAGGTGCACACCATCGTAATCAGCCATGGCGAAGGCCGCTTTGTGGGTCCTGAGGCCCTGATCCGCCAGCTGGCAGCCAAGGGGCAGATCGCCACCCAGTATGTGGACGAGGATGGCCGCCCCTCCATGGATCTGCGCAGCAACCCCAACGGCAGCATGTTTGCCATCGAGGGGATCACCAGCCCGGACGGGCGGATTCTCGGCAAAATGGGCCACACGGAGCGCAGTGGAAAATGGCTCTACCGGAACATCCCCGGGAACAAATACCAGCCGCTGTTTGAGGGCGGCATGGCCTACTTCGCTTAAACAGGAGGATCGGGCATGGCACACGACCGGTATATCAGCCCCTTTTCCACCCGCTACGCATCGGATGAGATGCAGTTTATCTTCTCCGAGGACCACAAATTCCGCACCTGGCGCCGGCTGTGGATTGCCTTGGCCAAGGCGGAACGGCATCAGGGTCTGGACATCTCCGAGGAACAGATCGCGGAGCTGGAGGCCCATGCGGAAGACATCAACTATGATGACGCCCGGCGTCGTGAGCGGGAGGTCCGCCACGATGTCATGAGCCATGTCTACGCCTACGGGCTTCAGTGCCCCAAGGCGGCCGGCATCATCCACCTGGGAGCCACCTCCTGCTACGTGGGTGACAATACGGACCTGATCATCATGCGGGAGGCCCTGCGGATCGTCCGGCGGAAACTGCTGAACGTGATGGCGCACCTGGCGGATTTCGCCGAGAAATACGCCTCCCTGCCCTGCCTGGCCTACACCCATCTCCAGCCGGCACAGCTGACCACAGTGGGGAAGCGGGCGACGCTGTGGCTCAACGAGCTGTGGATGGACGAGCAGGAGCTGGAGCACCGGATCGGCGCCATGGCCTTCCTGGGCTCCAAGGGCACCACCGGCACCCAGGCGAGCTTTATGGAGCTCTTTGCCGGGGATGAGGAGAAAATTCTGGCGGTGGAGCGGGAGATCGCGGAAACCTTCCAGTTTGACCGGGTCATCCCGGTCTCCGGACAGACCTACTCCCGCAAGGTGGATTACCAGGTGGCCTCGGTGCTCTCCGGCATTGCCCAGACGGCGTCGAAGTTCGCCTACGACATGCGGCTGCTGGCCTCCTTCAAGGAGATGGAGGAGCCCTTCGAGAAACACCAGATCGGCTCCTCCGCCATGCCCTACAAGCGCAACCCCATGCGCTGCGAGCGGATCGATGCGCTGGCCCGCTATGTGATGGTGGACGCCCTGAACCCGGCTCTCACCGCCTCCAGCCAGTTCTTTGAAAGAACCCTGGACGACAGTGCCAACAAGCGCATTGCCATGGCGGAGGCCTTCCTGGGGGTGGACGCCATCCTGAACATCATGATGAATGTCTGCGACGGGCTGGTGGTCTACGAGAAGGCCATCCGCCAGCGGGTGATGAACGAGCTGCCCTTCATGGCCACCGAAAACATCATGATGGACGCGGTGAAGAAGGGCGGAAACCGTCAGGAGCTGCATGAGCGGCTGCGGGTGCATACCCAGGCGGCGGCAGCGGTGGTGAAGGCGGAGGGCAAGCCCAACGACCTGATCGAGCGGGTACTGGCGGATCCGGCCTTCCCGGTGAGCCGTGAGGAGATCGAGGAGAACCTGAGGCCGGAGGCCTTTATCGGACGCAGCGCCCTGCAGGTGAAGGCCTTCCTGGCGGAGGTCATCCGGCCGCTGCTGGACGCAAACCGGGATGTGCTGGGTGAGAGACAGGAACTGAATGTGTGACCGTGCGGCAGAGAGCGCGACAGATCACGGCTCTCTGCTTTTCCATGAGAGCGGGAGGAGAGAATCCATGACAGATACCGCTGTCCGTCCGGATGAGACGCTGGAGACACTGCAGCTGGGCGGCCTGATGGTGCTGCAGAAAAGACATGGCTTTCGCTTCGGCATGGATGCCGTTCTGCTGTCCGATTTCGCGGACATCTCGCCGGACATGGTCTACGGGGACTTCGGTACAGGCACGGGCATTCTTCCCCTGCTCCTCCACGGGCGCGGCAAGGGAAGGCACGGGTTGGGACTGGAGATCCAGCCGGAATACGCGGACATGGCCCGCAGAACCATGCAGCTCAACGGCCTGACGGAGAAGATTGAAATTCTTGAGGCGGATGTGCGCACCGCCTGGGAGATCCTGGGGGAGCGGAGCCTGGACGCCGTCGTGTGCAACCCGCCCTATGGCACGGCGGGGAGAACCATGCTTTGTGCAGACACCGGAGTCAGTACTGCCCGGCACCAGGACGCGGACGGGCTTGTCCCCTGGTTCCGCAGTGCCCACCGGGTGCTCCGGGGCAAGGGCCGCTTCTGGATGATCTATCCGGCGGCAAAAATGCTGGAGGCCATGGATCAGCTGAACGAGGCGCACCTGACCCCGAAGCGCTTTCGGCTGGTGTATCCGGACGAGTCCCGGCCGGCCAGCCTTGCGCTGATTGAGGCCATGAAAGATGGCCGTCCTTTCCTGGAGCCCTGTCCGCCGCTCATCGTTAATCGTCCGGACGGCAGCTATACCGCCGAGATGCGCCGGATCTACCACATGGAGGATGAACCATGAAGCAAACTGCATCCGTGGCCATCATCGGCGGCGGTCCTGCCGGTCTGGCCTGCGCCATCACCGCAGCGGAATGCGGCGACTCCGTGGTGCTGCTGGAGCGGATGGACCGCACGGCCAGAAAACTGGCCGCCACCGGGAATGGCCGCTGCAATCTGATGAACACCAGGCCGGCGACCTACCCAGGGGGAGATGACATGGCCCGGGCTGTGCTGGCCCGATGCGGCGTTTTGGAGCAGCGCAGGTTCTGGCAGGATCACGGGCTGATCCTTCGCGAAGAGTCGGAGGGCCGTGTTTATCCGGCGACCCTCCAGTCCTCCAGCGTGGTGGATCTGCTTCGATATCATTGTGAACGGCTCGGCGTACAGATGCTCACGGGAACAACCGTTGCCGGACTCCGCCAAAGGGATGGGATATGGCAGATTCAAACAGAGGAGGGCATCCTATTCTGCCGCCGCGCCGTGGTGGCAGGAGGCGGCAAGGCACAGCCCAAGCTGGGCAGCAACGGATCCTGCTACGCACTTCTCACGGCGCAGGGCCACACATTGAAACCCTGCCGTCCCTCCCTGACCCAGCTGGAGACGGATGCCGCACCCATCCGGGGCTTGTCGGGCATTCGGGTGAAAGCCACCGTTACGCTGCTTCGGGAAGCCGCAGTCCGTGCCGCATCGGAAGGAGAGCTTCTGTTTACGGATTACGGTGTCAGCGGCATCTGCGTGATGGAACTGTCCCGGGATGCACAGCCGGGGGATGTCCTGTCTGTCAACCTGGCCGGGCCCATGGGGTTGGGCAGCCCCCCTGCGCTGTACCAGGATCTTGTCCGGCGGCGCAGCCTGTGGCAGAGGGAGGAAACGGAAAAGATCCTCAGCGGCGTTGTGCTGCCGAGACTCGCTCTGCGTCTCTACGATGCGGCGAATATCCGCTGGCAGCATCATACCGCCGGAGAAATCACCGATCAGCAGCTTCTGTCCCTGGCGGATGTGTGCTTTGATTTTCGGATCCCTGTGACGGGGAAGCGCGGTTTTGAAAACGCCCAGGTGACAGCCGGCGGCATTGATTCCCGGGAGTTTGACCCGGACACCCTGCAGTCCCGTCTCGTGCCCGGCCTGTATGCCGCCGGGGAGATCCTGGATGTGGACGGACCCTGCGGTGGTTACAACCTGATGTTTGCCTTCGCCAGCGGTATCCTGGCGGGGCTTGACGGGCGAAAAAGCCCATACAGGAGGGAACTGACATGAACATCGCCGCTCAGATCGCAAAGGATCTTGCCATCCAGCCGTGGCAGGCGGAGGCCGTGATCAAGCTGCTGGACGAGGGTGCTACCGTGCCCTTCATTGCCCGCTACCGCAAGGAGATGCACGGCGAGCTGGACGACACGAAACTGCGCGATCTGGCAGAACGCCTGCAGCAGCTGCGGAATCTGGAGGCCCGCCGCAATGAAATCATCGAAAGCCTGAAGAAACTGGACAAATGGACTGAGACGCTTCAGGCGGAGCTGGATGCCGCCACCACCCTGGCAAGGCTGGAGGATATCTACCGGCCCTACAGGCCCAAGCGCAGAACGCGGGCCACCATCGCAAAGGAGAAGGGGCTCGAGCCCCTGGCAGATCAGCTGCTGCTACAGCTGCCGCGTATGAAGCCGCCGGAGGTGCTGGCTGAGGAATACCTGAACGAAGAACTGGGGGTTCATTCGGTGGAGGAGGCGCTTCAGGGCGCCATGGACATCATTGCCGAGCGGGTCAGTGACGATGCGGCGGTCCGGGATCGCCTGAAGCGGCTCTACCTGCGGGAATGCCAGGTGCAGACCGAGGCTGCCCAGGAGGGCGACAGCGTATACCGCATGTACTACGGCCATCAGGAACCCCTCCGCAGCATGCCGTCCCACCGGGTATTGGCCATGAACCGCGGCGAGAAGGAGGGCTGGCTGAAAGTCAAGCTCTCCGTGGATGTGGACCACGCAAAGACGGAGACCCGGAAGGACTGGGTCATCTCCACCGGCTCTCCCGCGTCTGCGCTGGTACAGCAGGCGTGTGACGACGCCTTTGACCGGCTGATTGAACCCTCTCTGGGCAATGAGCTCCGGGGAGATCTGACAGATCGGGCGCAGGAAGCCGCCATCCGGGTCTTTGCCATGAATCTGCGTCCGCTGCTGATGCAGCCACCGGTCCGCGGCAGGGTGGTGATGGGACTGGATCCCGGGATCGCCCACGGGTGTAAATTGGCCGTGGTGGACCCTACCGGCCGGGTGCTGGATACCGGCGTTGTATATCCGCTGCCCCACCAGAAGCAGGTTGAACGGGCGAAGTCCGTGGTCAAAGCCATGATCAGGAAGCATGGGGTGACCGCTGCTGCCATCGGCAACGGCACCGCCAGCCGCGAGACGGAACAGTTCTTTGTGGAAGTCATCCATGAGATGGCGCTGGACGGTGCGCTGGCCTACATGATCGTCAACGAGGCCGGCGCCTCCGTGTACTCCGCATCCAAGCTGGCGGCAGACGAGTTCCCTCAGTACGACGTGAACATCCGTTCCGCCATCTCCATCGCCAGGCGGCTTCAGGATGCACTGGCTGAGCTGGTGAAAATCGATCCCAAGGCCATCGGTGTGGGGCAGTATCAGCATGACCTGAAGGAGGCGGAGCTGGATGCCGCGCTGGAAGGCGTGGTGGAGGACTGCGTCAATGCCGTGGGCGTGGATGTGAATACCGCCAGCGCGGCGCTACTCAGCCATGTGGCGGGCATCAATGCGGCACTGGCCAAAAGCATTGTCGCTTACCGGGAGGAGAATGGGCCTTTCAAGAGCAGGGCAGGGCTGAAAAAAGTGCCGCGCCTCGGACCGAAGGCATTTGAGCAGGCGGCGGGCTTCCTCCGGATTCCCGGCGGGAAAGATGTCCTGGAGAACACGGGTGTTCACCCGGAGAGCTATGACGCTGCCAAAGCGCTGCTGAAGCGGTTTGGGCTCACCGCATCGGAGGCTGCAGGCGGTACGCTGCTGCGCCTGGCGGAGGAAGCCGGCTACCCTGCACTGGCAGCGGAGCTGAGTATCGGAGAGCCCACCCTGCGGGACATCGTGGCGGAGCTGAACAAGCCGGGGCGGGATCCCCGGGATGAATTGCCGCCGCCGCTGCTAAGGGCGGACGTGTTGACCATGGAGGACCTGAAAGCCGGGATGGAACTGAAGGGTACGGTGCGGAATGTGACCGATTTCGGTGCCTTTGTGGACATCGGTGTACACCGGGACGGCCTGGTGCATATCAGCCAGTTCGGCCGCCGCGTGAAGCATCCCTCGGAGGTGGTGAAGGTGGGGGATGTGGTCACTGTGTGGGTCCAGGAGGCGGATACGAAGAAGAACCGGATCTCCCTCACCATGAGGAAGCCCGGATAACAGCAGGCGGGATGCCGCATCGGATACGAGCGGTGCTGATGAGCGTCCGGGATCCGATGCAAAAGGCCGAAAAATGAAAAATTGTTAAAAAAGGTCTGTACAAATCAAAAAAACTATGCTATTATACGCCCGTAAACCCACCGTTATGCTAAAGTCATTCCTCCTTGGTGTCACGCAAGTCCGCCAACCTATGGAAGCTCTGAATCGCATCGGATCGGGTGACAATCATCTTAGGAGGGAACCAACATGTACCAGGACGAGACTCTGACTTGTCGTGACTGCGGCCGCGAATTCGTGTTCTCTGCTTCCGAGCAGGCCTACTTCGCGGAGCGTGGCTTCCAGAACAAGCCCACCCGTTGCCTTGAGTGCCGCCGCGCCCGCCGCGCCCAGAACAACGGCGCCCAGACCTACACCATCGTCTGCGCCGCCTGCGGCAAGGAGGATACGGTGAACTTCGAGCCCCGCGGCGACCGCCCCGTGTATTGCCGGGACTGCTTCCGCGCGCAGCGTGAAGCCCGTTATTGATGGCACGAGGAACCGCTGACCGAAAGGTCAGCGGTTTTTCTGTGCAGCTTCTGTATGCAAACAGAAAGAGCGCACCATGGTGGTGCGCCCTCTGTTTTGACACAAGCGGCCTCAGCCGATGACCTCTCCTGCTGCGTTGAACAGCGGCAGTTTCTCCAGATAGATGATATCGTCCCGTTCCTGGGCGTCTCCCTCAGCCAGAATGGCCATGCGGCCGCAGATTTCGCCGCCCACGTCGGTGACCAGCTGTTCCAGTGCCCGCAGGGATTCGCCGGTGGAGATGACGTCATCCACGATCAGGATCCGCTTGCCCTTCATCAGCGCGGCATCGTTTCCGTCCAGATAAAGCTTCTGGGGCTTCGCCGTGGTGATGGAATGCACCTCGGACATCACCACATCCCGCATGTACAGCTTCACGCCCTTCCGGGCAAGCATCCACTTGGGATCGCCGTGCTGCCGGGCCATTTCGTAGGCCAGGGGAATGCCCTTGGACTCGGCGGTAATCAGATAGTCATACTCCGGCGCCCGCTTCAGCAGCTCAGTCGCGCAGGCCACGGTCAGCTCGCAGTCACCGAAGATGACGAAGGCACCGATACAGAGGTTCTCATTCAGCGGACACAGGGGCAGCTCACGTTTCAGTCCGGCGATGGTCATGGGATAGCTCAGCATATCATCCACTTCTTTCCTGTGTTGTAGGGGTCTGAAAGCATTGTAGCCCCGATGTGCGGAATTGTCAACCGCGGGTTCATACTGCCGTTTTCCCCTGCTCATGGCTCCTCGGGGATTGATCCGCTTTCAGGTTCATCATGGGCTTGGGCCGGCCCGCCACTGTGCCCGGGGCGACGGGGCGCATTGCCTTCCATCAGTTTCTCAAGAAGCGCCGTCAACGTGGTTTTCTCTTCATCCGTCAAGCCGCAGAGCAGCTCGGAGCGGTCAATATCCATACTCTCCCGCATTTTCTCAAGGCGTTCTTTTCCGATGGTTGTGATCTGCACGCTGCAGGCCCTGCGGTCCTCGCTGCTGCGCTCACGCGTCACGGCGCCTGCCTGTTCGAGCTTTCCCAGCAGCTCGCTGAGAGAACCTGGCTGAATCCGCATCTGTGCCGCCAGCTGCCGCTGAGAAACAGGCTCTCCGCCGGAGAGCAGGCTCAGCAAGCGATACTGCCCTGAGCGAAGACCGGGGCGCATCATGGCCAGATGACCGGCCATCCTCAGGAGCGCCAGGAGCCGGCCGTCCACCGTGAGCTCCTCCGGCGGCATGGGCGGCGGGGGAGGCGGCATCATGCCGCTTCTGCCATAGGGAGGGGAAGCCGGCAATCTGTCCGGATGGGCAAAGGGTCCTTTGCCAGGTGAAACCGGACAGTCGCCCCGGCGCTCAGGTACCGCGCCGAGATGCTCCCGAAAGCCATAGAGCGGATGCTTCATTTCATTCTCGTGTCTCATGGACAACACCTCCAAACTATTTTAGGTACCTAACAATGTCGATGTTACACCAGGGCGGATGGATTGTCAAGGTACCAAACGAATTGTTTACATCATGTTCACAATCGGAATCGCAACAACAAAAGGAGGCTATCCCGTGAAGCTCATCATTGCCAGCAACAACAGCGGAAAGATCAGAGAATACAAGGAGATCCTTGAACCGTTGGGATTTGAGGTATTTTCCCAAGGGGAGGTCGGGATCGTGCTGGATGCGGAGGAGACCGGCACAACTTTCGAGGAAAACGCAGAAATCAAGGCCAGGGCCATCTATGGAAAAACCGGCTGCTGCGTGATCTCCGATGACAGCGGCTTGTGCGTGGATGCCCTGCATGGAGAGCCGGGGCTCTACTCCGCCCGTTACTGTGGATTGGCCACGGAGCATGAGCGGCGGCAGGCCATTCTGAACAAATTGCAGGACGCCGGAGACCGCTCGGCAGAATTCATCTGCTGTATCTGCTTCCTGGACACATCGGGAGAGGCACATCTCTTCAAGGGAGTGTGGCATGGGACCATCGCTTTCGCCGAGGAGGGCACCAACGGATTCGGCTACGACCCCATCTTCATCTCGGAGGATTCGAATGGCAGAACCACCGCAAGCCTGCCGCTTCCTTTCAAGGAGACTCACTCCCATCGGGCAAGGGCGGTTCGCATGCTGTTGGCCTATCTCGCGGAACATCCGGTCAATTAACGCCCGGCAGTGCAGCCAACGTCACGCCGATCCGTGTTTATTGCAATGGGGGGCGGGATATAACCAATCCGCAAATCGCACATCAGCTCTTCATGGGATGGATGATATGATCGTATTTGTGTCAATGTGATAAAAATAATCTTGACAAATGCAGAGATGTGTGATAGAGTCATTATTGTCAGGATGACAATAAAGGAGGTGGGATAATGGGGGAGACGTTGCCGCAGAGCCAGCTGGCTGTAGCGGTGGACGTGATGCTGACCACAGCCTGTGAAGGGGAGCTCCGGGTGCTGCTCTCCCAGCGCAAAGCCGCACCCTATGCACACTGCTGGGCGCTGCCCGGACGCATGGTGACATACCAGGAGACAGCGGAAAACGCGGCCCATGCCGTGCTAGAGGAGCTGCTGCCCGGAACCGGAGCGGCGCTGGAGCAGCTCTACACCTTCAGCGGCGTAAACCGTGACCCGCGGGGTCGGGTGGTGTCCGTGGCCTATCTGGCGATGGCGCCCTGGGAGCGGGTAGCGTCGTCCATGGCGGGTTCGCCCATGCGGGCCTTCACGCTGGTGGAGAACAGCAGGCTGCTGCTGCGTGATGGGTCCTTGACCCTCCAGGAGAGCCATCTGGCCTTCGACCACGGGGAAATGATCCGGATGGGCATCGAGCGGCTGCGGGGAAAGGTGGAGTACACGGACATCGCCTTCCGCTATCTGCGTGACCCGGACGCATTCACCTTGGCTGAACTGCAGCGGGTGTATGAGGCCATCCTGGGCAGGCCGACAGGCAGCGGAAACTTTCAGCGCATGATCCGGAACCGCTACCTGGAACGGGGGCTCATCCGTCAAACGGCCAGAAAAACCCGTGGCGGCCAGGGCAGGCCGGCAGCACTGTTTGAGATGGTGAACTGAGCAAAGGAGGCAAAGAGACATGGAACGCAGGATCCTGATTGTAGTGGACATGCAGCATGATTTTGTGGACGGCTCCCTGGGAACAGCGGAAGCGCAGGGAATCGTGCCGGCGGTGGTGGAGCGCATCCGGCAGGCCCGGCAGGCGGGGGAGACGATCATCGCGACACTGGACACCCATCCCGAGAACTACCTGGAGACCGCCGAGGGGAGAAAGCTGCCGGTACGGCACTGCATCCGGGGAACCTGGGGCTGGGAGCTCTGTCCGGAGATCGCGGCAGCACTGGGAGACAGCCTGCGCGTGGAGAAACCTACCTTCGGATCCACGGCGCTGCCGGTTATTATTTCGTCTATTCTGGCGGGGGAGGACACCCTCTGTGTGGAGCTGATCGGCCTTTGCACAGACATCTGCGTGGTGTCCAATGCGTTGCTGCTCAAGGCATATTTCCCGGAGGCACGCATCGCAGTGCGCCCCGCCTGCTGCGCAGGGGTGACGCCGGCGCTGCATGAAGCAGCGCTGCAGACCATGGCAAGCTGCCAGATTGATCTGATTTGAATGAAAAAGGAGGAGAACCAATGAGCAACTATGCATTCAACGCAGAGGCGGCCAGGGACGGCCTGGTGGCGGCGATCCGGAGGATTGCAGCGCAGCAGGGGTTCGACCGGGTGGTGCTGGGCATCTCGGGGGGCAAAGACTCGACGGTCACAGCCGCTCTGTGCGCGCGAGCCCTGGGAGCGGACCATGTCTGGGGCGTGATGCTCCCGGACGGCGAGCAGAAGGACATCGCGGACAGCCGGCGGGTGTGCGAGGTGCTGGGCATCCGGAGCCGGACCATCAACATCGGCGCCATGCACGAGGCGCTGCGCAACGTGACAGACCAGCTGGGGGAGACTGCAGCGGAGGGAGAGTTCTCCATTCCCTACAGCCGTGAATCGGACATCAACGTGGGCCCGCGGCTTCGCATGACCACACTGCGCTACATTACCCAGGCCATCGGCGCCCGGCTGGCCGGGACCGGCAACCTCTCCGAGGCGACCGTCGGCTATTGCACCAAGGACGGGGATACCTCCTGCGACTTTTCAGTCCTGGGAGCCCTGACCAGCGTGGAGGTGGTGCAGATGGGGCTGACCATGGAGGAACTGCCCCGGGATCTGGTGGTCAAGACACCGACGGATGGTCTCAGCGGCAAGAGCGATGAGGAGCGCCTGGGCGTGAGTTATCAGGATATCCACGCCTATATCCGCCAGGGCAGCTGCGGTAACCCGGATACGGATGCGATCATCCGGGGCAAGGAGCGGGCCAGCATGCACAAGCGCCGCATGCCGGTGATTCTTGACCCCTTTGCAGACGAAGAATAAGCCGGATCAACGGCAGATCAGGAGGAGAGAGACATGAAACTGGCCCCCATCGTGGTTTCACTGCTGGATACTGACCTGTACAAGTTCAATATGGATCAGGTGATCTTCCATAAGCACACCAACCTGAGCGGCGAGTATTACTTCCGCTGCAGGAATAAGGACGTGACCTTCACACAGGAGATGTTTGATGAGATCAATGCCCAGATCGACCATCTCTGCACGCTCACCTTCCAGCCGGAGGAGCTGGATTACCTGCGCTCTATCCGTTTCATCAAGAGCGACTATGTGGAGTTCCTGCGGCTGTGGCATCCGATCCGTGACTATGTGCAGACCAGCCTGAGTGACCAGGGCGAGCTGGAGATTGTGGTGCGCGGACCGCTCTTCTCGGCCATGCAGTTTGAGATCTATCTGCTGGAGATCGTCAACGAGGTCTACTTCCGCCTGCGCTATGATTACGATGTGCTGCTGGCCTCCGCCCGGGAACGGCTGGATGAGAAAATCCGCGGTTTCCAGACTGGGAAGTACACCTTTCAGTTTGCCGAGTTCGGCTGCCGCCGCCGGCTGAGCCGGGAATGGGAGGACGTGGTGGTGCGCCGGCTGTGCACCGAGACGCAGAACTGCGTGGGAACGTCCAACGTCTATCTGGCCATGAAGTATCACCTGACCCCCATCGGAACTTATGCCCATGAGTTTGTGCAGATGTACCAGGGCATTGACTCCATCCCCCTGGCATACACCAACCACTTTGCGCTGCAGGACTGGTATGACGAATACCAGGGCGACAACGGCACGGCCCTGACGGACACGGTGACTACGGATCTGTTCCTGCTGGACTTCAACCGGGCCATGGTCAACAACTTCAGCGGCGTACGCCATGACAGCGGCGACCCCTATGAATGGGGTGAGAAAATGATCGCCCACTATCAGCGCTACGGCACGGACCCGCGCACCAAGCTGCTGCTCTTCTCCGACAGTCTGGACTTTGACAGGGCCCAGAAGCTCTATGACCACTTCCACGACCGGGTGAAGGTCTCCTTCGGCATCGGCACGTTCTGTTCCAATGACACCTGTGAGCCGGCGCTGAATATCGTCATCAAGCTGCAGACCGTCAATGGCCGGGCCGTGGCGAAGCTGTCCGACTCGCCCGGCAAGGCTATGTGCCGGGATGAGGCCTACCTGGAGTATCTGCGGCGCTCGGTCGCATTCCGGCTTGAGCGTGAGCGGGACAGATGAGTCGGTATACACCGCTGCAACCGTAAAAAAGGCGCAGGGCGGACAGCCGCATACGTCCTGTAACCCCGCTTATCTCCCATAACAAAGTGCCTGCCCCTTGAGATGCACGCGTCAAAGCGGCTCAAGGGGCAGGCTTTTTCATCAAAGGCAACAGAACAAATCGTGATTGACTACGGCATGACACCAAAAGAGCCGTGCGTCTTCATGAAGCACGGCCCTGCATAGCAGGCTGGTATTGGCTGCGTGGATTCCCGGGTTTGGGGTTACACCTTCCTCTTGAGAAGAACAAGGTATTCGGATGTGCCGTCTTCCAGTTTCTTCTCTCCGGTTGCGGTAAACCCATGCCTCCCGTAAAAGCGGATGGCTTTTACGTTCTTTTCCAGGGCCCAGAGATGATCTGCGCCGTGTTCCCTGACCGCATACGCCAGCAACCGGGAACCGATGGAGGCATTCTGCAGTACAGGCTCCACAAAGAGCCTTGCGATATAGGTTCCCTCGATCTTGATGAAGCCTTTGACGACACCGTCATCATACACATACAGGCTGTCAAGCTGGGCTTCATACGCCTGCATGAGAGACGGAACGCGAAGCTCGTCAAAGTAATACTCGTCCGATTGAAAAATCGGGTAGAAATACAGGCGGTAGTTAAAGACCTGTATCTCTGCGATGCGTGACAGATCGCCCCTGACAGCTTTTCGTATGACGAACTCGTTTTCCATGCTTTGTCTTCACCGAAAGATCAGTCGTGTCCCGGAGGATTCCCGTCAGTTCAGTTGGCTGTCTGGTTTCTCTCCCAGATCAGCCGCAAGCCCTTCAGGGTCAGCAAGCCGTCAACCTGGTCGATCATGCGGCTTTCCTCCGCCATCATCTGCGCCATGCCGCCGGTGGCGACCACCCTGGCTTCGCAGCCCAATTCCTGCCGGATCTTTTTGATCAGGTAGACCACCAGGCCCACATAGCCGTAATACATGCCGCTCTGGAGGTTGGTGAGGGTGGTCTTGCCGATCACATGCTCCGGCCTGGTCAGCTCGAAGCGCGGCAGCTTGGCCGTGCCGGTGCCCAGCGCCTCGCTGGCCAGCTTGATGCCGGGGCAGATGCAGCCACCCAGGAAGGATCCCTTGTCATCCACCACGCCAAAGGTGGTGGCAGTTCCGAAGTCAATGTAAATGATCGGGCCGCCGTATTCATCATAGGCAGCTACCGCATTGGCAATCCGGTCCGAGCCCAGCTCCCTGGGGTTTTCATAGCGGATGTTGATGCCGGTTTTGACGCCAGGCACCACGAACATCGGTGCAAGATGGAAGTAGTTGGCGCACATGTGCTCAATGGTGAAATTGATGGTGGGGACCACCGATGAGATGATGATGCCGTCCACATCCGTCATGGAAACGCCGCCATGACTGAAGAGATGTTCGAACAGAATGCCAAACTCGTCCGAAGTGTAGATCTTGTTGGTGGAGACACGCCAATACTGCACCAGACGGTCGCCATCGAAGAGCCCTGTCTTGATATTGGTGTTGCCGATGTCCATGGTAAAGATCATGCGGACAGCCTCCTTCGCGGTCAGATCATGCGGGCTTTTTTCAGGGCGACACCGATGGCGCTGGTCATGATGGCGGCCACCACCATCTCCACAAGGCCGTTGATGCCGACACTGGCCACCAGGTAAGCGAGGAACGCGCGTCCGGCCATCTTCTCCTGCATGTATTCGGTCCGGCCGAAGAGGAGAACCAGCAGGCTCATGAACAGGAGTGTGTTGAGGAATGCGGAGCTGAATCCGGTCACCGCCCCGCGCAGGCCGGTGGACATCCGGTTTTTGACCGACCGGTCAATCAGTGCCACCAGGAAGCCCATCAGCACACGGGACAGGAAGCGCTGTACGAAGGACATCCAGACAGGAGCCTGCGCCACCAGCGTCGCGCCCATCAGGCTGCTGCCGCAGATGCCGAAGCACTGCAGGAAGCTGATGAGTCCGAAGACCGCGCCCATGGCGGTGCCGCCCCACAATCCCATGCTCATGGCGGCGATGGCCACCGGGATCATGTTGAAGGTGATGCTCAGCCCGGCCGGCATGGGAATGTTCACCATGCCCAGGACCACCATCACGGCGGTCAGGATGGCCACCAACGCCAGCTTCCGGGTGTTCAGGGTACTTTTGCGTGTGGTTTTTGTCATGATTGCCTCCGCTCGGGCTCCCGCCGGGATGCCCTACGATGCTGTATTTCCGCTTTGGCTGCCAGAACAGTCCGGTGCCGTAGGCTCCCGGCAGGCAGTCAAACCGGATGCACGTATTATATCCCCACGACCGGAAAAAGGCAATAGCGCGAAAACTTGCATTTTCATGCCGCTTGCGATATACTCACAGGGGATCCGAATCTGGCAGAACGGAGGCATCACACATGAAACTGATCATCGCCATTGTTCAGGATGAGGACGCTTCTCGCCTGGTCCAGACGCTGATGGACGAGGGATTCAGCGCTACCAAACTCGCCACCACCGGCGGTTTTCTCCGGGCGGGCAACACCACGCTGCTCATCGGCGTGGAAGACAGCAGCGCCCAGCAGGCTATTTCTCTCATCGAGCGGGTGTGCCAGTCCCGGACGCAGATGACCGCCGCCCAGATGCCGCCCGCCGGCATGGCAGCCAGTGCCTATACGCCTTATCCCATCGAGATCACAGTCGGCGGCGCTACCATCTTCGTGCTGAGCGTGGAACAATTCCTGAAGGTGTGATTGCGGCGTGAGGACGGTTCAGGATTATCGGGAGCAGTCCGCTGTCTGGCATTTTTTGACCGGGGTGCTGCCCGGCAGCAAGGTGCCCCATGCCCTGCTCATCACCGGCATCAGCGGCACGGGGAAGCGGTCCCTGGCCAATCTGATCGCGAGGATCCTTCTGTGCGAGGGATCGGAGAAGCCCTGCGGTCACTGCAAGTCCTGTGTGCAGATGGAGAAGCTGGAGCACCCGGACTATACGGTGCTCAGGCCCGGTGAGCCCATTGCCCAGGGGGTAGACAAGGGCAAAAAGATCATTCCGGTGGATGATATCCGGGAAGTGGCCCGAATTGTCCGCAGCAATCCTTTTGAGAGCGCCCACCGGGTCATTGTGATTGAGCAGGCGGAGGCCATGAATGCCAATGCGCAGAACGCCCTGCTCAAGACCCTGGAGGAACCGCCGGAGTATGCCCATTTTCTGCTGACTACCGAATTTGCCGGCGCGCTCCTGCCCACGGTATTGTCCCGCTGTCAGGAGCTCAAGCTGCTTCCATGGCCGGAGGACTGGCTCGCCGGTTTGCTGGAAACCCGGGGTACAGAACACAACCGGGCCGTGTCTGCCGCCCGGCTCAGCGGCGGCTCCATCGGAAAGGCCCTGGCCATCGCCGGGGACGCCGACTATTGGACGCGCCGGGACGAGCTGATGCAGGGCTTCTTCTGCTCTGCCAGGCGCAGCGATGTCGCCCGGGTCTCGGACCGCTGGAAAGACAGCAAAGACTCGGCAGGAGAAATCTTTGACATTCTGGAGGATATGATACGGACCCTGATGATGGTCAGGACAGGCCGGGCAGACGCCGCGCTGCTTGACGCATACCCGGTGGAGTGGCGCCGCATGGCCGGAGAGGCCGACCTGAGGGTGTTCGCCCGGCTTCTGGACGCCCTGGCCAATGCCCGCCTCATGCAGCAGAACCAGGTAACATGGCAGGCTGTGATGGAGCAGCTGCTTCTGAAATTCATGGAGGAAAAAGACCAATGGCAAAAATCGTAGGCATTCGTTTCCAGAATGCCGGCAAACTGTATTATTTCGATCCCAATGGTTTCTGGCCTGAGCCGGGCGACTATGTGGTGGTTGAGACGAACCGTGGCATTTTTCTGGGGGAGGCCATCACCGCCATCCACGAGATCCCGGAGGAGAAGCTCACGGAGCCGCTCAAACCGCTGATTCGGCTGGCAACCCCGGAGGATATGCAGCGGGACAAGGACAACCGCCAGGCGGAGAAAAGCGCCTTCGAGATCTGCAAAAAGAAGATCGCCGAGCACGAGCTGGACATGAAGCTTGTCAGCGCCGAGTACTCCCTGGACCAGAATAAGATCATCTTCTATTTCAGCGCGAAAAACCGCGTGGACTTCCGCGCCCTGGTGAAAGACCTGGCCTTCACCCTCCACACCCGCATTGAATTGCGGCAGATCGGTCCGCGGGACGAGGCGAAGATGTTGGGAGGCCTTGGCCCCTGCGGCCGGCCTGTCTGCTGCGGCACCTTCCTGGGGGAGTGCCGTCAGGTGGCCCTTCGGATGGCCAAGGAGCAGAATCTGGCGGTGAACCCGGCCAAGACCAGCGGTCTGTGCGGGCGGCTGATGTGCTGCCTGCGCTTCGAGCAGGAGGTCTATGAAGAGACCCGCAAGCGGATGCCCAAGGTGGGTCGGATGGTTCAGACGCCCGATGGCGAGGGAACCGTCAGCGACCTGAACATCGTCCGGGAGACGGTGAAAGTCCGGATCAGCAAGGGCGACAGCTTTGATGTGAAGGAGTATCCGCTGGCTGTGCTGGCAGAGATGAACAAGTTCCAGGCCGACACGCCTCCTGCCGCTCCGGAAAAGAGCAGCCCGCGGACGGCCCAGTCCCCCCGGCAGCCGGATGCAGAGAATGAACCGCATCCGAATGAGGGCAGACGAAACGAAACGCCTGCCAAGAAAGCACCTGCGGCCCAGGCGGCGCCAAGCCAGGGCAAACCTGCCCCTGTCCGCGAGGCGGCTGTGGAACCCACCGCGCCCGCACCTGCGCCTGCGCCCCAGGCAGCAGAGCCGCCGGCAGCACGGCGCACCAGCTGGCGCGATGCCCTTGAGCGGGCCAAGAAGGCCGCCCAGGACCAGAATGGCCAGTAAGCAGCGGATAAGAATAAAACAAGCAAGAAGGATCAGAACATATGACACCGAGAGACCTGGCTGAACTGAAGCGCAGACTTGATCCCAACAAACGCAATCCATCCGTGATTCTGGGCTACTATGTGAACAACGACGGGGAAGTGCTGCTGAGCTTCCGCAAGCCTGTGGAATCCCTTCCCCAGGGGGAGGCCGACCGTTACATGGGCCTCTTCCGCAAAGTCCTCAGCGGCACCCAGGGGCAGAACCTGCTGCCCATCAGCTTCGATGCTGCCGTCACCATGAAGGACGAGTCCTTTGAGCTGCTGAACCGGCTCCGGGAAACCCGGCTCAGGGATGAGGAGGCTGTCAACAGCCTGTATGGGAGCATTATGGCCTGGCTGAGCCAGGAGAAGGCCGCCGCTCCCCAGAGCATGGACGTCAACAAGCATGCCGCCTCCACGCTGATTCTCCTGCTGGAGGACACCTTCGACGTGTACCACCGGCGCAAGGACGGCGAGGAGGACAGGGACCGCTCCGACACCGTATTCAGCTACTTCATCTGCTGCATCTGCCCGGTGAAGCCCAAGAAGCAGGACCTGGCCTATATGCCCCAGGACGGGGATTTCCGCATCGGCGAGGACGTGTGGCAGGTGAGCATGCCGGAACTGGGCTTCCTCTACCCCGCCATGGAACAGGGGGCGCCGGATATCTACCGCGCCATGTTCTACACCAAGGATATCGGTGACGCCCATGAGCGCTTTATCGAGCAGGTCTTCCAGGCCCAGGTGCAGATGCCGGCGGCGGAACAGAAGGACACCATCAACACCATGCTCTCGGAAACCCTGCAGGAGGAGTGCAGCATGGACACCCTGCAGGCGGTGCATGAGCGGATCTCCGGCATGATCCAGGCCCAGCGGGAGGACAAACGCGCCGATCCCTTGAGCCTGGGCAGGACGGAAATGACCGCGATCTTAAAAGACTGCGGCGTCTCCGAGGAGAAAGCCACAGTCTTTCAGGAAGAATATGAGGAAACCTTCGGAAGCCATGCGGAGATTCCTGCCGTCAACCTGGTGAGCCCCCGGGAATTCCGGGTCAGCACCCCCAGCGTCACCATCAAAGTGGATCCATCCCGTTCCGAGCTGGTCTCCACCCGGGTGATTGACGGACAGCGCTACATCATGATTCTGGCTGACGGCGCCGTGGAGGTCAACGGCGTGAACATTGTCATTGAGTGACTTCGCAAATGATATCTGCCGCCTTCTCCAGGAGCGCCATGGGAATGTTGAGCGCCGGGAGGAGGCGGACTTTTTGTTTGGCGGTGAGGCACAGCACGCCCTGCTCCATGCAGCGCTGCACCACCTCAGCCGCAGGCTTTACGGTCTTCAGCCCCAGCATCAGTCCCATGCCCGTCACCTCCGTAATCCCCCCGGATGCGGCGAAGCGATTCCTCAGGCAGTATTCCTTTTCCCGGACAGACATGAGCAGTGCGTCATCAATGCAGCCCAGCACATAGAGCGCTGCCGCACAGCACACGGGGTTTCCGCCGAAGGTGGAACCGTGGTCACCATAGCCCAGCACATGCTCTGTGCGCTCGTTCATCAACACAGCACCCAGCGGCAGGCCGCCGGAGAGTCCCTTGGCGGTGGTGACCACGTCGGGATGCAGGCCGTAATTCATATAGGCATAGAGAGCGCCCGTCCGGCCGTTGCCGGTCTGCACCTCGTCCACCATCAGCAGCGCACCGTTGGCCCGCACAATCTCCTCCACAGCCGCCGCATAGGCAGGGGAGAGGGGAACCACGCCGCCCTCGCCCTGGATGCATTCCATCAGGACCGCAGCCACCTTGTGCTGCTCAAAGGCTTTCCGCAGCGCCTCCACGTCCTCCGCCGGCACATGGACAAAACCGGGCGTCAGGGGCTGAAAGAGTTCATGATAGTGCTCCTGACCTGTTGCTGCCAGGGTGGTCAGCGTGCGGCCGTGAAAGCTGTTCTGCAGGGTGATGATGGTGGTGTACTCAGGTCCCAGCTGCTCTGCCGCCCACTTGCGCGCCACCTTGATGGCGCACTCGTTGGCTTCCGCGCCGGAATTGCCGAAGAAGACTTTTTTCATGCCGGTGCGCTGGCACAGCATCTCCGCCAGGCGGGCGCAGGGTTCGGTGTAGTACAGATTGGACGTATGCTGCACCAGGCCCAGCTGGGCCGTCACCGCCTGCTGCCAGCCGTCGTCGGCCACACCCAGGGTGTTCACGGCAATGCCGGTGCCCATGTCGATGTACTCTTTTCCGTCCTCATCCCAGAGCAGGGAGCCCTTTCCCCGGACAATGGACACGGGAAAACGGCGGTAGGTATTGGCCACATAGGCATTGTCCCTCGCCATGGTATCCATTACTGGCGACCTCCTTTGATCCAGGTGCCTGCGCCTTCATTGGTGAGCAGCTCCATGAGGATGGAATGGGGAACACGGCCGTCCATGATGACGGCGTTCTTCACACCGGCTGAAATGGCCTGGATGCAGCAGTCCAGCTTGGGAATCATGCCCCCGGATACAATCCCCTGTTCTTTCAGCATCAGAGCCTCCTCCAGGCTGAGTTCTGGAATCAGGGAAGCAGGGTCGTTCCTGTCCCGGAGAATGCCGGCGATGTCCGTCATCATGATCAGACGCTCGGCGTTCAGCGCGCCTGCAATGTGGGCCGCCGCAGTGTCGCCGTTGATGTTGTAGATGTTGCCCTCCCGATCGCAGCCCAGGGTGGAGATCACCGGAATATAGCCGGTGTTCAGCAGGTCCGTGACGGGCTTGATGTGAATCCTGGTGATCTCTCCCACATAGCCCAAGCGCTCGTCCCGGACCCGGGCCTCGATCATTCTTCCGTCCATGCCGGAGAGGCCGACCGCCTTTCCGCCCTTCATCTCCAGGAGATTGACCAGGGTCTTGTTCACCTTCCCGGCCAGGACCATCTGCACGATGTCCACGGTCTCACGGTCGGTCACCCGCAGGCCGTCCACAAACTCTGCTTTCTTGCCGAGACGCTGCATCATCTCGCTGATCTCCGGACCGCCGCCGTGGATCAGCACCACGCGGACGCCGATGAGCCAGAGCAGGACCACATCCTCCATCACCTGCTGCTTGAGCTGCTCGTTCACCATGGCATTCCCGCCATACTTCACCACGACAACCTTCCCCGTATAGCGCTTGATGTAGGGGAGGGCCTGGGTGAGGACTTCCGCCCGCTCCCTGTTGGAGAATTCATACATATCCGCTCACGCCTTTCTGCAAGCTCAGCTCCGGTAATCCCCGTTGATTCTCACATAGTCGTAGGTCAGATCACAGCCCCAGGCGGTTGCCTCCGCTTGGCCTGTCTGCATATCACAGTCAAAACGCACATGGTCCGCGGAGAGAATGGCCAGGGCGGCGTCCTCGTCAAAGGGCTGGACCTTCCCGTCCCGGTAGAAGCAGATGGTGTCCTCGTCGCCGATCATGTACACTTCGATCTTCGCCGGATCAAAATCCGGGCCGGCATAGCCCAGGGCACAGAGGATCCGTCCGCAGTTGGCGTCCTTCCCGAACACCATGGCCTTGACAAGGCTTGATCCCACGACTGCTTTGGCAAAGGCCCGGGCATGCTCCTTCGTATCACAGTTTTTCACCCGGGTCTCAATGAGCCTTGTGGCGCCTTCGCCGTCTGCCGCCATTTTGATGGCCAGGGCGCGGCAGACGGTCAGCAGCGCCTCACAGAAAATGCTGTAGCTTTCATCCGCTGCGGTGATCCTGGCGTTGCATGCCAAGCCGTTGGCCAGGACCAGCAGCGTGTCGTTGGTGCTGGTGTCCCCGTCCACCGTGATCATGTTGAAGGTGTCCTGCACCACGCTGCTCAGCGCCTGCTGGAGGAGCCCACTGTCAATATCACAGTCGGTGGTGACATACCCCAGCATGGTGCACATGTTGGGATGAATCATGCCCGAGCCCTTGCTCATGCCGCCCAGATGCACGGTAACGGTTCCGTCACCACTGGCGGCGGGCAGTTCAAAGGACACCGCAAACTCCTTGTTCACCGTGTCAGTGGTCATGATGGCACGGCTTGCGGCGGTTCCGGCGGCCTCGGTGTCGGACAGATCCTTTGCCATCATCGCCACGCCGGCCGTAATCCGCTCCAGGGGAATCTGGGGACCGATCACACCGGTGGATCCCAGGAGGACAGCGCGGGGCTGAATGTTCAGCACCTCCCCGGCAAACGCGGCGGTGGCCTCGCATAGCCGCAGCCCTTCCGGGCCGGTGGCGGCGTTGGCGATCCCGGCGTTCACCACCACGGCCTGCGCGCATTTCTCCTGTTTCACAATCCCCATGTCCCAGATCACAGGCGCCGCTTTCACCTTGTTGGTGGTGAAGGTGCCGGCTGCGGCGCAGGGCACCGTGCTGCAGATCATGGCCATATCGGTGCGCCCCCGGTACTTGATGCCTGCAGCGCAGGACGCTGCCCGGAAGCCTGCAGCGGCAGTCACACCGCTGGAAATCGTTTTGATGCTCATGTTACTCTCCTATGAATCTTGTGATGTTCTTCTCGTTGAGCAGAAACTCGTAGTAGTTGACGTCGGACCGTTTCCAGCCCAGCCGCTGCCAGAAGGCATTGCCTGCGTCATTGCTGGTGAAGGCGATGAGCCCTACCTTGTTGATGCCCATGCGCTTCAGCTCCTGCATGCAGTGGCCCACCATCTGGGTACCGATGCCATGCCGGCGGTACTCTTTCGCCACGCACACATGGTAGAAGGCTCCCTGCCGCCCGTCAGAGCCGCACAGGATGGATCCGATCACCCGGCCGTCCAGTCTCGCCACAACGCTGGTGGTGGGGTTGCGCCGGATAAAGCGCGTGATATCCTCCTTCGAGTCGTCCAGGGCTCGTATGCCGAATCCCCGGATGGTCATCCAGAGGGCGTGAACCTCGTCATAATCCTCCTCCTGCATAGGGAGGATCTCCACGTCCAGCATGTCAGCCAATCACCAGTCCCTCGCATTCATCCACGTCCATGGCCGTGTTCATGTTCTGTATCGCGGCACCGGAGGCGCCTTTTCCAAGATTATCATACCTTGCCACCAGCGTCAAATGCCCAGGCTCTCCCCAGACACCGACCACGGCGTCGTCCCGTCCGGCCATTGCGCCGGCGGACAGGAAGCCTGCCTCGTCCGCTGCATCCGTCCGAACCACGGGGCCCGGATAGGCTTGCCGGTAAACCGCCAGAATGTCCTCCACAGAGGCGGTCGTCTGCGCAGCTGTCAGGGGCACAATCACCTGCATGCCCGCATAGTAGGGTGCCACGATGGGGGAGAACACGGGGGAGGCGGACAGACCGCTGTATTTCACCATCTCCGGCACGTGCTTGTGGTGCTGGCTCAGGCCATATTGCCTTGGCGCATCCAGCAGCGGATCCCTGGCATCTGCCTCATAGTCCGCAATCATCTTTTTCCCGCCGCCCGAGTAGCCGGTGAGGGAGATGCAGCTGAGGGCGCTGTCCGCTCCCAGGATCCCTGCGGCCACCAGCGGAGCCACCAGCAGAATGTACCCGCTGGCATGGCACCCGGGATTGGCAATCCGCTTCGCTGAGGCGATCCGTTCCCGCTGACCCGGCAGCTCCGGCATACCGTAGACCCAATCCGGGTGTACCCGGTGGGCGGTGGAGGTGTCAATCAAAACGGTTTTCGGGTTATCCGCCATGGCGGCTGCCTCCCGGGCAGCGTCATCCGGTAGACACAGAAAAGCGATATCCGCAGCGTTCAGGGCCTCCCGGCGCGCCTGCTGATCCTTCCGTTTTTCTTCCGGAAGGGTGATGAATTGGATATCGGACCGGGTGGAGAGCCTGGAGGCGATGCGAAGTCCCGTTGTTCCTGCGCTTCCGTCCACAAAGACTGTCTTCATAATGCTGATTCCTTCCTGCATTGGTATTCCTGCGTGATGCAAGAATATGCACACAATATACGATGATTCTGCATATTTGTCAATGGAATTGCATGTTCATTTGGTGTTTTGAATAACGCTCGCCCCGGTCCGCCCATTGATCACGCGCAAGACATGTTCTTGCGTTTTGTGGGGAATGTGGTATACTTGGAACAGTTACCCACTATTCAACAGGAGGCGTAAAGGATGAAATTCGGCCACTTCGACGACCTGGCGCGGGAGTATGTCATCGAAACCCCCAGAACGCCTTACCCCTGGATCAACTACCTGGGCAGCGAGCGCTTCTTCGGCATCATCAGCAACACCGCCGGCGGCTATTGCTTCTACCGTGATGCGAGACTGCGCAGGATTACCCGTTACCGCTACAACAACGTTCCCGTGGACAACGGGGGACGCTATTTCTACATTAAAGATGGGGATACGGTCTGGAACCCCGGCTGGAAACCCACCAGAACGGAGCTGGACAGCTACTGCTGCCGCCACGGCATGGGCTACACCATCATCACCGGAAAAAAGAACGGCCTGACCGCCAGCCAGCTCTCCTTTGTGCCGCTGGGAACCGACGCCGAGGTGCATCAGATCACCCTCACCAATGAGACCGATGCGCCGAAGGATGTCATCCTGACCAGCTTTGTGGAGTTCTGTCTCTGGAACGCCCAGGATGACATGCTGAACTTCCAGCGCAATTTCTCCACCGGCGAGGTGGAGATCGAGGGCAGCGTCATCTACCACAAGACGGAGTACCGGGAGCGCCGGAATCACTACGCCTTCTATGCGGTGAATCAGCCGGTGGACGGCTTCGATACCGACATGGAGACCTTCCTGGGGCTGTATAACGGCTTTGACGCCCCCAACAGCGTGACCACAGGTAAGATGGGCAACTCCGTGGCTTCCGGCTGGCAGCCCATCGCCTCCCATCAGCTGAAGGTGCATCTGGCGGCGGGGGAGACCCGGAAGTTCAACTTTGTGCTGGGCTATGTGGAACTGCCGGTGGAGGAGAAGTTCTCCGCTCCCGGTGTCATCAACAAGAAGCCGGCCAAGGCCATGCTGGAGCAGCTCACCACCGACGCGCAGATCGACGCCGCCTTCAATGCCCTGAAGAAGCACTGGGACAACCTGCTCTCCGCCTACATCCTCACCACGGACAACGAGAAGCTGGGCCGGATGGTGAACATCTGGAACCCCTATCAGTGCATGGTGACCTTCAACATGAGCCGGTCCACCTCCATGTTCGAGAGCGGCATCGGCCGGGGCATGGGCTTCCGCGATTCCAGCCAGGATCTCCTGGGCTTTGTGCACCAGATTCCGGAGCGCGCGAGGGAGCGGATCCTCGACATTGCGGCCACCCAGTTCCGGGATGGCGGATGCTACCACCAGTATCAGCCCCTGACCAAGAAGGGCAACAACGAGATCGGCGGCGGCTTCAACGACGATCCCCTGTGGCTGATCGCCGGTACCGCAGCCTACATCAAGGAGACGGGCGATTTCGGTATTCTGGACGAACCTACTCCCTATGACTGCAATCCGGATGACTGCGGCACGCTGATGGAGCACCTGGAGGTCTCCTTCTACCATGTGGTCAACAACCGCGGCCCCCACGGCCTGCCGCTGATCGGCCGGGCTGACTGGAACGACTGCCTGAACCTCAACTGCTTCTCCGACACCCCGGATGAGAGCTTCCAGACCTTCTCCAACCCCAATGCGCCGGATGACCGGGTGGCAGAGTCCGTGCTGATTGCCGGCATGTTTGTGGCCATCGGTCCGGAGCTGGTTGCCCTGGAGCGCCGCCGCGGCAATATCGAGGCGGCCGAGAAAGCCCAGCAGGCCATCGACGAGATGCGCGCCGCCATCCTGAAGGACGGCTGGGACGGCGAGTGGTTTGTCCGGGCTTATGATGCCCTGGGCCATAAAGTCGGCAGCCACGAGAACGAGGACGGCAAGATCTACATCGAGAGCCAGGGATTCTGCATCATGGGCGGCGTCGGTGTGGATGACGGCAAAGCCGAGCAGGCGCTGGAGAGCGTCCACAAGTGGCTGGAGACCAAGCACGGCATTGTGCTGCTTCAGCCTGCCTACAAGGAATACCATGTGGAGCTGGGGGAGGTGTCCTCCTATCCCGGCGGCTACAAGGAGAACGCCGGCATCTTCTGCCACAACAACCCCTGGATTATCGCGGCGGAGACGGTGGTGGGCCACGGCGACCGTGCCTTCGACCTCTACAGTCGCATTGCGCCGGCTTGGCGTGAGGAGATCAGCGAGCTGCACAAGATGGAGCCCTACGTCTACAGCCAGATGATCGCCGGCAAGGACGCCCCCAACTTCGGCCAGGCCAAGAACTCCTGGCTCACCGGTACTGCGGCCTGGAACTTCTACGTCATCAGCAATTACATCCTGGGCATCAAGCCGGACTGGGACGGCCTGAAGATCGATCCCTGCATTCCCCACACCTGGGACGGCTATAAAATCAGCCGCCGTTTCCGCGGCGCCACCTATGAGATCGACATCCGCAACCCGCAGCATGTCTGCCGCGGCGTGAAATCGGTCTGTGTGGACGGCAAGGCTGTGGACGGCAATGTCCTGCCTGTCTTCGCCGACGGGAAGGTTCATGCCGTTGAGGTCATCCTGGGATAAACGGCATTCCGAGATTTCCATCGCCCTCCTGACACCCTGCGGTGCCGGGAGGGCTTTTTGCAGCCCTTTTCAGTTTTGCGAAGAATACCGTATACACATCCGCCAAAATGTGCTATACTGTCCGAGGCTGCAGAAAGAAACAGCATGGGGGAGAACGGTGATGAGTGAAGTGCTCCGGGAGATCGGAATTGTCGGTGTCGGCAGCATGGGCAGCGCCATTGCCAGAGGTCTGATCGAGGCAGGGTATATCCGCCCGTCCCAGCTGGCGGTCTGTGACAAGAATCGTGAACAGATCGAGGCCATCGGCATGGACTGGCCGGATGTGGGCTGCTATGAGCAGGTCCGGGAGCTCTGCGACAACTGCCGCTATGTGGTCTTCGCCGTGAAGCCCAACGTGCTGGCTGATACCATCGCGGACTGCGGCACCTGTCTCACGGATCACCCGGTGATTTCCATTGCTGCGGGCTGGACGGTGGCGATGCTGCAGGGACAGCTGGAGCCCCTGGGCGCCCGCTGGCTCCGGGTGATGCCCAACACACCCGCACTGGTGGGTGAGGGCATGACCGCCATCTGCAGCGAGACCACCTTCTCAGAGGCGGAACTCCGGTTTGCCCGCGGTATCTTCGACGCCCTGGGCAAAACCGTGGTGCTGCCGGAGCGGATGTTTGACGGCGTCATCGCCATCAGCGGCTCCAGTCCGGCATACGTTTACATGATGATTGAGGCCATGGCGGACGGCGGTGTCAGGGAAGGCCTGCCGCGCAAAACCGCCGTGGAGATGGCGGCCCAGGCGGTCCTTGGCAGTGCGCTGATGGTCCTCAACTCCGGGAGCCATCCCGCCGCGCTGAAGGACGCGGTCTGTTCACCGGCCGGTACCACCATCGAGGCCGTGGCTGCCCTGGAGGAAAAGGGCTTCCGGGAGGCAATTCTGGCAGCCATGAAGGCCTGTGCGGATAAGTCCCGTGATATGGCTGAAAAATAAGCATGCCGGAGGCTGAACCCATTGGATACAGCGAGAAAAAAAGTAGTTATTTACACAGACGGTGCCTGCTCCGGGAATCCCGGGCCGGGCGGCTGGGGTGCCATTCTTGAGTATGGTGCCCATCGCAAGGAGCTCAGCGGATTCATGGCCGGCACCACCAACAACCGCATGGAGCTCTTCGCCGCCATCAGCGCCCTGGGCGCCCTGAAGGAGCCCTGCGATGTCATCCTGTACTCCGACTCCAGCTATCTGGTGAAGGCCTTCACGGAGCACTGGCTGGAGAACTGGCAGAGGAAGCATTGGAAGAACGCCAAGGGGGACCCGGTGGAAAACCAGGATCTGTGGTGGATCCTGCTGGCCCAGACAAAGAAACACCATGTGCAGTTCATCTGGGTGAAGGGACACACCAGCAATCCGGGGAACAACCGCTGCGACGAGCTGGCCAGGGAAGCCATCGCCGAGTATCGGAGGATCAACGCGCTGGAGCCTTAATCCTGAAAGATCTCAAAAGGATTCAACCCAGCCGGCCAGCAAGAAAACCATTCGAATCCGTTGGAATTGGATTGTATTACAGGATATTTCAGGATCGTGAAACACAGAGGGGAGTACTTGTATGTGTATCTGGAACTATTCGCTAAACCATAGTTTTACGAATAGTTCGGGGGACAGAAGGCGAATTTGGAGGGATTTAGATGGCCAACGGCTCACAGGACGATGTTTCCTATCGCGCTGCAGTTGATCAGCGCCGGATCCAGGCAATCCGGGAAATCTGCCGCGACCTTCCGCAGGCTGCGTCAGATTTTCTCCGGCACATCGCGACGGTCAACGGGACGTTTACCCGGCTGGCCTATGCCATGGATCTCCGGACGTTTTTCAGCTTCCTGCATGCAGAACGCGCCGCGTTCGGCGAAAAGGAGCCGCGGCTGCTGAACGATGATGATCTCGCCAGGGTCACGGCCGCGGATCTCACGGCCTATACGGAATATCTGACCTACTACATCAGAGAGAGCGATCTGAACGACGATTCGCCACGTTATTTCGCCAACCATGAGATCTCTATCAAAAGAAAGCTCTGTTCCATCCGATCTTTCTATGATTATCTCTTCAAGGCCCAGCGGATTGCATCCAATGTGACGCTCCTGGTGCCGCTGCCGAAAATCCACGAGAAACCCATTCTTCTCCTGAATCAAGAGGAAGTCCACCGGCTTCTCCATGAAGCGGTCACCGGTGACGGACTGACAAAGCACCAGCGGGCATACCAGAACTACACAGCCAGCCGGGACTATGCCATGCTGATGCTTTTCCTGGGCACCGGTATCCGGGTTTCTGAGTGCGTGGGCATCAACCTCAGCGATGTGGACTTTCAGGAAAATGCGTTTCTTGTTACCCGAAAAGGCGGAAACCAGGTGATGCTGTATTTCCCGCAAGAGGTGGCCGATGCGCTGCTGGCCTACCTGGAGCAGCGCAAACAGATTGAGCCGGAGCCGGGCCATGAAGACGCTTTCTTCCTCTCCATGCAGCGGCGGCGGATGACCCAGCGCGCGGTACAGAACATGGTGAAAAAATATGCCAGAATTGCTGCGCCGCTCAAGCGGAGAATCAGCCCGCACAAGCTCCGTTCCACCTTCGCCACCAATCTCTATCAGGAGACCGGCGACATTTACCTGGTGGCAGATGCCCTGGGCCACACTTCCGTGGATACCACACGCAAGCACTACGCCGACATGAGCGATGCCCGCCGCAGGACCGTGGCCTCCCACGTGCATCTGACCCGGGAAGCTGAGCAGGAAGGAACGACAGCCACTCCCCCGTCCATTCCCGAACCCGTGGCTGATGTTGCCGCAGCGGAAGACATATCCACACACACAACCGCGGAGCAGACCGGCTATACGCGACGGCGCAGGCGGCAGCGCAGGAGCACCGAGGACAATGAGGGCGACGCCGAGTGAACCCTGCGTTTTCGGTGCTTCCGTGAACAAATGATGAATCTTGCGGTCACAGCCCCGCAAATCAATTGATTTTTCTGTCGCGGCAAACTATAATGAATCCGATTTCCGCAGTTTTCCCAGAAAGGAGTGACCCTGTTTGAATCCTGAGTTCGGACCCAAAAAGAAGAGATCCGTCATATTCTATTATCTTATTGTACTGGCGGTCATTGTGGCCATTAACCTGTTTCTCGTGCCTGTGCTGAACAGCCAGAAGAAAGTGACCGTCACATACAGCGACTTCCTGGATATGCTCAACGGCGGCCTGGTGAGAGAAGTACAGCTCAGCGATAACGCCATCCGGTTTACAGCGGCGCTGCCGTCGGATTCTGCCAAGCAGACCGGAGCGGAAACCCTGGGATTGTTCGAAACCGGACGGATTGAGGATCCCAACCTGATCAGCCTTCTCTACAGCAAGAAAGTCGCCTTCGCCCAGTTGATTCCGGAGGAGGTCTCCCCCATCCTCTCCCTCCTCCTGTACTGGGTCCTCCCCCTGGTCTTCTTTGTGGTGATCGGCCATTTCCTCATGAAAAACATCACCAAGAACATGGGAGACGGCGGGGTCATGTCCTTCGGCAAGAGCAATGCCAAGGTCTATGTGGCTGCCCAGACCGGCAAGAGCTTTGCCGATGTGGCCGGCGAGGATGAGGCCAAGGCAGCCCTGCAGGAGATTGTTGACTTCCTGCATGACCCGGACAAATACAAGCAGATCGGCGCCCGGCTTCCCAAGGGAGCACTGCTGGTGGGCCCGCCCGGAACGGGCAAGACGCTTCTGGCCAGGGCGGTAGCCGGCGAGGCCAACGTACCCTTCTTCTCCATCTCTGGCTCCGAGTTTGTGGAGATGTTTGTGGGCATGGGCGCCGCCCGGGTCAGGGACCTGTTCAAGCAGGCCCAGGAGAAGGCGCCCTGCATTGTGTTCATCGATGAGATCGATGCCATCGGCGGAAAGCGGGAAGGCGGCGTGGGCATCGGCGGAAACGACGAGCGGGAACAGACGCTGAACCAGCTGCTGACGGAGATGGACGGTTTCGACGGTTCCAAGGGTGTGGTGATCCTTGCGGCCACCAACCGTCCGGAGAGCCTGGACAAGGCGCTGCTGCGCCCCGGCCGGTTTGACCGCCGGATCCCTGTGGAACTGCCGGATCTAGCAGGCCGGGAGGCCATTCTCCGGGTGCACGCAAAGGATGTCCGCACCGAGGAGGGGTTGGATTTCAGGGCCATTGCCCTGGCCACGTCCGGCACCTCCGGCGCAGAGCTGGCCAACATCATCAACGAAGGTGCCCTCCTGGCGGTCAAGGAAGGCCGCGACCGGGTGTCCCAGCGGGACCTGGAGGAGGCCATCGAGACCGTGCTGGCCGGTTACCAGCGGAAGAACGCGGTGATCAGTCAAAAGGAAAAGGAGATCGCCAGCTACCACGAGATCGGCCACGCCCTGGTGGCCGCCATGCAGAAGAACTCGGCACCGGTGCACAAAATCACCATCATTCCCCGGACCTCCGGCGCACTGGGCTATACCATGCAGGTGGACGAGGACGAGCACTATCTCATGAGCCGGGAAGAGCTCTTCAACAAAATCACTACCCTCACAGCCGGCCGGGCCGCAGAGGAACTGGTATTCCACCAGATGACATCAGGGGCGGCCAACGATATCGAGCAGGCCACCAAATTGGCGCGAACCATGATCACCAGGCTGGGCATGAGCGATCAGTTCGGCATGACCGCCCTGAGCGTGGTGCAGAACGCCTATCTGGGCGGCGACGCCTCGCTGGCCTGTTCGGAACAGACAGCAGCCCGGATCGATCAGGAAGTGGTGGATCTGATCGCCAAGGCACATGGGATCGCGACGGAGATCCTGCAGCGGAATGAGCCCATGCTGCACCGGCTGGCCGCCTGCCTGCTGGAGCGGGAGACCATCACCGGCGAGGAATTCATGCAGATTCTGAACGAGCCGGCCCCGGATACTGCCGGTCAGGACACATAAAGCGGAGGGATACCATGGCCAAAGCCACTTTGATGCCCGGAAAAGAAAAGCGGGTGCTGGCTGGACACCCGTGGGTTTTCAGAAGCGATATCGCCGGGGTTGAAGGCAGCTTCACACCGGGCGATGTGGTGCAGGTGTTCTCCTCCAGGGAACGTTTTCTGGCCAAGGCCTATTACAATCCCGCGTCCCAGATTGCACTGCGCGTCATGACCCTCAGGGACGAGCCGGTGGACAGGGATTTCATCCACCGCCGCATCCGGGAGGCGGTGGACTACCGCCGCACATTTGCCGATCTCAGGTCCTGCCGTCTGGTGTTTGCTGAGAGCGACCGGCTGCCTGCGCTCATCGTGGACAGCTTCGGGGATTGCCTCGTGCTGCAGTGTCTTGCCCTGGGGATGGAACGCTTCAAGGAGGCGGCCGTGGAGGCGCTGGTGGAAGCCCTGCATCCGAAGGGAGTCTATGAACGCAGCGATGTGCCGGTGCGCCTCCTGGAGGGTATGGAAGAGAAAACCGGCATCCTCTACGGCGAGGTGCCGGATCGTGTGGAGATGACGGAAAACGGCATCCGCTTCCTGGTGGATGTGAAGCAGGGCCAGAAGACCGGCTTCTTCCTGGACCAGAAGGAAAACCGCGCCGCCATCGCCCCGTTTGTCAAAGATAAGCGGGTGCTGGATTGCTTCACCCACACCGGCAGCTTTGCGCTGCATGCCGGACATTACGGGGCCGCGGAGGTCACAGGCGTGGATATATCCGCCCAGGCCTGTGCTTTCGCTGCCGAGAATGCGGCACTGAATGGCCTGTCGGATACAGTGCATTTTGTGGAGGCAAACGCCTTCGATCTCCTCAGCGAGGCCAGCCGGCGCGGCGAGCAATACGACGTCATCATCCTGGACCCGCCGGCGTTCACCAAGACGAAATCCATGGTAGAGCGGGCCGTTCGGGGGTACAAGGAAATCAATCTCCGGGCCATGAAGATGCTGCCCGACGGCGGCTATCTGGTCACCTGCTCCTGCTCGCAGCATATTGTGCCGGAGCAGTTCCGGGAGATCGTGCGCTCGGCCGCCCTCGATGCACGGGTGCAGCTGCGCCAGGTGGAGTTCCGGACCCAGGGGCGGGATCACCCGATTCTGCCGTCTGCGCCGGAAACACAGTATCTCAAATGCGCCATTTACCAGATCTGGAGATAAGGCGCATCCGTTACCAGGAGATCGGGTGAATGACGGCAGGGTCGATATGCTTGAGATCCTTCGAGCAGGTCCGCACCATCATGGCTCTGAGTTCGTCCGTCATCTCCCGGATCACACCGGCCATGGCCTCCGGTCCGCCCTGCTCCAGCGGCTCTATCAGCGGACGGCCCACAGATACGGCATCCGCCCCCAGGGCAAGGACCTTAAACGCGTCAAAGCCATCCTGAATCCCGCCATCCACAATGATAAGAAAGTCCTGCCCCACGGCTGCCCGGGTTTCCTTCACCATCATAGCCGGCGGTACAGCCCACCGCATCAGCCCGTTGTGGTGGCTCAGCACCACGCCCGCACAGCCCAGCGCCTTGCATGTCAAGGCGTCTTTTGCGCTGAGGGCGCCTTTGACGATGAAGGGCAGTCGGGTGGCTGACACATAGCGTTTCAGTTCCTCCAGCGTGGGCAGCTTCATCTGCATGCCGACCACCACGGAATCCCGGTCGTCCCGGATGTTCACGGCATGCTCCACATCCATGCCCACTGCCAGCGCCCCGTATTGCTCAGCGCAGGCGAGCCGCGTGAGGATCTCGTTGGGATCGGCATAGGGCTTCACGATTTTGACCACTTTGGCGCCGGTGGCCAGAACCTGCCGAAGCTCCTCACAGCTGCCCATGCCGATGCAGCAGAGCGCATCTGCAGCCTTTGCGCCCTCCGCAAATGCCGTCATGCTCGGCTTCAGATGGCTCAAGGCTGCCGTGATGACAGGCGTGTTGAAGGTTTGGCCGAAATAGCGGGCCGTGGTGTCCGGATGCACACTGCCCACAATTCGCCCCTCCACCAGCAGATGGTCCAGATAGCGCCGGTTCAGCGCGACGGAGTCTCCGTTCAGCGGTCTTTCACTGCCCATGATGCTTCCTCCCTTTTGCTTCACAGGATCTTTTGTTGACCATCGGCCGGATAAGCAAAATGCTGATGGCGGGACTCGAACCCGCACGCCTCGCGGCAGGGGATTTTAAGTCCCCGGTGTCTGCCGTTCCACCACATCAGCACGGAGCTGATTATACCACATCCTACGGGCGAAAGCAAATATGCCTCCCGGAAAGCTGCAGCCCACTGTGCATAATCCTTGCGCAAGTGTTCTGTACGTGGTATAATGGGCCGAAACTGTAGTGGAGGGATGCCTTGTGATCACCACACTGTGTCTGAACCCTTCCTTCGACAAAACGGTGGAAGTGGACGCCATGACGGTGGGCGGATTGCACCGGGTACGCAGGCTCAGGACCGATCCCGGCGGAAAGGGCTCCAATGTGGCGGCGGTGCTGGTGCGCCTCGGGGCGCAGACCCGCTGTCTCGGGCTGGCCGGCGAGAACGGTGCGGCCCAATACGAGGCCATGCTGGATCAGATCGGTGTCCCCCACGGGTTTCTTCATATGCCCGGCCAGGTCAGGACCAACCTGAAGATCGTGAGTCTGGACGGAGCAGAGGTGACAGAGATCAACGAACCCGGCCCGGAAGTGAATATCAAGCTGCTGGACAGCCTGATCCGGCTGGCCCGCGACAACTGCCGGGGGGACGATTTCATTATTCTGACCGGCTCCCTGCCGCCCGGCTGCTCCCACGATACCTATGCGCGGGTGATGCGCGCACTGCCGGTTCCCTGCGTGTTGGACGCATCGGGTGAGACCCTGCGGCAGAGCCTGAAAGCGACGCCGTTCCTGGTAAAGCCCAACCTCCAGGAACTGTCGGACCAGGCAGGCCGGCCGCTGAAAACCCGGGAGGAGATTCGTGAGGCAGCCCATAGGATGATCGCTGCCGGTGCCCGAAATGTGCTGGTTTCCATGGGGGCCCACGGTGCCCTGCTGGTGAACCCTGCAGGTGCGCTCTTCTCCCCCGGCCTGCGTGTTCCGGTTTCCTCCACCGTCGGTGCCGGAGATGCCATGACGGCCGGCTTTGTGGCGGGATTTGTGGAGACGGGCAGTTTCCGGGAGGCCATGCGGCGCGGCATGGCAGCCGGTGCGGCCTCGGTGATGACCGACGGCACACAGCTGATCCGCCGGGAGGACTATGATGCCTTGCTGGGCAAGGTTGAGATTCAGGAAGTGTAATACGTGTTCTGGCGATGGAGAAAAGCTGAAATGAGCGATGGCGAGATCGACCTGATCCCCGTGGATGAGTTCCCTGCCGATGATGAGATGGGCTTTGGGGAGGAGTACAACTGGGTCATCGCGCCCCACGGTCGGCACAGAGAGATGGGCCGCATCAGCCTGCGTCTCGGCGAGAGTGCCTGCGTCTACGCTTTCGGCCACATCGGCTACCATGTGGATCCCCCCTACCGCGGGCATCGCTTTGCCGAGAAAGCCTGCAGGCTCATCGTCCCCGTCATCCTCCGCTCCGGCAAGGACAGCGTGGTCATCACCTGCGATCCGGACAACCTGCCCAGCCGGAAAACCTGTGAGGCCCTGGGCTGCGAGCTGGAGCGCATCATCGAGGTGCCCGCCTGGATTCGCGCACAGTGGTCCATCAGCCGTGTAAAATGCCGCTACATCTGGGATCTCAAATCGTAACCCACCTTTGACAGAGAGCGAGGCGACGTCATGCTGACCGAGATCTCCGGCGTACGCATCCATTGGGAAAAGACCGGACTTGGCCCCCGTCGGGTTGTCCTCCTCCATGGCTGGGGATGTTCGACGAAGCTGATGGAGGCGCCGGCGAGCGCGCTGGCCCCTGATATGACCGTGCTGTCGCTGGACTTCCCCGGCTTCGGCGAGAGCGGCAGGCCGCCGGAACCCTGGGGCGTCCCTGAATACGCCGAGGCGCTCCGGGCGCTGCTCTCCGGCCTTGATTTCCTCCCCTGCAGCGTCATTGCCCATTCCTTCGGCGGCCGTGTGGCCATCTGGTTGGCGGCGAATCACCCGGAGATGTGGGAGAAGATCGTGATCACAGGCGGCGCCGGGCTGAAAAAGCCCCAAACCGAGGAGGGCCGCAAGCGTGCAGAGGCCTTTCAGCGGAAAAAGGCCCTGGTGCAGAAGCTTGGACAGTTCCCTCCCCTCTCGGGCATCATGAAGCATGCGGAAGAAAAGCTGCGGCAGAAATACGGTTCCAGGGACTACAATGCGCTGGATGAGGAGATGCGCAAGACCTTCGTGAAGGTGATTCAGTTGGATCTGGCGGACTGTCTGCCCCTGATCCAGCAGCCTGTGCTGCTCATCTGGGGGGATCGCGACACCGAGACGCCCTTGTGGATGGGCCAGAAGATGGAACGCGAGATTCCGGACGCAGGCCTGGTGATCCTGGAGGGCGGCAGTCACTTTGCCTACCTGGAGCAGGCGCCCCGATTCAATGCGATTGTCCGGACTTTCCTGTTAGGAGTGTGAGTTCATGGATTTCTCGGTAGCGCTGCTGTGCGTCGGCCTGGCTGCAGGCTGTGCCATGGCGGCTCGGGGATCCCTGCATGATCTGCAGCTGGAAAGCTACCAGTTTGCGGGCTATTTCCGCTCAATGCTGCGGCATCCCGCCAGAGCCTTCGCCCCCGGTCTGCTGATGGCGGCAGCGGCCTGTCTGTGCCGTTTTCTTTTGGGCGGACAATTCTGGGGACGCTGTGTGTCAGCCCTGCTGCTCTGTGCCTGCGGCTGGGGCATTATGCGGCTGACCGCCAGGCGCAAGGAGAAAAAGCCCTTTGTGGTCACTCCCCGGGTCAAGCGTCTCTGGTGCATCATGGGCTTGCTTTTCCTGTTGATCCTGCTTCCGGTGGCATGGAAGGGATGGCGCTGGGTTTTTCCGCTGCTTCTTCCGCTTTGGACGGCGCTGGGAGCGGCCGCTGCCTGGCCTCTGGAGCGCTGCATCAGCGATCTGTACCTTCGGGACGCCCAGTCCCGTCTGGCTGCCCGCCCCGACCTGATCCGGATCGGTATCACGGGCTCCTACGGAAAGACCAGCGTCAAGTTTATCCTTAATACGCTGCTGAGCGAGCAATTCCAGGTGCTCTCCACCCCCGCCAGCTTCAACACCCCCATGGGCCTCACCCGGGTGATCCGGGAGCGGCTTCAGCCCGCCCACCAGATCTTTCTGGCGGAGATGGGTGCCCGCCACCGGGGCGACATCCGGGAACTGTGCCGCCTGGTGCATCCCACCCACGGCGTTCTCACAAGCGTCGGGCCCCAGCATCTCGACACCTTCCATTCCATCGAAAACATCCGGGAGACCAAGTACGACCTGATCCGGGCCATTCCGCCGGAGGGCTGCCGCTTCTTCCCTGATGACGGCGGCATCTGCCGGGAGTTGTATGACCGCACCCAGGGCAGCAAGCGTCTGGCGAGCCTCAGACCCGGCAGCGGTGCGGACGTGTGGGCTGAGGATCTGCAGGTTTCTCCCCGCGGAAGCAGCTTTATCCTCTGTACCGCCGATGGCCGCATCGCCTGCGAGACACGGATGCTGGGCGAACACAATATCCAGAACATTCTACTGGCGGCTTCCGTGTGCCTGGAGCTGGGGATGAACCTGAAGCAGATCTCCAGGGGCATCGGGAAGCTGAAACCAGTGGAGCACCGGCTGCAGCTCATCAGCCGTGGGGATGGCATCACCATGATTGACGATGCCTTCAACGCCAATCCCGCCGGCGCGTCCCGGGCGCTCCGCGTGCTTTCCGCTTTCCCCGCTCAGCGCGTGATTGTCACCCCCGGCATGGTGGAGCTGGGTCCCGACGAAGCGCAGTACAATCGTTCCTTCGGGGAGGAAATGGCGGGCTGTGTGGATCTGGCCATTCTGGTGGGACCAAAGCACACGGCCCCCATCCGGGATGGCCTGCTGGCCAAGGGGTTCACGGAGGAGCACATCCTGACTGTGCGCTCGCTGGATGACGTGCCTGCCCTCATCCGGCAGCACATGAAACCCGGCGATACCGTCCTGTTCGAAAACGATCTGCCGGACAACTACAGTGAGTAATCGGAGGAAGACATGGGTAAGATTCAGCTTGGTGTACTCTTTGGTTCAAGGAGCTGCGAGCGGGAGGTGGCCATCATCTCAGCCGTGCAGCTCATGCGGTATGTGAACCCGGACAAGTATGATGTGATCCCGGTCTATATCGCCCCCGACGGACGCTGGTATACGGGTGAAAAGCTGAAGCAGATCGCCACCTTCGTGGACTTTGACCCCGTGAAGTCCAAGCTGGAGGAGGTCCGCCTGGATATGACCGCCGGCAGCGGCGCGCTGCTGGCAACCCGGCAAGGCAAGGGCCTCCTGGCCAGGCCCCAGCTGGTGATGGTGGCGCGGCTGGATGTGTGTCTGATTGTGATGCACGGCCTCAACGGCGAGGACGGCACCCTGCAGGGCATGCTGGAGCTGGCCAATCTTCCCTATACCTCCACCGGCGTCGCGGGCAGCGCCATCGGCATGGACAAGATCATGATGAAAGCCTTCTTCCGGGGCTGCGGCTTCCCGGTGCTGCCGGGCTGCTGGTTCACTTCCACCGCCTTCCGGGAGGACGCCGAAGCCGTGGCCGCCACCGTGGAGCGTGAGCTGGGGTATCCGGTGTTCGTGAAGCCCGCCAACCTGGGTTCCTCCATCGGCGTCACCCGGGCTGATGACCGGGAAGGCCTGCTGGATGCCCTGGAGCTGGCTTTCGAGTACGATCGGCGGGTCCTGGTGGAGAAGGGACTGGACAAACCCATCGAACTGAACTGCTCGGTTCTGGGCTTTGACGATGAGGTGGAGGCCTCCCCGGTGGAGATGCCGGTTTCCGGCGGCAACATGCTGGACTTCGGAGAGAAATACCTGCGGGGCGGCGGAACCAAGCAGAACGGCATGGCCAGCCTCAGCCGCATCCTGCCGGCGCCCATCCCCGACGAGCGCCGTGATGAGATTCAAGCCCTCTCCAAACGCATCTTCCGTGAACTGGACTGCAAGGGCGTGGTGCGCATCGACTACATGTGGGACCGTGCCACCGATCAGCTTTACATCACGGAGATCAACACCATTCCCGGTTCTCTCGCCTTCTATCTCTGGGAGAACGCCGGAGTCAAGTATTCCACGCTGATTGACCGGATGGTGGCCTGTGCCCGGAAGGCCCATCATGAGAAGAATTCCCGTACGTTTGTCTACACCTCGGAGATACTGCAAGGCGTAAGCCTCGGGGCCAAGGGGGCCAAAGGCAGCAAGGGAGGCAGCAAAGGAAGCAAATGGGCATGAGAGGGTTTGGCAGAGACCGTCAGCAGCCACATGCCTCCGAGGGATGGCAGGAGGTTCCTGACGAGGGAGAACAGCCAGCCTGGCAGGACACGGTGGACGAGTGGCTCCCGCCCGAGCAGCCGGATCAGCCTGTGGAGGATGTGAATCCCCTGGAGGAGGACACCCCCTTTGAGGAGACGGATGAACCGGCCCCGCGGGAAATCATCGCCACCAACCGGGTGATCCGCCTCAGCTGCACCCTGTCCGCTTTTCTGGGATTCTTCGCGCTTTTACTTCTCTTTGTGGAGCACGAGAGCAAGGCCATACGGCGGTTTTCGCTACAAAGCGTGGCTTTGACAGCCCTTCATCTGCTGGCAGCGCTGGTCATGGGCGCGTTGGGGGCGGCAACCTCCTCCGCCCCTGTGGTGGGTGCCGCCATGAACGCTTTTTGCTGGATGGTCTATCTCTGTGTGGCCGTCACCTGTTTGATTCTCCGCATCAGGTTAATGGCAGCAGCATGGCAGGGATTCGCATTCCGGATTCCCCTGCTGGGCAACTGGCTGGAGACGCTGGGCTGAACCCGTCATCCCGGTCTCCGGCTTTTGTTGTGTCAGTACAAAAAAAGAACAGCATCATTCTGCCCGGAATGGTATGATAGAGGCGTCCTGCGGACAGCACAGCCCGGCGGACAAACAGGTTTGATGTGAGGTTTGCATATGGAGATCCAATACTTTAACGAGTACAGCCCTGCACTGGGCAAGTCCATGGAGGTCAAGGTCTGGGGCCATGCCGGCCGGCCTGTTCTGTACATCCCGTGCCAGAACGGACGCTTCTTCGACTTTGAGGACTTCCACATGGTGGATGTCTGGGCCCCCTGGATCGAGGATGGCCGCTGCATGGTCTTTTCCATTGACACCATCGACGAGGAGACCTGGAGCAACCCCTGGGGGGACGCCGCCTGGCGGATCGGCCGCTACGAGCAGTGGATCCGGTTCATCACGGACGAGCTTGTGCCCTTCATGCGGGACATGGTGAATCAGCGCAACGGGTGGGACGGTTATCCGGGCGTCATTGTCACCGGCTGTTCCCTGGGGGCCACCCACGCGGCGAACCTGTTCTTCCGCCGCCCGGATCTGTTTGACGGCCTTCTGGCCATGAGCGGCATCTACACGGCATCCTACGGGTTCGGCAGTTTCATGAATGAGGACGTCTACCGCAACAGCCTGGTGGACTGCCTGGCCCAGATGCCCGCCGACCACCCTTATATTCAGGAGTACAACCGTCACCGCGGCATCATTGTGGTGGGTCAGGGCCCCTGGGAGGTGCCGGATACCACCTTCCGCCTGCGGGACATCTTCGCGGAGAAGGGCATCCATGTGTGGGTGGATATCTGGGGACATGACTGCCGGCACGACTGGGACTGGTGGTATAAGCAGGCAGCTTATCACATCCCCCACCTCCTGGATGATGACCCGATCACAGCATAAGCAAGGAAGGGATCGCGCATGAAAAACTTTGTCTTCATCTCCCCCAATTTCCCTGAGAATTACTGGCAGTTCTGCCGTGAACTGAGCCGGAACGGCCTGCGGGTTCTGGGGATCGGCGACTGCCCCTACGACATGCTGCGCCCCGAGCTCCGGGAGAGCCTGACGGAGTATTACAAGGTGGGCAGCATGGAGAACTATGAGGAAGTCTACCGCGCCGTGGCCTTCTTCATCAGCAAGTATGGCCGCATTGACTGGCTGGAGAGCAACAACGAATACTGGCTGGAGCGTGACGCCATGCTCCGCACTGACTTCCACATCACCAGCGGCTGGCAGGTGGAGGATATGCCCCGCATCAAGAATAAGAGCGGCATGAAGCCTTACTACCAGGCTGTGGGAATCCGGACGGCGCGCTATCACATGGTGGACGATTTCGACGGCTGCATGGCCTTCATCCGGGAGGTGGGCTTCCCGGTGATCGTGAAGCCCGACAACGGTGTCGGCGCCTCCCATACCTACAAGCTGTCCAGCGAGGAGGATCTCCGGGACTTTCTTGGACAGAAAGAGACCGAAGTCTCCTATATCATGGAGGAGTTTGTCACCGCCGAGGTCAACAGCTATGATGCCATCATTGACAGCCGCGGCAACCCCATCTTCGAGACCGGTAACGTAACCCCGGAGTCCATCATGGACATCGTCAACAACCACGGCAACTCCATCTATTACATTGTCCGGGATCTGGCGGATGACGTCCGGGCAGCCGGCAGAGCAGCGGTTCGTTCCTTCGGTGTGAAGAGCAGGTTTGTCCATTTCGAGTTTTTCCGCCTCACCTGTGATCAGCCCATGGGCAAGAAGGGCGATGTGGTGGCGCTGGAGGTGAATATGCGGCCCTGCGGCGGCTATTCCCCCGACATGATGAACTTTGCCAATTCCACCGACGTCTATAAGATCTGGGCGGACATGATCGCCTTTGACCAGTCCACCAAGCCCTGTGGCGAGCACAGCTTCTGCGGCTTTGTGGGCCGGCGGGACGGCAAGGATTTCGCCCTCTCGGATGAGGAACTGCTGCAGAAATACGCCACCCAGATGCGGATGGTGGAGCGCATTCCGGACGCGCTGTCCGGCGCCATGGGCAACCGCATGTTCGTGGCAGTCTTCCCCACCGAAGGAGCTATGAACGCTTTCTACGCAGACGCCGTGCGATAAGCAGATCACCCTGACGCTCTCTCAGTCTTTCCCTGAGGGAGCGGTTTTTTCTGTCCGGCCTTTACATCAAATTCAGTTTACGGTATAATGCTTTCAGGGAGAGGAGGAGCGCTGTCATGAATGATCATGCAGAAGAAGGCCAGAGACGGCACAGACGCCTGCGGGCAAAAGAACACCGGTTCGGCTTTTTTCGTTATGTCGTCCTGTTCCTGCTGCTTGCGGCGCTTCTGGTCACCGGGTTCTACCTGATTAAAAACAACAGGACCATCACCTCCCGAACGGTGGAGTTCGGTCTCCGAAACATTGGCGAACTGGCCACGCAAGCCGGCTATTTCACCAATGTTCAGACCATCAGCGACTCCCGGGAGCTTTTCGGGATCGTCATCCCCTTCACGCAGAAGCGGTATGTCTACAGCTACGACGGCGTTGTCAAAGCCGGTGTCAACTTCGAGCAGGTCGGTGTCACATCGGATCCCGAGTCAAAGACGGTTACGGTGACGATCCCGCATGCCAAAATCCTGAGCATCGAAGTGGATGAGAACAGCCTGCAGGTCTATGATGAGAGCAAAAACATTTTCAACACGCTGAAGATCCAGGACCACAATCAGGCCATGCAGGCAATGAAGGCAGAGATTACGGAGAAGGCGACAACAAACGGCATCCTGAAAAACGCAGAAGCCAACGCAGAGGTGCTGATCACGGGATTTCTCAGCGGGTCCTTCCCCGCCGATGAGTATCGGATTGTATTCAACTGGGTTGAGGAAATCCCCTCCGAAGAGTAAAACAACCAACGGCGCAGAGGTGAGTGTATAATGGCCGAAAAAGATCAGGACAAGAGTACAGTGTCTCAGGAAGAGGAACAGGGTATACCGGAGCGTGGACACCGCCCGCACGGAGGCAGAAAACGTCTGGGTCGTGTGGGTCGGGTAGTCGTGGGTGTGCTGACGGGCATCGCGGCGGCTATCTTTCTACTGTATTTCTATCTTTGGCTGACTGCTTGAGATCGGAGGCGCCGGCATGGGCATCGTCATCTTCGGTTCGGTGTTTGTGGATATCAAGGGCTACCCCCTGGCAAAATACATCCCCGGCGGACGCAATGTGGGCCGGGTGATCCAGACCCATGGCGGTGTCTGCCGAAACGTAGCGGAGGACATTGCCAATGTGGAGCTGGAGCCCGTGTTTGTCACCGTTGTGGATGACAGCGGCACCAGCACTGATGTGGTGGAGAAGCTGAAGCGTCACCGGGTGAACACGGACTACATCATCCGGGATCCCGAGGGGCTGGGCACCTGGCTGGCCATCTTTGACAACACCGGCGATGTCATTGCATCCATCTCCAAGCGACCGAATCTGTCGGTTCTCTCGCAAGTGCTGGACAAGCACGGCGACGAGCTCATCCGAAACGCCGACAGCGTGGTGGTGGAAATCGACATGGATGTGCCGCTGCTGAAGCGGATCTTTGACCTGAGCGAACAGTACGGCAAGGCGGTCTATGCCGTGGTTTCCAATATGTCCATCGCCATGGAGCGCCGGGATCTGCTGCAGCGGACCGCATGCGTGGTCTGCAACCTGCAGGAGGCCGAGATGCTCTTCTCCGAGGCGTATGAGGGACACTCGGCGCAGGAAGTTCAGAAGATGCTGCCGGAGCGCCTCCACCGTGCGGGGATTCCCTGCATTGTGGTGACCCTGGGCGGAGAGGGCGCTGTTTATGCCGACATGGACGGGCACAACGGCTTCTGCCCGCCCCAGCGGGTGGATGTCATTGATACCACAGGCGCCGGAGATTCCTTCTTCGCCGGGGTCGCCATCGGCCTGACCTACGGCAAATCGCTGGCGGAGGCCTGTGCCATCGGTACCCGCCTCGCCTCCGCCGTCATCGCCACCAAGGAGAACGTCAGTCCCCGTTTCCGCCCGGAGGAGTTCGGCCTGATCCTGCCCTGATTGCGCGGCCGCTCCATCATCACAGAAAAAGACCCGGACGCTTCAGATGGCGCCGGGTCTTCTTTTGTCAGCCGATAAACTCCTTGCCGCCCATATAGGGACGCAGCACTTCCGGAATGCGTACACGACCGTCCGCCTGCAGATTGTTCTCCAGGAAGGCAATCAGCATCCGGGGCGGCGCCACGCAGGTGTTGTTGAGGGTGTGGGCCAGGTACTTCTTGCCGTCGGCTCCCTTCACCCGAATCTGCAGCCGCCGGGCCTGGGCGTCCCCCAGGTTGGAGCAGGAACCCACCTCGAAGTACTTCTTCTGGCGGGGGCTCCAGGCCTCCACGTCCAGGGACTTCACCTTCAGGTCCGCCAAGTCGCCGGAGCAGCACTCCAGGGTCCGCACCGGGATGTCCAGGGAGCGGAAGAAATCCACCGTGTTCTGCCAGAGGCGGTCGAACCACATGGGGGAATCCTCCGGCTTGCAGACCACGATCATCTCCTGCTTCTCAAACTGGTGGATGCGGTAGACGCCGCGCTCCTCGATGCCGTGGGCGCCCACCTCCTTGCGGAAGCAGGGGGAATAGCTGGTCAGGGTCTGGGGCAGCTGGCTCTCGTCCAGGATGGTGTCGATGAACTTGCCGATCATGGAGTGCTCCGATGTGCCGATGAGGTAGAGGTCCTCCCCCTCAATCTTGTACATCATGTTCTCCATCTCCGCAAAGGACATGACGCCGGAGACCACGTTGCCGTGGATCATGTAGGGCGGGATGCAGTAGGTAAAGCCCCGGTCAATCATAAAGTCCCTGCCGTAGGAGAGAATCGCCGAGTGCAGACGGGCGATGTCCCCCATCAGGTAATAGAAACCGTTGCCGGAGGTTTTCCGGGCAGCATCCAGATCAATGCCGGAGAGCCGCTCCATGATGTCCACATGGTAGGGAATCTCAAAGTCCGGCACCACAGGCTCGCCGAAGCGCTGGATCTCCACGTTTTCCGAGTCGTCCCGGCCCACGGGCACGGAGGGATCGATGATGTTGGGGATCACCAGCATGCGCTTGCGGATCTCCGCCTGCAGCTCCTCTTCCCGCTTCTCCAGCTGTTCCAGCTCCTCCGCCAGCGCATTCACCTGCGCCTTGGCAGCCTCGGCCTCGTCCCGCTGGCCGCGGGCCATCATGCCGCCGATCTGCTTGGAGATCACCTTGCGCTGGTTGCGCAGGGCATCGGCCCGCTGCATGGTCTCCCGGTTCTCCCGGTCCAGCGCGATCACCTCGTCCACCATGGGGAGCTTGGCGTCCTGGAACTTCTTGCGGATGTTTTCCCGCACCAGTTCCGGATTGTTCCTGATCAGGTTGATGTCAATCATGGTACAGTTCTCTCCTCCCTGTTGTTAAACAAAAGCCTCCGCCCGTCACGGGGCGAGAAGCTCGCGTTGCCACCCGTTTCGCCCTCCCCCGTGGTTTTGCACATACGCAGGGAGTGCCTCGACACGCTGTAAGGGGCGAACCCCATGGCCTCATCGGCCATACCCTGGCGGGACGGAAGGGAGCATGGTCCTCCCACCGTCTCGCAGCATCCGACGGCTCTCTGAAGCGGCTGACCATCTCTGTTTCCCGTTGAGCGGGCACATGCGGATTATACGACACATGACGCGGAAAAGCAAGGTCTTTCAACAGGCAAAAGCAGGAAATGACACCGGCGCGTTTTTCTTGCGGCTTGTATAGCCTGTTGTTTTACATTTTTCATGGCCTCTTGTATTGAAAGCGCCTTTTGAATCTGCTATAATGGCCGTGTTATGTCCTCTGCGCAGATGCTGCCCGGAGGAACGCCCGGTCCGGCGATGCTGCCGGACTCCCGGGCAGAAAGGAACCTGCGGCTGTACCGCGGAGTGTTGATGATGACCAAGAGACTGCTGTTTCTGTTGATGCTCTTTCTGGCCATGACGGCCTGTCTGGCGAGCGCCTCTGCCGACGTGGAATTCGGGGGTGCTTCCTACCCGGACGACGCGGAGTACATTGATCTGGGCACGACCATCGTCCGGGACTATGATGCCTTTGCCGCCTTTCTCCAGCAGCTGCCCGCCCTGAAGCAGGTGGATATGTTTGCCACAGAGATCTCCTCCGCCGACTGCGACCGTCTGGCCGAGCGTTTCCCCGGTATGAAGTGGGGCTGGACCATGGTGCTGCAGGGCAAGGGACACAAGCATCTGATCCGCACCGACTACACCTCCTGGTCCACGCTGCACAACAACAAGAGCTCCCTCCACACCAGCGAGGATTTCCACATCCTGAAGTACTGCTGGAATCTGCTGGCGCTGGACATCGGCCACAACAATGTGACAGACCTGAGCTTCCTCTACGACCTGCCGAACCTGCGGGTGCTCATCCTGGCCGCAAACCGGGTGGAGGACCTCACACCCATCGCCTCTCTGAAGCACCTTGAGTACCTGGAAATGTTTAAAAACAGGGCGACGGATCTGACCCCGCTGACAGGCCTCACCCACCTGATGGATCTGAACCTGTGCAACAATCGGATCAAGGATCTGTCCCCGCTGGAACAGATGACCTGGCTGAAGCGGGTCTGGATCTACCGGGCAGGCGGAAAGGACATTCCCAAGGCCCAGGCCCGGGCGCTGCAGGCGCTTCTGCCGGACACCCAGCTGGACTACACCCACTCCGGTACCAACGGCACCTGGCGCAATCTGACGGCAAAGAAGCTTCATCCCCACTACCAGGCCATCATCGCCATGTTTGGCGAAAACCATCTCAAGCCCAAATACGAGTATGTACCCTTTGAAGACAGCTACCCTGAGGAAGAAGCAGATGAAATGCCGGTGCTGCAGGCCGATCCCTGAGACCACCGAATGGCAGAAAGATCTGTTTGAACCGTACAGGACGATAGATAAGGTGTGAAATGTCCATGAAGAAAACGCGTGCCACCCTGATTCTGGCTGCCTTGTGGCTGACCGTTGCACTGGTGCTTCCGGCCTTTGCCGCCGCCGATTCCAGCACCGTGATTCGCCTCTCCCCCTCCGTCACGCCGGAGCCGGAGGTGGCGGATCCCTTTGTGCTGTCTCCGGTGGAAGCACAGCCGACAGAGGCGCCTGCGGCCCTGCCCACCTTCCCGCCCCAGGATTTCTCCGACAAAAACTATGCGCTGCCCATTGACTTTACCAATCCTGTGACGCCCAAGAGCAGCAATTTCATCAGCGAGGATGTCTATCGGGACGAAACGCTGCAGGTCAACATCAGCACCGGCCGGAAGGACGGCTGCACCTATTGGGTGGCAGACATCGTCGTATCCGATCCGTCCCAGCTGAGAACCCTGTCTGCCGGCGGATTTGACTCCTCGTCCCAGATGGACGCCATCCGCCTTTGCAAGCGGTCTCAGGCCGTACTGGCCATCAACGGCGATTTCTTCGCCAGCTCCGAGCGCCGGGGCAAGGGCTTTATCATCCGCCAGGGAGAGATGTTCCGCAACAATCTGGACACCGCCGGCCGCTGGGACAGCAAAATGATGGATGTCCTGCTGATCGATGAGGACGGGGACTTCCATGTGCTCTTCCATCCCGAGAAGGACACCATCTACAACACGGTGGATGGCAAGCGCATCCTGAACGCCTTCTCCTTCGGGCCGGTTCTGGTCCATGAGGGCCAGGTGGTGAAGGACTATGCCGGTAGCGACCGCTGGATTGACATGTCCACCGACGGAGACCGCCAGCGTATCTGCCTGTGCCAGGTGGATACACTGCACTACATGGTGATCTGCTGTGCCGGCCCTTCCAACGGCAACAGCGGCATGTCCCTCCCGAAGTTCGCTCAGCTGGCTGTGGAACAGGGTGTTAAAACCGCCTACAACCTGGACGGCGGCGACTCCACCATCCTGTTCTTCAACGGCAACAGAATCAACGGTCGGAATGTGTCCATGAGAAAGCTCCAGGACATCATCTACTTTGCCTCCGCCGAGGCCGACTGAAAGCGCTGGTGAATGTCTTGACAGAACAGCCTGAGATCTTCCTGGCATTTGTCTGTATCGGACTGCTCCTTGGTACCCTGTTCTTCCACCTCTGTCTGTGGAAAAAGAAGCTCTCCCCCGCTGCCGCCTGGCTGGGTCTGCTCCTTGGCACCATTCTTGCAGCCATTCTGGCAAAGGCAGGCTATCTGGTCTTCAACCTGGAAGAACAGTTTGGCCTGTATGGCATCGGGGCGCTCATCCGCACAAAGCCGGAATCCCTCTGCTTCGTCACCGGCGGTGTGGGCTATGTGCTGGGCGTTGTCCTGGCTGCCCGCATCCTGAAGCAATCCCGGGCAGAAGTACTGGACTGCTTCGCTGCTGCAGGCTGTCTCATCGTCGCCTGCATCCGCTTCGGGGAGTTGTGGCTTGGCGAGTTCGGGCTCGGAGAACTGAACACCTTCGGCTTCCCTTATATCGAAGACGGCTCCTTCGCCGCATTCTTCCCCCTCTCGGTGAAGAACGAATGGGATGAGTGGTGGCTGGCCATCTGCACGCTGGAGACGCTGGCTGCGCTGGCCGCCATGATATACGCTCTGCTGATCCGCTGCAAAAGACCCGGGCTGCGCTTTCAGCGGACGGCCTTCCTGCTCTGCGCATGCCAGTTTGTGCTGGAACTCACCCGCAGCGTCTCCCTGATTTTCTTCTTCGTCCACGTGGAACAGGTATTCTGCGCGCTGATCATGCTGGGGCTGATCATCCATGCGGGCATCCTGTACCGCCATCTGAAGGGCAAGCAGCCCGTATGGGCCAACATCCTTTTCTTCCTGTGCCTGCTGGTGAACGGACTTGCCCAGTATGCGCTGGACAAGCCCTACAAGTTCAGTGACACCGAATGGTTCAGCGAGCATGTGGGGCCCATCTGCCTGGCCTGCTATCTCGTGACAGCCGTCGGGCTGTGCCTGATCTACCGTGCGCTGTGGCATCCCGCGGATTCTGACTACGATGCAAACAACGGAGGAATCACAAAATGAAAGTCATCACAACCCTTATGCTGAAGGAGCAGCTGGACACCCTTATGGGCACGGAGGTCTGCCTCCAGGGCTGGATCAGAAACCATCGGAAGCAGAAGAATATGGGCTTCATCGATTTCTTTGACGGGACCTGCTTCAAGAACCCTCAGGTTGTCTATGACAACAGCATGGCCAACTTCGATGAAGTGGCCGCCCTGCATGTTGGCGCCGCCATCACCGTAGTGGGCAAGGTGGTTCCGTCCTACAAGGACGCGTCCACCCCCGAGCTGCAGGCCATCAGCATCACCCTGGAAGGCGACAGCCCCGAGGACTATCCCCTGCAGCCCAAGCGGCACAGCGTGGAGTTTCTCCGCAAGATTGCCTATCTGCGGCCCCGCACCCGCCTTTTCCAGGCTGTATTCCGCGTCCGCAGCGTGGCGGCCATGGCGATCCACACCTACTTCCAGGACCGGGGCTATGTCTATGTCCACACGCCCCTGATCACCGCCAATGATGCCGAGGGCGCCGGCGATACCTTCACGGTCACCACCCTGCCCAAGGGCTCCACCGCGGACAGCAGCGAGGATTTCTTTGGCAAAGCCACCAGCCTGGCCGTCTCGGGTCAGCTGGAGGGCGAAACCTTTGCCATGGCTTTCTCCAAGATCTACACCTTCGGCCCCACCTTCCGTGCCGAGAACAGCAACACCAAGACCCACGCATCGGAATTCTGGATGATTGAGCCGGAGATGGCTTTCTGTGACATCCACCAGCTGATGGACATCGAGGAGGACTTCCTGAAGTCCATTGTGCGTACCGTGCTGGAGAAATGCCCGGACGAGCTGGAGTTCCTGGACAAGTTCAGCGGCGGCGGCCTCATCGAGAAGCTCCGCAGCCTCATTGACGCAAAGTGTGCCCGCATCACGCACCGGGAGGCCATCACCATCCTGCGGGAGGCGAAGGACCGTTTCGAGTTCGAACCCCAGTACGGCGGCGACACGGCGAAGGAGCACGAGAAATATCTCACCGAAGAAGTGTTCCACGGCCCGGTGTTCATCTACGACTGGCCCAAGGACATCAAGGCATTCTATATGTTCCAGAACGAGGACGGGGAAACCGTGGCGGGCGTCGACCTGCTGGTGCCCGGCTCCGGCGAACTGATGGGCGGCTCCCAGCGTGAGCACCGGCTGGAGCGCCTCTGCCGTCGAATGGACGAGCTGCACATCTCCCAGGAGCAGATGGACTGGTATATCAATCTGCGCAGGTTCGGCGGATGCGTCCATTCCGGCTTCGGCATGGGATTCGAGCGCCTCATCATGTACCTCACCGGCGTGGAAAACATCCGCGACGTCATCCCCTATCCCCGCACCCCCGGCGAGTGCGAGTTCTGATCACGTTCCATTGCTCCATCAAAAAGACTCCGCGCAGCCCGCGGAGTTTTCTGTTTCAGTTTTTGCACAGCGCCTTGGCGACTTCCGCGCCGACGGCCACATTGTTGTATACCAGCTGAATATTGGCTTCCAGGCTTGCACCGCCGGTGAGCCGCTGGATTCTGTCCAACAGGAAGGGAGTGATGGCCTTTCCCTTGATCCCCTTTTCTTTGCACTCCTTCAGCGCCTGTTCGATGTTGGCGTTGATGTAGTCCAGATCCATGGCATATTCTGGCGGAATGGGATTGGTGAGCAGCATGCCGCCCTTCAGCCCGCAGGCCAGCTTCGCCCGGAACGCGGCTGCCACATCCTCGGGCGAATCCATCCGGTAATCCACCTGGAAACCGGAGTGGGTGGTGTAGAAGGCCGGCATCTCCTTGGTCCGGTATCCCAACACCGGCACGCCCTTGGTCTCCAGGTATTCCAGGGTCAGTCCGATGTCCAGAATCGACTTGCAGCCTGCGCAGACCACCAGCACAGGCGTCTGTGCCAGCTCCTCCAGATCGGCAGAGATGTCCATGGTGGTCTCCGCACCCCGGTGCACGCCGCCGATGCCGCCCGTGGCAAACACCTTGACGCCTGCCAGGGCAGCCGCAATCATGGTGGTGGTCACCGTGGTGGCCCCATCCTCGCCCCGGGCCAGCAGCACCGGCAGATCCCGGCGGCTGGCCTTGGGCACGTCAAGGCCACGCTTTCCCAGGTACTCGATCTGCTCCGCAGTGCAGCCCACTGTCATCTTACCCCGGATAATGGCGATGGTGGCCGGAACAGCGCCGTGTTCCCGGATAATCCGCTCCACATTCAGCGCCGTCTCCACGTTCCGAGGGTAGGGCATTCCGTGGGAGATGATGGTGGACTCCAGGGCCACCACCGGCTTCCCGGCATCCAGGGCCTCCTGCACCTCCTGAGAGACCTGCAGGTATTTGCTCAGCATTTCCTCATGCATGTTGGTTTCCTCCATTTCATGTTCACAGGGAGGCGCGGCTGAGCACACGGTCCCAGCCCGCCTCGGGGTTGACAGATGATTCAGATTCCGCGCACAGGGCGGCAGCCGCCAGACCCACACGGGTCATCTCAGCGGTGGATGTGCCCTCCAGCATGGCCCGAAGTGCCGCAGCAAAGAAGGCGTCTCCGCAGCCGTTTGTATTCACAATCCTGCCCGGTGCGCAGGGGATCAAACCGGTCTCTCCGCCCCCGGAGAAATAGGCCCCTTTGCCGCCAAGGGTGATCAGCACCCGCTGTACGCCGGCACGCCGAAGCGCATCGGCGGCGGCTTCCGCGCCGTGGACATCTGTCAGGGCCTCGGCTTCCGGCAGGTTTGGCTTGATCATCTGCAGGCCGTCCAGCAGCCCTTCCAATCGGATGGCTTTTTTCACAGAAACCGGATCCACTGCCAGCTTCCCCCTGCAGTGCTCCGCAAGAAAACGCAGGCTGATGGCCGGCAGGTTGGTGTCCGCCACCACTGCGTCCGCTCGCTGCAGCTCATCCAGCACGGAAAGGAGATAAGCCGGTGTGATGGACTGACACAGCTCCATATCAGACACGGCAGCGTACAGGTCGCCATCGGAGCCGTTCAGGCTGACATACAGGCTGTTGTTCATGCCCGGTATGCACCTGGCCTTGTCCAGCCGGATGTGCTTCTCACCACAGGCAGATCGGATCCAGGCGGTATACTGGTCGTCCCCCAGCGCGGTGAGCATGGTCACTTCCATACCCAGCTGGGCTGCGTTTTCCGCGATATTACGCCCCACGCCGCCCAGGGACACCCGGACCTTTCCGGGATTGGAGTCGCCGTGAATCATGGGGCTGAAGGGCGTGCCCGCAATATCCACATTGATGCCGCCCACCACACAGATCGAGCAGCTGCTCATCTCTCTCCGTCCTCCCGAACCTCTGCTGAAGCCTGTTCCAGCCGCTCAGCGCAGCGCACGGCCGCCATGGCGTCCTTGGCATAGGCGTCCGCATGGATCCGCTCCGCATAGGAAGCCGTCAGCACGGCGCCGCCCACCATGATTCTACACCAAGGCGCCTCGTTATGCAAGCGCTGAATGGTCTCCTCCATGGCGGGCACCGTGGTGGTCATCAGTGCGCTGAGCCCGCAGATAGGCGCATGAAGGGCTTTCACCTCATCGACAATGGTTTCCGGCGGCACATCCCGCCCCAGATCCCGCACGTCAAAACCGTAGTTTTCCAGCAGAAGCCGAACGATGTTCTTGCCGATGTCGTGGACATCGCCCCGGACAGTGGCCAGCACAATGGTGCAGCGGTGGGACTGTCGGGTTCCGCTCCGGGCGCAGCGCTTGATCTCGCCAAAGGCCGATTCAGCCGCCTCCGCGCTCATCATCAGCTGCGGCAGAAAGACTGTCTTCTCCTCAAAACCACGGCCCACATCGTCCAGCGCCGGCAGGATTTCCTGATTGACAAGCGCCATGGGATCGGCACCTGCCGCCAGGGCATCGGCGGCATATCGGGACGCCTCCAGCTTCAGGCCTTTCGTGACTGCATACCGGAGTCCTTTCTCTCCTTGCGGTGCGTCCGGCTTCTTCCTGTCAGGTGTGCCGGAGACAGCCTGCATGGCGGGCAAGCCGGATGCAAAGGCCACATAGGACGCACAGTTTTCGTCCAGGTTGCTGAGCGCCAGGAAACTATGGTAGGCGCCCATCATGGCGTCCGATTTCGGGTTCATGATGGCGGCCGAGAGCCCGGCCTGAAGGGCCATCAGGAAGAAGCTGTGTCCAATCACCTCCCGGGCCGGCAGGCCGAAGGAGATGTTGGACACCCCAAGCACAGTGGCGCAGCCTGTCTCCTCCCGGATGAGACGCACCGCCTCCAGGGTGGTCAGGGCAGCACGTCCGTCGGTGCTGACGGTCATGGTCAGGGGGTCGAAGACCAGGTCCTTCCGTTGGATGCCAAAGGCTTCTGCCTGCTGGAGGATCTTCTTCGCGATGGCCAGCCGCCCCTGGGCGGTATCGGGGATGCCGTGCTCGTCCAGGGTCAGCGCCACCAGCACACCGCCGTACTTTCGGGCCAGGGGAAACACAGCCTCCATGACCTCCTCCCTGCCGTTGACGGAGTTGATCATGGCCTTGCCGTTGTAGCGGCGCAATGCCTGCGCCATAGCCGCCGGATTGGCCGTATCCAGCTGCAGCGGCAGGTCGGTGATGGCCTGCAGTTCTTCCACCACGCACGTCAGCATGGCTTCCTCGTCGATGTCCGGTATGCCCACATTGACATCCAGCAGGTCGGCGCCCCGCTCCTCCTGGGCAATTCCCTCAGACAGGATGTAGGGAATATCTCCCTCCATCAGCGCCTGCTTGAAGCGCTTTTTGCCGGTGGGATTGATTCGCTCGCCGATCAGCAGCGGGCGGTCTTCAAACCGGATGCAGCGGCTGCGGGAGGAGACCAGCGTCTCTGTCTTCTCTGTCAGGGGCGGGGGCTGCAGCCGCCCCGTTTTCTGCCGCAGCGCCCGGATATACGCCGGCGTGGTGCCGCAGCAGCCGCCCACAATCCGGAGTCCTTCCTGAATCAGGGGCGCCATCAGTTCTGCAAAGCGCTCCGGCTCCATGGGATACCGGGTGATGCCGTTTTCCACCACAGGCAGGCCTGCATTGGGCTTCATTAACACGGGGATGGAAGCCGTTTTCAGGTACCGCATCACCACATCCCGCAGGCTGTCCGGCCCCAGGGAGCAGTTGACACCCAGGGCGTCAACGCCCAGGCCCTCCAGCATGGCCACCATGGCCTCCGGCGGTGCGCCTGTCATCAGCTTTCCGTCAGCGCCATAGGCATTGGAGACCAGCACCGGACAATCTGCGTTTTCCTTGGCCGCCAGCACCGCTGCCTTCGTCTCGTAGCTGTCATTCATGGTCTCGATGAAAATGCAGTCCACGCCATGAGACACACCGATCCTGACCACCTGCGCGAAAGCCGACACCGCCTCCTCGAAGGGAAGCGGGCCGAAGGGCTTCAGCAGCTGCCCGGTGGGGCCGATGTCCAGCGCCACATATTTCTCCTGGCTGCTGGTGCTCTCTTCGGCGGCTTTTCTGGCGCAGGCAACTGCATTGCCCACCATTTTCTCCAATGTATCCGCGTCATACTTCAGCGGGCTGCAGCCGAAGGTGTTGGCCAGTACCAGATGGCTGCCCGCATCAAAATAGGACCTGTGAATCACGGTGATTTGGTCGGGATGCTGCAGGCCCCAGCGCTCCGGCGCCTCCCCCGGCTCCATGCCGCCGGCTTGCAGCAAGGTGCCCATGCCGCCATCCAGATACAGGATGCCATTGTGCATCAATTCACGCAGACTCACGGTTTTTCCCTCCTTCTCAAGCCGATGATGCCGGTCACACTCTTTCCCGGCTGCATCAGCATCTCTCGTGTCAGCGTCAGCCCCAGCAGCCGCTGACAGTCCAGCGCCCGAAAGATCTCCTGCTGGATTGCCAGCGGCAGATCCCCATAGCCTGGACTGAATCGGGGACAGAGATCGTACTCCGGCATCCGGGCAGCAATCCTGGAACAGAGTTCATCGCATGCGGCCTCCACACGCTCAGCGCCAATGGCGTGCATCAGCAGGCCATGCAGAGGCGATACTGCCTTTGCCCGCAGGATCAGCCGCTCCATCTCCACCCCGGCTGTCACGGCAAACAGGGCAGCGCTTTCACTGCCCTCCATCCACCGGCGGAGGGACACAGAAGCCACCCGCGTAAAGGTCAGGTCCAGGGCATCCTCCTCCCGGCGAACCGGAAAAACGCGCCATACAGCATGGCACGCGAAGCCGCTGCCCACCATGGCCAGGCATTCCTCCAGCGGCAGTGTTTCCGGAGGGGTCTGAGACGCCGGCATCATGGCGTAGCGGAGGATTTCACTGCGATCAAAACGCCCGGGATACAGGGCTTCAAGGTGGAGATCCATCATTGAAAGTCACGCCCGAGGATTTCGGACAGATTGGCTTGAATCGCCCGGGCCACCTCCGGTTTGTTCATGGTATAGACATGCACATGGCGGATGCCGTTGGCATACAGATCGATGATCTGATCCGTGGCATAGATGATGCCCGCCTGCTGCATGGCCGCGTCGCTGCTGCCGAAACGATCCACCAGGGCGGTAAACCGGCGGGGCATAAAGCTGCCGGAGAGCGTACGGGCCCGGCTGATCTGCTTGGCACTGGTGATGGGCATGATGCCGGGCAGGACGGGCACGGTCACGCCCATCTCCCTGAGTTTGTAGAGAAAGCTGTAGAGCAGATTGTTGTCAAAAAACATTTGTGTGGTCAGGAAGTCGGCGCCGGCCTCCACTTTTTCTTTCAGGTGGAGCAGGTCATCCTGCTGGTTTTTGCTCTCGGGATGCACCTCCGGATAGCAGGCGGCACCAATGCAGAAATCCCCGGCTGCCCGGATGTCACGGATCAGGTCGGCTGCGTGGGGATAGGGCGCATTCCCCATCATGCGGGGTGTCATATGCTCCGGGAGATCGCCCCGCAAGGCCATCACATTGTGCATGCCCGCCTCCCGAAGGTCTGCCAGATACTGCCGTACCTCGTCCCGGGCGGCGTCCACACAGGTCAGGTGGGGCAGGATCTCCGTGAGTCCCTTTTTCTGCAGATTCCGGGCGATCTCCAGGGTATAGCGGCTCCCGCTCCCGCCCGCGCCATAGGTCACGCTGATAAAGGCGGGATGCAGCGCGGCGATCTCCTCCGTAGCCTGCCGGACGCTCTCCAGGCGGGCGTTCGTCTTGGGCGGAAACACCTCAAAGGACAGTGTGAAAGTGTTGCTGCTGATGATATCCGTCAGTTTCATGCCGCGTCTCTCCCCTTCTGCCCATGCGTCCCGTTTTGCCGTCTTGCTTTTTGTATGGGGCTGTGTTATACTTGCGTCTGTGCGCCGGAGTGGTGGAATGGCAGACGCAGCGGACTCAAAATCCGCCGTCCTCACGGACTTACGGGTTCAAGTCCCGTCTCCGGCACGTCAAGCCGCGGATCACCGCGGTTTTTTCATTCCTGCAGAAAGCGGCTGAGGGCGCCGGGCCTGTTCAGGCAGAATCCCTGCCAGCCCAGGTTCATGGCGGCCTCCACATTCAGGGGTGCGTCATCGATGAACAGGGTCCGCTCCGGCACCAGCCCGAAGGTTCTCCGGGCCAGTTGATAGATGGCGGGATCCGGCTTCAGAAGGCCCACCCGGGCCGAGATCACCTTGCCGTCGAACAGGCGAAAGAAGTCATACTTCTGCTCCACATGGCGGAACGCGCCGTCATGGTAGTTGGAGATGATGTAGGCCTTCTTCCCGTGTGCCTTGACCGCCCTGAGGGCCTCGATCCCCTCGGGCACCGTGTGCTTCAGGTCCATCCAGCCGTACAGAAAACGGGATACCGCCTCCCTGAGCTCCGGGGCATGCACCGTCATGGCCGTCAGGGCCTCCTCATAGCTGAGGGTGCCGTGGTCCAGCATGCACCAGTAGGGCGTGGAAGTCACGTGCTCCCGGATTCGCCGCCCCAGTTCGGGATCCCCGGGGAAAAGCTCCGCTGTCAGCTCCTCCGGGCTGAAAACCACCAGGACATTGCCCACGTCAAAGACGACCGCGTCCAGGGCGTCCCAGGGCATCCTCTGATATTGATCATCGATGGTCAGGCGCATGGTTCCTCCTCAGCTCTCCCAGAAGGTGTTGTTCCGGGCAATGGTCATCAGTCCGGCACCGTTCTCCCGTCCGTTGCCGATGCCGGTGGACACCGCCCAGACAAAAGTCTCCTGGTCCTTCACTGTCAAAATTCCGTCCCAGTCCACCAGCAGAAGCCATGCGCCTTCATCCACCGGTTTCCACTGTGCCGACGCCAGCTCTGTCTCCTTGAGGTTGAAGCCGTCCTCCTCCCCCTGGCGGGCCAGCCACTGGTTCAGCCGGTATGGCTCGAGCCATGCGGGATCCGGATCCTGCGCGATTCCCACCGGCGAAGCATTCAGCTGAAAGGTCCAGGACGTCCCGCTCTCGGCCAGGTCCAGCTCCTCATCATAGTCGAAGGTCTCCCAGCTGGGAAAGACGCCGGGATAGCCGTAGCGCTCATGGGCTGCGTAGAGGGTAGGTCTGAGCCGCGAGAGAACCACCAGCCAGAGACGGCTGGAGATCATCTCCAATCGGAAGAGAGGCTGCATGTTGCCGCCTGCAAAGGCCGCACGAATCTCCCGCTGCATCCTGCCGTTCTCCTGCAGCAGCTTCTGTGTCTCCTCCCGGTTGACATCCAATGCCATTCGGGTCAGAAACATTCACCGTCCTCCTCCCTTCCGCGGTGAAGTCTATCGCGTTACACCCAGCGCCTGCGCCGCTTCATCCATGTCCAGGGTGGCAAAGTAGTCCTTCGGTTCCTCTGCTCGTCTGATCATCCGGAAGCTGCCGTCTGCACAGCGGAGAATCTCCGCCGACCGCAGTCGTCCGTTATAATTATATCCCATGGCAAAGCCGTGGGCTCCCGTATCATGGATGACCACCAGATCACCCTCTTGGATTTCCGGCAGAGCCCTCTGGATGGCAAACTTGTCGTTGTTCTCGCACAGGCAGCCGGTGACATCGTAGACATGGTCACAGGGCATATCCCGTTTCCCCACCACCGTGATATGGTGATAGGCACCGTACATGGCGGGGCGCATCAGGTTGACGGCACTGGCATCCAGGCCGATATAGTGGCGATAGGTGTCCTTGTGGTGCGTCGCATGGGAGACCAGCCACCCATTGGGGCCGGTCATCCACCGTCCCAGCTCCGTCTTGATGGCAACGCCGCCCTCAGGGAACACCCGCATATAGGCCCGGCGGACGCCCTCCCCCACAGCGTCAATATCCGTTTTGCGCTGTTCCGGCCGGTAGGGAATGCCCACGCCACCGGAGAGGTTGATAAAGGCGATGTCCATGCCGGTCTCCTGCCGCAGATCCCGCGCGGTCTCAAACAGCAGGCCGGCCAGGGTCGGATAATAGGCGTCATCGGTGTTGTTGCTGGAGAGGAAGGCGTGGAGGCCGAAGCGTCTTGCCCCCAGGGCCTTCAGCTCCTTCAGGCCTGCCAGGAGCTGGGGCCGGGTGAAGCCGTACTTGGCCTCCCCGGGGTTGCCCATGATCTCCGTACCAATGCGAAAGTCTCCGCCGGGATTGTAGCGGCAGCAGACGGTCTCCCCCACGCCGCCGCAGCGCCGGAGGATATCGATGTGGGTGATGTCATCCAGATTGATGTATGCACCAAGGCGGGCTGCATGGGCGAATTCGCTGTCAGGCATGGCGTTGGCCGAGAACATGATTTCGCCGCCGGAGAAGCCGCAGGCCTCCGCCAGCATGAGTTCCGTCTCGGAGGAGCAGTCCAGGCCGCAGCCTTCCTCCCGGAGGATCCTCAAAATGGCGGGATTGGGCAGTGCCTTCACCGCAAAATACTCCTTGAAATCATCGCACCAGGCAAAGGCGTGCTGCAGCGCACGGGCATTTTCCCGGATGCCCTGCTCGTCGTATAGATGAAATGGCGTGGGATAGAGCCGTGCAGCCTCCCTGAACACATCGTCTGACAATGCAAAATTCGGCATGCTGCCGTACCTCCGGTTCCATGTATTTACACAAAACAAATATACCACGCGGATTCGGGGCTATCAAGTTTTTTTCATGTATCGCTTATGCCCTTCGGGGAACGATCATCTTCGTTCCATGCCGGTGGAGTACGATGTTTAGTGATCCCACAGTGCTCCCACGCTGCCGCGTCCGCTGTTCAAGCATCCGTTCGCAGGAGCTCGCGGCAGCGCTGCTGGTAGCAGGCTGCCTCCAGTGCACAGTCCAGCGCACTCATGTCGTCGCGCATGACCAGGGTCTGCTCCAGCCGCTTCTGGCCCGTGAGAAAGCGTTCATACAGGCACCTTGTGTCCGTTCCGTCCTCAGGATGGAGCAGCTGTTTCAGGGTTTCCAGGGAGGTCACCTGCTTCAGGTGGCACACCATCAACAGCTGGGCCAGGCTTTCCCGGCTGTACTTCTTGCCGCTGGGCCGGTCGATGATGCCCGCTTTCACATAGCTGTTGATCATCCCTGCGGTCAGCTCTCCCGGCACACAGCGGTTCTTGAAGACCAGCAGCTGATCCATGTAGAGTCCAAAATCCGGCAGCGCCTCCCAGTCAGGGTAGCCGATTCGCGCAACATCTGTCATATGATAACCTCCTGCGGTATGTCTGATTGTTCTTGCCTTGAATTATAACACAAATTAAAAAAAACACAAGAATACCTTCTTGACAAATATACCATTTTGATATAATCTAAATTTGTATTCCAGATATGGACGAGGGATGGTGTTGCAAAATGAATTTCAACCATGCAAAAGACAGAATCATCCATCTTTGGGGCGATTCCATCGGACAGGGCGTGGTCTTCAACCAGGATCGGCACAGATACTGCCTGACGCCCAAGCGCTGTGCCCGGATTCTTCAGGAGGATGGAGTGCCGCTGGAGAGCCACGCCAAGATGGGCGCCACCATCAACGACGGATACGCCGACTTCGTGGCCGCAAGGACAAACCCCGGCGATGTGGCAGTGGTGGAGTTTGGCGGCAACGACTGTGATCTGGACTGGCAGGCCGTCTCTGATCATCCCCAAATCCTCCATGACGCCAGAACGCCCCTGCCGGAGTTTGCGGAGATGCTGCGTCTTTTCATCAGCGGGATCCGGGCCAGGAGTATGGAGCCTGTGGTGGTGCTTCCGCCGCCGCTGCACTCCATGCGCTACTTCCATTGGGTCTGCCGGGGACGGAACGAGGAAGCAGTCCTCGCCTATCTGGGCGATGTGGAGCGCATAGGCCGCTGGCATGACAGCTATGTCTCCGTCATCAGGGACACAGCGGAATCCACCGGCTGCCGGCTGCTGGATATGCATACCCCATTCCTGCGGGCGCGGGATTTCACATCGCTGATCTGCCAGGACGGCATCCATCCGAACGCGGAAGGTCAGGAACTGATGGCCAGGATTGCACTGCAGGAAATGGCGGCGGGCTGAGCGCCCGCCGCCATTTTTCGTCACCGCTTCACTGATTATTGAGGCTGTTGTTCAGAATCTCATAGACAGCCGCCGCATCCTCCGCATTGTTGATGAAAGTCGTATCGCCGTCCTCCGTCAGCTTGAAGCCGATGACAAAGGTCTTGGGATCCATCTCGTCCGTATCGGCGTAATTCTGCGTGTAGAAGGCCAGGAGCGCAAACATCATGGAGTCTTCCTGATTGTTCCACATCATGCCGTAAGCCTTGCCTTCGTTGTCCTCGCCGGCCAGCATGATGGTCTTCTCCGTGAAGTCCATCACCAGAAAGCAGATGCCGCTGCTCTCGTCCATGGGCGTAAAGGTGTCCGGATCACCAAGGATTTCCTCACTGGTGAGGGTGCCGAAGATGGCGTAGAAGGTGTCATCCGCCAGTGCTGCCATGGGAACAAGGAAGGTGAGGCAGATCAGCAGGGCAACGAGTCTCTTCATGGGATAATCCTCCTTCAAGTAAGTTGCTGTTATATTACGCTGCCTTATGCGCAATATCCTTCTTTTTTTCTCTTTTTCCCAGCAAACGTGCAAAGCGCTGCTTCCACTTTTTTCTGCTTGCCAGGCGTTCACCCAGGTCCCGGGCGCCCACCCCGTAGACCAGGTACAGGATCAGGCCGGAGACCAGCATGATAAAGACCGTAGACGCGCATCGGCGGCCGGAGGCGTTGACGTTCATGCCGTCGCGGCCTTCCTCGCTGCACATGGACTGGATCACCATGGCGTAGCTCTTGCCATAGCTGGAGTGGAAGGTGGCGCTCATGTCATACTCGGTAAAGAGCGCATTGAAGTTCAGGGCAAAGACAGCCAGCACGCTGGGCAGCACGATGGGCAGCTTGACGCGAAGGAAGGTGACCAGCGGCGACGCGCCAAGGTTCTTCGCCGCATCCTCCAATTCATCGTCGATAGCGTAGAAGGCTGCCTTGATCATTCGAAGCGCAAAGGGAAGCTTGACCACTGTATACGCCATGATGATCAGGAATCGGACGTTTTCCCTGAAATACATGTTCTGTCCGAAGACATACCACACCTCGTTGTTGAAGTAGATGCGGTAGGAGTAGCAGATCAGAATCGTGGGCAGAAGCCAGGGGAAAAGCAGGCAGGCTTCTATGATTCTGGAGCGTTTTTTGTTGCGGTGTTTGAAGATGTAGTTCACCGCCACCACCACAATGACACAGGCCAGCGCTGCGGCAATGGCTGAGAGAATGAAGCTCAGCCGGATGCCGCCTACGGTGTCGGTATTGCTGAATACGCCGGAGATCTGTCCGGTTCGCACCTTGGTTTTACCCCGGCTGTTGACCCAGGCATAATCCTGCTGTCCGAAATAGTTGATCAGCGTCCAGTCTGAAACATTCAGGGCTTTGCCCCGGATTGCAGGCCAATTCTGGAAAGAGAACAGCACAATCATGGCCACCGGGGTCATGTAAATGATGAACAGCACATAGGCATAGATATGCGCCAGTACGTTCATAACCGGGTTCTGAATCTTCTGCTTGACGAGCTTCGCCTTGGTTTTGCTGACAGAGAGGTAGTGGCCCTTGCGCTCATAGTGGTTCAGGACAGTCAGCAGAATAATGGTGAAAAAGGCCAGAATCACGGAAAGCAGTGCCGCCCGTGCCTGCGGGAAGGACTCGTCTGCCGAGGATGAGCCGGCCAGGCGGACGATCTCCGGGTTGATGGAGTTGTAGCCCAGGAGTGTGGGAGCGCTCATGGCGCACAGACCGGTGATGAAGGTCATGACCGTCAGGGAGAAGAGGGTGGGAAGCAGGGTGGGCATAACGATGCGCATCAGTACTTTGAAGGGCTTGGCCCCCAGGTTGCGGGCGGCCTCCACCGTGTTGTAGTCAATGCCCCGGATGGCGTTGCGCAGGAATAGCGCGTGGTTGGAGGTGCAGGCGAAGGTCATGGTGAAGAGCACAGCCGAGAAGCCCGAGAACCATTGCTTGTTCATCCCGGGGAACAGCTGGGCCAGCCAGGTGGTGAGCATGCCGTTGGAGTCATAGAGGAACTGGTAACCGGTGACCAAGGCCACACCGGAGTAGATCATGGTGGTCATATAGCCCAGACGCAGTATCTTGGCACCCTTGATGTCGAAATACTCCGTGAGCAGGACAATGGAAATGCCCACGATATTGACGGTGATCACCAGGCAGATGGCCAGTTTCAGCGAGTTCCACACAAAGCTGGGCATGTTGCCGGCCAGAAAGAAGCGGATCACTGCCCAGGGGTCCGCTTTGCCTTGGCTGTCTGTGGTGGTGAAGATGGAGGTGAGGGTGTTCAGGGTCGGAATGACCATGAAGCCCAGGAAGAGATAGATGAACAGCACGCCGCCGAAGACCTTCCAGACGGTGGAGAGGCTGAAGCGGCTGCCCTGCCTGACTGTGCCCTGCATTGCGCTGCCCCCTCTCAGTAGGACATGACGTCCGACGGATGGATATCCAACGTCACCTGTTCACCGGGCTCGTAGATGTTGATGCCGTCGTTCTTCTCAATCACCTTGAGGGTCTGGCCGGCGGTGTGGATGTAGTACTTGATGTACAGGCCGTAGTACTCCTGCATCTCGATGACACCGGGCAGGGTCAGGGTCCCATCGTGGTTTGACCGGTTGACCCGGATGCGCTCCAGCCGGATGAAATGGTGATTGCCGGGGTTCAGATGCAGCCCCTGTACGATCTCCTCCCCCAAGGGATTGATGTCGCCAATGAAGTTGGCCACAAACTCACTGGCGGAGTGGTTGTAGACCTCGTTCGGGGTGCCGATCTGCTCGATGAAGCCCTTGTTGAACACGGCGATACGGTCCGAGAGGGTCAGGGCTTCCTCCTGGTCGTGCGTAACATAGATGGTGGTGATGCCGAACTCCCGCTGCATGCGTTTCAATTCGTTCCGCAGATTGACCCGCAGTTTGGCGTCCAGGTTGGACAGGGGCTCGTCCATGCAGATGATGGTGGGGGAAGTGACCAGGGCACGGGCGATGGCCACGCGCTGCTGCTGACCGCCGGAGAGCTGAGAAACGGCCTTATTCAGTTTCTCCTCCGAAAGATCCACCTTCCTGGCGATCTCGTCCACCCGGCTTTCGATCTCGCTCCGGGACAGCTTCCTGATCTTCAGGCCAAAGGCGATGTTGTCCCGCGCGGTCATGGTGGGGAAAAGGGCGTAGGACTGGAAGACAATGCCGATGTTGCGCTTCTCAATGGGCACATGGGTGATGTCCCGGCCCTGCATGGTGACGGTACCGCTCACCGGCTGAATGAAGCCGGTGATGGTGCGCAGCGTGGTGGTCTTGCCGCAGCCTGAGGGGCCCAGGAAGGTGAAGAACTCACCATGTTTCACATGGACGCTGATGTGATGCAGCGCCTCAAAATCGCCAAATTTGACCACGATATCGTTCAGCTGAATCATGCGCCATCGGTCCTTTCCACGTATTTGTCATGCCGGAGAAAGCGGGCTGTCGGCCCGGGGAACAGAGGCCTGCCCTCCTGCGGACAATCCTCTGAAAAGGGCGAGCCCCATGACGGGGCCCGCCCTTGGGGTGGATAGGGTCTGTGATCCTGAACTGAGATTACTTCGCGGCCTGGGTCAGCACGGACCAGTCGAGGTTATCCCAGTCGGGCTCGGCGGGCGCGGCGGCATTGTCCTGCCAGTAGAAGCCCAGGTTGGTCATGATATTGGTCCACTCGGCGCTGTGGGCAGCCACGTAGGCGGCATAGGTCATGTCCGTGCCGGGCACGATGGTCAGGGCGCAGTTCTTCAGGGTGTAGATCACAGGGGTCTCTTCGTAGGCAGTCGCGGCAGCCACGGCGTTGCAGGGGTAGGAGTCGAACTCCTCAGCCCACGCAACCTGCGTCTCAGAGGAGGCAAACCACTCGGCGAACTTGCGGACGATCTCCGTTTCCTCCTCGGTCCGGCTGGGGTTGTCCAGGATGCCGATATACTCGGCGATATAGTAGGTGCCGTCGTCGATATCCACCACGTTCCAGTTCTCAGGGGTCACCGTGCCGTGGAGGGGATGATCCGGGAAGGTCACCTCGCCGTCCTCGATCTTGCTGTAGAGGGAGCTGGAGTAGAAGGTGGAGACCTGCACGTCGCCGCGGATCAGGGGATCGATGCCGTAGCTGTCGCCGGTGAAGTTGCCGCCGGCGCAGTAGGCCCACAGGGTCTTCCAGCCCTCCACGGAGATGCCGCCGGCCGGTGACTCGGGGTCGGTGAAGGAGTACAGCATGGCGCTGTTGATGTTGGCGTTGGTGGTGCCGCCCACCTTGCCCTGGCGGTACCACTTGTAGCCGCTGTTCACCAGGTCAGCCCAGTGTGCGAAGTGCAGGGCCTCGCCGTTGGTGCCGATCTCATCGTTGCGGTAGAGCATCAGCACGTTCTGCACTACCAGACCGTAGGCCTTGCCGTCATACTTGTACGCGCCCAGCTCATCGGCCCAGGAGGGATTCCAGTCAATGATGGACAGGTTCTCGTATGCACCGTTGAGCAGCTGGCCCCAGCGGGTCTCATTCAGGCCGAAGATCAGGTCGCCGTCCTTGTTCTCGTTGGCGGCCTGGATCGCAGCGGTGTCGCCGGAGATGACGGAGTTGTCATCCATGGAGATGGTGAAGCCTGCCTGGGCGGCTTTTTCGATCAGCCACTGGGTGCGGGCAGGGTCATTGGAATTGGAGTAGATGCGGATGGTATAGCCATCAGCGGACGAGACAGCTACCAGGGACAGCAGCAGAGCCGCAGTCAGAACAGCACAAAGCAGCTTTTTCAAGAGAGATGCCTCCTTCACTTTTCACCGTTGTCCGGTGTTTCTTGGTCACATTATACAACAAATCTGACAAAAAGCAACGGATTTTTGCAAGAAAGTTCTGTGAGGATGCGGAAGGAAGCCCGGGCACGGCAGTGGGACACGAGGCAGAGCAGGCCGACGTTGATCAGTGTTGAGCAGGAGCGCCGGGACTTGCACCTCCCTGTACATTCTCCGTATACATGCGATACAATCCGGCATAGATCCCGTTTCGAGCCATCAATTCTGCGTGGGTGCCCATCTCCTCCACGCCGTTTTCCGTGAGTACCCAGATAATGTCGGCGTTACGGATGGTGGTCAGCCTGTGGGCGATGGTGAAGACCGTGCGCCCCTTGGCCAGCTTCTCCAGGGATCGCTGCACCATGCGCTCACTTTCGTTGTCCAGGGCGGAGGTGGCCTCATCCAGAATCAGAATCGGTGGGTTCTTGAGGAAGACCCGGGCGATGGAGATCCGCTGCTTCTGTCCGCCGGAGAGGCGGACGCCCCGCTCGCCCACGTAGGTATCATAACCATCGGGCAGCATCATGATGAAATCGTGGGCGTCCGCCAGCTTCGCGGCCTCAATGGCCTCCTGGCGGGTTGCGCCGGGCTTGCCATACAAAATGTTGTCCAGCACGGAGCCGGAGAAGAGGTAGACGTCCTGCTGCACCATGCCGATGGCCTGCCGCAGGCTGCGCTGCTGCAGGGACCGCACATCATGGCCGTCCACCAGGATCCGGCCGTCCGTCACGTCATAGAAACGGGGAATCAGGTTGCAGAGCGTGGTCTTTCCCGCCCCGCTGGGGCCCACCAGGGCCACAGACTGGCCCGGGTTCACCTTCAGGTTCAGCCGGTGAAGCACCTCCGTCTCATCCCCCTGATAGTGGAAGCCCACATTCTCAAAGGTGACCTCGCCCCGGACATGGCTCAGTTCCACCGCATCCGGCGCGTCCCGGATCTCCTCCGGCGCATCCATGATTTCATAGAAGCGCTCGATGCCTGTCATGCCGCGCTGGAACTGCTCGATGAACTCCACAATTCTCCGGATGGCTGTCAGCAGGACGCTGACATACAGCAGATAGGCGGTATAGTCCGGTACGGTAAGGTGGCCGCCGATGATCTGCAGGGCACCCACCACCACCACCAGGATGTACATGATGGCGTCAAAGATTCTGTTGGAGGTGCCAAACTCCGCCATGTAGCGGTAGCTCTCGGTCTTGAACTTCAGGAACAGCCGGTTGCCCTCGTCAAACTTATGCTCCTCCACTTCCTCGTTGGCGAAGGATTTCACCACCCGGATCCCCAGCAGGCTGTCCTCCACCTGGGCATTGATCTCTCCCACCTGCTTGTTGCGATTCTTGAAGGCGGCGCGGAACTTATGGTTGTATCGCCAGGCAAAGAAAACCATGAAGGGCAGCACGCCGAACATCAGGCAGGTGAGCAGCACATTCATGCGGATCAGCACAATGAAGCTGACGATGATCTTGACGCCGGCGATGAGGAACTCCTCCGGACAGTGGTGGCTGAACTCCGTCACCTCGAACAGGTCGGAGGTGATCCTGGACATGATCTGTCCCACTTTGGTGGAGGAGAAGTAGCTGAAGGAGAGCTGCTGGAGATGGTGGAACAAATCCGTGCGCATGTCGGACTCCAGCTTTGAGCCCATGACATGGCCGATGTACTGCATGTAGTAGTTGGCAGCCGCGTCGATGATCCGCAGGAGGAGGTAGATGCCGCCCATGGTCAGCACAAAGCTTGGCGTCAGGGAGGCCAGTCCCTCCGGTGATGTCGCCCGTCCCGTGATGGCCCGGACAATCAGGGGAAGCACCAGCTCGCCGGCGGAAGTCAGCGCTGCGCAGAACAGGTCAAACAGCACCGTCTTCCAGTACTTTTTGTAGTACGGAAGGAAGCGGCGGACAAGAACGGACGTCTTCATGCTCTCCATTTACTGCTTCTCCTTGCTTTCTGCCCAGTGTCGGACCGACTCGGCTGCCGCTCTGGTCATCCCCGGCACCCTGAGCAGGTCCTCCATCCCGGCAGCCCGCACATTCTTCACGCTGCCGAAATGCTTCAGCAGGGCATTCCTGCGTTTTGGCCCGATGCCCGGGATATCGTCCAGCTGGCTGTGGGTGAAGGCCTTGTCCCGCAGGGTGCGGTGATGGGTGATGGCACAGCGGTGCGCCTCGTCCCGCACCCGCTGCACCAGCTGCAGCTCCGGCGTCGCATGGTCCAGCACGATGGGGCTGTCCCGGTCCGGCAGCCAGATCTCCTCCAGCCGCTCCGCCAGCCCGAACATGGCCACCTCCACGCCCAGGTCCAGCAGCGCCTGCCGGGCAAACCGCACCTGCTGCGGTCCGCCGTCAATGAGGATCAGATCCGGGAAATCCGCAAACTTGCCGCCTGTCATGGGCAGGCCAGCCTCCTCCCGTTCCGCCCGCTCCCTGAGCCCGTGGCTGAAGCGGCGGCCCAGCACCTCGTTCAGGGAGGCGAAATCGTTGGCGCCCTCCACCGTCTTGATGCGGAACTGCCGATACTCCTTTTTGGCGGGCACCCCGTTGATGAACACCACCATGGAACCCACCGAGAAAACGCCCTGGGTGTTGGAGATGTCGTAGCCCTCGATGCGCCTGGGAAAGTGGTCCATGCCGAGGATCTCCCCCAGCTTTGCCGCCGCGCCGGAGGTGCGTTCCTCCCGGACCGTGGCTTTTGCGTTGCGTTTTTCCAGGGCATCCCTGGCATTCTTTTCGGCCAGCAGCACCAGCTCGTGCTTTTCTCCGCGCCTGGGCATCGCCAGGGAGACTGCCTGGCCCTTCTGCTGCCGGAGCCATTGCTCCATCTGGTCGGCCATGCCCTCCGGCAGGGATTGCACCAGAATGTGCCGGGGAATCAACGTGCCCTCGCTGTAATACTGGGTCAGGAAGCCGGCCAGGACCTCTCCGGGTTCCTCCGCGCCCTCCCGTTCCAGCACAAAGCGGTCGCCCCCCAGCATGCGTCCGCCCCGGACATACAGGATCTGCACCATGGCGTCCACGCCGTCCTGGGCCACGGCCAGGATGTCCTGTTCGCTCCGGTCGGTGCGGATGGCGATCTGCCGCTCCATCAGGCCGGTGACATCGCGGATCTTATCCCGCAGCACAGCCGCCCGCTCATACTCCATGCGCTCCGCGGCCGCATTCATCTGGGCCGTCAGTTTGCCGATCACCAGATCGTAATCGCCATTAAGAAAGGACAGCACCCCGTCCATCATATCCCAATACTCCGCCTCTGTGCACTTCTGGGCGCAGGGTGCCAGGCACTTGCCCATGTCGTAATTGATGCATGGACGGACAGGCTTTTTGACGGGCAGCGTCATCCGGCAGGTTCGCAGGGGAAACACGTCTCGCACGGCATCGATAATCTGCTTGACTGCCGTGGCCCCGATATACGGGCCGAAGTACCGGGCGCCGTCCTTCTGCATGCGCCGGGCCATCGTCAGCCTCGGAAAGGGTTCCCGCAGGTCCAGCCTCAGGTAGGGATAATGCTTGTCATCCTTCAGCAGGATGTTGTAATAAGGCTTGTGCTGCTTGATGAGGTTGCACTCCAGGCAGAGGGCTTCCAGGTTGGATTCACACAGCAGGATATCAAAATCCGCGATATGGGAGATCATGGCCGCCACTTTGGGGGTATGTTCCGTATCGCGAAAATAGGATCTCACGCGGTTTTTCAGATTCACTGCCTTACCCACATAGATGATGGTGCCTGATGCGTCCTTCATCAGATAACAGCCCGGGCTGTCAGGCAGCATGCTGATTTTCAGTTCCAGGTTTTCACCCCAGTCGATCTTTGCCACACGCGCTCCTTCCCCTCATGTCCGTCGTTCGCTTCCTCTTGCTGTTCCTGCCTCCGGAGCAGGCAGAGGCCGAGGCCCGCCAGCCCGGCGCCCAGGATTCTGGGAATGAACCGATCCATCCCGGTGCTCCCGATCCAGTCCGCGTCTCCCGCAATGCCCCTGGTCAGTGCCGCTGCACCCAGCGCCGCACAGGCCAGCCCCATCGTCAGGAATGCGAGGCTGGCCAACATGAAGAAGCAGAACCCGAGAGAGGGATGGATGCCCTCCCCCGCGGCCCTGCCTCTGGCCTTCGGGGCCGCATTCTTTTCCCGCCATGCCTCGTAATCCGCCACAAACCGCCGGCACTTCTCCGCTGAAACGCCTGTCAGCAGCACCAGCCGCCAGCCGATAACCAGCAGCAGGCAGCCATGATCAGCTTTCGCCATCATCCGCACGAGCCGGATCCGGCTGAAGTCCCGGCGAATCTCCCGGCCCGTCATGCTGCGATAGAAGCAGTGACCGTTCTTCCACCAGAGTTTCCGGTTGATCAGGCTGATCTTGCTGATCGCCAGAAGCACCATCGGGAGCATCAGGATGTCCGGCGCCTTCCCAAGATAAACGGGAACAAGCAGGGGGATGGAGAGCCAGAGCACCAGTGTCATCAGGGCGCACCAGGTTCCGGCGTCACGGCAATACAGCGTATGATACCAGGGGTGTGCCCCCTTGTCCTTCCGCTTCGAAATGCCAATTGCCAGAAACACCAGAACCGCGGTCACCAGGATCAGTGCCGCCCGCATCGCCAGACGCACCGGTCTCGCCTCCTTTTTCGTATAAAGGATAGCAGATACCGCTGCGAAGTGAAAGGCGGCTTTCCGTCATTTGGGACAGCCCCTGCGACAACTGGGGCGGCGGACTGTCTTCAGTGCAGCGCTTCCTTCAGCCGGCGTACCGCTTCCACCACATTCCGCCGGGGACAGCCGATGTTGATCCGCAGGAAGCCCTCCCCTGCCTCCTGCCCGAAGAAGGTGCCATTGGTGAAAACCACACCCGCCTCCCGGGTGCGCCTCAGCAGCTCCTCCTCCGGATAGCCGTATGACCTCAGGTCCACCCAGCCGAGATATGTGGCCTCCATGGGCGTCAGCACCGCACCGGACAGGCTGTCAGAAACCTGCTGCTCCAGCTCGGCACGGTTTCCTTCCAGATAGTCCAGCAGACCGTCCAGCCAGGGTTCCCCGTCCCGGAAGGCCGCCCGGGCCGCCTCCATGCCGAAGATGTTCCCGCTGACCACGCCTGTGGCATCGATGGCCGCCCGATACGCCTCCCGGATGGTGTTGTCCGGGATCACCGCAAAGGCCATCTGCAGTCCGGCAATGTTGAAGGTTTTGCTGGGGGCGGCCAGGGCAATGGTATGCTCCCGCTGCAGGCTCAGCACGGAGACGAAGCGGTGCGGCGCGTAGACGAAATCCGCATGGATCTCGTCACTGACCAGCGGAACCCCATATTTGTTCAGGACTTCCAGCAGGGCCTGCAGTTCCTCTTTCCGCCATAGACGGGAAACCGGGTTGTGGGGACTGCAAAGCATCATCAGCTTCGCCCCGGCCTTGCAGAGGGCTTCAACCGCCTCCAGGTCCATGTCGTAATGTCCGTCATCCCGCCGGATCAGCGGTGCGTCCATCAGCGTGCGTCCTGCGGCCTCCAGCGCCATGCGGAAGGGGCCGTAGACCGGGCTCTGGATGATGACGCCGTCCCAGGGCTTGGTCAGCGCCTGGATCGCCACCTTCAGTCCGGTGACCACGCAGGGCAGCATGGTGGTTTCCTCCCGGCTGAATGTCACGTCATGGCGGCGGCTCCAGAAGCCGCGGAACGCATCATACAGGCTGTCCTCCGCCTCAGTGTAGCCGTAGGTGGGGTGGGCAGCCCGCCGCAGAAGCGCTTCCTGGACTGCCGGCGGGCTGGGGAAATCCATGTCGGCCACCCACATGGGCAGCAGGTCTCTGCCCTCCCGCTGACGGATGCCGTCCCACTTCTCACAGGCGGTACCGATCCGGTAGAGTCCTGCGTCAAAGTATTCCCGGTCAAACATGGGGTTCTTCCTCCTTCGCACCGGCTGCCCGGATTACCCAGAATCCGCCGGAACGGTCAAGTTTCTCCACTTGATGATACAGGGAGGAGAGATACCGGATGCAGCTCTCTGCTCCCTGCTGCTTTCGGATGACAAGATACAGCGCCCCGTCCGGCTTCAGGTGTCCGGCGGCATCGGCGAACATCCCGTAGATGACCTGCTTGCCGGCCCGGATGGGCGGATTGGTGACGACCGCGTCATACATTTCGTTCTCCAGGGCAGCAAAGCCGTCGCTCTCCACCACACGGCAGCGGTCCTTGACCCCGTTTTGCTCCGCGTTTTCTGCCGCCAGCTGCAGCGCCCGGCGGTTCACATCCGCCATGGTAACCTGCAGTCCCGGGGTCTCCACCGCCAGCGAAACGCCGATGGCCCCCCAGCCGCAGCCCATGTCCAGCACATGGCCGGAGAGTGTCGGCAGGGCATCCAGCAGAAGCCGCGTTCCCTGATCCAGCTCCCCCTTGGAAAAAACGCCCGCATCTGTCTTGAACAGGATGGTTCTCCCGTGACGGTCCAGCTGAAAACTGCGGGGTCTGGACTCGCTCCGGGGATCGCTGGTGTAATACTGATCAGTCATCGGTTGCGTCCCCCATTCCCGCGGCCTGCCGGAGGGAGCGGATTTCTTCCTCCGTCAGGTCGCGCCAGGTGCCTTCCTTCAGCTGCGGGTCCAGCATCAACGGACCGAACTTCTCCCGGTGCAGGACCGTCACCTGCCGGTTCACTGCCTCGAACATCCGCTTCACCTGGTGAAATTTTCCTTCATGGACGGTCACCCGCGCCGTCGCCTGTGCGGCTGAACTGCTGATAATCGCCAGGTCGGCCGGCTGGGCAGAGAAGTCACCCAGATTCAAACCCCGGGCGAACATTTCCTGCTCCCGGGCGCCCAGGGGACCGTCCACCGTGGCCAGATAGACCTTGTCCACGTGGCGGCCTGGCGACAGCAGGCGATGGGCCAGTTCCCCGTCGGTGGTGAGCACCAGCAGCCCCGTTGTATCCTTGTCCAGCCTTCCCACCGGCATGCAGCCCAGGGGGACAAAGCACGGCGGCAGGAGATCCATTACGGTGGGCTGCTTTCTGTCCCTTGCCGCCGTCAGCAGGCCCGCCGGCTTGTGGAGCATGATGTGCCGCCGGAGTCTGCTGTCCAGTGTTTCTCCGGCCACGGCCAGCACCGCGGATTCACCGCAGAGTGTCCCCGGGTCCGTCACCCTGCCCCCGTCCACCGTCACCTCGCCTGCCCGGATCAGCTTCTGCACCTGGGAGCGGCTGCCCACGCCCAGGGTGGACAGCCACCGGTCCAGACGAATCACGCCTTCTCCTCCCGCAGCTGGCGGACATAGGCCGCCGTCACCATGCGCTTCAGCATGACAGCCGGAATCAGAAGCGCCAGCACAGCGGCGGCTGTGATCCAGACACGGTAGTCCAGCGGCGTCAGATTGAGCTGCCAGGTGCTGAACCAGTTTTTGAGGCTCTGTACCACATCCGCAACATAGCTGCGGGTGAATGTCAGAAGCACAGCCATCAGGGGGAGATAAGCCGCAAGGCCTGCAAACCAGGCGAGCATCACACCGCCCCGCCGCCCGGGAACCAGCCGCTTTTCGCCCAGGGCCCACTCATGCCGGCGGCCGGAATGGAAAGCACAGCCCAGGAAAAGCGGCAGCGTGGTGGCCATGAGGATCAGCAGGGCATAGACAATCCCCCGCACAATGTCCCCGCCGCCGAAATCGTTCAGGCGGCTCAGCTGCGTCAGCCCATCGCTGAATCCGGCCTCGTTCCCGCCAAACTGCTGTGCGGTCCATCCCAGCAGCGCCAGGAAGGGCAGTGCCCACAGCAGCATAAAGAACGCGGTCTTGAGGCTGCGGATCAGTTTCTGGCCGTAGGTTGCCCCGTCAAAGACCATGCGGGGTGAAAAGACGGGTTTCCCTTCCAGGGCATCCTGCATGGCTTCAGCGGCGCTCTGGCGGGCAGGCAGGACCAGCAGAAGATACAGCACCGGGCAGAGAAGGATCAGCCAGCGATACGGCACCTCCGAGAGGACGGCCACAGGGTTGGTGACATAGTTTGTCCAGCGCGGCTGTCCCACCGAAAGGAAAAGCAGCGGGCAGAGGGCGATGAGCCGCAGGATCAGCTGAAACAGGGTGAACAGCAGCATACCGCCAAACTGCCCCTTCCAGACCCGCAGCGCGTCCTTCCAGGCCGTGGAGATCTTGGGCTTGTTCATGGTTTTTACTCCTCCAGTGTATCGCATTTCCGGAGCTATCATGCGGGCAGGGGTCCGCCGGATTCCCGGGAACCCGGGGCAGTGAGACTGCTCCCGCTTACCGCTCCAGCCGTTCCAGGTGGATCCGCGGCTTTCCATGCTCCAGTTCCAGCACCAGATACTGACCCGTGGTGGCGCACCCCGGGTTCAGCACCAGCACGGAGAGCATCTCCATCAGCGGCTCGTGGGTGTGGCCATACAGGGCAATGCTGCACTCGTGCAGCTGCGCATCGCTGGCCACCGCCCAGCGGGTGTGGCGTACGTCCTGCAGATGGCCGTGGGTCATGTAGATCCCCACGCCGTCCAGGGTCACCACCCGGTCATCCGGCACGTCGCTGTAGCCGTATCCGTCACAGTTTCCCCGCACAATGCAGATTTTGGCCTTCGGGTCATGCTCCCGCAGGAAGGGCTCAATCCTCTTCAGGTCCAGGCTGCCATCACCGCAGTGCAGGTAGGCGTCCACGGCGCCGTAGTGCTCCCACACGTGGGCGGCGATTCGCCGGATTCCTTCCGGGTAGCCGTGGCTGTCAGAGACCGCCAGGATCCTGGTCATTTGCCTTCCTCCCGGAGCATCTCCAGCAGACGCGCACAGGCCTGGGCTCTGTGGCTGATGGCATTCTTCTCTTCCGCCGTGATCTCCGCGAAGGTTTTGTTCAGCGGTTCATAGAGGAAGAGGGGATCATAGCCGAAACCGCCCGTGCCCTGCCGCTCCTGCAGAATCCTGCCGGGGCAGGCGCCCTCAGCCACCAGCGTTTTTCCCGGGCGCGCCAGGGCAATGGCGCAGCGGTATGCCGCAGAACGATCCGTGATCCCCCGCATCCGTTCCAGCAGCAGGTCATTGTTGGCCTCATCATCGCCGTGGTGACCGCAATACCGGGCAGAGAACACCCCCGGGGCGCCGCCCAGCGCGTCCACGGCCAGGCCGCTGTCATCAGCCACAGCCGGTAGTCCGGTGGCCTTCAGGACCGCCTGGGCTTTCAGCGCCGCATTCCCCGCGAAGGTGTCGGCGGTCTCCTCAATCTCATCGGTAAAGCCCACATCATGCATGGAGACCACGGTGTAGTATTCCCGGAAGATCTGCTGGAGCTCCCGGAGCTTGAAGGGATTGGCTGTGGCCGCCACCAGTACGGGACGAGTCCCGATGACAGCGGCTCTGTCCCCCAGCGCCTCCCGCTGCGTCTCCTGCAGCGCCTTCACGCCCTGCTGACCGTAGGCTGTAAGTGTTGCCAGCTCCCCGGCTGAGAAGGCACGGCCCTCGCCCGTTCCCTGGAGTTCCACAAACTCGCCCCGCTCGTTGATCACGCAGTTCATATCCACCTGCGCCCGGCTGTCCTCCTGATAGCACAGATCCAGACAGGGAACGTCATCCACAATCCCCACGGAGACGGCCGCGATCTGGTGTACAATGGGCGAGACCTTCAGTTTGCCCTCCTTCAGGAGCCGGTCCACCGCGCAGGTCAGCGCCACCATGGCGCCGGTGATGGAAGCTGTCCGGGTTCCACCGTCCGCCTCCAGCACGTCGCAGTCCAGGGTGATGGTCCTGGGACCCAAAAGCCGCATGTCCACCGCCTGGCGGATGCTGCGCCCGATCAGCCGCTGAATCTCCACGCCCCGGCCATCCTTGCTGACGCCGTCCCGCTTTTTGCGGGTACCGGTGGAGGCGGGCAGCATGGCATACTCAGCCGTGACCCAGCCCAGTCCGCTGGCCTTGCGCCAGGCGGGGAGGCTCTCCTCCACCGAGGCCGTGCAGATCACCCGGGTATTGCCGGTGGAGATCAGGCACGAGCCCGCAGCTGTCCGCACAAAATCCGTCTCGATTTTCACCGGCCGTGCTTCGTTATATGCTCTTCCGTCCGTGCGCATCACGGAGCCTCCTTTTTCTATCCTTGCGCTTCAGATTCCGGTTTTCCGGCCTGCGCGCCGTCCAGCATAACGCCGTCGATGAGAACGGAGCGGAAGTCGCTCCCCTCCTGCAGGCAGCGCATGCAGTTGTCACATACCTTGTCCGGCTCCAGCTCGCAGCGGCAGTCGCCGCAATGGATGCAGACCGGACGGTCCTCATAGAGGATGCAGGGCTGCTTTTCCTCCGCCACTGTCCTCACCTCCATCAGAAAAAGTATACCACGTTTGCCGGGGTGGTGCAATGCCGGAGCCGCCTGCCCGTATAAATTCCGGCAGTTATGGAAAAAAGACTTGCAAAACACCGGGAAGTGTGTTATAGTAAGCACCGTTGACGGGGTTTTAGCTCAGCTGGTTAGAGCGTTACGTTGACATCGTAAAGGTCGATGGTTCGAGTCCATTAAACCCCACGCAAACCGCGGTTCCGGAATGAATCGCGGTTTTGTTTTGCCGTTTCATATGCATCATCCGGCAGTCGAGTCCTCGTACACGTCTCGCTTTGGATCGATGAATTGTTGCGTTGGAGCATGATAACGCTGTTTATGGTGTGAACCGATTGACCCAATCCCTGCTTCCCTGTAAAGTGAAGCTGTGGAGGTGATATCGTGAAGAAAGCAGGTTTTGTTCCCTTCCTGGGGATCGTGTTCTCCCTTGCTGTGTCTGCGGCAAGGCAGCTGCTGCCCTGGTTTTACGACAAGATGATCCTGTGCCTGCTCCTGCATTTTTCCGCGTACCTGATCAACGTCGCGACTTCGGAGCAGAGAGATTTCAAGCGCGTCGAGCTCATGGGAATCCCCCTGGTTGTGCTGACGGGCGTCGCGGCCGCGGTCGGATGGGTCTCCTGGGTCGTACCTGTGATGCACATCGTTCTCACGCTTGCCTGCAGTGCGATAAAGGCTGAGGATCCGGATCCGGGCTGGACGCAAGCGCAGAAGCAGGAGTTTTACGCCAACAGGCACTCCCCTTTTTATCGCCGGCATCACAAGCGACGTTAACGGCTGTCTTCATCCAGGCCGGGCACGTCATCCGGGGCGCTGTCCGGCTTTTTCTGTCTCAGCATATGCTCCTGCGCGCATTCGCTGATCACAGGAAAACACCGCCCGGAGCGCTGAGATCAGCAAACCGGGCGGCGTTTTCCTGTCAGCAATTCCCACGGTGTCATCGTGGCGGCCCTGACTGGCCATTGAATGGCCCGAAACCCTTAATTTGATACCATGTGCCAAAGGTCACAACGTTGGCCGAGTAATGTGACCAAGTGCCGGAAAATGTGACCAAATGTCCATGGTCACATCCTGTGCTCTTGGTCACATTTTTCGTTTGCTTGGTCACAAAACTCCTATACCGAAGCAGGAGTTGACTTGTGTATTGATTTGAGGCTATGACCATCACTGAACTATGCAACAAGCACGCCAAAACCTGGGAAGCGGCAAAGGCATTCCCGGATTCCCACCGCAATGCTGACGGTTTCCTCTCCGCAGAGGATGACGCCACCTGGTAACACCGAATTGGAGGAATTTATAACACCTATGGCTCTGCCAGACTAAACAAATCATTGAAATTAAAACAACTGATTGATTATTGAATCTGCGCTCCATTTTTCATATAATGGAATCACACCAGTGAATGAACAACAAAGGAGCCAGATCATGATGAGGCTGGGAGAAAAGATTAAGGAACTCCGTCTACATAATGGAAGAACACAGGATGCGTTCGCCGGAGAGCTGGGCGTAACGGCACAGGCTGTGTCCCGCTGGGAAAAAGGGATTTGCTACCCAGATATGGAGATGATCCCTTCCATTGCAAACTACTTTGGCGTATCTATCGACGAGCTCTTCGGATATGACAACGAAAGAGCTGCGAAGATCGCCGCCTTGGCAGACAAGATTGAGATGATGATAAACCAAAACAACGGTAAGGATCTCTTTCCGTCAGACCCGCGTCAAAGTCTGTCTGCACGAGATGATTCATGTGGATGCCCATATCAGAATCGTCATCAAGAATCACATACTGCCATTCACCAGGATGACGATTGAACCACGCTGTGATATCATCGCCGCGCTCGCCACCGACATAGGGCGTCTTGTCGTACACTTCCAATCCGTATTTTTCCAGCCATCCCAGCAGGCACTGCCAGGACGTCGGAATCTGGCGCCAGGCAGAAGAGACAACAATCACTGCACCGGTGCTGTCGATAACACGCTTCAGCTGCTCCAGAGAAGGCTCATAGAGGATAATCCCGGTATGTATAGACGCCCTTCCCAAACATCTCCGTAGCCCATGCACCGTTATTTAGAACGCCGTCCACATCGAGAAACAGTACCTTGTTCATGGCAGACTCCACCATCCTCCCACATCGCCATTTTCCCACAAAAGCCATCCGCAAACAACTGCTGGCTGTCGCAAATATCAAGTTTATTTGGATCATCCTTTCGTGTTCATTGCGGCTTCTCTGTCCATGATAACGATCTCCGCACCCGTTTTGTTCCGTCTGCGCAGGCTGCGGGCACAAAAAAGGTTCCCGCTTGGGGGGAACCCACGCAGAGACAGTCACCGGTCTCCGTGTCGAAGGCATCGTTTGTCGTGGATAATGCAGCGCGTGGCAGTGCCCTGATTCTTTTTGAGTGTCAGATGTTCACCACGGGAATATTGTTCTCGTGCGCATACTGCTCAGCGCAGCTGCCGGCGAAGGCTGAGATGGTCAAACTCTCACAGTCATTGAAAGCACCCCAGCCAATGCTGGTCACACTATCCGGGATCGTGATGCTCGTCAGGCTGCTGCAGTCCCTGAAAGTACCGA